>NZ_CP094519.1:0-900000 GCF_029910015.1 Bradyrhizobium sp. ISRA436
ATGACGAATACGGAACAGGAGCGCTGGTCGCGGGTGAAGGGGCGGTTGCGGACGAGCGTCGGCGAGGACGTCTATACGAGCTGGTTCGCCCGGATGGATCTGGAAGGCGTGCAGGACGAGAGCGTGCACCTGTCGGTTCCGACCCGGTTCCTGAAGAGCTGGATCCAGGCGCACTACGCCGATCGCGTGCTCACCTGCTGGCAGGCTGAGATGCCCGAGGTACATCGCATCGACCTCACCGTGCGTTCCGCGATCCGCGCGGTGGCGCCGGTGAAGGAAACCGTCGCGCCGGTCGAAGTGCGCCGCGTCGAACGTACCGACGGCCGCCCCGCGCCCGAACTGCGCTCGGTTGCGACCGCGCCGGTGTCCGCAAGCCATGATGCGCTTGGCGGCTCGCCGCTCGATCCGCGCCTCACCTTCGCGAGCTTCGTCGTCGGCCGCTCCAACACGCTGGCGCACGCCGCCGCGCGCCAGGTCGCGGAAGGACGCCGCGGCGATCCCGTGATGTTCAACCCGCTCTACATCCACGCGGGCGTCGGCCTCGGCAAAACCCATCTCCTGCAGGCGGTGACCTGGGCCGGCAACGCCGGCAGCGAGCGCAAGGTGCTGTACCTCACCGCCGAGAAATTCATGTACGGCTTCGTCGCCGCGCTGAAGACGCAGACGGCGCTGGCCTTCAAGGAGGCGCTGCGCGGCATCGACGTGCTCGTGATCGACGACCTGCAGTTCCTCCAGGGCAAGTCGACCCAGGCCGAGTTCTGCCACACGCTGAACGCGCTGATCGATGCCGGCCGCCAGGTCGTGATCGCGGCCGACCGTCCGCCGTCGGATCTGGAAAGCCTTGACGACCGCGTGCGCTCGCGGCTTGCCGGTGGCCTGGTGGTCGAGATGGCTTCGCTTGGCGAGGAGTTGCGCCTCGGCATCCTCAAGTCGCGCGTCGCCGCGGCCCGCGTGCACCATGCGAGCTTCGACGTGCCGGACGAGGTGCTCGACTATCTGGCGCGCACCATCACCCATAACGGTCGCGATCTCGAAGGCGCGATCAACCGCCTGCTGGCGCACTCCAAGCTCAACAACCAGCCGGTGACGCTGGAGATGGCCGAGCGGGAGGTGCGCGACCTGATCCGCCCGCAGGAACCGAAGCGGATCAAGATCGAGGACATCCAGCGCGTGGTCGCCCGGCAGTACAACGTGAGCCGGTCCGACCTTCTGTCGTCCCGCCGCACCGCCAATGTGGTGCGTCCGCGGCAGGTCGCGATGTATCTGGCGAAGACGCTGACGCTGCGCTCGCTGCCCGAGATCGGCCGGCGCTTCGGCGGCCGCGACCACACTACGGTGCTGCACGCCGTGCGCAAGATTGAGGCACTGGTCGCCAAGGATACGGCGCTCTCCGAAGAGGTCGAATCGCTGAAGCGCCAGCTGCAGGAATAACGCTGCTTCCCGAGCCTCGCCCTCCCGTCTCACGACGGGCGGGCGAGGCTTTTTCTGGCCCAAAACGTGGGGAACGGGCGCCGTTTCCCTTGCGTCGGCCCGCCATCCGCGCCACCTTGCGGTCCCCCCGTGGGTTTGATCAAATCCGACATTGATCCGGCTTTTCGGGTTTCCAACGCCGTGGTGCTGCCGTGAACGGCCGCCCGGCTTTTCCATCTGAGGGATCTGGCGGGTATTGCAATGAAGGTCACCGTCGAGCGCGCGCAACTCCTGAAATCGCTGGGTCACGTTCATCGCGTGGTCGAGCGCCGCAACACCATCCCGATCCTCGGCAACGTGCTGATCCGCGCCGAGGGCGCCAAATTGTCGCTGAAGGCGACCGACCTCGACCTCGAAGTGACGGAGACGCTGGCCGCCGAGACCGGAACCGCCGGCTCGACCACGGTGCCGGCGCACATGTTCTACGACATCGTCCGCAAGCTGCCCGATGGCTCGCAGATCGTGCTGGAAGCCGACGGCGACCGCTCGGTGCTGGCGGTGCGCGCCGGCCGCTCGCGCTTCACGCTGCAGACGCTGCCCGAGAGCGATTTCCCCGATCTCGCCGCCGGCGACATGACGCATTCGTTCTCGCTGCCGGCCTCCGACGTCAAGCGCCTGATCGACCGCACGCAGTTTGCGATCTCGACCGAGGAGACCCGCTACTACCTCAACGGCATCTATCTGCACTCGGCCGGCAGCGCCAAGGCCGCGACCTTGCGCGGCGTCGCGACCGACGGCCACCGTCTGGCGCAGATCGACCTGCCGCAGCCCAAGGGCGCCGCCGGCATGCCCGGCGTGATCGTGCCGCGCAAGACCGTCGGCGAAGTGCAGCGGCTGATCGAGGACGGCGAGGCCGAGATCTCGATCGAGCTGTCGCAGGGCAAGATCCGCTTCACGCTCGGCAATGTGGTGCTGACCTCGAAGCTGATCGACGGCACCTTTCCGGATTACGGCCGCGTCATTCCGCAGAACAACGACAAGGAACTGGTCGTCGACAAGAAGGATTTCGAGGCCGCCGTCGACCGCGTCTCGACCATCTCCAGCGAGCGCGGCCGCGCGGTGAAGCTCTCGCTCTCCTCCGGCAAGCTGGTGCTCTCCGTCACCAACCCGGATTCCGGCAGCGCCACTGAAGAGCTCGAGGTCGAATACGCCTCCGACGCGCTCGATATCGGCTTCAACTCGCGCTATCTGCTCGACATCGCCGCCCAGATCGAGGGCGAGGTGGCGGTGCTGAAGCTCGCCGACCCCGGCTCGCCCACCCTGGTGCAGGACCGCGACAACAAGGGCGCGCTCTACGTGCTGATGCCGATGCGGGTGTGATTCCTCTCTCGTCATGGCCGGGCTTGACCCACGGCTGTCCGGTTTAAATTTGGCCTAGGCTGAGGCTCATCTGGCGGTCGTCTTTGATGATCGGGGGCGGCGGATCGAGGAGACGATCAATCCGCCGCCGGTGCATGAGGTTCTGAGCCACCAGACGTGTGAAGGTCAGGAGATTCTCGACGCTGCTTTGGGCGGTATGGGCCATGCGCAAGAGCAAGAAGGCGATCAATGCGATGGCGATCTGAATGCGGACGGCATTCTCCGACGTGCCGAAGAAGTGCCGGATTTTGAGCGTGTGCTTGATCCAGCGGAAGAACAGCTCGATCTGCCAGCGGCGCTTGTAGAGTTCGGCGATCTCGTCGGCCGGGGCATCGAGGTCGTTGGTCACGATACGCAGGATCTTGCCTGTCTCGGTGCGGACCGTGATCTCGCGCACCGGATCCTTGAACGGGTTTTTGCGGGACTTTGCCTGCCTTGCGGGCAACAGACCGATGCGATCGGAGAGCACGCAGGAGCCTTCAGGCACCTTGTTCTCGGCCGTCACCACCAACGGTGTGTTGACCTTCAGCCGTGTGACCAAGCGGCATCCCGCGTTGTCGAGCTGGGCCCACCAGCCATAGTCATAGTAGCCGAGATCGAAGACATAGGTGGCCCCGGGGCGGATCGGCATGGCCTTGGCGACGGTGATGTCGTTGACGTTGGCGGGCGTCAGCTCGGCGAAACTCGGCCGCTCGCGGTCTGGATTATAGACGATATGCAGCTTGACCCCGTGCACACCGGAACAAAACCGCGCCCACTCGGCGCTCAGGGAGGTCAGCCGAAAGCCCGTGGAATCAACCAGATACACTGCGCCCGCCAGCTTGCCAGCGAGGTCACGCTCGCAGCGGCCCATCAGCTCTGACAACAGCGCGGTAAAGACCGCGCTGGAACGCTTGGCGTTGGCGTCAGCCAGGGTCGAGCGCGACAGCTCTCGCGCTCCGAGATGATAGAGCCGCGTGGCATGGCTCTCGAAAGATGCTTCGATCGCGCGCAAGCTCTGGGCATCAGACAGCTGCGCATACAGCATCGCGACGAACTGGTTCTGCGTGCTGAGACGGCGTACCCGCTTGTTGGCGCGATATCTGTCCACAAGCCGATCCAAAACACTCCACGGCACCAAGTTCAGAATGCCGTGAAATACTGTATTGTGGTGGCGCATGGCGGGGACCTTCCTGGCGTGTCTCGAACATTTGGCGATGCTCAAGACCGCAGAAGAATCCACGCCATGCGCCCTGTCCACCAAATTTAAACCGGACAGCCGTGGGCTTGACCCGGCCATCCATCACACAAGATGACCTATTGGGTGTACATCCTCGCGAGCAAGCCCGGTGGAACCCTTTATGTCGGCGTGACCAACGATCTGATCCGGCACGTCTACGAACATCGCGAAGGTCTAGCAGAGGGCTTTACCAGGAAGTACGGCGTCAAAACACTCGTCTACTTCGAAGCGCACGAGACGATCGCCGCAGCGCTTCAGCGCGAGAAGAACATCAAGCATTGGTCCCGCGAGTGGAAGATTGATCTGATCGTCGCAAGCAATCCCGAGTGGCGCGATCTATATGATGAAATTGTCCGCTGACGCGGACGATGGATTGCCGGGTCAAGCCCGGCAATGACAAGGAACCATGACCCCGTCCCGCATTCATCGCCTGTCGCTGACGCAATTCCGCAATTATCGGGCGGCGACGCTGTCCGCGCGGGGCGACATGGTCGTGCTGGTCGGGCCGAACGGCGCCGGCAAGACCAATTGCCTGGAGGCGATCTCGTTCCTGTCGCCGGGCCGCGGCCTGCGCCGCGCCACGCTGGACGACATCGCCGACAACCAGGGCGACGGCTCCTGGGCGGTGTCGGCGGAAGTCGAAGGCGCGCTGGGGCTCGCGACGCTCGGCACCGGCATCGATGCGCCTGGTGGCGACGCCAGCTCCACCAGCCGGCGCTGCCGGATCGACCGCGAGCCGGTGAGTTCCGCGACCGCTTTCGGCGATCATCTGCGCATCGTGTGGCTGACACCGGCGATGGACGGCCTCTTCATGGGCGCGGCGTCCGAACGGCGGCGCTTTTTCGACCGCCTGGTGCTCGCAATCGATTCCGAGCACTCCGGCCGCGTCTCGGCGCTGGAGCGGTCGCTGCGCTCGCGCAACCGGCTGCTCGAGGTGCGCAACTATGACGACCATTGGTGTGATGCGATCGAACGGGAGACCGCCGAACTTGCGGTCGCGGTTGCCGCATCGCGCGGCCAGGCCGCGGCGAAGCTCGCCGTGATGCTGCGCGAGCGCGGGGCGGCGTCGGCCTTTCCCTCCGCCGAGATCGCGCTCGACGGTTGGATGGAGAATGCGCTGCTGCAGGAGCCTGCGACCGCCGTGGAGGACCGCTACCGCGAGATGCTGCGCGCCAGCCGTCCGCGCGATGCCGCCGCCGGACGCACGCTTGACGGCCCGCATCGGACCGACCTGCAGGTGGTCTACGCACCCAAGAACATGCCGGCGCGCGACGCCTCGACCGGAGAGCAGAAGGCGCTCCTGATCGGACTGGTGCTGGCGCACGCGACGATGGTCGCGGAGATGACCGGCATCGTGCCGCTGCTCCTGCTCGACGAGGTCGTCGCACATCTCGATCCCAACCGGCGCAAGGCGCTGTTCGACGAGCTCGCCAAGCTTGGCGCGCAGGCCTGGATGACCGGCGCCGATCCCGCCGCCTTCGTCGACATCGTCGGCCCGACCGGCGAGATCTTCGACGTCGAGTCCGGCCGCGCCACCCGCCGTGGCTGAGGTCCGGAATCGCTCTCCGTAACGTGCCGAAATCTGCCTCCGAATCGGGCTTTTCAGAGCCTTCGGAATCGGCTTTGGATAGGCTTGAAACAGGGTCAAAAAATCCCATCTATTCAGTAACTTGCGGCTAGAGACTTTGCGCTAGGCGCAATGCTTCTTTCATGGCACAAATAGCGTAATCAGCGCCCCATATTGCGCGCTGATTCGGGACATTCCTCGAAGGCCTCACATGACAGAACCTGCCCGGCAGACCCCTGCCGAATCTGAGCATCCCATTCCGGTCGAATACGGCGCGGAATCGATCCGGGTGCTGAAGGGGCTCGACGCCGTGCGCAAGCGGCCCGGCATGTATATCGGCGACACCGACGACGGTTCCGGCCTGCATCACATGGTCTACGAAGTCGTCGACAACGCGATCGACGAGGCGCTGGCGGGCTATGCGAGCCGCGTCGAGGTCGTCCTCAATGCCGACAACTCCGTCACCGTGCGTGACGACGGCCGCGGCATTCCGGTCGACATCCACAAAGGCGAAGGCGTCTCGGCGGCCGAGGTCATCATGACCCAGCTCCATGCCGGCGGCAAATTCGACCAGAACTCCTACAAGGTTTCCGGAGGTCTGCATGGCGTCGGCGTCTCCGTCGTCAACGCGCTGTCCAGCAAGCTGGGGCTGCGCATCTGGCGCGACGACAAGGAGCACTACATCGAATTCGCGCACGGCGATGCCGTCGCGCCGCTGCGCGTGGTCGGCGACAGCCCGGGCAAGCGCGGCACCGAGGTCACCTTCCTCGCCTCGGTCGAGACCTTCAAGAACATCGAATATGATTTCGCGACGCTCGAGCACCGCCTGCGCGAGCTCGCCTTCCTCAATTCCGGCGTCAACATCGTGCTCTCCGACATGCGCCATGCGGTCGAGAAGCGCGAGGAGATGCACTATTCCGGCGGTGTCGAGGAATTCGTCAAATATCTCGACCGCAACAAGAAGGCGATCGTCCCGGCGCCGATCATGGTGCGTTCGGAAGCCAACGGCATCGGCGTCGAAGCCGCGCTGTGGTGGAACGACAGCTACCACGAGAACGTGCTGTGCTTCACCAACAACATCCCGCAGCGCGACGGCGGCACCCATCTGGCCGGCTTCCGCGGCGCGCTGACGCGCCAGGTCAACGGCTATGCCGACGCCAACGCGAAGAAGGAAAAGATCGCACTGACCGGCGACGATTGCCGCGAAGGCCTCACCGCCGTGCTGTCGGTGAAAGTGCCCGACCCGAAATTCTCGTCGCAGACCAAGGACAAGCTGGTGTCCTCGGAGGTGCGGCCGGTGGTCGAGAACGTCCTGAACGAGGCGCTCGCCGCCTGGTTCGAGGAACATCCGACCGAGGCCAAGGTGATCGTCGGCAAGGTGATCCAGGCCGCCGCGGCCCGTGAGGCCGCGCGCAAGGCGCGCGAATTGACCCGCAAGAGCCCGCTCAGCGTCTCCTCGCTGCCCGGCAAGCTCGCCGACTGCCAGGAGAAGGATCCGGCGAAATCCGAACTGTTCATCGTCGAGGGCGACTCGGCCGGCGGCAGCGCCAAGCAGGGCCGCAATCGCGAGTTCCAGGCGGTGCTGCCGCTGCGCGGCAAGATCCTCAATGTGGAGCGCGTCCGGCCCGACAAGATGCTGTCCTCCGAGCAGATCGGCACGCTGATCACCGCGCTCGGCACCGGCATCAGCGACGATTTCTCGCTCGACAAGCTGCGCTATCACAAGATCATCGTGATGACCGACGCCGACGTCGACGGCGCCCATATCCGCACATTGCTGTTGACCTTCTTCTACCGGCAGATGCGCGACATCATCGACGGCGGCTACCTCTATATCGCCCAGCCGCCGCTCTACAAGGTGACGCGCGGCAAGTCCGAGCAGTACCTGAAGGACGAGCGTGCGCTTGAGGATTATCTGATCTCGACCGGGCTCGACGAATGCGTGTTCAAGCCGGCCTCCGGTGACGACCGCTCTGGCCGCGACCTGTTGTCGCTGATTGAAGACGCCCGCATCATCCGCTCCGTGCTGCGCAATCTGCACAGCCGGTACAATCGCGCGGTGATCGAGCAGGCCGCAATTGCAGGCGTGCTGAATCCCAGGATCACCAGCGACATCGCGACCGCCAAATCGGCCGCTGACTACATTGCCAAGCGGCTGGACGCATTGGCTGAGGAAGTCGAGCGCGGCTGGATCGGCGACTTCATCGAAGGCCAGGGTTTCCAATTCGAGCGCACCATACGCGGCGTCAAGGAAGTGGCGATCATCGACGACGCGTTTCTCGGTTCGGCAGATGCACGGAAGCTCGACGAATACGCCACGAAGCTGCAAGAGGTTTATGTGCGGGCGGGCAAGCTCCGACGCAAGGATGCAGAGCAGGCCATCCACGGCCCGGTCGGCCTGTTCGAGGCCGTGACCGATGCCGCCCGCAAGGGCGTGACGCTGCAGCGTTACAAAGGTCTTGGCGAAATGAACCCGGAGCAGCTCTGGGAAACCACGCTCGACACCGAGGCGCGCTCGCTGCTGCAGGTGAAGGTCAAGGAGGTCGACGAGGCCGACGATATCTTCACCAAACTGATGGGCGACGTGGTAGAACCGCGCCGCGAGTTCATCCAGGACAACTCGCTGAGCGCCAACATCGACATCTGAGGGGCCTGTTTCCGCGTGCCGCCGATTCAATACATTGTAGAGGGCGGCCGCCGGCTCTCCGGCACCATCGAGCCGTCCGGGAACAAGAATTCCGCACTGCCGATCATCGCCGCGGCACTGCTCACCGAGCACCCGGTCACGCTGACCAACGTCCCGCGCATCCGCGACACCGAAACGCTGGTCGAGCTGTGCCGCTCGGTCGGCGCCGCCGCCGAATGGACCGAGCGCAATACGCTCCAGATTCACGCCAGGGAGATCCGCGCGGCCGACCTCGATCCGGGGCTGTGCGCGCGGATTCGCGCCTCGATCCTGCTCGCGGGCCCCCTGCTCGCCCGCTGCGGCGAGGTGGCGCTGCCGCCGCCTGGCGGCGACGTGATCGGCCGCCGCCGCCTCGACACGCATTTCCTCGCCTTCGAACAGCTCGGCGCCACCGTCACCGCGACGCACCGGCTCGAGTTCCGCGCCTCGCGCCTGAAGGGCGCCGATGTGTTCCTCGACGAGCCCAGCGTCACCGCCACGGAAAACGCGCTGGTGGCCGCCGTGGCTGCCCGCGGCACCACCTATCTGCGCAACGCGGCCTCCGAGCCTCATGTGCAGGACCTCGCGCACTTCCTGGTCGCGCTTGGCGCCAAGATCGAGGGCATCGGCACCAACACCATCATCGTGCACGGGCCGGCGACGCTGGGCGGCGCGACCTATGCGATCCAGCCCGACCACATCGAGGTGGGATCGCTGATCGGGCTCGCCGCAGTGACGCGATCGCCGCTGCGCATCGCGCGCGCCGGCGTCGAGCACCTGCGCTCGATCCGGATGGGCTTCGAGCGGCTCGGCATCGTCTGCGGCGTCGAAGGCGACGACCTCATCGTGCCGTCCGGCCAGACCATGAAGATCAAGGACGATTTCGGCGGCCATGTGCCGAAGCTCGAGGACCAGCCCTGGCCGGCCTTCCCGGCGGACCTGATGTCGATCGCGATCGTCACCGCGACGCAGTGCGACGGCGTCGTCCTGATGCACGAGAAGATGTTCGAATCCCGGATGTTCTTCATCGACATGCTGATCGCGATGGGTGGGCGGATCGTGCTGTGCGACCCGCATCGCGCGATTGTCGCCGGCCCGAGCCGGCTGCGCGGCGCGCCGATCACCTCGCCCGACATCCGCGCCGGCATGGCCATGCTGCTCGCCGCTGTCTGCGCCGAAGGGACATCGACCATCAACAACGCCGTACAGATCGAGCGCGGCTACGAGCGGATCGAGGAGCGGCTGAACGCGCTCGGCGCCAGGATCAAGCGGATTCCAGCGCGAACGTGACCTCCTGCGGCAGCCTGGCCATCCTTTTGGCCCGCTTGCCGTGCTAAGCGTTCCGCCATGACCTGCATCGAGAAAATCGAACCGGCCGCGCCGCACGCGGCCGTTGCCATCTCTCGCAATCAGCTTGCGGCCGAGCTCTCGGAAACGCTGAAGCTGGCGGTGCCGCTTGCGCTGACGCAGCTTGGCCAGATCGCGATGATGTCGACCGATCTCGCCTTCATCGGACGTCTGGGCAGCGAGGCCGTGGCGGCCGCCGCGCTGGCGCACACGGTGTTCTTCGTCAGCTTCACCTTCGGCATGGGGCTGGTCTCGGCCGTCTCCCCATTGGCGGCGCAGGCGTTCGGGGCCCGCGACCCGCATGTGATGCGGCGCGCGCTGCGCGTCGGCCTGTGGGCGGCGCTGTTCACGGCGCTGCCGCTGATGGCCCTGCCGTTCCACGGCGAAAGCATCCTGCTCGCGCTCGGCCAGGCACCGGCGGCCGCGCATCTGGCCCAGCAATATCTGTTCGGGCTCGCCTGGGGCATCCTGCCGGCGCTGTGGTTCATCGCACTCCGCGGCTTCATGAGCGCGGTGAACCGGCCGGAGCCGGTGCTGTGGATCACGCTGGCCGCGATCCCGGCCAACGCGCTGCTGGTCTATCTGCTGCTCTACGGCAAATGGGGCATGCCCGAATTCGGCCTGTTCGGCGCTGGACTGGCCACGACCACCGTCAACCTGGGCATGTTCCTCGCCGGCGTCTGGTTTGCCGCGCGTCGCCGCCCGTTCCGAAAATATTACGTCTTCAGCCGCATCTGGCGGATCGACTGGCCGCTGATGGGCAAGCTGGTGGCGATCGGCACGCCGATCTCGCTGGCGTTCCTGCTGGAATACGGCATGTTCGGCGCCGCCGGCCTCTTGATGGGCCTGATCAGCACCACCGCGCTTGCGGCGCACCAGATCGCGTTGCAGATCGCCGCGATCCTGTTCATGGTGCCGTTCGGCGTCGGCATGGCGGCAACGGTGCGGGTCGGCCACGCGGTCGGCCGCCGTGACCCGGACGGATTGCGGCGCGCCGGCTATGTCGCGGTCGCGCTCAGCGGCACCTTCATGAGCATCATGACGCTGGCGGTGATCCTGGCGCGCTTCGAGATCGCGACGATTTTCCTCGGCGAGGCCACCGATACCACAGCCCAGCTCACCGCGATGCTGCTCCTGATCGGCGCGACCTTCTTCATCGCCGACGGGGTCCAGACCACCACCGCCGGCGCGCTGCGCGGCATGAACGACACCCAGCTGCCGCTCCTGTTCGCCACCATCAGCTATTGGCTGGTCGGATTCGCGTCGGCCTACGCCCTCGCGTTCTGGACAACGCTCGGCGCAGCTGGTGTCTGGATCGGGCTGTCGCTCGGGACCGCTGTTTATGCGACCCTCCTCATCTTGCGCTTCCGCCTGCTGGCACACAGACTGGCCAAAGAGACTAGCGCGTGACCTTGTCGGTCGATCTCTTCTCGTTCCGCAGCCCTTACAGCTATCTGGCGCTGCCGAAGACGCTGAAGATGGTCGCCGACTACGACGTCGCGGTGAACCTGTGGCCGGTCTATCCGCTCGCGGTGCAAAGCATGACCCGAGGTCATTGCGCGATTTTCTCCTGGGTGTCCTCGCTTGCGCACCAATTGCCATGACAGCGTTTGAGGTCGGTCAGGTTCTGCCGCATCTGTTCGAGCGAGAAGCCGAGCGCAAAAAACCGCTCCGCGGCGTCGACCGGCAGGCCGCGGATCATGCCATCCTTGCGCAGCGCGGCGACCTCGGCACTGTAGGCCTGAAGCGCCGCCTCGACCGGCGCCATGTCGGCAGAGCCGCGGCCGGCGCGTAAGGAGGTCGCGACCGCCTTCATGTAGGTGACGATCGCGTTGCTCACATCCGACAATGGCCGCGCCAGCCGCGCCTGGATTTCCGCCGGCAGCGGCACGACGCTGGCGCGCCCGATCATCACGACGTCATGCCGCAGCCGCTGGATCGTCCGCAGCAGCGGCCCGGTGTCCGGCCCCGACGACAGATGCATGGAGCGCTCGCGCTCGGCCTCCAGGCCGGTCGCCTGCAGATTGGTCACCGCGATACCGATACCGTCCTGGATCCGGTGCAAGGCGTCATTGTCGAGACCGCGCGTCAGGCCGGCGAGCAGCTCGGCGAACGCCGCCGAGAGCAGCTCCAGCAGCTTCGACGCATTGACCCGGATCTGGCTGACCGCGCGCGACGGCAGCACCAGGAACGAGATCGCAAGCCCGGTGAGCGCCCCGACCGTGACCTCCAGGACGCGGTCGATCGCGGAGTCCAGCGGATTGGACTGATGCATCGTCGGCAGCAGCAGCACGATCACGGCCGTCACCGTCGCCGAGTTCAGGCTGGGATTGAGCGAGGCGATGAAGGCGAGCGGCACGATCGCCAGCACCAGCAGCGCCAGCAGGCCGCCTTCACCGGAATGCGGGATCAGCACCGCGATCGCGCCGCCATAGATGGCGCCGCCGATGGTGCCGAGCATGTAGTCGCGGGTTGCCTTCAGCGAGCGGCCGACGCTCATCTGGGTGACGATCAGCGAGGTCAGCACCGCCCATAACGGCAGCATCAGATGCAGCGCCACCGCGATGGCATAGGCCGCCACTCCTGAGGCCGCGATCCGGACCGCCAGCGCCAACTGCGTCTTGCCGGCCCAAAGCCGGTCGAACATGCGTTTTGCGAAGGCCCTCATGCACCGCGATCCGGAATCAATGCCAATGGTCGTGTTAAGTGACTTCCAGCATGGCTGCCGCCCACGGCGGCACGGCGGCTTGAAAGGCCTGTCAGCCCCGCCTACCCTGCACCGCAAGATTGAGGAAACACGATGGCCCACGAAACCGCAACGCTCGCCGCCTATGTCGCCGACCTGAAATATTCCGACATCCCCCCGGAGGTGCTCGAGCGCGCCAAGGTGCTGACGCTGGATTTCCTGGGCAGCACCATCCGCGCCCGCCGCGATGCGGAATCGACGCCGTCGCTGATGAAGATGCTGGAAGCGCTGGCGCTGGACGGCAAGGGCGAGGCCACCGTGTTCGGCGACACCAAGACCTGGACCCCGGCGGTCGCGGCTTTGCTCAACGGCGCGCTCGGCCATTCGCTCGACTTCGACGACACCCATGCCGATTCCTCGCTGCATCCGAGCGCGCCCGTGGTGCCTGCCGCGTTTGCGGTCGGCGAGATGGTCGGCGCCTCCGGCCGCGACGTGCTGACCGCGATCGTCGCGGGCTATGAGGTGTGCTGCCGGCTTGGCAACGCACTCGACCCGACCTCGCATTACGCCCGCGGCTTCCACCCGACCGCGACCGCCGGCACCTATGGCGCCGCCGCGGCCGCCGCAAAACTGTTCGGCCTGTCGAAGGCGCAGATCGTCTCGGCATTCGGCGTGTCCGGCAGCCAGGCCGCGGGCTCGCTCCAGTTCCTGGTCAACGGCGCCTGGAACAAGCGCTACCAGGTCGGGGCCGCCGCGATGAACGGCGTGATCGCTGCCACGCTCGCCCGTAACGACTTCGTCGGCTCGACCGACTCGGTCGAGGGCAAGCATGGCCTCCTGGTCGGCTACAGCGACGACGCGCATCCGGACAAGGCGGTCGCCGGCCTCGGCAGCAGCTACGAGACCATGAAGATCGGCGTGAAACCCTATCCGAGCTGCCGCTACACCCATGCCGCGATCGACGCGCTGATCGCGATGCGGCGCGAGCACAATCTGACGCCGGACCAGATCAGGAAGGTCGAGATCGGCCTGCACCGCAACGGCATCACGCTGACCGGCGACGCCGCCACCAAGCGGCACCCGACCTCGATCGTCGGCGGCCAGTTCTCGATGTTCTTCACCGGCGCCATCGCGCTCGACCAAGGCAGCTTCGGCTGGGACGACTACGACCGGCTCGGCGACAAGGCGATCGACGCGCTCGCCGACAAGTTCGACGTTGTGCAGGACGACCGCCTCGAGATCGGCCGCACCCACCCGTTCGGCGCCCGCGTCTCGATCACCACCGACGACGGCACCCATGAGCGCCTCTACGCCGATCCGTCCGGTGAGCCGACCTCGTTCCCCGACGCGCAGGCGATGCAGCAGAAGTTTTTGACGCTGGCCCGCCCGGTGCTCGACAAGCGCGCCGAGCAACTCGCCGATGCGATCCTGACGCTGGAGCGGTTCGACCGCGTGGAGGAGGCGACGCAGCTCGGGCGGCAGTAACACATCCGCTGCCAGGGCGAAGGTCGGAACGACACCGGAGCAGGCCCTTGGTTGAAGATGTCAAACAGCGCGGCGTCATCACCCGCGAATGCGGGTGATCCGGTATTCCAGAGACGCCGCTGCTTGAGCCGAGAGGCCGCGGTGCACCGGATGCCCCGCCTGCGCGGGGCATGACAACGGACAAGATGTGCGTTCGTGTTCTCGCGGCGCGTTGCGTCCGAGGTTTTCGTCAATCTTCGCCCTCTCCTCAAACAGAGGGCGCAGGGAAAGCCGGGTGCCGATCGCACCCATGGGTCCGGTGCAACAAAAAAAGCACCGGCGGTAGGACCACAGGTGAAACCGGAGCAATCCCGGCTTTCCCTGCGCGATGGCCTTACAGCTTATACGTGCTCTCCCCGGCGAGACTGGGCTTTTTTGTCACCGTCATCAGCAAGACGCATCGCATCTTGCGAAGAGACACCTGCCACTAGGTGTGAGCTTTCAGGAGGTTGTCCATCTGGTCTGAACCGAGGAAGCTGAGGCTGCGACGCTTCAGGGTTCCCCGGAGAGACCAGATGAACATCCACAAGAATGCGCCTTTGACGCCAAAAGGTCGAGCGGCGATGGCGCGGAGCGTGATCGAGAGCGGCCTGACGAAGGCCGCCGCCGCGCGCCAATTCAATGTTACGGCGAAGACAGTCGCCAAATGGGTCAAGCGCTTCCGCGCAGAAGGCGTCGATGGTTTGCAGGATCGGTCCTCACGGCCGCATTCCTTGCCAAGCCAAACCCCGGCCGCCACATGCGCCGCTGTCGAGACGTTCCGCCGGCAGCGCCACACCGGCAAGCAGATCGCGCGCGAGGTCGGGGTCTCAGCAGCAACCGTCAGCCGGATCCTGCGCCGGCTCGGTTTGAACCGGCTGGCTGCGCTGGAGCCGGCTGAGCCGATCCGGCGCTATGAGCGCCAGCATCCTGGTGAGCTGATCCACATCGACATCAAAAAGCTCGGCAAGTTCAATCGGATCGGCCATCGGATCACCGGCGATCGACGTGGGGCGAGCAACCTGCGTTCTCGCCGTCAAGGACCAGGTTGGGAATACGTCCATGTTTGCATCGACGATGCGTCGCGGATCGCCTTCAGCCAGGTCATGAAGAACGCGCGAAAGGGCTGTGCCGTCGCCTTCCTCAAGGCGGCGGTGGCCTACTACGTGAGCCTGGGCGTGAAGGTCGAGCGCGTCATGACCGACAACGGCGCGTGCTACAAATCCGCCGCCTTCCGAAAGGCATGTCAGCGCCTCGGCCTCAAGCACATCCGCACCAAGCCCTATACGCCCAAAACCAATGGCAAGGCCGAACGCTTCATTCAGACCAGCCTGCGAGAATGGGCCTACGCGCAGGCCTACAACACCTCAACAGAAAGAGCCGCGGAGCTGCCACGATGGCTTCACCGCTACAACTGGCATCGTCCTCATGGCAGTATCGGCTCAAAGCCGCCGATCAGCAGGCTCGGATTAACCGGGAACAACCTCTTGAGGCTCCACAACTAGGGCGTCAGGCCTGCACGACTTCACCGTCCGCCTTGCGTATGCTCGTCAGTCACACGCTCGGCGTCCACCGCATCCCACCCAACACTCGTGACGATCGCGAAGCGCCCCTCAGGCGGGTGAGATGGCGCGCATTAGACCGCTGAGTTGGGTGAATCGCGAAGCGGAAATTTGCCCGTCGAGTTAATTTGTCGCAGGCGGTGCGTTCAATCCTGTCCCGCGAGCTTCGCCTTGCCGGACGTCGCGGCGATGACGTCGCAAACGAGGTCGAACACGCCGTCCGCCTCTGGCGGTGCATTCGGCGAGCGGCCGAGACGAACGATGACGAGGCGCTCGGACGGCACGATGATCACATACTGCCCAATCGTGCCCTTCGCGAAGAAGGCGTCGCGCGGCCAGCCGTGCGCGACGCGATAGGAGGCGCCGAAGCTGTCGCCGCGATCGGTCCAGAAGCCGGCGCCATAGCCGACCCATGCATTCGGCGTCGGCGACGCGGAGTATTTCGCCCAGCCTTCGGGCAGGATGCGCTTGCCGCCGGCCATCCCGTCGTTGAGATAGAGCTGGCCGAAGCGCGCCCAGTCGCGCGCGCTGGCGAGCATCTGGCTCGATCCTTCCGGCGTCCCCGCACTGTCGAACTCGAGAACCACGTTGCGCATGCCGAGCGGGCCGAACAGCTCGCGGCGCGCAAAGCGCATGACATCGGCAGCATGGCCGCCGGCCGCGTTGCGGATCAGATGCGAGAGAATAATGAAATTGCCGTCGTGATAATTCCAGACTTGCCCCGGCGCGCTCTCCAGTGGAATGCTCTCGGCATAACGGGCCATGTCCGATTCCATGAACTTCATCCGGTTGACCGGCTCGAGCGCCGATGCCAGCGAGGCCTGCAACGAGCTGCCGAGCGCGAGCCCCGCGGTGTGGCGCAAAAGCTGATCAACCGTGATCGCATGCCGGGGATCATCCGGATTTCGCCAGGCCGCGATCGGCCCCGGCTGATCGAGCGCCAGCTTGCCGTCGCGCACCAGGATTCCTGTTAGCGCCGAGATCACCGACTTGGTTGCGGAGAAGCCGAGCAGCGGCGTATCGATGCCGATGCCGTCAGCGTAGCGCTCGGCGACGATGCGGCCGTCCTTCATCACGACGATCGCGCGGGTGTGGCGGAACGGCGGCTCGGTGGGCTCAACGAAGGCACGGTCCAGCGCGGCCGCAAGCTGCGGGCTCTGCGGCGCGACGACCGCAGGCCCGGCGATCTCGGGCAGCGATGCGGCCAGCGGCGTCTCCCGCGACAGCGGGCCGTCGGCGAACGCATGGCCATGATCGAGGGTGCAGCCGAGCCCTTCGCGATAGACTGCATGGCTGCGGCCGAGGCCGAACAGCGTCACGGTGACATCCTTGCTGACGCGGTCGACCTGGTGGTCCATCGCCCAGGTGATCAGGCTCGACCCCGGAATCGCCTCCGTGGTCTCGGAGAAAATCCGCGCCGGCTCGAGCCCGGTCACGAAGGTTTCGGAACAGAGGACGTTGGCGACAAATCCGGTCGCGACATCGGGCACGTCGCGGGCGCGCGCGGCGGAGAAGACCAGCGCACCGAGCGCGGTGGTGGCGGCAAGGATGAGAACGAGCTTTCGACGGGTCACGGTGATCCTATGGCATGGCGCAATGGGCGCGTGGCCGGGATCAGGCAGCAGTGGTCGCGGACGCGCTCGCCGGATTTGGAAATCAGGCTGGCCGGAAGTTGGAGGCGGCTGGCTGATTCTGAAATTATTCAGTGATTACAACGGATTTCGCCGCGTACTCGCTTCACCTCTCCCGCTTGCGGGGGAGGGAGAAGAGGTCCCGGTCACACCGCATTCAACTTCAGCCGCCGGTACTCCGTCGGCGTCACACCGGTGGTCGCCTTGAAGGCGCGGTTGAAGGGGCCGAGCGACTTGAAGCCGGCGTCCATGGCGATGGTGATGACGGGGACTTCGGCCTGCGCCGGATCGGCGAGCGCGGCCTTGGCTTCCTCGATCCGGTGGTTGTTGAGGAAGACGTTGAAGTTGCGATAGCCGAGCCGCTGGTTGATCAGACGCCGCAGGCGATACTCCGGGATCTTCAGCCGGCTCGCCAACGTGCCGATGGTGATGTTGTCCTGGCGGTAGATGCGCTCGTCCGCCATCAGCCGCATCAGGGCGTCGACCAGCTTCTGGTCGGCCGCGTCCTCCACCGCAGCCGGCGGCGCGTTGGCTGTGACCGCCTCCACCGCTGCGGCAAACAGATCGGCAGCATCGACGCGCATCATTGCGTAAGCGATCGCCGCCACGATACCCGCCAGCACGGCGGCGTTGATCGCGTTGGCCCAGTCCGCGGCGACACCGCTGCCGGCGATCGCGATCTGCAACAGCGCGTTCAGCCCACCATAAAGCGCCGCGGCCGCGACGATGAAGACACGCACGCGGCGCCGACGCTCGACGAGGTCTGCCGACCACGACGCAAACGTCTGCACCACCGCCAGCGCAATGAAGCCGAGCACGATGAGATTGATCGTAACGATCGCGGCCGGCGCATGACCGCCGGGCGCGATCCAGAGGCAGTTGACCAGACTGAACGCCGACACCGCCGCCCAGATCAGGCCGTGCCAGGGGCGCAGGGTGAACGCGTCATCGAACAGCGCCCGCGTGAGCAGCCAGAACACCACGATATTGCCGGTCGACAGCGCGATCAGCGGGGCATGCCAGGCCGAGATCTGCGATGGCGCGGCACCGATCGAAGCGGTGACCGCATGCGCCGCCGAGCCGAGCGCAAAGCCGATGGCGAGCCGCCCGGCAAGGACTTTTCGGAAATCCGAGAATAGCAAGGCCGCAAGCACCAGGAGCAGCGCCACGGTGGCGCTGCGCAGGCAGAGTTCAAATGCGGCCAACGTCATTGGTCGAGGCGATCTCCAGGGATGAGCCGAACAATCGTCGCTCAGGCGGGGTTTTTCAAGCCGGACCGCGGCGCCACCGTCCGCGCGTCGTCACCCAGATGTCGACGACATCCCCTTCGAGCTCGCCCGGCCCCTCGCCCACGGCGCCGAGCCGCCGCGCCACGGCCTGCGAGGCGGCGTTGACCGGATCGATGCAATGGATGATGCGGTCGATCGTGAAACTGGCGAACACCCAGTCGATCGCGGCGCGCGCCGCTTCCACGGCATAGCCCTGGCCCCGATACTCCTTGGCGATGCCCCAGCCGACCTCGAAGCCCGGCCAGCCCGGTGGATAGTAAGGGCCGACGCGGCCGATGTAGCGGGCGGAGGACTTTTCCTCGACCGCGAACATGCCGAAACCATGCAGCGCCCAGTGCCCGGCAATCACGGCCGCGTTACGCCAGCCATTGGTTTCCGACGTCACCGGCTTGTGGTTCGGCGTGATGAAGCGCGCCGTTTCGGGATCGTAGAGCATCCGCGTATTCGCCGCGATGTCGGACGCACGCCACGGCCGCAGGATCAGGCGCGCGGTCTCGATCATGGGACCATCGACCTGCAGCAGCTTCGCACCGGGCTTGAACAGAGAAACCATCGCTCACCCCAGTTTCCAAGATTGCTCTCGCCGATATCGCACGAGATCAGCAAATAGACCATCGTGACCGCGCCGCGATCGGCGCGACGCGGCGATCAAATCCTGTTACGATCGCCGTACCAGAGAAGGAGTTTTTCCATGAGCTGGCTTCCCGATCTCGACCCTGTGCTCGGCGATCCCAAGACCTGCGACGCGCTGGATCTCGTCATCGTGCCGCGCACGCGCGATCTCGGCGACGGCTTCGCCGTGCGCCGCGCGTTGCCGCACGGCAAGCGGCAAATGGTCGGCCCCTTCATCTTCTTCGATCATTTCGGGCCGGTGCAGTACCTCGCCGGCAAAGGCATGGACGTGCGGCCGCATCCGCATATCGGGCTCGCCACCGTCACCTATCTGTTCGACGGCAGCATCATGCATCGCGACAGCGAGGGCAATGTCCAGGAGATCCAGCCCGGCGCGATGAACCTGATGACGGCGGGCCGCGGCATCGCGCATTCCGAGCGCACCCCCGACGTGCAGCGCCGCGACGGCCAGAAGATGCTGGGCCTGCAGAGCTGGATCGCGCTGCCGGCGGGCAAGGAGGAGATCGCGCCGTCGTTCCAGCATTATGCGGCCGGCGATTTGCCGATGATCTCGGAGCGCGACTTTACCGCGCGCGTGATCGCCGGCTCGGCATTCGGCATCGCCTCGCCGGTCAGCATGGTCTCGCCGTGGTTCTACACCGAGGTGACGGCGAAGGCCGGCACCTCCATGCCGCTCGACCCCGACCATGAGGAACGCGCGATCTACCTCGTCGACGGCGAGGTCGAGATCGCAAACGAGCGCTACGAGGGCCCGCGGCTGCTGATCTTCCGACCCGGCGACCGCATCACCGTGAAGACGGTGCAGCCGACCCGCATGATGTTCCTGGGCGGCGATGCGCTCGAAGGCCCGCGCCACATCTGGTGGAATTTCGTTTCGTCCTCGAAGGAGCGGATCGAGCAGGCCAAACAGGACTGGAAAACCGGCCGTTTCGCGCCGGTTCCGCAGGAACACGAGTTCATTCCGCTGCCGGAGTGAGCTATCTCCTGGCCTCATCCCGTGCCGCCCGCGCGATGCGCGGGCGTGCGGCTTCTTGAAAGACAACGCCCAGAAAGACCTGGCCCATGACCGCGATGCTCTCCAGCGACTTGCCCCTGCCCCGGATCGGCCGCGGCAAGGTGCGCGATATCTATGCCATCGGCGATGACCGCGTTCTGCTGCTGACCACCGACCGCATCTCGGCGTTCGACGTGGTGATGGTGGAGACCATCCCGATGAAGGGCGCGGTGCTGACCCAGATCAGCGCCTGGTGGTTCCGGCAGCTCGAAGGCACGGCGCCTCACCACATGATCAGCGCCGATGCCGACGAGATCATCCGCGAGGTGCCCGCGCTGAAGAACCATCGCGCCGACATCCTCGGCCGCGCGATGCTGTGCAAGCGCACGACGGTGTTTCCGGTCGAATGCGTGATCCGCGGCTACATCTCCGGCTCGGCCTGGAAGGAATACGCCGCGCACGGCACGCTCGCGGGCGAGAAGCTGCCCGCGGGCTTGGTGGAGAGTGAGAGGCTCGAGCCCGCGATCTTCAGCCCGGCGACCAAGGCCGAGGCCGGCCATGACGAGAACATCACGGTGGCGAAGGTGCGCGAGATCGTCGGCGCCGACGTCGCGGCGACACTGGAGAAGATGGCGCGCGACGTCTACTCCTATGGCGAGACGACCAGCCGCGCCCGCGGCATCATCATCGCGGATACAAAATTCGAGTTCGGCCGCGACAAGGACGGCCGCATCATCCTGATCGACGAGGTGATGACGCCGGATTCTTCGCGTTTCTGGGCGGTCGACGCCTACAAGCCCGGCCAGCCGCAACCGAGCTTCGACAAGCAGCCGTTGCGCGACTATCTCGACGCCGAGCGCAAGGCCGGCCGCTGGAACGGCGATGCGCCCGCACCGCCGCTGCCTGCAAGCGTGGTGGATGCCACCAGCAAGCGGTATCTGGAAGCCTATCGCCGCGTCACTGGGACCGAGCTGAAGGTTTAGCTACCGTCATCGTGTTCGGCTTATAGCCGTCACGCCCGCGCAACGGCTCCGCCGTTGTCGCCCGGGGAGCGCGCGGCGCGTCTCGAAGTGACACCGCCGGCTGGCGGCCGTGCATACTTCGAGACGCTGCTTCGCGGCTCCTCAGAGCCTGACCGGAAAGCGAGCAGCATTTTCAGTCGCTTTCTTCGTTATGGCCGGGCATGACGGAGCTAGATGAAAGAGCCTGATTTTATTGATCGTTTTTGAGTCGGGCTCTCAGGGTGACGGGAAGAGGCGCGCGCCTCGTTTCGCCTACCTACGGAACTGCGCGTTCGCGTCGTGGGATTGCGCAAGCATCGCTACTGATGTCACTCTCCGGGAACAACAAGAATACCCAGGGAGCGCCCCATGTCTGATGCCGATACCGTGCTCACCGAGCGCGATGGCGCCGTGACCATCGTCTCCATCAACCGTCCGCATTGCCGCAACGCCGTCGACGGCGCCACCGCGCGCAAGCTCTATGATGCATTCCTGGCGTTCGACGCCGATACGAGCGCATCGGTCGCGGTGTTCACCGGCGCCGGCGGCTACTTTTGCGCCGGCGCGGACCTCAAGGCGGTGGCATCAGGCGATCCCAACAAGAAGCGCGAGATCGGCGGCCACAACACGATCGCGCCGATGGGGCCGAGCCGGCTGCGGCTCTCGAAGCCCGTGATCGCGGCGGTCGAGGGCTTCGCAGTCGCCGGCGGCATGGAGCTCGCGCTATGGGCCGACCTGCGCGTGGTCGCCGAGGACGCGACCTTCGGCATCTTCTGCCGCCGCTTCGGCGTGCCCCTGATCGACCTCGGCACCATCCGCCTGCCGCGGCTGATAGGACATTCGCAGGCGATCGACCTGATCCTCACCGGACGCCCGGTCGCAGGTCCCGAGGCCCATCGCATGGGGCTGGCGAACCGGCTGGTGCCGAAGGGCGAGGCCCGCGCACACGCGATCGCGCTCGCCAAGGACATCGCCCGGTTCCCGCAGACATGCCTGCGCGCCGACCGGCTGTCGGCGCTGCGGCAGTGGGACCTCGAGGAAGAGGACGCGATCAGGAACGAGATGCGCGGCGGGCTCGAGGTGATCGCCTCGGGCGAAACGCTGTCCGGCGCGACGCGCTTTGCGTCGGGCGTCGGACGTCACGGCGCGTTCGGCAATGACGGCGGGACCGGCTGAGCCCGAGATCGCTCCCGCACACCCAACCTCGCCTCTCCTCTTGCAAGAGGCCTTACAAGGAAGGGCAAAGGCTCGAGCACATGTTGAGAAACCTTGTCACAAAAATCCTGTTGTCGGCCCGCGCCGCGGTCGTCTACGACTGACCGCGGAATTTCGGGGCTTATTTTTCGTGATTGGTCGATCGCTTTACTTCGGCTCGCGGGCACGGCGGGCCGTCAGTGACATTCTCGGCGGCGGCGCCGCCAGCATCCTCGCCATCACGTTCGGGCTGTCCTATGCGTTGCTGATCTTCGCCGGTCCGCTCTCGCCCTATCTGTCCTATGGCGTCGCCGCGACCTTCATCAGCTCGGCGGTGCTTGCAACCGTCGTCGCGCTTGGCAGCTCGCTGCCATTCGCGATTGCCGGTCCCGACAGTTCCACCGCCGCCGTGACTGGCATCCTGATGGCGTCGCTGGTCGAGCGCATCGCCGGCGCAAACCCGTCGGCGCCGTTGCTCGGACCGGTGCTGATCACGCTAGGCCTCTCGACCATCGTCACCGGTCTCGTGATGTGCGGACTCGGGCTCACGCGGATGGGCCGCGCGATCCGCTACGTGCCTTATCCCGTGGTCGGCGGCTTCCTCGGCGCGACCGGGCTCTTGATCCTGCTCGGCGCGATCAGGGTCATCACCGGTTATCCCGTGGAAGTCGGCACCCTCTTCCACTTCACAAAAACAGTCACGATCGCGCAACTCGGCGCGGCCGCCACAACGGCGCTGGTGCTGTATCTGACCTGGCATCGCTCGCGCAGCCCGTTCGGCCTGCCGGTGATCCTGATCGGCGGCGTGATCGTCGCGCACCTGGTGTTTTGGATCATCGGCATCTTGCCCGACGAGGCCCGCGCCACCGGCTGGACCTTCGAGCCGCCGCCGCCGTCGACCTTCATGCTGCCGTGGCACATCGCGGAATTCGCGCACTACCCATGGTCGACGGTTCCGGACCTGCTCGGCAACCTGGTCGCCGTGGTGTTCGTCACCGCCGCCTCGACACTGTTCAACACCACCGGCATCGAGGTCGCCGCCCATCGCGAGGCCAATCTGGAGCGCGAGCTCAACATTACGGGCTTCGCCAACATCCTGACCGGCGCGCTGGCCGGCTATGCCGGCTGCGTCTCGATCAGCCGCTCGATTCTCAATCTCTCGAGCGGCGGACGCGGCCGCCTGTCCGGCCTCACCGTCGCTGCGGTGTCGCTGTTGATGCTCGCGGTCGCGCCCGACTTGCTCGGCTACATCCCGAAATTCGTGCTCGGCGGGCTGTTGCTCTATCTCGGCGCGGACCAGCTCCACAAATGGATCATCGAGTCGCGCAAGCGGCTATCGAAGACCGAGTACGTCTCGCTGCTCGCGATTATCGCCATCATCGTCACCTGGGGATTCGTCCCCGGCATCCTGATCGGTATCATCATCGGCTGCGCGACGTTCGCGTTCAGCGCGTCGCGGATCGAGGCGATCAAGTACAGTTTCGACGGCTCGGAGTATCGCAGCTCGCTTGACCGGTCGCGCGACGACCAGGAGGTGCTGCTGGCGCATGGCGGCAAGATCAGAGGCCTGAACCTGCAGAGCTATTTGTTCTTCGGTTCTGCCAACCGGCTCTACCAGCACGTCAAGGTGCTGCTGCGCGAGCATCCGGAGTGCCGCTATCTGCTGTTCGACTTCAAGCTCGTCACCGGCATCGATTCATCGGCGGCCTACAGCTTCGCGCAGATCAAGCGCTGCGCGCATGACGTCGGCGTCGAGCTGGTGCTGGTGCATCTGTCGGCGGTGGCGGAGAAGGTCCTGCGCTCCAGCGACTTCATCACCGAAGGCGTCAGAGTGATCGACGAGCTCGATCGTGCGCTGGAATGGTGCGAGAACGAGATCATCGGGCAGCATCAGGGACTGGCGCAGGAGGAGGCCGACCTGCGCGGCTGGTTCACGCGGATCCTCGACGAGGAGCGTGACGCCGATGAATTGATCCGCAGATGCCAGCGCATCGAGGTGGACGCCGGCGAGGTCATCGTGCGCGCCGGCGAGCCTGCGGATTCGATGCATTTCATCCTCGACGGCCGCGTCGGCGTCGTGGTCCCCGCCGAGGACAGCCGCACCACGCGGGTGCGCAGCCTCGGCCGCTACACCACGATCGGCGAGATGGGCCTGGTCTCGCAGGCCCCGCGCAGCGCGACCATCCAAGCCGAGGTGGCCAGCGTGCTTTACGTGCTGAATACCCGCCAGTTCGCGGCGATCAGGGACGAGGACCCCGAGCTCAGCCACAAGCTGTTGACCTATTTCGTCTCCGTAATGGCGGAGCGGCTGTCCTTCGCCAACCGCACCATCGCAGTGCTGCGGCGGTAAAAATGATGAGAGCGCCGCAATGGACGGGCGCACGGGGTTTCGGCTCCCTCTCCCGCTTGCGGGGGAGGAGGCAGCGAAGCCTTCATCATGGACGACATCCTGCTCGCCAGCCTGATCGCAGGCAGCGCCAATCCGTCTGGCGCATCATCAACGACAGCCTGAGCACCGAACCTTATGGGCTGATCATTCGCAAGGGCGATCCGGAGTTCAAGGCGCTGGTCGACAGATAATGCTGGCGATCAGACCCCCGCCATCATCACATATTTGATCTCGACATATTCCTCCATGCCGTGACGCGAGCCTTCGCGGCCGAGGCCGCTTTCCTTCACGCCGCCGAAGGGGGCGACTTCGGTGGTGATCAGGCCGGAGTTGACGCCGACCATGCCCGACTCCAGCGCCTCGGCGACACGCCAGACGCGGCCGATGTCACGCGAATAGAAGTAGGAGGCGAGGCCGAACGGCGAGGCGTTGCACATCGCGATCACGTCGGCTTCGTCCTTGAAGCGGATCACCGGCGCGAGCGGTCCGAAAGTTTCCTCACGCGCCACCAGCGCGTCCGGCTTCACGTCGGACAGCACGGTCGGCTCGAAGAAGCTGCGGCCGAGCGCGGCGCGCTTGCCGCCGGTCACGATCTTGGCGCCGCCCTTCACCGCGTCCGCAATATGCCGCTCGACCTTGTCGACCGCCTCCATGTTGATCAGCGGTCCCTGCACCACGCCTTGCTCGGTGCCGTCGCCGATCTTCATCGCGGCGACCTTCTTCGACAGCTTCTGCACGAACTCGTCGTAGATCTTGTCCTGCGCGTAGAGGCGGTTGGCGCAGACGCAGGTCTGGCCCATGTTGCGGTACTTGGAGACGATGGCGCCCTCGACGGCGGCGTCGATATCGGCATCGTCGAACACCACGAAGGGCGCGTTGCCGCCGAGCTCGAGGCCAAGCTTCTTCACGCCGACCGACGCCTGCCGGTACAGGATCTTGCCGACCTCGGTCGAACCGGTGAAGCCGACGAAGCGCACCGCCGGATGCTCGCACAGCACCTTGCCGATCGGCGGCGCGTCGCCGGTGATGATATTGAACACGCCCTTCGGCACGCCGGCCTTCTCGGCCAGCGCGGCGAGCGCGAGCGCGGACAGCGGCGTCTCGTTGGCGGGCTTCAGCACGACCGTGCAGCCGGCCGCCAGCGCCGGCGACACCTTGCGGGTGATCATCGAGTTCGGGAAATTCCACGGCGTGATCGCGCCGCAAACGCCGATCGGCTGCTTGATCGCCAGCAAGCGGGCATCCGGCCGCTGGGTCGGGATGGTCTCGCCATAGACGCGGCGCGCCTCCTCGGCGAAGAATTCGACATAGGCCGCGCCGATATCGACCTCGCCGAGCGCTTCGGCCAGCGGCTTGCCCTGTTCGGAGGTGAGGATCAGCGCGAGGTCCTCGCGATTGGCGATAATCAGGTCGAACCATTTGCGCAGGATGTTCGACCGCTGCTTGGCGGTCAGCTTGGCCCAGGCCGGAAATGCGCGCTCAGCGGCTTCGACGGCCTTGGTCGCATCGGCCGCGCTGAGCTGCGGGATCTTGATGAGTTCCGCTCCGGTGGCTGGATTGTTGATGGCGAATTCCGGCGTGCCGACCCAGGCGCCGTCGATATAGCAGCGGTCGCGCAGCAGCGACGGATCCTTCAACCGATCAAGGAGGGATGCTGCGGATTGCGAAGCGCGTGCGGCAACGGGCGGGGTCATGACGTTACTCCTCTGAAGGGGATTCGCCGCCCTATATAGGCCGAAACGCACCGCGATGCATTGTCCGCGGCGCGGCTCTGCGTGCGCGCAAATGCGATGCTGGACCGGATCGTTTAGCCAGATTGATGGCCGTTCCGGGCGCGATGTCCTGCTCCGCCCGGAATGACAGTTCTGTGTCAGGCCGCGCCACTCATATAGGTTTCGCGGCGGCCGATCATGCGCTGGGCTGCGGCCTTGGCATCCGCCTTGGTCGAGGTTGCGCAGGTGCGATATTCGAGATCGGCCTGCGCCTTCGTGTCGCGGCGGCCGAACCAGGATTTCGAGCCGGTCTGCAACAGCGCCAACGCCTGCGCGACATTCTCGACCGCCGCGAACGAGTGCAGTGCACCGGTACCAGCGTAGCGGACTTCATAGAGGCCGGGGCTGATCGGCGCCTCGATATTCTCGCCACGTCCGGGCCGCGGATAACGTTTCCACTCACTCCACGTCGAAATCATTGCAACGTCCCGCGACCTCAAAAACGACGACCATTTTTCGTCAAATCATCCCGATTTGCCGCACCGTTTGTGCAGCGACCTGAATGCGTTAGTGCAAAACTTCATCGATGAAAATCGACCACGCCATCACGTTCACGGGGGTGTTCCCGATGGATCATCAGGGTTGAGGCAACGGCTTCCGCAAGATCTCCGCGTGTGGTGGACACCGGTTGCGCGCAGGCCCTGTGCAAGGCCGCCCCGCCGCGCTGCCATCACGAGATCGCGACGTCATGGCCCTGCGCCCTCCTTGCAGGGCTCCAAAAGCGGGTGGATGATCGCCGCACTCCAAAACAATAACCCACCGGAGGAACATCCCAATGCAAGGCAAGGCTCAGATCGATCAGCTTCTGCGCGAGAAGAGCGACGCAAAGGAGATACCCGGTGTTGTCGCGGTCGCGGCAACCGGCAAGGACGTGATCTATCAAGATGCGTTCGGCAAACGCGATTTGTCCAAGAGCGATGCCATGACCACGGACAGCGTGTTCTGGATCGCTTCGATGACCAAGGCGGTGACAACAGCGGGCGCGATGCAGCTCGTCGAGCAGGGTAAGCTGTCGCTCGACGAGCCGATCGGCAAGCTGTTGCCCGACCTCGCCGCACCGCAGGTGCTCGAAGGCTTCGACGCCAACGGCGAGCCGAAGCTGCGGCCGGCGAAGGGGCCGATCACGCTGCGCCAGCTCATGACCCACACCGCCGGCTTCTGCTACGAGCTGTGGAACGGTGACAAGGCGAGGTATCTGGAAAAGACCGGCACTCCCGGAATCACCACCTGCCAGAACGCCGCGCTGAAGACGCCGATCGCAAGCGATCCCGGTACGCGCTGGGAATACGGCACCAATATCGATTTCGTCGGCAAGGCGGTGGAGGCCGTGAGCGGCAAGAAGCTCGATGCTTACTTGCGCGACCACATGTTCGTTCCGCTCGGCATGAACGACACCGCCTTCAAGATATCAGACGACATGCGCAAGCGGCTGGTCGGCATGCATGCCCGCGGCGAGGACGGCACGCTAACCGCGATTCCGTTCGAGCTCGAGCAGAATCCTGAATTCCACATGGGCGGCGGCGGGCTCTATTCGACCGCCGGCGACTACATCAAGTTCTGCCAGATGATCCTCAATCAGGGCAAAGGCAACGGCAACCAGCTGCTGAAGCCCGAGACCGTCGCGATGATGGGGCAGAACCACATCGGCGAGCTTACCGTTGGCAAGATGACGACGGCAGCGCCGATGTTCACCAACGACGTCGACCTCTATCCCGACATGGTGAAGAAGTGGGGCTTGAGCTTCCTCATCAACACCGCCAAGACGCCGGAAGGCCGCAGCGCCGGGAGCCTCGCCTGGGCGGGCCTCGCCAACACCTATTTCTGGATCGATCCGTCGCGCGACGTCTGCGGCGTGATCCTGATGCAGCTGTTGCCCTTCGCTGACAAGCAAAGCCTGGAAGCCTTCGCGGGCTTCGAGCGCGGCATCTATGCCGGGCTCGATGCCGGCAGCGGGCAGAAGGCGGCTTGAGGCGACCGCGACGGGACCAAGCTCCCTCTCCCCGTCCTTACGGGGAGAGGGTTGGGGTGAGGGGCTCTCTCCGCGAGCGCTGACGATTGAGGGACCTGCACCCCCTCACCCGGAACGCATCTCGTGATCGTCATAGCCGAGGCTTGACTTCGGCGTTCTCAAGAAACGGCCGCCGAAGGCGGCCGATGCCTCTCCCCGCAAGCGGGGCGAGGTGAATCGGAGCCCGCTGCTCTAAAGTCCTCCTCAGTCGGAGGGCCTTGCAATACCCGCCATAGGTCGGGCGTGTCCGGCCGGCGCCAACAGACTAAGATCGCGCAAAACGCGACGTGAAACGCGATCAGGAGGAGGACAAGTCTTGGCACCCAGGGCAGACAGTTATGTTTGCGGCATTTCCGATACGCCGCTGCTCGGCGAAACCATCGGTCGCAGCCTCGACCGTGCACGCGAGCGCTGGGGCAATCGCGAGGCGCTGGTCTCGCCCAGCCACAATGTGCGCTGGACCTGGAACGAATTCGCCGAGCGCGTCGAGGCATTGGCCGCGGGCTTCCTCGCCCTCGGGCTGGAGCGCGGCGAGCGGATCGGCATCTGGTCGCTGAACCGGCCGGAATGGGCGCTGACGCAATTCGCCGCGGCGAAGGCAGGGCTGATCCTTGTCACCATCAATCCGGCCTATCGCCTGAGCGAGCTCGAATTTGCGCTTGGCAAGGTCGGATGCGCCGCCATCGTGACGGCAACCGCGTTCAAGACCTCGGCCTATATCGAGATGCTGAACACGCTGCTGCCCGAGCTTGCGCGCTCCGAGCCCGGCCGCCTGCAATCGGCACGGCTGCCGCAATTGCGCGCGGTGATCCAGATCGGAGGCCCGGCGGCGCCGGGCGCGATTCCATTCGACGAGGTGACCCGGATGGGCGGCCCGCGCCATCGCGAGCAGCTCGCGGCGCTGGCCGAGAGCCTGCAGTTCGACGATCCTGTCAACATCCAGTTCACCAGCGGCACCACGGGCTCGCCCAAGGGCGTGACGCTGACTCACCACAACATCCTCAACAACGGCTACTTCGTCGGCCGCGCGATGCGCCTCACCGAGAAGGACCGCCTTTGCATTCCCGTGCCGCTCTACCACTGCTTCGGCATGGTGATGGGCAACCTCGCCTCCGTCACGCTCGGCACCACCATGGTCTATCCCGGCGAGGGATTCGATCCGCTGGCGACGCTGACGACCCTCGCGCAGGAGAAGTGCACGGCGGTGTACGGCGTGCCGACCATGTTCATCGCCGAACTCGACCATCCCGAGTTCTCGCGCTTCGATTTGTCGTCGCTGCGTACCGGTATCATGGCCGGCGCGCCCTGCCCGATCGAGGTGATGAAGCGCGTCAACACCGAGATGAACATGCGCGAGGTGACGATCGCCTACGGCATGACCGAGACCAGCCCGGTGAGCTTCCAGAGCGCGACCGACGATCCCCTGGAGCGCCGCGTCTCAACCGTCGGACGCATCCTTCCGCATGTCGAGGTCAAGATCGTCGATCTCGACGGCAAGGTGGTGTCGCGCGGCGAACGCGGCGAGCTCTGCACCCGCGGTTACAGCGTGATGCTTGGCTATTGGGACGAGAAGGAGAAGACATCAGACGTGCTCGACGCCAACGGCTGGATGCACACCGGCGACCTCGCCGTGATCGACGACGAGGGCTATTGCAACATCGTCGGCCGCATCAAGGACATGGTGATCCGCGGCGGCGAGAACCTCTATCCGAGGGAGATCGAGGAATTCCTTTATCGCCATCCGAAGATCCAGGACGTGCAGATCTTCGGCGTCGCCGACGACCGCTATGGCGAGGAGCTGTGCGCCTGGATCAGGATCCGGCAGGGCGAGACGCTCACCGCGGACGAGGTGCGCGCGTTCTGCCAGGGCCAGATCGCGCACAACAAGATCCCGCGCTACGTCGAGTTCGTCGACGAATTCCCGATGACGGTGACCGGCAAGATCCAGAAGTTCGTGATGCGCGAGTCGGTCGAGAAGCGGCTCGGGCTGAAGGCGGCGAAGACGGCGTGATGTAGTCCTCTTCCCCCTCTCCCGCTTGCGGGGGAGGGCCGGGGTGGGGGTGTCACCACGAGTCACTTTGCGGAGAGAGCCCCAACCCGCCGCGCTTCGCGCATCGACCTCCCCCGCAAGCGGGAAAGGTGAAGGAAGATCTCGCCTTACACCGGCAAGCCCTTCTGCTTCGCGAGCTCCTTCAGCGACACCAGCGGCCGCGCCCCGATGTGCTGGATCACTTCGGCGGCCGCGAGCGAGCCGAGGCGGCCGGCATTCTCATATCCGGCGTTGCGCACGAGGCCGACCAGGAAGCCGGCGGCGAACAGATCGCCGGCGCCGGTGGTGTCGACGAGCCTGTCGATCGGATAGGCCGGCGCCGCCGTCACGCCGTCCTTTGAGACCACGACACAGCCCTTCTCGCTGCGGGTGACGACGCCGAGCTTGGTGTCCTTGCCGAACTGCTGCAGCGCCGTGTCGAAATCCGAGGTCTGGTACAGCGAGTGCAGCTCCGCCTCGTTGGAGAACACCAGGTCCACCGTGCCCTTGCGCATCAGCTCGAGGAATTCGTCGCGGTAGCGATCGACGCAGAACGAATCAGACAGCGTCAGCGCGACCTGGCGGCCCGCGCCATGCGCGATGGTCGCCGCCTTGACGAAGGCATCCTTGGCGTTCTTCGGGTCCCAGAGATAGCCCTCGAGATAGATGATGCTCGCCGCTGCGATCTGCGCCGGATCGATGTCGTCGGGCGTCAGGTCCTGCGCCGCGCCGAGATAGGTGTTCATGGTGCGCTCGCCATCCGGCGTGACCAGAATGTAGGAGCAGCCGGTGGCAGGCCCGTCCGTGGCAGGTCTGGTGTCGAAGGTCACGCCTGCGGCGCGGATGTCGTGGATGTAGAGCTTTCCGATCTGGTCGTCCTTGACCTTGCCGACATAGGCCGCGCGCGCGCCGAGATTGCCGACGCCGACGATGGTGTTGGCAGCGGAGCCGCCCGACATCTCGGTCGCCTGGCCCATGTCGCTGTAGATCGCGGTGGCACGGGCTTCGTCGATCAGCTGCATCGAGCCCTTGGTCATGCCGTGACGGGCGAGGAATGCCTCGTCGGTCTGCACCAGCACGTCAAAGATCGCGTTGCCGATCCCGAGAACGTCATATTTTGCGTCAGCCATTGACCTGCCCTGTTTGACGGGTACCCACGAAAGGCTGCGGCCTATCACGTTACGCCCGACGGCAGCAAGCCACGCCATTGCACCGTCATCCTGAAGGTGCGAGCCTTGCGGCGCAGTTGCGCCGCTGGGCGAGCCTCGAAGGATGAACGGCCCCGTTGGTGGCCGTCGATCCCTCGAGACGCGCCCAAGGGCGCGCTCCTCAGGGTACGGGTTTGGTAGACTGCCGCTGGCAGCGGCACGCGCGGCTGCTATAGAGGCCGCATGATCCGCTCCTTCCTCACGGTCTCCTCGGGAACGCTGGCGTCGCGGCTGCTCGGTTTCGTGCGCGATTCCGTGATCGCGGCGCTGCTCGGCGCAGGCCCCGTGGCGGACGCCTTTCTGGCCGCGTTCCAACTCGTCAACGTGGTGCGGCGCCTGTTGTCCGAGGGCGGCCTGAACGCCGCGCTGGTGCCGGCCTGGCTCAAGATTCGCGAGCGCGATGGCACGGCGGCGGCCGCCTTTGCCGGCCGCGTGCTCGGCACCGTGAGCGCCGCGGTGATCGCGGCCGCACTCGTGCTCGGCGTGCTGATGCCGCTGGTGATCACGGTGATCGCGCCGGGCTTTGTCGGCCGCGGCGCGCTGCAATTCGCCGTCGACGACGCGCGGCTGATGCTGCCCTATCTCGCCTTCGCCGGACCCGTCACCGTCATGATGGCGCTGCTCAACGCGCAGGGCCGCTTCGCGCTGACGGCGTTCTCGCCGCTGCTGTTCAACATCGCGCTGATCGCGGTGATGGCCGTGTTGCTGGTGCGGCAACAGGATCCGGTTCAGGCCGCGCAGGTCATGGCAGCGACGGTCGGCGTCGCCGGCTTCCTGCAACTCTCGATGCTGGTCTTGCGCGGCGGCCAGGCCGCCTCGCCGCTCCGCGTCTCCTTCGACAATGAGATGCGCGGCTTCCTCGGGCGCGCGGTGCCCGGCATGGTCGCGAGCAGCGCGCCGCAATGGCTTGTCGTGGCAGGCGCGGTGATCGCCTCGACATCGCCGTCGGCGGTGTCATGGCTGTATTTCGCCAACCGCCTGCTCGAGTTGCCGCTCGGCATTGTCGGCGTCGCGATGGGCACCGTGCTGGTGCCGGAAATGACCCGCGCGGTGCGAAGCGGCGAGCACACAGCAATCGCGCATGCGGAATCGCGCGGCCTCGCGCTTGCGGTCGGGCTGGCCTTCCCAGCCACGCTCGGCCTGATGGTGCTGAGCCAGCCGATCGCCCGCATCCTGTTCGAGCGCGGCGCATTCACGGCCGACGACACCGCGGCGACTGCGCAGGCCCTGATCTGGCTCGCGCTCGCCTTGCCGGCGCATGTGCTGGTGAAGGCGTTGTCGCCGGCGTTTTTTGCCCGCGAGGACACGGTGACGCCGCTCGTCGCGACGCTGAGGGCGATCGTGGTCGCGATCGCCGCCGCCTTCCTGCTCGGGCATTTATTCGGCGCCAACGGGATCGCCGCCGGCATCGCGCTCGGCGCCTGGAGCAACGCGCTGACGCTGATCCGGAACGGTGCGGCAAGCTTCGGCTTCTCGATCGATGCCGATGCGCGCCGCCGCCTGCCGCGCATCCTCGCCGCGGCGCTCGCGATGGGCGCGGTGCTGTGGCTTGCGCAACGCGCCGTGCCGACCACCGGCGCACACGGTTTCGTGCAGGCCGCGTCCCTCCTGCTGCTGATCGCCGTCGGCATGGCGAGTTACGGGCTGTTTTTGCGGCTTTTCGGCGTGACCGGCTGGCGCGAGGTGGTTAATGCCATCAGGCAAAAGCGCCCCGCCTGACTTGCGCGCGCGAGGCTTAAATGGCAAACGACGCCGCTGGAGCCTGTTCCGTTCCGATGGAATCGGAACGGGGCTCTAGACTCTTGGTTCGATGCGTTTTCTTGACGCGAACCGGTGCCCACTTCGCTCGAAAGCGCTCCAAAGCAGCCATTTCCGGGAATTGAGACCATGGCGTTCGTTGAACGGGTTTTCTCAGGCGTCCAGCCGACGGGCAATCTGCACCTCGGCAACTACCTCGGCGCGATCGTCAACTTCGTGAAGATGCAGCAGACGCACAACTGCATCTATTGCGTCGTCGACATGCACGCGATCACGCAAGGCGTCGACGTGTGGGGCGGCCCTACCGAACTCGCGCGCAACACGCGCGAGGTGACCGCGGCCTTCATCGCCGCAGGGATCGACGCGAAGAAACACATCGTGTTCAACCAGAGCCAGATCGCCGGCCACGCCGAGCTGACCTGGATCTTCAACTGCGTCGCGCGGATCGGCTGGCTGAACCGCATGACCCAGTTCAAGGAGAAGGCCGGCAAGGACCGCGAGAACGCGTCCGTCGGCCTCTACGACTATCCGGTGCTGATGGCCGCCGACATTCTGCTCTACCGCGCGACCCACGTGCCGGTCGGCGAGGACCAGAAGCAGCATCTGGAGCTGTCCCGCGACATCGCGCAGAAGTTCAACAACGACTTCGGCGATTCAATTCGTGGTCATGGGTTTGCCGATGGCCTGTTCTTTCCGCAGCCCGAGCCGCTGATCACGGGGCCCGCGACGCGGGTGATGTCCTTGCGCGACGGCACCAAGAAGATGTCGAAGTCTGATGCGTCGGACAATTCGCGCATCAACCTCACCGACGATGCCGACACCATCGCACAGAAGATCCGCAAGGCGAAGACCGATCCGGAACCGCTGCCCACCGAGGAGAAGGGCCTGGAGACACGCCCCGAAGCCGACAACCTCGTCGGCATCTACGCGGCGCTGGCCGACATTACGAAGCAGGACGTGCTGAAGCAGTTCGGCGGCGGGCAGTTCTCGAGCTTCAAGAACGCACTCGTCGAGGTTTGCGTCACCAAACTGGCGCCAATCGCGGCCGAGATGAAGAAGCTGGTTGCCGATCCCGGCCATGTCGACGCGGTGCTGGCCGACGGCGCCAACCGCGCCCGCGTCATCGCCGACGAGACCATGCGCTTGACCAAGGACATCGTCGGCTTCATCCGCCAGCGCTGACGCGACGCGGCGAACAGGAACCGCGGCGCCCTCTCCCAAACGGAGAGGGAGTGTGGCAGCATGTGCCTTGTTTGAGCATGATCTGCTCGGAAAACCGCTCCACACTTTTCCGGATCATGCTCGTTGGCCAGCACCGGGAAATGCATGACCACCCAGCGACGAAGCTATGAGACGGGCCACCAGCCGAAATGCCTGGTCATCGTCGACGACACCGCGGAATGGGACCGCGCCGTCTATTATGCCAGCCGATGGGCAAAGCGCGGCGGCGGCGGCGTGGTGATGCTGCGGGTGATCGAGACCGAGGACCAGAACCAGCAATGGCTCGGTGTCGCCGATATCATGCGCGCGGAAGCCACGGAGGCCGCCAACGAGGCGCTCGACCGCGCCGCCGGCCGCGCCAACGGGATTGCCGCAATCACCCCGGAGCGGGTGATTCGCGAGGGCGACCCGATCGAGCAGATCATCGACGTGATCGATAAGGACGTCGATATCGCGATGCTGGTGCTGGCCGCCAATCCGGGCCCGGAGGGACCCGGGCCGATCATCACCACCATGGCCAAGACCATGGGCGCGTTCCCAATTCCAGTCACCATCGTGCCCGGCGGCCTGTCCGATCCCGACATCGACGCCCTGTCCTAGGCCATTGGCGCAGGGCTGGAACCGCAGCCGTGCGTCTTGATCGGCGCCTGCCGGGTTGCCATCTTAATCCTTGATTTGACGCGTTTTCTTTGGCGAACCGGTACCACTTCGCGCGAAAACGCTATAATGGAACCCAACGCGCCGGCCTTGAACCGGCGACGCCGGAGACAGCAGATGTTCATTCAGACCGAAGCCACACCCAATCCCGCCACCTTGAAGTTCATTCCGGGTCGCATGGTGCTCGAAAGCGGCACCATGGAATTTTCCTCGCCCGAATCAGCCGCGCGCTCGCCGCTGGCCGAACGGCTGTTCGCCGTAGCAGGCGTCACCGGCGTGTTCTATGGCTCCGACTTCGTCACCGTGACAAAGGCGGACGGCGACTGGCAGCACCTCAAGCCCGCGATCCTGGGCGCGATCATGGAGCACTATATGTCGGGTGCGCCGCTACTCGCCGATGGCACCGCCGGCGGCGACGACATCAGCGATGAGCAAGGCGAGTTCTTCAACGAGGAAGACGCCGAGACCGTCGCGCAGATCAAGGACCTGATCGAAACCCGCGTGCGGCCCGCGGTCGCCAATGACGGCGGCGACATCACCTTCCGCGGTTTCAAGGATGGCATCGTCTATCTCAACATGAAGGGCTCTTGCTCGGGCTGCCCGTCATCGACCGCCACGCTGCAGCACGGCATCCAGAACCTGCTCCGGCACTTCGTGCCCGACGTGCAGGAAGTTCGGCCGATGTAATCTGGGGGTGGGCAAAACGAAGCGCGCCCACCTCCGACATTGCAAAGACGATGGTGGGCAGGGGGCGGTGCGCCTTTGCCCACCCTACGAGGGGGAAAGAACAGTGAGCCGGCGAACCGGAATTGAGCCTGACATTCCATTCGCTGTGACGTTCGCCCCATGCTGATCCTCGCCATCGACACCGCGCTCGACGCCTGCTCCGCGGCCGTGCTCGACACTGCCGCCGGCACAACCATCGCCATCGAATCGCAGGCGATGCAGCGCGGCCACGCCGAGGCGCTGATGCCGCTGATCGCGCGCGTGATGAAGGACAGCGGCATCGCCTTCACCGCTCTCGACCGCATCGCCGTCACCACCGGTCCCGGCAGCTTCACCGGCCTGCGCGTCGGCCTCTCGGCTGCGCGCGGCATCGCGCTCGCCGCGGAGAAGCCGATTGTCGGGCTGACCACACTCGCCGCTTACGCCGCACCCGTGGTCGCCGAGAATGGCGAGCATCCGATCCTGTCGGCGATCGATGCGCGGCACGATCACGTCTATTTCCAGGTGGTGGGCGGCGACGGCAGTCCGCTGATCAAGCCGAAGGTGGCGCCGATCGCGGAGGCGCTCGAGGCCGCCAGCCTCGGCGCGCTGCATCTGGTCGGCAACGCGGCAAAGATCCTCGCCGAGCGCTGGCCGGCCGACGCTGTGCCGCCGTTCAGGGTCGACCCGCAATCCGCGCCCGACATCACCTGGGTCGCCTGGGTCGGCGCCGCCATCGATCCGGAGAGCGCGCCGCCGCGGCCGTTCTATCTGCGCGCGCCCGACGCAAAGCCGCCGCGGGATCAGCTTCCAGTCAACGCGCAACCGTCGGCCACATGACCTCCTGGCTTTCGCGATGGTGGGGCGGTGCTACGCCCACGGTCGAGCCCGCGACATTGAGCGACGCGGCGCGGTTGGCGCAATTGCACGGCGCCTCGTTTCACCGCGGCTGGGGCGAAGGCGAGTTCGAGACGATGCTGACCGAGCGCAACACCCTGGTGCACCGCCTGCGGCAGGGACGCAAGATCATCGGCTTCGCCGTCTCGCGCGTGGCGGCGGACGAAGCGGAAATCCTCTCGATCGCGATCGATGCCGGCCAGCGGGGCCGCGGGCTGTCACGCATTCTGCTGCTGACCCATCTCGGTCATCTTGCCGGCCGCGGCGTCCGCACCATCTTCCTCGAGGTGGAAGAAAATAATGAGCCGGCGCGACGGCTCTATGAAAAGGCCGGATTCGGCGTGATTGGCCGGCGCGAGCGCTATTACAAGCAGCCCGGTGGGGAACATTTGAACGCGCTTCTGATGCGGCGTGACTTGTCGTAACATCCGCGCGATGGCAGAACAGCGCCTGCCATTCGACCCAAGGCCTTGAACCCCATGACCACGGTGAAACCCCCGCCTGCGCAAAGGAACACCGGCATCGAGGCGCGCTGCGCCGCGACCGGCATGCGCATGACCGAACAGCGCCGCGTGATCGCGCGCGTGCTGGCGGAAGCCATGGATCATCCCGACGTCGAGGAACTGTACCGGCGCTGCGTGGCCGTCGACGACAAGATCTCGATCTCAACGGTGTACCGCACCGTCAAGCTGTTCGAGGACGCCGGCATCATCGAGCGGCACGACTTCCGCGAGGGCCGCGCGCGCTACGAGCAGATGCCGGAGAGCCACCACGATCACCTGATCAATCTGCGCGACGGCAAGGTGATCGAGTTCACCTCCGAGGAGATCGAGAAGCTGCAGGCCGAGATCGCGCGCAAGCTCGGCTACAAGCTGGTCGATCATCGCCTCGAGCTCTATTGCGTTCCGCTCGACGAAGAAAATAAGTCCTAGTCGAGTGAGCTTCGACCTCGTCATTTTCGATTGCGACGGCGTGCTCGTTGACAGCGAGGTGATCTCCTGTCGGGCGCACGCGGAGACGCTGACGCGTCACGGCTATCCGATCACGCCGGACGGCGTGCTGAAGCGCTTCCTCGGCGTGTCCGACCGCGAGGCCCGGCAGATCGTGGAGACCGAGATCGGCCGCAGACTGCCGGATAGCTTCGAGGCGGAGGTCAAGCAGGCGACGCTCGGCTTCTATGCCGACGACCTCAACGCGATCGCCCATGTCGGCGACGCGATATCGGCGCTCAACTTGCCGAAATGCGTGGCCTCCAGCGGTACGCCGGAAAAGATCCGCCACGGCCTGAGCTGCGCCGGGCTCTACGACCAGCTTGCGCCGCATATTTTCTCCGCAACGCAAGTCAAGCGCGGCAAGCCTGCGCCCGACATCTTCCTGTTTGCGGCCGAGCAGATGGGAGCACGGCCGGAGCGCTGCGTCGTGATCGAGGACAGCGTGCACGGCGTCACCGGCGCGCGCGCCGCCGGCATGACGGTGCTCGGCTTCCACGGCGGCAGCCATTGCACGGCGGAACACGAGGACATGCTGCGCAAGGCCGGAACAGCCGCGACATTCGCCGATATGCGCCAATTGCCAGGTTTGATCGCCCGAGCGGGCCAAAAATACGGCTCGATCGCTGGATTTTCGCCGGTCTAAGCTATATTTCAGCCTCGGCGCCCTGATGGCGCCGCTTCCAATCCGCGATCAAGGTTCCATGACGACGCCGCGCAAGCTGCACATCAAGTCCTATGGCTGCCAGATGAACGTCTACGATGCGCAACGCATGGTGGACACGCTGGTTGGTGAGGGCTTCGTCGAGACGGCGAGCGCGGAGGACGCGGATCTCGTGATCCTCAACACCTGCCACATTCGCGAGAAGGCGTCGGAGAAGGTCTATTCCGAGCTCGGGCGTCTCCGGGTCGCCAAGGAAGAGGCCGCGCGCGACGGCCGCGACATGAAGATCGCGGTCGCCGGCTGCGTCGCCCAGGCCGAGGGCGAGGAGATCATCCATCGCGCACCGACCGTCGACATCGTCGTCGGGCCGCAGAGCTATCACCACCTGCCGCAACTCCTGAAACGCGCCAAGGCCAACGGCCGCGCGCTGGACACGGAATTCCCGGTCGAGGACAAGTTCGGCTTCCTGCCGCAGCCGAAGCCGGACGCGATCCGCGCGCGCGGCATCTCCGCCTTCGTCACCGTGCAGGAGGGTTGCGACAAGTTCTGCACCTTTTGCGTGGTGCCCTATACGCGCGGCGCCGAGGTCTCGCGTCCGGTTGCCAAGATCGTCGACGACGTCACACAGCTCACCGAGAACGGCGTGCGCGAGATCACGCTGATCGGACAGAACGTCAACGCCTACCATGGCCATGGCCCCGACGGCCGCACCTGGCCGCTCGGCAGACTGTTGCAGCGGCTCGCCGAGATCCCCGGCGTGGCACGGCTGCGCTACTCGACCAGCCATCCGCGGGACGTCGACGACTCGCTGATCGCGGCGCATCGCGATCTGCCCGAGCTGATGCCGTTCGTGCACCTGCCGGTGCAATCCGGCGCGGACCGGATTCTTGCAGCCATGAACCGCAAACATACCGCCGATGATTACAGGCGCGTCATCGACCGGTTCCGTGCTGCGCGGCAAGATATTGCTTTTTCATCGGATTTTATCGTCGGCTTCCCCGGGGAGACCGAGGAAGAATTTTCCGCCACCCTCGCGCTTGTCACGCAAATCGGGTACGCTGCGGCGTATTCATTCAAATATTCGCCACGGCCGGGCACGCCGGCGGCGGAGATGCGGGAGACAGTGTCAGCAGCTGAGATGGACGAGCGCTTGGGGCGGCTTCAGGAATTGATCGACAGCCAGCAATCGGCCTTCAATCGGGCTGTGATCGGCACAACGGTCGACGTGCTGTTTGAGCGCGCGGCTCCGCGCAGGGAAGGCCAGATCGTCGGCCGCACCGCCTATCTGCAGCCCGCCCATGTGATGGCTTCGCCTGACATCATCGGCAGGGTTCTCCCCGTGCGGATCGACAGCCTCGAGCGCTACAGCCTGATCGGCGAGCTCGCAGCGCCGTCCGCGCCGAACCCGGTTTCGCAGACGACCATTGGAGCCTGAAATCCTTGCCCAAAAGCGCATCGGATTCGCCTTCGCTCGCTCCCAGCCGCAAACCTGATCGCGACATGCAAATTCCACCCGAGACCCAGGTCGTCATCGATTTCGACGATAACCGCGCCGCTTCCGCGCTGGTCGGCCCCTACGGCCAGAACCTCGCACTGGTCGAGCGCCGGCTTGGCGTCGTCGTCGACTCCCGCGGCAACCACGTCACCATCGCCGGATCGCGCGACGGCTGCGACGCGGCACGGCGCGTGCTCGAGACGCTCTACGCGCAGGCCGTCGATGGACATGACCTCGATCAGGGCGAAGTCGAGGGCGCGATCCGCGCCGTGATCGCGCAGGGCTCGCTGTTCGAGTTCGACAACAAGGCGGCCAAGCCGACATTCGAGACGATCAATCTGCGCAAGCGGCCGGTACGTGCGCGCACCGCCGCGCAGGACTCCTACATCCGTGCGCTGAAGCGGCATGAGCTGGTGTTCGGCATCGGCCCGGCCGGCACCGGCAAGACCTGGCTCGCCGTCGCCCATGCCGCGCAACTGTTCGAACGCAAGGAGGTCGACCGCATCATCCTGACGCGGCCTGCGGTCGAGGCCGGCGAGCGGCTCGGCTTCCTGCCCGGCGACCTCAGGGAGAAGGTCGATCCCTATCTGCGCCCGATCTATGACGCGCTGTACGATTTGATGGACGCGCGTGTGGTCGAACGCGCGCTGCAGGGTAACGAGATCGAGATCGCGCCGCTCGCCTTCATGCGCGGCCGCACGCTGACCAATGCGGCCATCATTCTCGACGAAGCGCAGAACACCACATCGATGCAGATGAAGATGTTCCTGACGCGCCTCGGCGAAAACAGCCGGATGATCGTGACCGGCGACCCCTCGCAGGTCGACCTGCCGCACGGTCAGGCCTCGGGACTTGCCGAGGCGGTGAAGCTGCTCGACGGCGTCGAGGGCATCGCGCAGGTCCGGTTCACCGCCGAGGACGTCATTCGCCATGAACTGGTGGCGCGCATCGTGGCCGCCTATGAGGGATTGCCGCAGCGGCCGGCAAACGACAGATCTTGAGATCAACAGCTTCGGCCGACAGCCCGCGCGATGCGGGGGCCGGCCATAACGCAGATTTTGGAACCACCGTGTCCTCCTTTCCCGCAACCGAGGTTCTCGTCACAGCCGAATGCTGGCGGACCGAACCCAACGCCGAAGCGGTGATCCATCGTGCGATCGAGGCGGCCGCGGAAGTAGCCGACGCCGATGTCGGGGACGCCGAGCTTGCGATCATGCTGACCGACGATGCCGGCATCCGCACCCTGAACAACAATTGGCGCAGCATCGACAAGCCGACCAACGTGCTGTCGTTTCCGGCGCTGCAGCCCACCGGTGGTGGTGCTCCCGATGATGCTCCGCGCATGCTGGGCGACATCGCCATCGCCTACGAGACGACGCGGCGGGAAGCCGACGAGGAACAGAAGCCGTTCGACCACCATTTGAGCCATCTTGCGGTGCACGGCTTCCTGCACCTGATCGGCTACGACCACGAGAACGACGAAGATGCCGAGGACATGGAAAGTCTCGAGCGCGAGATTCTCGGCTCCCTCGGCATTCCCGACCCCTATGCGGATCGGATGGACTGACATGGCGGATTCCGAACCGACCCATGACAATCCGCGCAACGTGAGCAACCTGCCGGTCGTGGTGCACGCCGGCGAGGCGCACCGCCCCGCCGCCGAAGGCTGGCTGGTGCGTGCGATCCGCACGCTGTTCGGCTGGAGGGCCGGCTCGGTGCGCGACGACCTGCAGGTGGTGCTCGACGCCTCGACGCCCGACGATGTCGGCTTCTCGGCGATCGAGCGCACCATGCTGCGCAATATCCTGTCGCTCAACGAGCGGCGGATCGCCGACGTCATGGTGCACCGCGCCGACATCGTCGCGGTCAAGCGCGACATTCCGCTCGGCGAGTTGATGAGCCTGTTCGAAAGCGCGGCGCATTCGCGGCTCGTGGTCTACAACGAAACCCTCGACGACCCCGAAGGCATGGTGCATATCCGCGACCTCTTGGCCTTCATGACCGCGAGGGCGCGCGTCACCGACGCGACCAAGACGCGGCGCAAGAAGCCGTTCCCGGCGGGGCTCGACCTGCGCGCGGTCGATCTCGCGATGCCGCTGTCGGAAGCCCACATCATCCGCAAGCTGCTCTACATCCCGCCGTCGATGCGGGCGATCGACCTGCTGGCGCAGATGCAGGCCTCGCGGATCCACCTGGCGCTTGTCGTGGACGAATATGGCGGCACCGACGGGCTGGTGTCGATCGAAGACATCGTCGAGGAGATCGTTGGCGAGATCGACGACGAGCACGATTCCGACGAGCCGCCCTCGATCGTCCGCCAGGCCGACAATTCCTTCATCGCCGACGCGCGCGCCAGCCTCGACGACGTGCGCTCGGTGATCGGCGAGGATTTCGTCACCGGCGAGGCCGGCGAGGAGGTCGAGACGCTGGGCGGATATCTGGTCTCCTTCGTCGGCCGCCTGCCGGTGCGCGGCGAGGTGATCTCCGGACCGGGCAATTTCGAGGTCGAGGTGCTCGACGCCGATCCGCGGCGGGTGAAACGCCTGCGGATCAGCACGCGCAAGGAGCGGCCGACGCCGCGCAAGGAGCGCGAGCGGCGCCGCGAGCCATCCCCGGAAGCCGGAACGCCGCAGGCCAATGACAACACCCCGCCGTCCGGCGATGGAGCCGGTCAGCAGTGAGGCTGTCAGACAAACTCCGCGCCACCGGGCTTGCGATCATCCTGACCTGGGGATGGAAGCGTGCGGTCATCGCGCTTGCCGCCGGCGCCTTGTCGGCGCTGGCAATGGCGCCGTTCAACGCCTGGCCGATTCTGTTCCTGACGTTTTCGATCGCGGTCTGGCTGATCGACGGCGCCGCGGCCGGGCGCTGGCACGGCGTGCCCGCGGCGGCGCTGTCCGGCTTCTGGTTCGGCCTCGGCTATTTCGTGCCGGGGCTGTACTGGATCGGTTACGCCTTCTTCGTCGATGCGCAGACTTTCGCCTGGCTGACGCCGTTCGCGGTGCTCGGCCTGCCGGCCTATCTCTCGCTGTTCACCGCCTTCGGCTTCGCCCTGGCACGGCTGATCTGGCCGCGCGACGCCTCGCGCGTGCTCGCGCTCGCGGCCAGTTTGACGATTTCGGAATGGCTCCGCGGCCACGTCCTGACCGGCTTTCCGTGGAACGCGTTCGGCTATGCGCTGAGCGAGCCGCTGGCGCTGGCACAAACTGCATCATTGATCGGGCTGTGGGGCATGACGTTCCTGGCGGTTGCGATCTTCGCAAGCCCGGCCGTGCTGATCGACGGTTCTTCGCGCAGCCGCAAGCCCTGGCGCACGCCGGTCGCGGCGGTGCTGGTGCTGGCGGCGATGCTGGCGTTCGGCGCAGTGCGGCTGTCGCAGCACCCGACTGCGATGGTCGCGGGCGTCAAGCTGCGCATCATGCAGCCCGACCTGCAGCAGGACGCCAAGTTCAACTACTCCGCCAAGGCTGCGGTGATGCAGAAATATCTCGCATTGTCGGATCGGGCGTCGGGGCCGCAATCCACCGGCGTGCGCGATGCCAGCATCCTGATCTGGCCGGAATCCGCGTTTCCCTTCTTCCTGACTCGGGAAGCCGACGCGATGGCGCAGATCGCCGATCTGCTGCAGAAGGGAACCGTGCTGATCACCGGCTCGGTGCGCGCGCCCGATCTGCCGCCCGGCGTCCGCATCACGCGCGCCTATAATTCCATCTACGTCATCGATCATGACGGCAGCGTGCTGTCGGTCTACGACAAGCTGCATCTGGTGCCGTTCGGCGAATATCTGCCGTTCCAGTCGTGGATGGAGAAGCTCGGCTTCCAGCAGCTCACCAAGGTCGTGGGCGGCTTCATCCCGGGCACGATCCGCCGGCCGCTCGACGTGCCGAACGCGCCGCCCGCGCTGCCCCTGATCTGCTATGAGGCGATCTTCCCCGGCAGCATCGTCAACCGCGACGAACGTCCGGGCTGGATCATCAACGTCACCAATGACGGCTGGTTCGGAATCTCGACCGGTCCCTACCAGCATCTGCAGCAGGCACGGCTCCGCTCGATCGAGGAAGGGCTGCCCCTGGTGCGCGCCGCAAATACGGGCATTTCCGCCGTGATCGATCCGTTGGGGCGGATTGTCGCACAACTCGGACTGGGTATCGAAGGCGTGCTCGATGCCGGCCTGCCGGCGGCGATCGCGCCGACGATCTATGCGCGGATCGGGAATATCCCGGCCGCCGCAATTGTGATCGTTGCGCTGGCAATCGTACTGCGGCGGCGTCTTCTCAGGCGAAAGGCCTGACGATTACATATCGCCGGTTGTCGCCGAACCCGAAAAAACGTCGAAATTCGCCTGAACGCGATTCCACCAGTTGACAGATTGACCGTACGCTTCGCATTGTACGGTCCGAGCGAAATCCTAAGTCCAGTCAGCCCCTTTGCGCAAATTGTCCGCATTTCGTCCCGATCCTCCTTGCAGGATTTGACGGCACCGGCGCCTGAGGCATATTCGCTTCCAACTTGCCTCATCCACGGGCGCGCAATTCCCTAGGAGAGTTGGAGATGTCTACCAAAGCGCCCAACCCTGTTGACAAATATGTCGGCAGCCGCGTCCGCATGCGACGCATCATGCTGGGCATGAGCCAGGAAAAGCTGGGCGAGGCGCTGGGCCTGACGTTCCAGCAGGTGCAGAAATACGAGAAGGGGACCAACCGCGTCGGCGCCAGCCGGCTGCAACAGATCTCCGAAATCCTGCAGGTCCCGGTCTCGTTCCTGTTCGATGGCGGCCCGAGCGGCGTCAGGACGGCCGACGGCTTCGGCGAGGGTGCCTCGCCTGCTTACGTGTCGGATTTCCTCGCGACCGCCGAAGGCCTGGCGCTGACCCGTGCCTTCACCCGAATCGCCGATGCCAAGCTCCGCCGCAGCATTGTCGAACTGGTCGAACAGATCGCTGCACGCGAGGCGTCCGACCAGGCCTGACCCAGCCGTATCCGTTTGAGGGATCGCCAAATCTGGAATATGTCATTCCGGCGCGCGGACCCGCGCGCCCCGACACGTGAATTCACAGGCGTCGACACCGTCCATGTCCAGCAATCCGTTTGAAGCAGGAGCGATCCTCGACGGCATCCGCCGCTGGGTCGAGATCGAGTCACCGACCGAACGGCCGGACCAGGTCAACAAGCTCGTCGACCTCGTCACATCGGGCTATCGTGATCTGCCGGCAACCGTGGAGCGTGTCGCGGGACGCGACGGCCGCGGCGATCACCTGATCGCGCGCTCGTCCTGGGGCCAGGAGGCGCCGGGCATTCTGGTGCTGAGCCATCTCGACACCGTGCACCCGATGGGATTCATCGAACGCCTGCCGTTCAGGATCGATGGCGACAGCGCGTTCGGTCCCGGCATCTACGACATGAAGGGCGGCGCCTATCTTGCCTATCACGCCTTCCGGCGGATCTGCACCGAGGACGCGCGCGCGCCGCTCGGCATCACCCAGCTCTACGTATCCGACGAGGAGGTCGGCAGCCCGACGTCACGGTCGCTGATCGAGGCCGAGGGCCGCAAGGCCAAATACGTGCTGGTCACCGAGCCGGCGCGCGACGGCGGCAAGATCGTCACCGGGCGCAAGGGCGTCGCGCGGTTCGACGTGGCCATCAAGGGCGTGCCCGCGCATGCCGGCACGCGTCCCGAGGACGGCCGCAGCGCGATCCGCGAACTGGGCAACGTGATCCAGACGCTGGAGGCGATGAACGACCTCGAGCGCGGCGTCACCGTCAATGTCGGCGTCGTCCGCGGCGGCACCAAGCCGAACGTGATCGCCGAAGAGGCCTATGCCGAAGTCGACCTGCGCGTGCCGACCATGGCCGATGCCGACGAGTTGGTGCCGAAGATCCTCGGGATCACATCGCGCACCGAGGGCGTTACCGTGACGGTAACAGGCGAGCTGAACCGTCCGCCCTATGAAAAGAGCAGTTCCGGCACCGCGCTCTACGAGCACGCCAGGATGCTTGCCGCCGAACTCGGCTTCGATCTGCTCGATGTCTTCACCGGTGGCGGCTCCGACGGCAATTTCACCGCGCCGCACACCGCGACCCTCGACGGCCTCGGCGTCGACGGCAAGGGCGCGCATACCCATTACGAGCAGCTCTATGTCTCCTCGCTCGAGCCGCGTGCGCGGCTCCTGCACCGGCTCTACCAGACGCTGCGATGATCGCTGCACCGCGCGACGCCGGCGACCATGACGTGCCCCCCGACGATGGCGCGGCTGCCCATTCGCGCGGATCGTTCTTCGGCCGGCGCAAGGGCCACAAGCTGCGGGCGCATCAGGCCGACCTGATCGACCATCTGCTGCCGCATCTGGCGCTCGACATCGGCGCTCCCCCGCCCGCAAGCCTGACCGAGCGGTTCGACGACGGCATCGAGAGCGTCAGGCTCGAAATCGGCTTCGGCGGCGGAGAGCATCTGGTCGCGGAAGCGCAGGCGTTTCCCAAGACGGGCTTCATCGGCTGCGAGCCCTACGTCAACGGGATGGCGAAGATCCTGACCCAGATCGAGGCGCACAATATCGGCAATATCCGGCTGTTCGCCGGCGACGCCGCCGAGCTGCTGGCCTGGGCGCCGGCGCGCTCGCTTGCGCGCATCGACCTGATCCATCCCGATCCGTGGCCGAAGCGGCGGCACTGGAAACGGCGCTTCGTGCAGGATGCGACGGTCGCCGCGATGGCGCGGATCCTGACGCCGGGCGGCGAATTCCGCTTCGTCAGTGACATCGACGACTACTGCGCCTGGACGCTGGCGCATCTGATGCGCTCGCCGGACTTCGCCTGGCTCGCCGAACGCGCAATCGACTGGCTGCAGCCGTGGCCCGACTACACGATGACGCGCTACGGCGCGAAAGCCGAGCGCGAGGGCCGCAAGGCCGCGTATCTGCGGTTTCGGCGGCTCTGACACCCGGCCATGACACGGGCTACTGGTTGGCCATCCGCGCCTTCTTGACGTCGGTCGCTTCCCACACCATGCGTTTTCCCCGCTCGCGGCCCAGCAGCTCGATGGGATCGCGATTGTCGATGTGGCCGAACTGTCCCTTGTAGACGCCATAGCCGCACAATTCCTGCAGCCGACGCGGAAAGCGCACGGCGATGTCACGGGGAATGCCAAGCTGCAGGTTTTCCTGCTGCCGCATCCAGCCCCAGCAATAGGCGCAGGAGAAGGCAAAGCGCCTGGCGTCGCTGGTGTTGGCGCCGCCGCCGTGCCACAGTGCGCTGTCGAACAGCATCACGCTGCCCGCCGGCATGATCGCGGTCACAGCGTCGTACTCCTTGCCGTATTCCGGTGACGAATCGTATTTGTGGCTGCCCGGGATGATCCGCGTCGCACCATTGTCCTCGCGGAAATCCGACAGCGCCCAGATTGCGTTGATCGTGATCGGAATGTGCGGCCGCGGCAACGGAATCAATTGCGTGTCCTCGTGGATCGGCTGCGCCTCCTGGCCGGGACCAAGCACCAGCGAGCAGAACGACGACAGCAGACATTCCTTGTCCAGCACGCGTTCGACAACCGGCAGCACGTTCTCATGCAACGGCACTTCCCAGAACAGGTCGTCATAGGTCAGGAGGTTGTTGATGCGCAGCGTCTTGAAGCCTTCGAACGAGGTCCTCGCCAGGCCGAGATCATGCTCGCGCTCGATCCGCAGCACCGCCGCCTTCAATCCCTCGACCAGCTCGGGCGAGGCGGCACGCGCGATCACGGTGTATCCGTCCTCGCGGATCCGTTCGGCGTGCGATTGAATGTCGGCGTCCGTCAGCATGGCATCTCCCTGTTGGCGCTGTGTCGCACCTTGCAGGAAGCATAGCGGGCAGACGACACCTTTGGGAGGTATTTTGACGCTGCTACCTTGCCTCGTCACAGCTGTGACGGGGAGAGAGTTTACCACCGACGATCGCGCCGCGCTCGGCTCCTACCGCGACTTCCAGAAATCGACGACGCGCTGCGCGGTGGACGGCATCAGGCGGACGAAATTCACCCGCGCGCCTTCGATATCGGCCGGTGACGGCACGCGGTTCCGCCCGAGCCGCATCATGATCAGCGCCCGCACCGTCGGCCATTCGAGGCCGATGGTCTTGCTGGCGATCAGGATCGGATCGTAACGATCGCCGGAGATCAGGCGGTCGAGCGTCACGATCTTCACGCCGGTCATCGCGGCCAGCGCCGCGACCGACTCTTCGTACTTGAAGGACTTTGCGAAATCGAGCAGCGCCGCCTCGTTCAGTTTGCCGGCGTGATGCAGCGCGAGGATCGCGCGCTGTGCCAGCGCGAAATCGCGACGGCCCTCGACAGGAACGATCACGCCTTCGATCTCGCTCATCGCGAGCTTGATCTCGGCCTGCCGCTCCGGCTTGACGACATCGAACAGGCGCCGGCGGATCACGTCGATCGACCCGGCGAGCAGGTTCTTCAGATGCTCGGGCGGAAGATCGTCGCGCCGGCCGATCTTCAGCGTCAGCACGCCGTCCTGTCCGGCACGGCGGATCATCGTGGCGAAGGCGTCGTCCGAAAATGCAGCACCGGCGTTGCCGGCCGCGCATCTGATCACGTCGCGATCGCCACGGCGGACGATGACGTCGGTCAGTTTGGTCGAAAGCTTCGGCCGCTCGGCTATCGCGAGCAGATGGCCTTGCCCCTTCGCGTTGGCGATTTCGACCAGCACATGCTCGTCGATCACAGGCGAGCGGCGCAGCAGCGGGCCTGCGATCGCGATATTGTCTTCATGGGCGAGTTGGCCGACGAGGCGCCGCGGTGCGTTGGCAAGCAGCGCGAGCCTCTCGGCCAGATCGATCCGCGCGTCCAGCTCGGCATGTGGAACCAGGCTGGTCAGCACGCCGTCAAAAAGATCGATATGGTCGGGGCGGAAGGTCGCAGCGCCCTGCAGGAACAGCTCGCTGACCCGCCGTGCGGCCTCAGCACGGCGCTTGGGGTCACCGCGGCGAACGATGTCATCGAGTTCCGGGATCAGCGCGGGGGCTGTCGTCATAAGCCTATCCAAACCAGCGGCTTCTGCCGGTTTAGGTCCCGTTTGTAAACGGAGGGTTAGATCGAGCCTCGCAGGGGGAGCCGCAAAATCACCCGCCCCCGGAAGCCGGAGGCCTTGCCGGGTCGGAGCAAAAGCGCTATATCGACAGCAACTTATGGTATCTCATACGATCGCGTAGGAGAGTGGGCCCCCGGGGACCCGCTCTTTTTTATTACCTGACGGGACCCAGCGAGCCCGGGTCCCGTTTGGGTAGCGTTACCGGCCCCTTAAGGCCGCGGAAAACAACACGACAGACCTCAGACCGCCTTTGACACTCGATATGACCGATCCGACCGTAACGTCCATCGACGCCGAACTGCTCAACGAGCCGCGGCTCGTCGTCGAGCCCGGCGTGGCCGCGCGGGTGGCCGCAGTCGCCGTGCCGGTCCTGCAGGGCATGGGCTATCGCCTGGTGCGCATCAAGGTCTCGGGCGAGGCCGGCTGCACCGTGCAGATCATGGCGGAACGGCCCGACGGCTCGATGCAGCTCGAGGACTGCGAGGCGATCTCGCGCGCGCTGTCGCCGGTGCTCGATGTCGCCGACCCGATCGATCGCGCCTACCGGCTCGAGATCTCGTCGCCGGGAATCGACCGTCCGCTGGTACGCCGCTCCGACTTCGAGCGCTATAATGGCCATCTCGTGAAGATCGAGATGGCGGTGGCGCATCAGGGCCGCAAGCGGTTCCGCGGCACGCTCGCGGGCGTCGAGGGCAATGCGGTGTGCGTCAAGCGCGACGATCCGCGCCCGGACGAGGATGCCGAGGTCCTCCTGGTGATGGAGGATATTGCGGATGCACGGCTGGTGCTGACCGACGAGCTGATCGCGGAATCGATGCGCCGCGGCAAGGCCGCCGAGCGCGAGCTGCGCCGCGAGCTCGGGCTGGCGCCGCCGCAACCGGAGCACGCAAAGAAGAGCGATCCGGCGAAAAGCCATAAACCGAAGCCGAAGCCCGGCAAGAAGCCGGCTCCGACCAACACCAAACAACACCGCCTGGCCGCCGAGCGTGCGCGCCGAAACGAGATCGATCCATCCGAAGGAGACTAAGCCATGGCAGTCAGCGCCAACAAACTCGAACTGCTGCAGATCGCAGACGCAGTTGCGCGCGAAAAGTCGATCGACCGCTCCATCGTGATCGCGGCGATGGAGGATGCCATCGCCAAGGCGGCGCGCGCCCGTTACGGCAGCGAGACCGACATCCATGCCGAAATCGACGCCAAGAAGGGCGAGCTGCGGCTGACGCGCCACATGCTCGTGGTCGACGTCGTCGAGAACGCCTCGAACCAGATCTCGCTGGCCGACGCGCAGCGCGCCAATCCGGGCGCCCAGGTCGGCGACACCATCGCGGACACCCTGCCGCCGCTGGAATATGGCCGCATCGCCGCGCAATCCGCCAAGCAGGTGATCGTGCAGAAGGTGCGCGAGGCCGAGCGCGACCGGCAGTACCAGGAGTTCAAGGACCGCATCGGCGATATCGTCAACGGCGTCGTCAAGCGCGTCGAATATGGCAGCGTGATCGTCGACCTCGGCCGCGGCGAAGCCATCGTGCGCCGCGACGAGATGCTGCCGCGCGAGGTGTTCCGCAACGGCGACCGCGTCCGCGCCTATATCTTCGACGTTCGCCGCGAGACTCGCGGCCCGCAGATCTTCCTGTCCCGCACCCATCCGCAATTCATGGCGAAGCTGTTCGCGCAGGAAGTGCCGGAGATCTACGACGGCATCGTCGAGATCAAGGCGGTCGCCCGCGATCCGGGCTCGCGCGCCAAGATCGGCGTGATCTCGCGCGACTCCTCGGTCGATCCGGTCGGCGCCTGCGTCGGTATGCGCGGCTCGCGCGTGCAGGCCGTGGTGAACGAATTGCAGGGCGAGAAGATCGACATCATTCCGTGGTCGCCCGACATCGCGACCTTCGTCGTCAACGCGCTGGCGCCGGCTGAAGTCGCCAAGGTCGTGATCGACGAGGACCGCGAGCGCATCGAGGTCGTGGTGCCCGACACCAACAACCAGCTCTCGCTGGCGATCGGCCGCCGCGGCCAGAACGTGCGTCTCGCCTCGCAGCTCACCGGCTGGGACATCGACATCCTGACCGAGCAGGAAGAGTCGGAGCGCCGTCAGGCCGACTTCGAGAATTCGACGCGCGTGTTCATGGAAGCGCTCAATGTCGACGAGGTGGTCGGCCAGCTGCTGGCCTCCGAAGGCTTCACCTCGGTCGAGGAACTCGCGCTGGTCGATGTCAAGGAACTCGCCGGCATCGAAGGTTTCGACGAGGAGACCGCCACCGAGCTGCAGACCCGCGCCCGCGAATATCTGGAACGGCTCGAGGCCGAGCTGGAAGCCAAGCGCAAGGAACTCGGCGTCGAGGACGCCATGAAAGATGTGCCCGGCATCACCTCGAAGATGCTGGTGAAGCTCGGCGAGAACGACGTGAAGACCGTCGAGGACCTCGCCGGCTGCGCCACCGACGACCTGGTCGGCTGGACCGAGCGCAAGGACGGTGGCGAGCCGACTAAGCACGCCGGGTTCCTCGACGGCATCGAGATTTCGCGCGACGACGCCGAGGCGCTGATCATGCAGGCCCGCCTCAAGGCCGGTTGGATCACCGAGGCCGACCTCGCCAAGCCGGCCGCGGAAGCCGAGGCCGCCGAAGAACCGGCGGCGTAAGGAGATGGCTTGCGGATGCTCGCTCAGGCTGACCTCGATCTCGACGATGGCCCGCGGACACCGAAGTCTGCGACCACGCGGATGTGCGCGGTCAGCCGCGAGGTGCGCCCGATCGACGAGCTGATCCGGTTCGTCGTCGCGCCCACGGGCGAGGTGATCCCGGATCTCAAGCGCAAGCTCCCGGGCCGGGGATTGTGGGTTTCCGCATCGCGGCGAAGCGTTGCAGAAGCCGTCCGCCGTCACCAATTTAACAGGGGATTCAAGCGCGATGTCCGTGTCGCGCCGACCCTTCCCGCCGACACCGAGGCACTTTTGGTGCGCAGCGCCATCGACGCCCTGGCGATGGCCGCCAAGGCCGGCGGGGTTGTGTCCGGCTTCGGCAAGGTCGAGGACGCGCTCAACCGGGGCGAAACCGCAGCCCTGATCCACGCTTCTGACGGCGCTGCCGACGGAATCCGGAAATTGGACGCGATCCTCCGGCAAAGGAGCGAAAAACGTGGTGAATCGCCGGTAATCGCCACCGTCAATGTTTTGACGTCGGCAGAATTGGATTTGGCACTTGGGCGCGCAAATGTGATACATGCTGCGCTGCTCGCGGGCCCGGCGAGCAAGACGTTCCTGTCGCGCTGCCAGATGCTGGTCCGATACCGGATGGCCGACGACGACAAGACCGCCGAAGCGGCCAGAAATTCCAGAGCATGATCCGGGAGGGTGGAGACCGCCTTTCCAACGGGATCATGCTCAACAATAGACGACGCGTTGAAGGACTTGTGCGGCAAACGCACAGAGAAACGAGATTAGGACTGCTGAATGGTTGATACCAAAACCCCTGGCGACAAGACTTTGAGTGTCCCGAGCAAGACCTTGACGCTGAAACCGCGCGTCGAGACGGGCACCGTGCGCCAGAGCTTCAGCCATGGCCGGACCAAGCAGGTCGTGGTCGAAAAGCGCGGCAAGCGCCGCATCGGTGGCGATGGCGCGGCCGAGACGCACGCGCCGGAACCGGTGGTCGCAAAGCCTGCGGCGCCAGCCGCCAAGCCGCCGCTCGACCGCCCGTCAGGCCCGCCTCCCGGCCAGGCGCAGCGCAACACCCGCTCGGGCGTCGTACTGCCGACCCTGACCGAGGACGAGCGCTCTGCGCGCGCCAACGCGCTCGCGGACGCCCGGCAGCGCGACATCGAGGAGCGTCGTCAGGCCGAAGAGGAGGCCAAGCGCCGCGCCGCCCGCGAGGCCATCGAGAAGGCCGAGCGCGAGGCCGCCGAAGCCCGCCGCAAGGCGGAAGAGGAGCGCCATCGCCAGGAAGAAGAGGCCAAGCGCAAGGCCGAAGTCGAGGCCAAGCGCCGCTTCGGCGAGGCCGAAGCCAAGCCCGCGGCGCCGGCCGCTCCGGCCACGGCCAAGCCGGCCGCACCCGCCTCGGCACCGGCAGCCCGCACGCCAGCTACACCCGCGCGCACCCCAGCCGCCGCGCCGAGGACCCCGGTCGCCGCCGAGGCCGACGATGACGAAGGTCCGCGCCTGGTGCGCCGCCCCGGCGGCGCCGTGCGCCCGGCGACAGCGCCGAAGACGACCCACAAGCCCGGTCCGCAGAAGCAGCGCGGACGCCTCACCGTGACCACGGCGCTCGACGTGGACGACGTGCGCGAGCGTTCGATCGCCTCGTTCCGTCGTCGCACCCAGCGCCTGAAGGGGCATTCGTCGAACGAGCCGAAGGAGAAGCTGGTCCGCGAGGTCACGATTCCTGAAGCGATCACGATCCAGGAACTCGCCAACCGCATGTCGGAGCGCGCGGTCGACGTCATCCGCCTGCTGATGAAGCAGGGCGCGATGCACAAGATCACCGACGTGATCGATGCCGACACCGCGCAACTGATCGCGGAAGAGCTCGGCCACACCGTCAAGCGCGTTGCCGCTTCCGACGTGGAAGAAGGCCTGTTCGACGTCGTTGACGACTCGACCGACACCGAGCCGCGCTCGCCCGTGGTCACGGTGATGGGTCACGTCGACCACGGCAAGACCTCGCTGCTCGACGCGCTGCGCCACGCCAACGTGGTGTCGGGCGAAGCCGGCGGCATTACCCAGCATATCGGCGCCTATCAGGTGCTCTCGCCCGAGAGCGGCACCAAGATCACCTTCATCGACACGCCCGGCCACGCCGCGTTCACCGCGATGCGCGCCCGCGGCGCCAAGGTCACCGACATCGTCGTGCTGGTGGTCGCGGCCGACGACGGCGTGATGCCGCAGACGGTGGAAGCGATCAATCACGCCAAGGCGGCGAAGGTGCCGATCATCGTGGCGATCAACAAGATCGACAAGCCCGATGCGAGGCCCGAGCGCGTGCGCACCGAACTGCTGCAGCACGAGGTGCAGGTCGAATCGCTCGGCGGCGACGTGGTCGACGTCGAGGTGTCGGCGAAAAACAAGACCAACCTCGACAAGCTGCTGGAAATGATCGCGCTGCAGGCCGAAATCCTCGACCTGAAGACCAATTCGCATCGCCCGGCGGAAGGCACCGTGATCGAAGCCAAGCTCGACCGCGGTCGCGGTCCGGTCGCGACCGTGCTGGTGCAACGCGGCACGCTGCACGTCGGCGACATCATCGTGGCCGGCGCCGAGATGGGCCGCGTCCGCGCGCTGATCTCCGATCAGGGCGAGAATCTCGACGAGGCCGGCCCGTCCGTGCCGGTCGAGGTGCTCGGCTTCAACGGTCCGCCGGAAGCCGGCGACCGCCTCGCCGTGGTCGAGAGCGAAGCCCGCGCCCGCCAGGTCACGAGCTACCGCGCGCACCAGAAGCGCGAGAACGCGGCGGCCTCGATCTCCGGCATGCGCGGCTCGCTCGAGCAGATGATGTCGCAGCTCAAGACCGCGGGCCGCAAGGAATTCCCGCTGATCGTCAAGGCCGACGTGCAGGGCTCGCTGGAAGCGATCCTTGGCTCGCTGGAGAAGCTCGGCACCGACGAGGTCGCAGCCCGCATCCTGCATGCAGGCGTCGGCGGCATCTCGGAGTCCGATGTCACGCTGGCGGAAGGCTTCAACGCCGCGATCATCGGCTTCTCCGTCCGCGCCAACAAGGAAGCGGCAGCCGCCGCCAAGCGCAACGGCATCGAGATCCGCTACTACAACATCATCTACGATCTCGTGGATGACATCAAAAAGGCGATGTCCGGCCTGCTCGCGCCCACGCTGCGCGAAACCATGCTGGGCAACGCGCAGATCCTGGAAGTGTTCAACATTTCCAAGGTCGGCAAGGTCGCGGGTTGCCGCGTCACCGACGGGACCGTGGAGCGCGGCGCCAATGTTCGCCTGATCCGCGACAACGTGGTGGTGCACGAGGGCAAGCTCTCGACGCTGAAGCGCTTCAAGGATGAAGTGAAGGAAGTGGTCGCCGGCCAGGAGTGTGGCATGGCGTTCGAGAACTACGGCGACATGCGTGTCGGCGACGTGATCGAGTGTTACCGCATCGAGACGATCCAGCGCTCTCTGTAAGTCCAAGTCTTACGAAGCGCCTGGGTCCATTTAACTGAAAATGCGTCGGCGTGGCCGGACCAAGTCCGGCCACCCCGCATTGCCTGAAATTGAAAAGCTAGGACATTGATGCCCGGGGCGAAGCCTGCGGGCGTGACGGTTTTGGAAGAAGGTCATGTCCCGTCAGAAGAAAAGCTCCACGCCCGGAGGATCACAACGTCAGCTACGCGTCGGCGAAACCGTTCGCCATGCGGTTGCCGAGATTCTGTCCCATGGTGACGTCCACGATCCGGATCTTGAAGGCCACATCATCACCGTTCCCGAGGTGCGTATGTCGCCGGACCTGAAGCTCGCAACGATCTACGTGATGCCGCTCGGCGGACGCGACACCGACGCCGTGATCGTAGCGCTCGAGCGCAACAAGAAATTCCTCCGCGGCGAGATCGCGCATCGCATTAACCTGAAATTTGCACCTGACATCCGCTTCCGCGTCGACGAGCGATTCGACGAAGCGGAACGTATCGAGAAATTACTGCGAACACCTGCGGTGCAACGAGATCTTGCACCCGATTCGGACGACGAGTGATGACTGTGACGACGACCAACAGCGCGATCGACGCGAAAGATGCCGACGCGCGCGACGCCGACAGAGATATTTTTTCCGAACAGCGCAGTGACGGTCCGCGTCGGGTGAACAACGATCCGCGCCAGAAGCAGGGCAAGCAGAACCACCAGCCGCGCCGCGACAAGCGTGACGTGCACGGCTGGGTCGTGCTCGACAAACCGATCGGCATGACCTCGACGCACGCGGTCGCGGTGCTCAAGCGTCTGTTCCAGGCGAAGCGCGCGGGCCATGCCGGCACGCTCGATCCGCTCGCCTCCGGAGGCTTGCCGATCGCGCTGGGCGAGGCCACCAAGACGGTGCCGTTCGTGATGGACGGCCGCAAGCGCTACCGCTTCACGGTGTGCTGGGGCGAGGAGCGCGACACCGATGACACCGAGGGACGCGTCGTCAGGACCAGCGACAACCGGCCGACGGCCGATTCAATCCGCGACCTGCTGCCCCGCTTCACCGGGACGATCGAGCAGATCCCGCCGCAATATTCGGCCATCAAGGTGCAGGGCGAGCGCGCCTATGACCTGGCGCGCGACGGCGAAACTGTGGAACTGAAGCCCCGTCCGGTCGAGATTCACGAATTAATCCTTGTAGAACATGGAGATAACGACCAGTCCGTGTTCGAGGCCGAGTGCGGCAAGGGAACCTATGTCCGGGCGCTGGCCCGCGATATGGGCCGGATTCTGGGCTGTTTCGGCCATATCTGCGCCCTGCGGCGGACCATTGTCGGTCCATTTACCGAGCAGGACATGATTCCGCTGGAACAGTTGGAGGCTTTATGCAATAGAGCCGCGTCTGGCGAGGGCAGCCTCGCCGACGCGCTTTTGCCCGTTGAGACCGCGCTGGACGACATCCCGGCACTGGCCGTCACACGGGCTGATGCGGCAAGGCTCCACAGGGGCCAGGCCGTTTTGTTGCGCGGACGGGATGCGCCCAATAGTAGCGGCACAGTCTATGTCACGGTGGCAGGCCGTCTTCTGGCGCTTGCCGAACTTGGCAATGGCGAACTCATCCCCAAGCGCGTGTTCAACCTGAGCGGACTGACTGCCAGTTCGGCTCGCAACCATGGAAGCAATTGACGATGTCGATTACCGCGCAACGCAAAGCGGAAGTCATCAAGACGAATGCCACCAAAGCCGGCGACACCGGCTCGCCCGAGGTTCAGGTCGCGATCCTGTCGGAACGCATCAACAACCTTACCGAGCACTTCAAGACCCACGCGAAGGACAACCATTCGCGCCGCGGCCTCCTGAAGCTCGTGTCGACGCGTCGCTCCCTGCTTGACTATATCAAGCGCAAGGACGAGGCGCGTTACAAGGCACTGCTCGAGAAGCACAACATCCGTCGTTGATATTGAGAAGCACGCGCGCGCGGTTCGCGCGCGTTTTCGTATGATCTTCCGGGGAGACGGACTTTCGAATTGTCGAAAGACGATCATGCGCACAGCATGGCCTTCACGCCATGCACACTAGCGTCCAGCAGCAATCCGGCCGCTGGACGGGGCAAGATGCCCAGATGACCGAAAGGATGGACGCCATCCGGAACCCAAGGACCATGGCAGGATCGCCGGACGCTGGTCGCAGCAGCGCATCAGTGTCTCGCCGTCTTGCGCATGGTCTTTGTGTTTTGGAGCGCCGTGCTTTCGCGAAACCATGAAAGAAGACCGAAATGTTCAAAACGCATTCCGTCGAGATCGACTGGGGTGGACGTCCCCTCAAGCTTGAAACCGGCAAGATCGCCCGCCAGGCCGACGGCGCCGTGATGGCCACCTATGGCGAGACCGTGGTGCTCGCCACCGTCGTTGCGGCCAAGGCGCCGCGCGAGGGCGTCGACTTCCTGCCGCTCACGGTCGATTACCAGGAGAAGGCCTACGCCGCGGGCCGCATTCCCGGCGGCTATTTCAAGCGCGAGGGCCGTCCGACCGAGAAGGAGACGCTGGTCTCCCGCCTGATCGACCGCCCGATCCGTCCGCTGTTCGTCGACGGCTGGCGCAACGAGACCCAGGTGATCGTGACGACGCTGTCGCACGACATGGAGAACGATCCCGACGTGCTGTCGATGGTCGCAGCCTCCGCCGCGCTGACGCTGTCCGGCGTGCCGTTCAAGGGCCCGATCGGCGCTGCGCGCGTCGGCTTCGCCAATGACGAATACGTCCTCAACCCGACGCTGGACGAGATGACCGAGACCCAGCTCGACCTCGTCGTCGCCGGCACCGCGGACGCCGTGCTGATGGTCGAGTCGGAAGCCAAGGAGCTCAACGAAGACGTGATGCTCGGCGCGGTCATGTTCGGCCACCGCCACTTCCAGCCGGTCATCAACGCGATCATCGAGCTCGCCGAGAAGGCCGCCAAGGAGCCGCGCGAAGTCACCCCGATCGACAATTCGGAGATCGAGAAGGAGGTGCTCGGCATCGCCGAGCAGGAGCTCCGCCAGGCCTATGCGATCGCAGTGAAGCAGGACCGCTATGCCGCGGTCGGCGCCGTCAAGGAAAAGGTGATGGCGCACTTCTTCCCCGAAGGGCAGGAGCCGAAATACGACAAGCTGCGCGTCGCCGACGTGTTCAAGGAGCTGGAAGCCAAGATCGTCCGCTGGAACATCCTCGATACCGGCAAGCGCATCGACGGCCGTGACGTCAAGACCGTGCGCAACATCGTCGCCGAAGTCGGCGTGCTGCCGCGCGCTCACGGCTCGGCGCTGTTCACCCGCGGCGAGACCCAGGCGATGGTCGTGACCACGCTCGGCACCGGCGAGGACGAGCAGTACATCGACGCGCTGTCGGGGACGTACAAGGAGACGTTCCTGCTGCACTACAACTTCCCGCCCTATTCGGTCGGTGAAACCGGTCGCCTCGGCGGCACCAAGCGCCGCGAGATCGGCCACGGCAAGCTCGCCTGGCGCGCGATCCACCCGGTGCTGCCGCCGCACCACGAGTTCCCGTACACGATCCGGGTGGTCTCCGAGATCACCGAATCGAACGGCTCGTCCTCGATGGCCTCGGTCTGCGGCGCCTCGCTGTCGCTGATGGATGCCGGCGTGCCGCTGAAGCGGCCGACCGCGGGTATCGCCATGGGCCTGATCCTGGAAGGCCAGCGTTTCGCGGTGCTGTCGGACATCCTCGGTGACGAGGATCATCTCGGCGACATGGACTTCAAGGTCGCCGGCACCGACCAGGGCATCACCTCGCTGCAGATGGACATCAAGATCGAGGGCATCACCGAGGAGATCATGCGCGTCGCGCTTGGCCAGGCCAAGGAAGGGCGCGTCCATATCCTCGGCGAGATGGCCAAGGCCCTGACCGCAGCCCGCGCCGAGCTCGGCGAATACGCGCCGCGCATCGAGACCTTCAAGATCGCCACCGACAAGATCCGCGAAGTGATCGGCACCGGCGGCAAGGTGATCCGCGAGATCGTCGAGAAGACCGGTGCCAAGGTCAACATCGAGGACGACGGCACCGTGAAGGTCGCCTCCAACGACGGCGAGGCGATGAAGGCCGCGATCAAGTGGATCAAGTCGATCGCGTCCGATCCGGAAGTCGGCCAGATCTACGACGGCACCGTGGTCAAGGTGATGGAGTTCGGCGCCTTCGTGAACTTCTTCGGCGCCAAGGACGGTCTTGTCCACATCAGCCAGCTCGCGGCCAACCGCGTGCAGAAGACCTCCGACGTCGTCAAGGAAGGCGACAAGGTCAAGGTCAAGCTGCTCGGCTTCGACGACCGCGGCAAGACCCGCCTGTCGATGAAGGCGGTCGACCAGCAGACCGGCGAGGATCTGGAAGCCAAGCAGAAGCCCGAGGCTCCGGCCCCGCGCGAAGCCGCCGGCGAGTAAGCCGAGGCAATTCGACTGTTATGGAAAGGGCGGCCCCACGGCCGCCCTTTTTGTTTGCGGACACACAAAGCAAATCAATCTCCGCTGATCGGCATGCGCGGTTTTGACCCGGCATTGTGAGCGGCATTGTTGGAACCCGTTCACAACTCGCGCCTAACATCGGGAGTCCTTCCCAGCACGGAGAACCACGATGTCATTGATGTCCCGACGCCACCTGATGATCGCAGCAACCGGCATCGCCGCGGCCGCCGCCTCGTCGCGTACAGCGTTCGCCCAGGCAACCACGCAGGCCCCGAGCGGACCGTTCAAGGTCGACCCGCTGCCCTATCGGACCAACGCGCTGGAGCCGCACATCGACGCCAGGACGATGGAGATCCATCACGACAAGCACCACCAGGCCTATGTCAGCAACCTGAACACGTTCGCCAAGGATCATCCAGAGATCGCCGCGAAGCCGATCGTCGACGTGCTCGCCAATCTCGGCAACGTGCCGGACGCGATCCGCACCGGCGTGCGCAACAACATGGGCGGCCACGCCAACCATTCGATGTTCTGGCAGATCATGGGACCGAACGGCGGCAAGCCGGACGGCGAGGTGCTTGCCGCGATCGACCGCGACCTCGGCGGCATGGAAAAATTCCAGGCCGACTTCAATACCGCCGGCGGACGCGTGTTCGGCTCGGGGTGGGTGTTCGTCACAGTGACCCGGGACGGCAAGCTCGCGATCGAGACGCGGCCGAACCAGGACAATCCGATCATGGACGGCAAGCGCGCCCTGCTCGGCAACGACGTCTGGGAGCACGCCTATTATCTGACTTATCAGAACCGCCGGCCCGATTACCTGAAGGCGTGGTGGAATACGGTGAACTGGAAGGCGGTGGCCGAACGCTACGCAGCAGCCAAGGCCGGGACGCTCGGCGTGTGAGCCCGGCTGTCGAGGCTCGCCGGCTGCGACATGCCCGGTTAAGCTGAAGGCCTCGCGGGAGATCGCGGGGCCTGTCGCGCGCTGAGAGATCGACGATGATGCTGCCGACCATCCGTCCTGCCCGCCCGGACGAATATGATGAGATCGCCCGCCTCTGGATGGAGAGCTGGGTCACGACCGGCCTGGCCCAGGCCAGCGACGTCCTGCTCGCCGATCTGCGCGTGCGCCTTCGCCACGAGGTCGAGCGCGGCTGGAGCCTGTTCGTTGCCGACGACCAGGGCACCCTCGCCGGCATGCTGGCCCTGCATCTTTCCGACAACTATCTGGATCAGCTCTTCGTCGCGCCCGACTATCATGGCAGGAGCGTAGGACGACAACTGCTTGCCTTCACACGCCGGCAGATGCCGGACGAGATCTGGCTGCGCTGCGCGCGCGAGAACGAAAAGGCCTGGCGCTGGTACGAGCGCGAGGGCTTCCTGTTCGAGCAGGAGAAGATCAACCCGCTGAACGGACTGATGATGAAGTACTACCGCTGGAAGAGAGTTCCCGGCTGATTTGCCTAACCCGCGAAATTGACCCGCATATCGATCCGAACCCGGCACGCCCGTCTAACCGTAGTGCGTTGCCAAGTCGCGGCAGACGCGCGATGAACGGGCGCTGCCGTCCCTTGCCGATGAAAGGTTCAGCACATGATCAAACTCTACTGGTCGCCGCGCTCGCGCTCGTTCACCACGATCTGGCTGATGGAGGAATCCGGCCTGCCGTATGAACGGGTGCTGACAGACATCACCACAGGGGCACAGAAGGCACCGGACTATCTGAAGATCAACCCGATGGGCAAGGTGCCGGCGCTGACCGACGGCGACGCCCAGCTTGGCGAGGCGGCTGCGATCTGCGCCTACATCGCCGACCGCTATCCCGAGACCAGGCTGGCTCCGGCCACGACCGATCCGAAGCGCGCCCGTTATCTGCAATGGCTGTTCTTCGCACCGAGCTGCATCGAGCCGGCGCTGATCCAGCTGTTCACCAAGCTCGAAGTGCCCGCGAGCACCGCGGCGTGGGGCAGCGCGGCACAGGTGTTCGACGTGCTCGACACCGAGCTGCAGAAGGGGCCATGGATCCTCGGCGACCAGTTCTCCGCCGCCGATATCACGATCGGCTCGGGACTGAATTACGCGGTGCGGGTGTTCAAGATGGTGCAGCCACGGCCGTCATTCGACGCCTATATCGATCGCTGCGTGGCGCGGCCTGCGTTCCAGCACGCGGAGAAGATCACCGCGGGGTGAGCTTGTAGTCGCGCAGCCGGATGGAGCCAACGGGTCGCGCGAACGCGCGCCCGATGACAGGCTCCGCGCAATCTGGGGCAGTCGCAGACGTGGAAAGGACTCCCGGATTTCGCTTCGCTCCATCCGGGCTACAAGCCGCAAGACGTGAAAGCTTGGCCTCGTCTAGCCCGGGACGACGCGAGGATCGACGTCCTGCGAATAGTCGATGCCGTCGATGCCAAATCCGAATAGGCGAAGGAACTGGGTCTTGTATTCCTGGAGGTCCGCCAATTCGCCGAGCGTTTCGGTGGAGAGCAGCGGCCATCGCCGCGCCACCTCCGCCTGAACTTCGGGCGAAAGCTCCCAATCGTCGACCCTGATACGCTGCGCCTCATCGAGTTCGGTGTCTTTGCCGAGGCGGGTCCGGAACAGGCGATCGATCTGTTCGATGCACCCCTCGTGGAGCCCGAGCTGCTTCATGACCTTGAACAGCACCGTTCCGTAGAGCGGCACCACCGGAATCGCCGAGCTCGCCTGCGTGACCACGGCCTTCAGCGCCACGACGCGAGCAGCGTCCTGGCCGAGCCGGTTTCGGATCTCTTCCGCCTTGCGGTCGAGATCGACCTTGGCGCGACCCAGCGTGCCTTTCCAATAGATCGGCCAGGTCAGTTCGCTGCCGATATAGGTGTAGTTGAGGGTCCGGAAACCCGGCGCCAAAACGCCGGCGTCCGCGAGCTGGTCAATCCAGCGCTTCCAGTCGTCGCCGCCCATCACCGCGACCGTGGCGGTCGCTTCATCCTCGCTCGCCGGCGCAAGGGTCGTCTCGAAGACCTCGCCGGTCTCGGTGTTGAGGGTCTTGATTTCGACGGGGGCGCCGAGCGGCTTGATCGCCGAGCGATAGGTTTTGCCCGTGACGGGATCGGTCCGGACCGGTGCGGCCATGCTGTAGACCAGCAGGTCGAGCTGTCCGAACTTCTCACGCACCTGGTCGATGAAGGTCTTCTTCATCTCGTCGGAGAACGCATCGCCCTCCAGCGTGAGGGGCGACCGTCCGATCCTCTCGGCCTCGATCTCGAATGCGCGATTGTTGTACCAGCCGGCGCTGCCCGTCCTGGTCGCCGTCGGCTCGCGCTCCAGCGACACGCCGATGGTGTCTGCTCCGCCGGCGAAGGTCGCAACGATGCGGCTCGCGAGGCCGTAGCCGGTCGAACATCCGAGCACGGCGACACGCTTGGGGCACTCCGCAATCGGGCCGTGCCGGAGAACATAAGCGATCTGGTCGCGGACATTGCTGGCGCAGCCGACGGGATGTGCCGTGGTGCAGATGAAGCCTCGCACGCGCGGTTCGATAATCATGTCCACCCCATTTCGGATCGTTGCAATGTCACCATTCGCTGCCTGCCGGCCTCCGTCTGCCAGAGATGAGAGGTAAAGATCAAATCACGCATCCAGCCGCTTGAACACCAGCGTGGCGTTGGTGCCGCCGAAGCCGAACGAGTTCGACAGCACGGTGCCGAGCTTGGCGTTGTCGATGCGCTTGCGCACGATCGGCATGTCAGCGAACACCGGATCGAGCTCGGTGATATGCGCGCTCTCGCAGATGAAGCCGTTGTTCAGCATCAGGATCGAGTAGATCGCCTCCTGCACGCCGGTGGCGCCCAGCGAGTGGCCGGTCAGCGCCTTGGTCGCCGAGATCGGCGGACAATTCTCGCCGGTGCCGAACACCTTGCGAATCGCCTCGATCTCCGGCGGATCGCCGGCCGGGGTCGAGGTTGCGTGCGGATTGATGTAGTCGATCGGCGTGTCCACGGTCGACAGCGCCATGCGCATGCAGCGCTCGGCGCCCTCGCCCGACGGCGCCACCATGTCGTAGCCGTCGGACGTCGCACCGTAGCCGACCACCTCGGCGTAGATCTTTGCGCCGCGCGCCTTGGCGTGCTCGAGCTCTTCGAGCACCACGACGCCCGCACCGCCCGCGATCACGAAGCCGTCGCGGCTGATGTCATAAGGACGCGAGGCGGTGGCCGGCGTGTCGTTGTACTTCGAGGACATCGCGCCCATGGCGTCGAACAGCACCGACAGCGTCCAGTCGAGTTCCTCGCAGCCGCCGGCGAAGATGATGTCCTGCTTGCCGATCTGGATCGTCTCATAGGCATTGCCGATGCAATGGTTTGAGGTCGCGCAGGCCGAGGAGATCGAGTAGTTCACGCCCTTGATCTTGAACCAGGTCGCGAGCGTCGCCGAGGCCGTCGACGACATTCCCTTCGGCACCGCGAACGGGCCGACGCGTTTCGGACCCTTTGCGCGCGCGATGTCGGCGGCCTCCACCAGCGTCCGCGTCGAGGGCCCGCCGGATCCCATGATGATGCCGGTGCGCACGTTGGAAACTTCGTTGTCCTGGAGCCCGGAGTCGCGGATCGCCTGCTCCATCGCGACGTGGTTCCAGGCCGCGCCCTCGGCGAGGAACCGCATCGCACGTCGATCGATCACTTCGGCAGGATTGAGCGTCGGCGCACCTTGCACCTGCGAACGGAAGCCCAGTTCGGCGTGCTTCTCCGCGCGTGTGATGCCCGATTTCGCCTCATAGAGGCTCGCAAGCACTTCCTGGGTGTTGTTACCGATGGACGAGACAATACCCATCCCCGTGATGACAACCCGCCTCATGTTCGCCTCGCCTTGCCTTTATGTTGTCGCATGATGATCCTGCTCAAGACGGCGCCGTGCCCTGCTTGAACAACCCGACCTTCAAATCCTTGGCGCGATAGATAATCTCGTCATCCATGGAAAGCCACCCGTCGGCGATTCCAAGCACGAGCTTTGACCGCATCACGCGCTTGATATCGACGTTGTACACAACCTTGCGCGCATGCGGCAGCACTTGGCCGGAGAACTTCAGCTCGCCGAGGCCGAGCGCGCGGCCGCGACCTTCACCGCCGATCCAGCCGAGATAAAAGCCGACCATTTGCCACATGGCATCGAGGCCGAGACAGCCCGGCATCACCGGATCGTTCTTGAAATGACAGCCGAAGAACCAGAGGTCCGACTTCACCTCGAGCTCGGCGCGCACCAGCCCCTTGCCGAACTCGCCGCCGGTTTCGGAAATCTCGCTGATGCGATCGAACATCAGCATCGGCGGCAATGGCAACTGGGCGTTGCCGGGACCGAAAAGTTCTCCCCGGCCACAAGCCAGCAAATCCTCATATTCGTAACCGCCGCGCCGATCCAGCATCCTCTTCAGCCTCTCAAATGTCCCGATGAAGCGCTTTTTGCTTGAGCCGGACCGGTCTTCCCGCGGGGTTTGAGTATCCCGCCTGTTGGCGCTACCAGGGTACGCGATCAGCCTTGGGTCTCTGCCGAAAGCGCATATGTGGTCCGCGCGCTCTCTAACATAGGGCCAACGGGGCGGCAAAGCCGCATTCCGGGGATAAATCGCCGCTTCTCCATAGGGTTCCCCGTTCACCTTGGATCCGTTCTAGTTGCGAAAAACTTGCATCTGACGGTCATCCTTTTTATATTTCCTAAGAATATCGCCTGGGTTAGGTGCATAGAGTGGATATGAGCGACGAAGTAACGGTTTCGAACGATGACGCCGTGCATCCGGCTGCACGGGGCGCTGGGCATCACCCGACTCTGACCGGCTGCCCGTGGCATGACGTCAACGAGATGCTGCAGGCTGCAAGCCTTCGGCCGACCCGTCAGCGCATGGCGCTGGGTTGGTTGCTGTTCGGCAAGGGCGCCCGCCATCTGACCGCTGAAATGCTGTATGAGGAAGCCACGCTGGCCAAGGTTCCGGTGTCGCTGGCGACTGTCTACAACACCCTCAACCAGCTCACTGATGCCGGCCTGCTGCGCCAGGTCAGCGTCGACGGCACCAAGACCTACTTCGATACCAACGTCTCGGCGCACCACCACTTCTATCTCGAGCACAATCACGAGCTGGTCGATATTCCCGACCCGAACCTCGTGCTGACGAAGATGCCGGATGTGCCTGAGGGGTACGAAATCGCCCGCGTCGACATGGTCGTGCGGCTGCGCAAGAAGCGCTGATCCCAATCAAAGCTTACCATGCGCGGGCTTGACCCGCGCGTCCATCGTTTCCGATCAAGACCTTCTTCGATGGATCGCCGGGTCAAGCCCGACGATGACGAGCGGATTATTTCGTCAGTCCACCTTCTCGTCAGCGTAGACGCCCCACAGGCGCTGCTGCTCGATCCAGCCATCGAACCCGTTGCCGGTGATCCGGCACCAGCTGTTGGCGCACTTCTTGACCTGCGCAACGACGCCGACCTGCAGTCGCGCCGCGACCGCGCTCGTGGTGTCCGGACGATCGTAGAGCGCGGCGAGATCGTCCTTTTTCTTCATGGTGACAACGGCGGTGCGGCGCCCGGACAGCAGGGAGTGATAGACCCAGCCTTCGGCGCCTTCGGAATCGCGCACCCTGCGCCAATTCTCGAATTCGGCGGTGATTTCGACCGGCAGGCCGGCCCGCGTGTAGACCCAAGCGACGTCGTTGTCCTTGGTCGGGCCGGCGCGGACGTTCACGTGATCGGATTTCAGGCTGACATAGCGCGGGATCGGCAGTCCGCTGGTGGTGGGGCTCATGTCCTTGGCCGTATGTCCCGGCATGATCGACGCGCTCAGCATGCTTCCGACCAGCGCCGCCAATGAACCGAAACGCCAAAACATCAACTCGTCTCCTGTCGAGATGACCAACTCGCATTCGGCGAGTTGCAACCCAAACCCACGCCTGAATCTCAGGCCCCCTGTGCCGCCGCTGCTCACCCCCGACCCGTGATTCCGAGGGTTCTTGTCTTGTCCCAGCCTTCTGCTAGAGAGGACGGAACGGCTGAAGAACCAGAACGCCCGAATTTGCGCCGGCAAAGGCCGGGTAAGTATCGGGGAACCCTAGGAAACGCGAAGGAAACGCCGGGACAGCGCGGCTATCAGCAGTGTCGAACAACCGGGTTAATGAGGTCTGAACGGCGCGAATTTTGGCGCGCCGCGGCCCTCATGAGAGCAGGACATGTCGGTAAAGAAAAAGCCTCTCGTCGTCGTCACCCGCAAGCTGCCGGACTCGATCGAGACCCGGATGCGCGAACTGTTCGATGCCAGATTAAATCTGGACGACACGCCGATGACGCCGGAACAGATTGCCGAGGCGATGCGAACCGCCGACGTACTGGTGCCGACGGTGACGGACCTGATCCGTGAGGACGTGATCAACCAGCCCGACTGCAAGCTGAGGATGATCGCCAATTTCGGCAACGGCGTCGACAATATCGACGTGGCGGCCGCCCATGCGCGCGGCATCACCGTGACCAACACGCCGAAAGTACTGACCGAGGATACCGCCGACATGACGATGGCGCTGATCCTCGCGGTGCCGCGGCGCATGATCGAGGGCGCCTCGATCCTGACCGAAGGCAGGCAGCACTGGGCGGGCTGGTCGCCGACCTGGATGCTCGGCAACCGCATCGGCGGCAAGCGGCTCGGCATCATCGGCATGGGCCGCATCGGCCAGGCCGTGGCGCGCCGCGCCCGGGCGTTCGGACTACAGATCCATTACCACAACCGCCGCCCGGTGGCGCCCGTCATCGCCGACGAGCTCGGCGCGACGTATTGGGAGAGCCTCGACCAGATGCTGGCGCGGATGGACATCATCTCGGTGAACTGTCCGCATACACCGGCCACCTACCATCTGCTCTCGGCACGCCGGCTCAAGCTGATCCGCAAGGAGGCCTACATCGTCAATACCGCGCGCGGCGAGGTGATCGACGAGGACACGCTGATCAAGCTGATCGAAGCCGGCGAGGTCCGCGGCGCCGGCCTCGACGTCTACGAGCACGAGCCCGCGGTGAACCCGAAGCTGGTGCGGCTGGCCAAGGCCGGCAAGGTGACGCTGCTGCCCCATATGGGCTCGGCCACCATCGAAGGCCGCGTCGAGATGGGCGAGAAGGTCATCATCAACATCAGAACCTTCCTCGACAACCACAAGCCGCCGGACCGCGTGCTGCCGAGCATGCTGTAGCTCACATATCCTGAGGTGCTCTGCGCTCGATCCGAGTACGCAGCTCAAACCTCCCCTTGAAAAGGGGGAGGTCGCTTTGCTCGCCAGAGCAAAGCGAGTGGGGATCTGCTCTCTCCACGCGCAGCATCGCCCGCGGCTGACCTCTATCCCGACCTTCCCTCATTTAGGAGCAGGGCTCGCTGCCAAAATATCGAAAACAACCCCATGCAAAGTAGCCGGGTGGGATGGAGCGCAGCGAAATCCGAGGCAGCTCTTTCCGCGGATAAAATCGCCCGGATTGCGCTTCGCTTTATCCGGGCTACGGCACCGTAAGATCCATATTCGCTGTCGTCCCGGCGCAGGCCGGGACCTATAACCACATGGCTTTGTTGTCGCGAAGGCTGTGGCTCCAGCATGAATTTGAGGCAGCTAGATTGTAGCCCGGATGGAGCAAAGCGAAATCCGGGAGAGCTTCGACCGCGGACTCAGGGCCCCGGATTACGCCTCGCTCCATCCGGGCTTCTGTAACGGGCCTTGGTTAGTCAATCCCTTTTTGCGTGGTCCACTTGCCGGGCACTTGCTTCTGTACGGGATCGGCGCAGTGGCCGTCGCCTGATGGGGTGCATTGAGGAGCCGGCCGGCCAATCTACGGAAGCGTGGTTGTGAACCGACTTCCCGGATGGCGGCCTGACCGGATCCGTCGTCCCGGCAAAGGGACTTCGCTCGGGGAAGGCCTGGTGTCGTGGCCTGCCCAGATCGGTTGAGGCTCCTTCCTTATACCAACGGCCCCCGGATTTGACTCACATTTGGGATTTCCAAATCAGTGAGTTTCTGAATCGATGTTGCTGCGTAGACAGGAGCAATATCGATGGGGGCAGCGGTAGCGATTACGCGGCTTGATTTGACCGCGGGCGAGCTTCGGAAGGCGGCGCGCAGAGAGAAGAATAGTACGGTAGCGCGGCGGATATTGGCGCTTGCGCTTGTGCTGGAGGGCGCGGACCGCAAGAAGGCAGCCGAAAGTTGCGGGATGGATCGTCAGACCCTGCGGGACTGGGTGCATCGTTATAACGCCGAAGGCTTGGCGGGACTGCGGTCGCGCAAACCGACGGGACCGCGGTCGCGGCTGACGACAGAGCAGCAGGCCGAATTGGCCGCGTTGGTCGAGGCCGGTCCCGATCCTGAGCAGCATGGGGTCGTACGTTGGCGGCGGGTGGATTTGCGCGACGAGCTTGAGCGGCGGTTTGGCGTCAAACTGCACGAACGTTCGGTCGGCAAGGTTCTGGCCAAGCTCGGGTACCGCCGGCTCTCGGTGCGGCCGCGCCATCCGCAAGCCGATGAAGCGGCTCAGGAAGCGTTCAAAAAAACTTTGCTACGACCCTCACGACAACGCTCCCCGCTCACGCCCAAGGCAAGCCGATCGAAATCTGGTTCCAGGACGAGGCGCGGATCGGCCAGCAGGGCACGCTGACACGCGTGTGGGCCAAGCGTGGCTCACGGCCTCGCGCGCCGCGCGATCGACGTTACGATTGGGCTTATCTCTTCGGTGCCGCCTGTCCTCAACGGGGCGTCGCCGCGGGTCTTGTCATGCCGACGGCAAATGCAGAGGCGACGTCACTGCATTTGGAGGCAATCAGCCGCAAAGTTGCACCCGACGCACATGCCGTTCTCGTCTTCGACGGCGCCGGCTATCACAGTGCCGGCACCGTCCGAGCTCCGGAAAATATCACTCTGTTACAGCTGCCGCCTTATGCGCCCGAGCTCAATCCGATTGAAAACGTCTGGCAGTACCTGCGCGCCAACAAGCTCGCCATCACCGTCTTCGACGACTACGACGATATCGTCGCCAAGACCTGCGAAGCCTGGAACTTCTTCGCAAATGATCCAGGTCGCATCGCCTCAATCACAAGCCGCACTTGGGCAACAGTCAATCCTTAGGGCCATTGGTATTAGGTTGCGTGGGCCATCGGATTGAAGGGTTTCGCATCAGCCAGCATCCGATGCAGGATGACTGCGAGCTTGCGCGCCAGCGCCACCTTGGCCTTGCGCATGCCCGCACGTTTGGCAAGCCGCATGGCCCAGCTCTTCAGCGCCGAGCAGTTCCTGACCGGCTTGGTCAGCATGACGTGGGCGGCCTGGTACAGCGCCTCCCGCACCGACGCGTCGCCGATCTTGCTGATGCGGGCAGTGTAGTCGGTTTGCCCCGACTGATACTTCTTCGGGGTGAGCCCAAAATGCGCGCCGGTCGCCTTCGAGGAACGGAACCTGATCGGATCGTCGATCGCGGCGGCATAGGTGAGCGCCACGATCGGGCCGACGGCCGGCGTTGTCATCAGAAGCCGGGCCGGGGGATGCGATCTGGCGAGCTTCTGGGTGTGTCTGTCCAGGCCATTGAACTCGCGCAGCAACACGGCATGGGCTTCGAGCAGGGCCTGCGCCACCAGCTCAAGTCCGGGGTGGCCGGCGACGAGCTCCCGGATCCGGTTGGCGAACGTGCGCTCGGTGGTCTTGCCGACCTTCAGGCCAAAGCCCCGCAGCACGCCACGTACGCTGTTCTCGATGTCGCGCAGCTTCGACTGCAGCAGCTTGCGGGCCGTCAGAACCGCCCGCGTCTCCTGCGCTTCAATCGACTTGCAGTGGACCGGCCGGAACCAGCCGAGCCGCATCAGTTGGGCGATGCCGCGGGCATCGTTGCGGTCCGACTTCACCGGCATCGCCTTGAAGGCATCGCGGACGTGCCGGGTCTCCAGCAGCTCGACGGCAAGCCCGGCCGCGCGCAGCGCCGTGGACAGCCATTGCGACAACGGACCGGCCTCCAGTCCGATCCGCTCCATCGCCTGGCCCAGCGATCGGAACCAGGCGATCAGCGCTTCCGGCTCGCTGGCAACCTTCGCCTCCCGCAAAATCTTGCCCGCGCCATCGACAACGCAAACGCTCGAGCTTTCCAAAGACACGTCGATTCCTGCATAGTGGTACATGGTCGTCCCTTAATGATGCTTGGAGCGGGCTCGCCCGACTCCGTTTGAACACCATCAGTTTGAGGGACGACCGCCTGCCCGAAAAGCCGCACGCGAGCGCGCTTCCACATCGCGCCGTCGCGACCGGGCGGCTATATCCGTCGGCCCGTTACCCCATCTACGGCCGCCTATTTCTTCTGCCGCGCCTGCTTGCGCCACTCGGCGACGAACGACACGAAGGCAGCGAGTGCCGGCGGCGGCTGACGACGGCTCGGATAGTAGAGGTACGGCCCCGGAAACGGCGGGCACCAATCGTCGAGCACGCTGACCAGCGCACCGGATTTGACGCCGTAGCGGACATAGCCTTCGAACGTCGCCCAGTAGCCGACGCCATCATGGACCGCGCGCAGAGCGAGACCGAGATAGGTCGCGATCAGCTTGGCCGGCGGCGAGATCTTGACCACGCGGCCGTTCCTCTCGAACTCCCAATCGAAGATTGCACCACTGCCGAAGCGGGTGCGGATACAGGCGTGCTCCAGCAAATCCTTCGGGTGCATCGGCCGGCCGTGCTTTGCGACATAGCCGCTCGAAGCCACGACCGCGTAGCGCTGCGACGCGCCCAGCGGAATCGCGACCATGTCCTGCGCGAGGTGCTCGCCGTAGCGCACGCCGGCGTCAAAGCCCTGCGCAACGATATCGACGAACGCGCTGTCGGCGACGATGTCGAGATCGATCCGCGGATATTTCGCGAGAAACGGTGCGACCATCGGCGCCAGCACCAGATCGAGCGCAGGCGGCGGCGCGTTGATGCGCAAGCGGCCGGACGGCTCGGCCCGCAGGCCCCGCACCTGGTTCAGCGCATCGCCGACCTCGGCCATCGCCGGTCCGACCCGGGCGAGCAAGAGCTCGCCGGCTTCGGTGAGCGCGACGCTGCGGGTGGTGCGGTTCATCAGGCGAACGCCGAGCCGCTCCTCCATGTCGCGCAGCCGCTGGCTCAGGCTCGAGACCGAGACGCGCTGCTCGAGCGCGGCACGGCGGAAGTTGCGCGTGCGCGCCACCGCCACGAAGGCGTCGAGATCGCGGAGGTCGAAGGCGTCCATTGTTCGATATAGTGAACAAGCCATTCAGGATTGTCCAGCTTATCGGCAGAACATGGCGGACGCATATCGACCGCACCACTTTGATGGCGGACCGTCGTCCGCGACTTTCGAGGAGCACCACCATGGACACGCGCCAACTCGGTTCCACCGGCCCTGCCGTCTCGCTGATCGGCCTCGGCTGCATGGGCATGTCTGATTTCTACGGCCCCACCGATCGCAGCGAGAGCATCGCCACCATCCACGCCGCGCTCGACGCCGGCATCACGCTGCTCGACACCGGCGATTTCTACGGCATGGGTCACAACGAGATGCTGATCGGCGAGGCGCTGAAGGGCAGGAACCGCGACAATCTGCTGATCAGCGTCAAATTCGGTGCGCTGCGCGATCCCAACCACGGTTTCCTCGGCTACGACAGCCGCCCCGCCGCCGTGAAGACTTTCGTCGCCTATTCGCTGCAGCGGCTCGGCGTCGACCACATCGATATCTACCGTCCCGCACGGCTCGATCCCGCCGTGCCGATCGAGGAGACGATCGGCGCCATGGCCGACATGATCAAGGCCGGCTGGATCAGGCATATCGGCCTCTCCGAGGTCGGCTCGGAGACCATCCGCCGCGCCCACAAGGTGCATCCGATCGCCGACCTGCAGATCGAGTATTCGCTGATCTCGCGCGGCATCGAGAGCGACATCCTCAAGACCTGCCGCGAGCTCGGCATCGGCATCACCGCCTATGGAGTGCTGGCGCGCGGGTTGATCAGCGGGCACTGGTCGAAGGAGCGCGCGCAAGCGAAGGATTTTCGTTTGCTCAGCCCGCGCTTCCAGGCCGGCAACATCGACGCCAATCTGGCGCTTGCGGATCGCCTGCGCCTGATCGCGGCCGACATCGGCGCATCGCCGGCGCAGGTCGCAATCGCCTGGGTCGCGGCGCAAGGCAAGGACATCGTGCCGCTGGTCGGCGCGCGGCGGCGCGATCGCCTGACCGAAGCGCTCGGCGCGCTCGGTGTGAAGTTGACTGATGCACATCTTGCCGCGCTGGCGGACGCATTTCCGCCCGGCGTCGCCGCCGGCGGACGCTATCCGGAAGAGCACCTCAGGCACATGGACAGCGAGAAGCCTGCGAAAGTTTCGTAAAACTCAGAGATGACCGCTCAAATCGGTGATGGTGGGCGCATCACCATTGAGCGGGTTCTGCGGATCACGCGCGTAGCGCAGGGTTTCGAACCGCATCGCGCGTGCATCCACCATCAGGAGCCGTCCGACCAGGCCTTCGCCGAAGCCCACGATCTCGCGGATCGCCTCCAGCGCCATCATCGAACCCAGGATACCGGCGAGTGCGCCCATCACGCCGGCCTCGGCGCAGGCCGGCACGGTGCCTGGCGGCGGCGGCTCCGGAAACAGGCAGCGATAGGTCGGGTTCATTTCGCCGTCCGCGTTCTTCTCATGCGCGCGGATCGTGGTCAGCGAGCCGTCGAATTGGCCCAGCGCCGCCGTGATCAGCGGCCTGCGCGCGAGAAAGCAGGCATCGGAGACCAGATAACGGGTTTCGAAATTGTCGGAGCCATCGAGCACGAGGTCGTAATTCGCAAGCAGCGCCATCGCATTTCCTGCGTCGAGGCGCGCGGCATGCGCCTCGAACGTAACATGCGGATTGAGCGCGTGGATCTGTGCCGCCGCGCTGTCGACTTTGCGCTTGCCGACGTCCGGCGTCGCATGGATGATCTGGCGCTGCAGGTTGGAGAGCGACACGATGTCGTCATCGACCACGCCGAGCCTGCCGACTCCCGCCGCCGCCAGATACATCAGCGCTGGTGCCCCGAGACCGCCCGCGCCGATCACGAGCACGGAGGCTTGCTTCAGCGCGTTCTGGCCGGGGCCGCCCACCTCGCGCAACACGATGTGGCGGGCATAGCGTTCGAGTTCTTCGGCACTCAGCATCGTTCGAACAAATCCCTCATCATCTCGACCCTCATGGTGAGGAGGCGCGCAGCGCCTTCTCGAACCATGAGGCCCCGCCTGTGCCCTCATCCTTCGAGACGCGGCTAACGCCGCTCCTCAGGATGAGGGATGGAAGCCTGCCCTGAACCGGGGCGCGATTGTTGCCGACCAAGCAGATGTGCTTAATTGCCTGGACGTCAATGGTGTCAGTCATTCCGTCCGGATTTGTCATGAGATCGGTGCTTTCGGCAACATTGATGGTCGTGGCCATGGGCATGGCACACGCCCAGATGACGCCGCCCTCGACGGTCGGCACCAAGCCCAAGCCCGTGACGACGGTGCCGATCCGGCCCCCGCTGCAGAAGCCGGAAGACACCGCGAATGCAATGACGCAGGCCGAACGGCTGGCGCTGCAATCGGACCTCGCCTGGGTCGGCCAATATAACGGCGCCATCACCGGCGACGTCAGCGAGCGCATGGTCAACGCGATCAAGGAATTCCAGAAAAACCGCGGCGGCAAGCCCACCGGTGTGCTGAACCCGCAGGAGCGCGGCATGCTCGCCGACACCGCGCGGAGGCGACAGGAGAATGTCGGCTGGAAGATCGTCACTGAGCCTGCCACCGGCGCGCGGCTCGGCATTCCCACCAAGCTGGTGCCGCAACTGACCAGCGATGCCTCGGGCGCCAAATGGACCTCGCCGACCGGCACGATCCAGGTGCTCCTGACGCGGCGCAAGGAGGCCAACCCGACCACTGCAAAGCTCGCCGAGCGGGAAAAGCGGGAGCCCGCCGGCCGCACCGTCGACTACACCGTGGTGAAGCCCGACTTCTTCGTGCTGTCGGGCATGCAGGGGCTGAAGAAGTTCTATCTGCGCGGCACCTTCAGGGGTGACGAGGTCCGCATCCTCACCACCTCTACGACCAGGCGACCGAAAATACCGTGGAGCCGGTGGTGATCGCGATGTCGAGCGCGTTCAACGCGTTTCCTGCCGGCGTGCAGATCGGACCACCGCCGCGCAAGACCGTGGAATACAGCACCGGCGTCGTGGTCAGCGACGACGGTGCAATCGTCGCGGACCGCGTGGCGACCGATGAATGCATCGCGCTGACGATCCCGGGCTACGGCAATGCCGATCGGGTCGCCGAGGACAAGGAGCACGATCTCGCCCTGCTGCGCATCTATGGCGCGCGTGGGTTGAAGCCGCTCAATGTCGCTGGCAACGCGACGAAGACGGCGCTCGACATCACGGGCATCGCCGATCCGCAGAACCAGGGCGGCGGTGCGGCAGTCACCGGTGCGAAGGCGTCGGTGGCACAGCTCGGCAGCGCGGGAGATGCGGCCCTGTCACCGGCGCCCGCGGTCGGCTTCTCGGGCGCAGCGGCACTCGATGACGACGGCAAATTTGCCGGCATCGCTCTCCTGAAGCCCGTCATCGTCGCGGGTCCCGCCAACGCGACACCTCCGGCACAAGCCGCACTGGTGCCGGCAGACACGGTGCGCGACTTCCTGAAGGCCCATGACGTGGCGGCGTCAGGCGGATCGACCGATGCCAAGGCCGCCGTGGTCCGCGTGATCTGCGTCAGGAAATGACTCCAGCCGTCATCGTCCGCCACCGGGTCGCGCGAACGCGCGCCCGATGACAGGCTCCGGCGGACGATCCAGTATTCCAGAGACAGTTGCGATAGAGCATGAGGGGATTAGGTTGACCTGAAACAGCGTCGGAGGTCACCGCTCCCTTGGGAGAGGTCGGACAAAAGCCGCCGCGAGTCGATTCGACCCAATCTCATCGCGCGATAGAGCCGAGAAGCCGCGGCGTACTGGATACCCGCTTTCGCGGGTATGACGACCAGACCGAAGTGAGCTTCCTCGTCACCTCAATGCGAATCTGACACCTGCGCGGGCGAGACCGCCCGCAATGCCAATCGGCGTGCCATCGGCGCGCCAGCAAGCCGCGCCCGACATCGTGCCATCGCCGTGGAACTGGATCGCGTTCATGCCCCCGGCGACCGTCGACACCACCTGCACATTGTGGCCCTTCGCGGCCAGCGCGGCGCGCACGGCTTCCGGCACCGCCTGCTCGACCTCGAGCGCGTTGCCTTCGGTCCAGACCCGCGGCGCCTCGACCGCCTCCTGCAGGCTCATGCCGTGGTCGATCAGGTTGATCAGCGCCTGCATCGCGCTCGGGAAGATGCGCTTTCCACCGGGCAGGCCGAGTGCATAGACGAGCCTGCCGTCGCGCAGCGCCATCATCGGCGACATCGAGGTGGTGACGCGCTTGCCCGCTGCCAATGACAGTGCATGTCCCGGCCGCGGGTCGAACAGATTCATGTAGTTGTTCGGCACAGTGCCGAGACCCGGGATCAGGATCTTCGCGCCGAACAGATTGTTGATGGTCTGGGTGGTCGCAACCACATTGCCCATCGCGTCTGCCGCGGTCATGGGCGTGGTGTGCGCGCTTTCGAGCTGCGAGACGCCGGCGCCCCAGGCCTGCGCGCGATCGGGATCGATCGCATGGCGCCGCTCCTCGGCATAGGCCTTGGAGGTCAGCCGCTCCACGGGCACGTTGATGTAGGCGGGATCGCCGCTTGCTGCCTCGCGATCGGCAAAGGCGATCTTCAACACCTCGGCGAGATAATGAATGGTCTCCGCCGTGCCGAAGCCGAGACGGGCGACGTCGTAGCCTTCGAGGATATTGAGCATCTGCGTGATGTGCACGCCGGAAGCGGCCGGCGGCGGCGGGCCCAAAATTTCCCAGCCGCGGTAATCGCAGCGGATCGGCGCGCGCTCGACCGTCTTGTAGGTCGCAAGATCCTCGCGCGCGATGAAGCCGCCGTTTTTCGTCATGTAGTCGACAAGGATGTCGCCGAGCGGCCCTTGATACAGCGCGTTGTCGCCATGGTCGGCGATGTATTTAAGCGTCTCGGCATATTCCGCCTGTACCACACGCTCGCCCGGCTTCAGGGGCGTGCCGTTGGGCAGGTAGATCGCCGAGATCGGCTTGTCCTTCAGCATCTCCTCGGCGCCATCGCTGATGCATTCATGCAGATAAGGCGTCGCCGCATAGCCGCGCGCGGCTTGCTTGATCGCCGGCTGCATCACGTCAGCGAGGCTCATGGTACCGAAGCGGCGCAGCGTTTCGCACCAGGCCTTAAGCGAGCCCGGCACGGCGACCGCTTTCGGCCCGTGGAGGTTCTCGTTGCCGACGGTGTCGAACACGTCATGCGCCGAACCGGGCTTCGAGGTGTAGGTGTCCGGCCGCACTGCCTTCGGCACCGTGCTCTGCCCGTCGATGAAGCGGTGGCTGCCGTCGGCCAGCCGAATATGGGCCATGCCGCCGCCGATGATGCCGACCATCATCGGCTCGACCACGGTGAGCGTGAACAGGGTCGCGATCGCGGCATCGATGGCGTTGCCGCCGGCGGCGAGCATCTCGGCGCCGGCGGCTGAAGCCAGCGGATGATTGCTCACCACCATGCCGCGGCCGCCGGTCGCCGGCTGCTTCTGGCACTCGAAACTTGTTGCCGCGCGATCCCGCCAGTTGCCGCTCATGATCCTGCTCCCTTGTTATGCTTCCGATGTGCCTCGGAATGATGAACGCGAACCCAAGCCTATTTCTGACACTTCGGGCACCAGAACGTCGAACGGCCGTTCTGGGTGAAGCGCCTGACGATGCCGTCGCAGCCCGGGCTGCGACACTTCTCGCCTTCGCGATCGTAGACCTGGAATGAGTGCTGGAAGTAGCCGAGCTCGCCGTTGGTCAGCCGATGATCGTTGATCGAGGAGCCGCCGGCCTTGATCGCCTGGTTGAGCACAGAATGGATCGCATCGACCAGCCGCCCGGCGTGGTCGGTGGGCTCGCCCTTCTTGGTTGCGAGCGTCGCGGCCAAGCGCCGCGGCGACAAATGCGCGCGAAACAGCGCCTCGCAGACATAGATGTTGCCCAGTCCCGCCACCACGCGCTGGTCGAGCAGCGCCGCCTTCAGGCTGGTCTTCTTGTTGTGGCAGGATCGCGCCAGCATCGCTGCGTCGAACTCGTTGCCGAGCGGCTCGGGCCCCAGCCCCTTCAGGAGTGGCTCGTCCTCGATCGCGTTGCGGGCGATGATCTTCATGTAGCCGAAGCGACGCGGATCGTTGAAGACGACAGCCGCACCCGACGACATGTGAAACACGACGTGATCGTGTGCACGATCCTCGCTGCGCGGATGGTGGAATTGCCCCAGCGTGGCCGCGCCCTCCCCCTTCAGCACCCGGAACGAGCCCGACATGCCGAGATGCATCAGCAGGACATCGCCGGAGATCAGGTCCGCCATGAGGTATTTGGCGCGGCGGCCAAGCCCGGTCACGGTCTGGCCTTCGAGCCGGGCGATGAAGTCTTTTTGAAAGGGAAAGCGCAGATCCTTCCGGCGGGCTTCGGCCTTGATGATTTTTGCCCCTTCCATGGCCGGTTGCAGGCCGCGGCGGACGGTCTCGACTTCGGGTAATTCCGGCATGGCAGGCATTCACCTTTTGGAAGTGACGTGATAGCGCCATTGCGGCCGCCGCGCTATGGTCCGGCCAGGAGCGACGAATTGATGGATCGGCCGGGTCAAACTACCCATTTCGGCTTCAGGGACGTTCCCCTGGGCGAGAAGCAGACGCTGGTGAACGACGTGTTTCACAGTGTCGCGCAGCGCTATGACTTGATGAACGATCTGATGTCGGCAGGCCTGCACCGGGTCTGGAAGGACATCATGATCACGACGCTCAATCCGCCGAAGGGTGACAGGCCGTTCGCGCTGCTCGACGTCGCCGGCGGCACCGGCGATATCGCATTCCGTGCCGCCAAGGCGGCGGGCGCGGGTTTCCGTGCGACCGTCTGCGACATCAATGGCGACATGCTGGCCGTGGGCCGCGAGCGCGCCGCCAAGCAACATCTCGACGACCGCGTGTCGTTCGTCGAGGGCAATGCCGAAACGCTGGCATTCGCCGACCGTTCGTTCGATGCCTACACGATCGCGTTCGGCATCCGCAACGTGCCGCGAATCGACCTCGCCCTGCGCGAAGCCTATCGCGTGCTCCGGCCCGGGAGCCGCTTCCTGTGCCTGGAATTCTCCACCGTCGATGTGCCGGGTCTCGACCGGCTTTATGACCTGTTTTCCTTCAAGGTAATCCCACCGCTCGGCCGCGCCGTCACCGGCGACGCCGAATCCTATCAATATCTCGTCGAGTCGATCCGCAAATTCCCGCGACCGAACGCGTTCGGCGAGATGATCGGAGCGGCAGGCTTTTCGCGCGTGAAGTGGCAGAGTCTCTCCGGCGGCATCGTGGCGTTGCATTCGGGCTGGCGTTTGTGATCTCTGCACTGACTCACATCACGCGCCTCGCCCGCGCCGGTTTCGTGTTTGCGCGCGAAGGCGTGTTCGGCGTCGTCGATCCCTCGCTGGTGCCGCCGCCCGGACAGCTTGCGCTGAAGCTGGCGCGGCTGATCGAACGCCGCACCGCCAAGTCCGGCCCGCGGTTGTCCCGCGCGCTGACGCGGCTCGGGCCCGCCTACCTCAAGCTCGGGCAATTCCTGGCCACGCGGCCCGACGTGGTCGGCGTGGCCATGGCGCGCGATCTCGAAAGCCTGCAAGACCGGCTGCCGCCGTTCTCGCAAGAGGAGGCCGAGGCCGTGATAGCGCAATCGCTGGAACGGCCGCTGTCGCAGGTGTTTGCCAGCCTGGGCCCGGCGGTTGCCGCCGCCTCGATCGCGCAGGTGCATCGTGGCGAGGTCGAGCGCGACGGCGCGCGGCGCCAGGTAGCGGTCAAGGTGCTCCGGCCGAATGTCGCCGCACGCTTCCGCCGTGACTTGAGCGATTTCTTCTTCGTCGCGCGCAATGCCGAGGCGCATTCCGCCGAAGCGCGGCGGCTGCGGCTGATCGAGGTCATCAACACGATGTCGCGCTCGGTCGCGATAGAGATGGACCTGCGGCTGGAAGCGGCCGCGCTGTCCGAGATGGCGGAGAACACCAACGACGATCCGGATTTCCGCGTGCCGGCGGTCGACTGGGACCGCACCACCCACAACGTTCTGACGATGGAGTGGATCGACGGCATCGCGCTGAACGACCATGCGCGGCTCGAGCAGGCCAAGGTCGACCTGCCCGATCTCGGCCGCAAGGTGATCCAGAGCTTCCTGCGCCACGCGCTGCGCGACGGCTTCTTCCACGCCGACATGCATCCCGGCAATCTGTTCCTCGACGACACCGGCCGCCTGGTTGCGGTGGATTTCGGCATCATGGGGCGGCTCGGGCTGAAGGAGCGGCGCTTCCTCGCCGAGATCCTGCTCGGCTTCATCACCCGCGACTATCGCCGCGTGGCGGAGGTGCATTTCGAGGCGGGCTACGTACCCGGGCACCATTCGGTGGAAAATTTCGCGCAGGCGATTCGCGCGATCGGCGAACCGATCCACAATCGCACCGCCGAGGAAATCTCGATGGCGAAGCTGTTGACGCTGCTGCTCGAGGTCACCGGCCTGTTCGACATGCAGACGCGGCCCGAGCTGATCCTGCTGCAGAAAACCATGGTGGTGGTCGAGGGCGTGGCGCGCGGCTTCGATCCGAAGCTCGACATCTGGAAGATCGCCGACCCCGTGGTGCGCGAATGGATCACGCAGAATCTTGGTCCGATCGGCCGGATCGAGAACGCGATGTCCGGCGCAGGCGAGCTCGGCCGCGTCATAGCCAACCTCCCTTCGATCGCCAGCCGCGCCATGACGGTGCTCGAGCAGCTGGAGACCATGACCCGGGAGGGCCATATGCTGTCATCGGACACGATCGACGAAATGGCCCGCGCCGAGGCCCGCAAAGCGCGGTTGCAGACCGTCGGGCTATGGCTCATTGCCCTCGCCCTCCTCGGAATTTTTTTCGCCATCCGATGATCCTGATTGCAATGCATGCATGATGTGCTAGCGTTGCTAGCAAACCCGGAGGCATGCCATGGCCAGCCTGACCATCCGCAAACTTGACGACACGCTGAAAGCCTATCTGCGGCTGCGGTCCGCCAAGAACGGACGCTCGGTGGAGGAGGAGGTCCGGGTGATCCTCCGCGAGCTCGCGGAGGGCCGTGCGGAGGCCGCTGAAGCGCCCGTTCCAGTCCTTGCCGAGGAAGGCCTCGCTCCTGCCCTGCGGGCCACCAGTGCGGCTGACGAGCCCCAGGTCACCCTGATCATCGGCGGCGGGATCGCGGCCTACAAGGGGCTGGACCTGATCCGGCGGCTGAAGGAGCGGCGTATCCAGGTGCGCTGCGTGCTGACCAAGGCGGCCCAGCAATTCGTCACCCCGCTCGCGGCGAGCGCGCTGTCGCATGAGCGCGTCTATACCGACCTGTTCGATGCCGAGAGCGAGTTCGACGCCGGCCACATCCGGCTGGCGCGGGAGTGCGATCTGATCGTGGTGGCGCCGGCGACCGCCGACCTGATGGCCAAGGTGGCGCATGGCCACGCCGACGATCTCGCCAGCGCCATCCTGCTCGCGGCCAACCGGCCGACCCTGCTCGCGCCCGCGATGAACCCGCTGATGTGGAACAATCCCGCCACTCGCCGCAACCTGCTGCAACTCCGCCGCGACGGCATTCATACCGTCGGCCCCAATGCCGGCGAGATGGCGGAAGCCGGCGAGGCCGGCGTCGGGCGGATGGCCGAGCCGACCGAGATCGCCGCCGCCGCCGACCACATGCTGCGGCCGCCGCAGCCGCGCCCGCTCGCCGGCAAGCGCGTGCTGATCACGGCAGGTCCAACGCATGAAGCAATCGATCCGGTCCGCTACATCGCCAACCGCTCCTCCGGCAAACAGGGCTTTGCCATCGCCGCCGCTGCGCGGGCGGCCGGCGCCGACGTCGTGCTGGTCTCCGGTCCGGTCGAGCTGCCGGATCCGGCGGGCGTATCGGTGATGCGCGTGGAATCCGCGCGCGACATGCTGCACCGGGTCGAGGCGGCGCTGCCGGTCGACGTCGCGATCTTTGCCGCGGCGGTCGCCGACTGGCGGGTCGCCAATGAGGGTGCGCAGAAGCTGAAGAAGACCGCCGCCGGCATGCCGCCGCTGCAGCTGGTCGAGAACCCCGACATCCTCGCCACAATCTCGGGGCTGAACGAGAAGCGGCCGCCGCTGGTGATCGGCTTTGCCGCCGAGACCGAGCATCTGATCGAGAATGCCAAGGCGAAGTTCGCGCGCAAGGGCTGCGACTGGATCGTCGCCAACGACGTTTCCCCCGCAACCGGCGTGATGGGCGGCGACCGCAATACCGTTCACCTGCTGTCGCACGAGGGCAAGGACGTCACCGTGGACTCCTGGCCTGTCATGACCAAGGAGGAGGTCGCCGCCGCGCTGGTGTCGCGTATTGCAAGAACCGTGGGAGCGACATCGTGAGCACCGTGATCAAGGTTGAGGTCCACCGGCTTCCGCATGGCGCAGATCTCCTGCTGCCGGCCTATCAGACGGCCGACGCGGCCGGACTCGATCTGCTGGCGGCCGTGCCGCAGTCAGCGCCCCTTATCCTGCTGCCCGGACGATACGAGATGGTTCCGACCGGGCTGACGATTGCGCTGCCGCCGGGCTTCGAGGCGCAGGTGCGCCCGCGCTCCGGCCTCGCCGCCAAGCACGGCGTCACCGTGCTGAATTCGCCCGGCACGATCGACGCCGACTACCGCGGCGAGATCAACGTGATCCTGATCAATCACGGCCAGACGGCATTTTCGATCCGGCGCGGCGAACGCATCGCACAGATGGTGATCGCGCCCATCACCCGAGCGGAACTGGTTCCAGTCGACGTGCTGCCCGCAACCGGGCGCGGCAGCGGCGGATTCGGCTCGACCGGGCGCTAGCGCCCGCGCGGATTCCGAATCATTTCGCGCAAAATTCGCGCCATCCGGCGCATTTTTTCACAGCGGGTTTTGCGTTCACGGTCTGGACTCTTACTCGCCGAGTCCGGTTGGGACTATTCTGCCTTGATTCGAGCACGACGGGGGGTCTTCGTCGGGCTTTCTGGTCCTGCTTGGGCATGATCCCCGCACAAACGCTGCGCGTGTGTCGCGAGGGAATACCGGTCTCCGCTTTTCCGGATCATGTCTGGGAGTTGTGCGTTCTGGGGCAACATATGTCGGGCGTAGTCGCGGCAATGCGTCGAACCCTGCTGTCATGCACCTCACTGGCGCGCGACGGCATAATTGGGCTCGCCACCACGGCATTGCTGCCGGCTCGCTCGGCCTTCGCCTCCCAATCATACCTGGTCCAGGCGATGTCCGATCATTTCGGCCTCAACCACCAGGAGGTCGCGGTTCTCGCGACGTCGTTTGCGCTGGTGGGCTTCTCCGTAGTCGCCGCGATCCTGCTGATGCGCACGCGGTTGCGCGCGACCCGGAACGAAGAGCAGCTGCGTTCGGAGATCGCGGACCTGCAGTCGCAGTCGGACCGGCTGCGCGCGCTGTTGTTCGCCGAGCCGCAGGTGCTGATTTCCTGGGCCGCGGGCGACAACCGCCCGCAGATCAGCGGCGACATCTCGCTGGTGATGTCGCGGGAGGGATCGCCGCAGCGAATCCTCGCCTTCGGAACCTGGCTGCCGCCCGAGCCGGCGCTGCAGATGGACCATGCCGTCGATGCGCTGCGCGAGAAGGGCGAGCCGTTCCTGCTCAACCTCTCGACATCGGCCGGCCGCGGCATCGAGGCGATGGGCCGCGCGATCGGGGGCCAGGCCATCGTGCGGATCCGCGAGCTCGGCGGCCTGCGCCGGGAGCTCGCCGAATCGAACCTGCGCTACAAGGCGCTGCAGGAGGAGACCGAGCTGCTGCGCGACTTCGCCGCCGCCGCACCATGGCCGATCTGGGCCAAAAGCATCGAGGGCAATCTGCGCTACGCCAACGCAGCCTATGTCCGTGCCACCGAAGGCAAGAGCGTCGCCGATGCGCTTCAGCGCAATCTCGAACTGCTCGAGAGCGAGCAGCGCACTGAGCTCGCCCGCGCCCTGAACGACAACGCGAGCTATGCCGCGCGGCTGCCGATCGTCGTCAGCGGCGAGCGGCGGATCTACGACGTGCAGGCGCTCAAGCTCGGCAGCGGCAGCGCGGGCATCGCGATCGACGCCAGTGAGGCCGCAGCCCTGCGCGCGGCGCTGACGCGGATGGTCGAGGCGCACCGGCGCACCCTCGACCAATTGTCCTCGGGCGTCGCCGTGTTCGACGCCAACCGGCGGCTCACCTTCTACAACGAATCCTACCGGCGGCTGTGGGGTCTCGACCAGGCCTTCCTCGACGGCAATCCCGACGACTCCAGCATCCTCGACCGGCTCCGCGCCAACCGCAAGCTGCCGGAGCAGCCGGACTTCCGCGCCTGGAAGGCCAAGCTGCACGAGGCCTATCGCGCGGTCGAGTCCGAGACCTATACCTGGTTCCTGCCTGACGGGCGCGCGGTCAGCGTCGTCACCACGCCGAACCTCGAGGGCGGCGTCACTTATCTATTCGACAACGTCACGGAAAGCCTCGACCTGGCGCGCCGCTACGACGGCCTGACGCGGGTGCAGCGCGAAACCCTCGACAATCTGGCCGAGGCGGTCGCGGTGTTCGGCAGCAACGGCCGCGCGCAACTATTCAATCCGGCCTTTGCCAGGATGTGGAAGTTGTCAGCCGACGCGCTGAACGGCGAGCCGCATATCGAGGCGGTGGAAGCGCTCTGCAAGCCGCTCTATGACGATCCGCGGACCTGGCGTACCCTGCGCGAATCCATCACCGCGATCGAGAACCGCGCACAGGTGGCGCTGAAGCTCGAGCGCAAGGACGGCAGCGTGCTGGACTGCATGACCATCCCGCTGCCCGACGGCGCCACGCTGCTCACCTTCCAGGACATCACCGACACCGAGAATGTCGAGCGCGCCCTGCGCGAGCGCAACGAGGCACTGGAAGCCGCCGACCAGATGAAGGTGGACTTCGTTCACCACGTCTCCTACGAGCTGCGCGCGCCGCTCACGACCATCATCGGCTTCGCGCATTTCCTCAGCGATCCCTCGACCGGACCGCTGACGCCGAGGCAGGCCGAATATCTCGACTACGTCACCAAATCGACCAACGCACTGCTGGCGCTGACCAACAACATCCTCGATCTCGCCACCATCGACGCCGGCGCGATGAAGCTCGAGCTCGGCCCGGTCAATATCGCCCAGGCAATCGAGGCCGCCGCCGAAGGCATCCAGGACCGGCTTGCGACCGACCGGATCGCACTCAGGATCGATGTCGAGCCCCATATCGGCGGCTTCATCGGCGACGAGCGGCGCGTGGTGCAGGTGCTCTATAACCTGCTCGCCAATGCCGTCGGCTTCTCGCCGCACGACGCCACCGTCACGATCAGTGCGCACCGGAACGAGCACAGCGTGGTATTCGCGGTGACCGACTCCGGCCCCGGCATTCCGCCCGAAATGAAGGACAAGGTATTCAACTGGTTCGAGAGCCATTCCCATGGCTCGCGGCACCGCGGCGCGGGGCTTGGCCTGTCGCTGGTGCGCTCCTTCGTCGAACTGCATGGCGGCCGGGTGCGCGTCGATTCGACCGTCGGCAAGGGTACGACCGTGATCTGCGACTTCCCGATCGACCAGACCGCTCATCGCAACGCCGCGGAATGATCGCGATCTCCACATTCCCGGTCGCACTCGCGAACGAAGCCGCGACAGCCGAGCTGATGGCCGACCTCGCGCTGCTGATCGGCGCGGGCGACGTGATCACGCTGTCCGGCGACCTCGGCGCCGGCAAGACCGCCGCCGCCCGCGCGCTGATCCGCTATCTCGCCGACGACGAGACTCTGGAAGTGCCGAGCCCAACCTTCACGCTGGCGCAAAGCTACGAGCTGCCCTCGTTCCCGCTCGTCCATGCCGACCTCTACCGCATCAACGATGCGAGCGAGCTCGAGGAGATCGGGCTTTCGCCGCTGCCCGAGGACATCGTTGCGCTGATCGAGTGGCCGGAACGCGCGCCCGACGCATTGCCCGGCGACCGCATCGACATCGCGTTCAGCCATCGCCCGGCATTGGGATCGACCGCCCGCGCGGCCGAGATCACCGGCCATGGCAAGGGCGCAGCCAAGGTCACGCGGCTCAAGCTGCTGCGCCAGTTCCTTGACAAGGCAGGCTATCTCGACGCCAGGCGCAAGCGCATGCCCGGCGACGCCTCGACACGCTCTTACGCACGGCTGCGCACCAATGACGGCAGCGTCATCCTGATGAACGCGCCGCGGCGCCCCGACGGCCCGCCGATCTACAACGGCAAATCCTACAGTGCGGCGGTGCATCTTGCCGAGGATGTCAGGCCGTTCGTCGCGATCGGAAACGGCCTGCGCAATCATGGCTTTTCCGCACCCGCGATCCGGCACACCGATCTCGAATCCGGATTCCTGATCACCGAGGATTTCGGCAATGCCGGCATCATCGAGGGCGAGCCGCCGCGGCCGATCGCCGACCGCTACGAGGCCGCGACCGACATGCTGGCGGCGCTGCATCGCGAGGTGTTGCCGACGACGCTGCCACTGACGGCCGACACGAACTACGACATCCCGGTGTTCGATGTTGACGCCTGGCTGATCGAGATCGGCCTGATGCTCGAATGGTACATGCCCAGCCGGGGCGTCCAGCCAAGCGACGCGCTGCGCGCCGAATTCATCGAGATGTGGCGCACGTTACTGGAAAAGCCCGCCGCGGCGCCGAAGACCTGGGTGATCCGAGACTTCCATTCGCCGAACATCATCTGGCTCGCCGAACGCACCGGGATCCTCCGCGTCGGCTTGATCGACTTCCAGGACGCACTGCTCGGCCCCGCCGCCTATGACGTGGTGTCGCTGCTGCAGGATGCGCGGATCGACGTGCCCGAACAACTCGAGCTGTCACTGCTCACCCGCTACATCAAGGCGCGGCGCGCGATCGATGCGAGCTTCGATCCGGCTGATTTTGCCGCGCTCTACGCGATCATGTCGGCGCAGCGGAACACGCGTCTGCTCGGCACCTTCGCCCGGCTCAACGGGCGCGACGGCAAGCCGCAATATCTGAAGCACCAGCCGCGGATCTGGACCTACCTCAACCGGTCACTGGCTCATCCGTCGCTCGCGCCGCTCCGCGACTGGTACGCGGCCAATGTCCCTCCCCCGGTACCGTAGGTTTACCGGTTGTTAGCCATCGACCGCCTAAGGTTGCACTGGCTGTGCGCTGTGTCTGGCGCGGCTGGATCGGGAGCGGGACCACACCATGGCGACGGAACGACGCAGTGGCGATCGTGTCACATTCGAGCGCGGCATCGCCGCGTTCATGATGGGCATCGACGGCACCTGGCGGCGCGACTGCATCATGGAGGACGTGTCCGAGACGGGTGCCAAGCTCACCGTCGAGGGCTCGATCGAGGGCCTGCACCTGAAGGAATTCTTCCTGCTGCTGTCATCCACAGGGCTGGCCTATCGCCGTTGCGAGCTGGGATGGGTCAATGGCGACCAGATCGGCGTCAATTTTCTGAAACAAGGCGACAAGAAGAAAAAAATGACCAGACGCGGCACGCAGGCTGCCGACGCTTAGGTTCCTGTCGTCATCGACGTCTTACGGCCGTCATGTCCGATGACTATGGCGTTTGGTCGATGTGCCTGCCGAATCGCCGTGATATGATCGGCGCAGAGAGATGATGACCGAGAACGTCCGGAAGATGCCCGTCACCCCCCATAAAGCCATGGTGCTCGCCGCAGGCCTCGGCGTGCGCATGCGCCCGCTGACCAACACGATGCCGAAGCCGCTGGTGAGCGTGGCGGGCCAGCCGCTGCTCGACCATGTGCTCGACAAGCTTGCCGGCGCCGGCGTCAGCGAAGCCGTCGTCAACGTGCACTATCTGCCCGATCAGATCATCGATCACGTCAAGACGCGCAGCCGCCCGCGCGTCATCATCTCCGACGAGCGCGACCAGGTGCTCGGCACCGGCGGCGCGGTCGTCAAGGCGCTGCCGCTGCTCGGCGATGCTCCGTTCTTCCACGTCAACGCCGACACGATGTGGATCGACGGCGTGCGCTCCAATCTGGCGCGGCTGGCGGAAACCTTCGACCCCGCGCGGATGGATATCCTGCTCTTGATGGCGCCGACCGCCTCGAGCATCGGCTATAGCGGCCGCGGTGACTACGCGATGCTACCTGACGGCGCGCTGCGCAAGCGACGGGAGCATCAGGTGGTGCCGTTCGTCTATGCGGGTGCGGCGATCATGTCGCCGGCGCTGTTTGCCGACGCGCCCGCCGGCGAATTCTCGCTGCCCAAGATGTTCGACCGCGCCAACGAGCAGGAACGGCTGTTCGGCCTCCGCCTCGACGGCGTCTGGATGCATGTCGGGACCCCCGATGCGATCCAGGCCGCGGAAGAGGCGTTCCTGGAAAGCGTGGCGTAGAGCATGATGAGATCAGCTTGATCTGAAACAGCGGCGGAGGTCACCTCTCCCCGACGGGGAGGGGTCAACCGAAGGCGCGGCCGTCATCATCGATGGCAAGAACGGCGAAGCTCGCCAGCCAGTGTTCGCCCATATAGTCGCCGGCGATATGTGGCAGCCCGACGTCGAGATGGCGTCGTGCGACATCCTGCAGGATCGGGCGGCGGGCATCGGCTTCGGGCAATGCTTCGGCAAGGGCACGCCAGCACCATGCGCGGCTGAGATTGAGCCCGTCGAGATGGGCGATCTTGCCGTCCGTTCGATCCGTGACGGTAGCTGGCCGAAACAGTGTCGCGGGCTCGTGCTGCGCAAGCCGTGGCAGGAAGCGGTCGAACCAGGGCAGGAATGCGTCCGGCGCCAACAGGCGGCGCATGCACTCGGCTTCGATCAGCGCGGAAGACTGGAAGTCATCACCGCTCGGCTCGCCCCAGGCGGGACAGTCCTCATCGGCCCCGTACCAGCGCAGCGCCGTCTCACGCAGCAGTAAGCTGAGCGCATGGTCTTGCGTCGCGGTCGCGTAATCGGCGGCCATGCGCAGGCCAAACGCGGTGTTGAAATGCGTGCCGACCCGCACCGGATAAGCGGCGAGCGGCAGGAAATCGCGAAAGCGCTGCGCAAAGACCGCCGCGAGCGGCGCGATGCGTTCGCGCCATCGGGTTTCGTCGAGCGGCGAGAGTTCGGCCGCGAGCTTCAACAGCCAGCCCCAGCCATAGGGCCGCTTGAAGCCGCGTGCGGTGGGGGCCGCGAGATAGGCGCATTCCGCCGCGACCTTCTCCGCAACGAACTGCTCGTCGAACAGGGCGCGGATGTCATCCGCAGCTTCTGACTTCGGGTGACGGCGCAGCAGCCGGGCAAGCATCCAGTAGCTGTGCACGCAGGAGTGCCAGTCGTAGCTGCCGTAGAAGACCGGATGCAGCTCGCGCGGCGGGCGCGCGTCCCCTGGCCCCGCCAGCACATGATCCGGCTTGTTTGGATATTCACGCCTGATATGGCCGAGCGCGATGCGGGCAAACCGGACGGCGAGTTCCTCGGTGAGGATTGGGGCACCCATGAAGCATTCTCCTTTCGCCTGCGCCAACCAATGACCTCGATCAGGCACGGTGTCATGTAGATAGGACACTGCGTCGCTGCGAAGGTCGCCGAGCAACCGTGCGGCCTGTAGATCATTGTTGAAGTAGATCATCTATGCATGCATTATTGCTTCCATGAATTTGCCCGCCGTCGATCTCAACCTGCTGGTCGCCTTCGAAGCACTGATGGACGAGCGCCGCGTCACCCGTGCGGCGGAGGCGGTTGCCGCTCCCTATATTAGCGCCTGATTCCGAATCAGGCAGCTCATGCGCGTCTTCAGCGTTCCCATCTCCGCACCGTTCCTGCGCACCGTCATCTCGGCCCTGGTCGATGGCCGGCTGATCGCGGGATTCGAGGCGCGGAACGATCCGGCGAAGCTCGCCAACGCCACACTCTATCTGCCGACCCGGCGCGCCGGGCGACTGGCGCGCGAAGTTTTTCTCGACGTGCTCGACGCCGACGCCGCGGTGCTGCCGCGCATCATCGCACTCGGCGATATCGATGAGGACGAGCTCGCGTTTACGGACCAATCGGACGCTGTCGGCGGCGCGGCCCCCCTCGAGATTCCGCCAAAGCTCGGCGAGCTCGAACGCCGCCTGACGCTGGCGCATCTGGTCGCGGCCTGGGCGAAGACGCCAGTGTCCTCGCCGCTCGTGGTCGGCGGCCCCGCCTCGACCTTGCAGCTCGCGGGCGACCTCGCGCGATTGATGGACGACATGGTGACGCGCGGCGTCGACTGGCGCGAGCTCGACCGGCTGGTGCCGGACCAGCTCGACAAATACTGGCAGCACTCGCTCGAATTCCTGCGCATCGCGCGCGACGCCTGGCCGAACTACCTGAAGGAGATCGGCAGGATCGAGCCGGCTGCGCGGCGCGACCTGCTGATCGAAGCTGAAGCGGCGCGGCTCACGGCACATCACGCAGGCCCGGTGATCGCGGCCGGTTCGACCGGCTCGATGCCGGCGACGGCAAAATTCCTGCACGCGGTGGCGAAGCTTCCGAACGGCGCGGTCGTGCTGCCCGGGCTCGACACCGATCTCGACGAAGACTCCTGGGACACGATCGGCGGCGAACGCAACGACGAAGGCCGTTTCACCACGCCGCCCTCGTCGAACCATCCGCAATTCGCGATGCATACGCTGCTCGACCGCTTCGGCATCAAGCGTCGCGACGTCGAGAGCCTTGCGGCACCGGCGCCGCTCGGCCGCGAGGTGCTGGTGTCGGAGACGATGCGCCCGTCGACCGCGACCGCGCAATGGCACGACCGGCTGGAGCGCCCCGAGATCGTCGCGCGCATCTCCGCCGGGATGAGCAACCTTTCCGTGGTCGAGGCGCCCAATCCAGAGATGGAGGCGCTGGCGATCGCGGTGGCGATGCGCGAGGCGCGCCATCTCGGCAAGTCGGCCGCGCTGGTGACGCCGGACCGCGCGCTGGCGCGCCGCGTGATGGCTTCGCTGACGCGCTGGAATCTGGAATTCGACGATTCCGGCGGCGATGCGCTGATGGAGACCTCGCCCGGCGTGTTCGCCCGACTCACCGCAGAAGCGGCGGCAAAGGGGCTGGAGCCGCCGACGCTGCTCGCGCTGCTCAAGCATCCGCTGTTTCGGCTCGGCGGCGCACAGGGCGCGCTGAAGCGCGCGGTCGAAGTATTGGAACTCGCCGTATTGCGCGGCACGCGGCCGCAAGCGGGCTCCGGCGGCTTGGCGCGCGATTTCGAGCGCTTCAGCGCCGAGCTGACAAAGCTCCGCAACGGCGAGACCTCATCGCTGCACGTCGCGGAGCAGCGCGCGCGGCTGCGCGATCACGATCTCAACCAGGCGCAGGGCCTGATCGCGAAACTGCAGGCCGCACTGGCCCCGCTCGAGGGCATGGCGCCGTCGAGGCCCTACGATTTCGCCGAACTGGCCTCGCGGCATCGCGATGTGCTGATGGCGCTGTCTTGCGACCATCACGGCGTCGCGGTCGTGTTCGAGGATCGCGCCGGCGGCGTGCTGGCATCGGCATTCGACGATTTGCTCGCCAAGCAGCAGCCGAGCGGCCTGATGACGCCGCTTGCCGACTATCCGGAGGTGTTCCAGACTGCGTTCGCCGACCGCATGGTGCGGCGGCCGGAATCCGCGCGCGCCCAGCTCAACATCTTCGGCCAGCTCGAGGCGCGCTTGACCGAATCCGATCGCGTCATCCTCGGCGGGCTGGTCGAGGGTGTCTGGCCGCCGGCGCCGCGGATCGATCCGTGGCTGAGCCGGCCGATGCGGCACCAGCTCGGACTCGACCTCCCCGAGCGGCGCATCGGCCTCTCCGCGCATGACTTCGCGCAGCTGCTCGGCCACGACGAGGTGATCCTCACCCATGCTGCCAAGGTCGGCGGCGCGCCGGCGGTTGCCTCGCGCTTCCTGCATCGGCTGGAAGCGGTTGCGGGCGAGGAACGCTGGAAGGCTGCGAAAGCAGCCGGCGAAACTTACGTGCAATATGCTGCCGAGCTCGACCGGCCCGACAAGGTCGAGCCGATCGCCCAGCCGGAGCCGCGGCCGCCGCGCGAGGCACGGCCGCTGAAAATGTCCGTCACCGCGATCGAGGACTGGCTGCGCGATCCCTACACGATCTATGCGCGCTATATCCTCAAGCTCGATCCGCTCGATCCGGTCGACATGCCATTGTCCGCTGCCGATCGCGGTTCGGCAATCCACGAGGCACTCGGCGAATTTACGCAAACCTATGCTGACGCGCTGCCGGCCGACACGATGCGCACCCTGCGCGAGATCGGCGGCAAGTATTTCGCGCCGCTGATGGAGCGGCCCGAGGCCCGTGCGCTGTGGTGGCCGCGCTTCCAGCGCATCGCCGCATGGTTTGCCGAATGGGAGCAGGCCCGGCGCGGCAATATCGACGCAATCAAGGCCGAGATCCGCGGCGAAATCGGCATTCCGCTCGACAACGCGCGGACCTTCGTCCTCTCCGCGCGGGCCGATCGCATCGAGCTGCGACACGACGGCAGCTTTGCGATTCTCGACTACAAGACCGGCCAGCCGCCGACCGGGAAACAGGTACGCATGGGCCTGTCGCCGCAGCTCACTTTGGAAGCCTCGATCCTGCGCGAAGGCGGCTTTGCCGACATCCCCGCCGGCTCCTCGGTCGGCGAGCTCGCCTATATCAGGCTGAGCGGCAACAACCCGCCGGGCGAGCAGCGTTCGCTGGAATTGAAGATCAAGCCCAGCGACACACCGCAGCCGCCCGATGAGGCCGCCGACAGCGCGCGGCACAAGCTGGAAGCGCTGATCCACGCCTTCGACGACGAGCAGCAGGCCTACACCTCGCTGAACCTCTCAATGTGGGCGAACCGCTACGGCGCCTATGACGACCTCGCACGGATCAAGGAATGGTCCGCCGCCGGCGGCCTGGGGATCGAGGAATGGTAAAGGCACCCCGCCCTATCCCGTCAGCGGTCCGCGACGCGCAGGCGCGCGCGTCCGATCCGAAGGCATCGACCTTCGTGTCGGCGAATGCCGGCTCGGGCAAGACGCACGTTCTTGTCCAGCGGGTGATCCGCCTGCTGCTGTCAGGCGTGCCGCCGGAAAAGATCCTCTGCATCACCTTCACCAAGGCCGCCGCCGCCAACATGGCCGAGCGGGTGTTCACGACGCTCGGCCACTGGGTGACGCTGAACGACACCGCGCTCGATGCCGCGATCCGCGAGGCTGGCATCGCCTACCCGAATGCAACGCTGCGGCGCGATGCGCGAAAGCTCTTTGCCTGCGCGCTGGAGACGCCCGGCGGCTTGAAGGTGCAGACCATCCACGCGCTGTGCACTCGGCTGCTGCAGCAGTTTCCGTTCGAGGCCAATGTGCCGGCGCGCTTTGCCGTGCTCGACGACCGCGACCAGAACGAGATGATGGAACGTGCCAATCTCGCGGTGTTCCTGGACGCCTCGCGCAATCCCGACAGTCCGATCGGCCGCGCGCTGATGACGGCGATGGCGAGCGCCGCCGACGTCACCTTCAAGGACGTGGTTCGCGAGGCCTGCCTCAGCCGCGACCACTTCATGGCCTGGACCGACACCGCCGGCAGCGCCGCGGCGGCGGCCGCACAGATGTCCGTCGCGCTCGGCGTGTCCCCTGACGACCGCATCGAGGATATCGAGCGCGAGATCGTCGATGGGCCCTATCTCAGGCGCGCCGGATGGGAAGAGATCGCGGCCGCGCTCGACACCGGCAGCAAGTCCGACCAGGACCAGGCGGCACGGCTGCGCGAAGCGCTGGTATTCACCGGCGCCGCGCAGGTCGACGCGTATCTTGCGGTGTTCCTGACCGATGCCGACCGCACGCCGCGCAAATCGGTGGTGACGAAGAAGTTCTGCGACAACAATCCCGCGATCGGCCGGCTGTTCGAGGCCGAGATCCGCCGCGTGCTGCCACTGGTCGAACGGCGCCGCGCCGTGGTCGCGCGCGACCGCACCGAGGCGTTGATCCATATCGCGACCGCAGCAGCGGCGCACTACCGCCGCGAAAAACTGGAACGCGGCCTGCTCGACTATGACGACCTGATCGACAAGACGCTGGAGATGCTCGACCGCGTCTCCTCCGGCTGGGTGCACTACAAGCTCGACCGCGGCGTCGATCACGTGCTGATCGACGAGGCGCAGGACACCAGCCCGCGGCAATGGGACATCGTCGCCCACATCATCTCGGAATTCACCTCAGGCGCCGGCGCCCGCGACGGCCTGGTGCGCACCGTGTTCGCGGTCGGCGACGAGAAACAGTCGATCTTCTCCTTCCAGGGCGCAGCACCGCGCGAGTTCGACCTGCGCCGCCGCGAGCTGAAGCGGCGGTTCGAGGATGCCGGGCTGAAGTTCGATCCGGTGTCGTTCACCTACTCGTTCCGCTCGGGACCGACGATCCTGCACTCGGTCGACCACGTGTTTCGCGAGCAGGAGATCTATCGCAGCATCCACGCGGTCGAGAACGGCTATCCGATCCACAACGCGATGGCCGACGCCGGCCCGAGCCTGATCGAGCTCTGGGATCTCGCGCAAGCCGATGACCGGCAGGACATCGAAGGCTGGCGCGCGCCGTTCGACGGCGTATCGGTGACCAGCCCCGAGGTGAAGCTCGCGCGGCGAATCCAGGCCGAGATCAAGCGTCTCGTCGCCAGCGGCACCATGACAGGCAGCGCCGGCGCGCGCCGTCCGTTGCGTTACGGCGATATGCTGATCCTGGTGCGCCGCCGCGGCAACGCCTTCGATGCGGTGATCCAGGCGTTGAAGCACGCCGGCATCCCGGTCGCCGGTGCCGACCGGCTGAAGCTGACCGAGCACATCGCGATCATCGACCTGATGAATCTTGCCGACGCGCTCCTGCTGCCGCAGGACGATCTTGCGCTCGCGGTGGCGTTGAAGAGCCCGTTGTTTGGTCTCACCGATGACGATCTGTTCAAGCTGGCATGGCAGCGCCGTGGATCGCTGCGCGAAGCGCTCGCCGCGCAGGCCCCGACCGACGGTCGATTTGCTGCCGTGCTCCGGCGCCTCGAGCAATGCGAGCGCCGCTTCGCGAATGAAACTCCGTTCGCCTTCTACGCCTGGCTGCTCGGCGGCGACGGCGGGCGGGCCCGCATCCTGCGCCGGCTCGGCCACGAGGCCAACGACGCGCTCGACGAATTCCTTGAGCTCGCGCTGAGCTATGAGCGCAAGGCTCCGGCCTCGCTGCAGGGCTTCGTGGCGTGGCTGCGGGCGGCCGATACCGAAGTGAAGCGCGACATGGAGATTTCGCGCGACGAGGTCCGCGTGATGACCGTGCACGGCGCCAAGGGCCTGGAATCATCAGTCGTCTTCCTCGTGGACACCACGACCTCGCCGTCCGACACGCAGCGCCTGCGGCTGATCCATCTGCCGCAGGGCAACGCCGCGCCGCATGCGCCCGGTGTCGTGGTGTGGGCGGGCAAGAAGGCGGAAGATCCGCCCGGGGTCGCCGACGCGCGCAAGGCGATGCTCGGTGACACCGAAGACGAATATCGCCGCCTGCTCTATGTCGCGATGACGCGCGCCGCGGATCGCTTGGTCGTCGGCGGCTGCATGCCCGGCAATATGAACACGGTGCGCAAATCCTCCTGGTATGACCTGATCACCAAGGGGCTGGCCAATTCCGGGCTCAAGCTCGAGGAACTCGAGACATCGGCTGGCAAGATCAAGCGCTACTCGCGGGCGGAGGACGGCGCGGCGGTCACTGGCGCGACAACGTCGACGACGGCAGCGCCGATTGTGCTGCCGCCATGGCTGCGCGCGCCCGCCGCTCCTGAAGCCTCTGCAGCCGGCCTGCTACGCCCTTCCGATCCCGCCGACGGCGACGGCCACCACGTGCGGACCGCCGAGTCGGTCGTAGCGCGCGCTCGTGCCCTGCAGCGCGGCACGCTGGTGCACCGCCTGCTGCAATCGCTGCCGGATGTCGCCTCTGAGCGGCGCCGTGACGCCGCGCTGGCCTATCTCGCACGCAATGCCGATGGCTGGAGCGAGGAGGAGCGCACGACGCTCGCAGGCCAGGTGCTCGCCCTGATCGCGGATCCACGCTTCGCGGCAGTGTTCGCCCCCGGCAGCCGCGCCGAGGTCTCGATCGTCGGTCGGCTGGACCGGCCGGGTCAGTTGAAGGCGCTGGTCTCAGGTCAGATTGACCGGCTGGTGGTGACCCCGAAGGAAGTCCTGATCGTCGATTTCAAGACCAACCACGCCCCGCCCAAGACCGCCGCTGAAGCACCAACGGGCTATGTCAGGCAGCTCGCGCTGTACCGCGCGGTGCTTGCCAAGCTTTATCCGCCGCTCCCTGTCCGCGCCGCCCTGCTCTGGACCGAAATACCTGAAATCATGGAACTTTCTGCCTCCGCGCTGGACGCTGGGCTGGCATAAGGTCATGTCGGCGTGACCGAGCTTGACCCGGCAAGGGGGCGTTCATAGGTTTCCTCCATGCTCCCCGGGCGCGATTCTCAGTCGCGCCTTTTGTCTCAACCGAACGAGGTACTCCGATGGCCGTTGGCAAGGTTTCTGACGCCGATTTCGAAGCCGAAGTGCTCAAGGCGACCGGGCCGGTGGTCGTCGACTTCTGGGCCGAGTGGTGCGGCCCCTGCCGCATGATCGCGCCCGCCCTTGACGAGATTTCCGGCGCGATGGGCGACAAGGTCAAGATCGTGAAGCTCAACGTCGACGAGAGCCCGAAGACCGCGTCGAAGTATGGCGTGATGTCGATCCCGACCCTGATGATCTTCAAGGGCGGCGAGATGGCCTCGCGTCAGGTCGGTGCCGCGCCGAAGGCGAAGTTGCAGCAGTGGATTTCCGCTGCGGTCTAATCCGCGTCGAATTAGCCGATTGCGAAACGGCCGGCGCATCGCCGGCCGTTTTCTTTTGTGCCGGGTCGCGCGAATGCGCGCCCGATGGGTCATCAGGGCTCTGGGCAAACGTCAGACCGGCGGCGTGCCGTTGGCGGCAAGCACGGGGCCGGCGAGATAGAGCGAGCCGGTGATCAGGATGCGCGGCGGCACCTCATAGGCCAGCATGGCGAGCCGCTGCAGCGCGGCGTCGACGCCGGGCGCGATTTCGACCCGCATGCCGAGCGCGCGCGCCGCGTCGGCCAGTCGCTCGGGCGGCATACCATTGTCGCGTCCGGGCACCGGCACGGCGATGATGTGGCGCGTCAAGCCGGCGAAATTGGCGAGGAAGGCGCCGGCGTCCTTGTTGCCCATCATGCCGGCGATGACGACGAGCGGCCGCGACACGCGCTCCTCAAGATCGCCGAGGGCTGCGGCCGCGACGCGGCCGCCTTCGGCATTGTGCCCGCCGTCGAGCCAGACCTCGCTGCCTTGCGGTCCCTGGCTGACGAGCGTGCCGGACACCAGCCGCTGCATTCGCGCCGGCCACTCGGCATTGACGATGCCGGCTTCATAGGCGGCCATGTTGAGCTTGAACGCACCGATCGCGCGCAGCGTCGCGATCGCAAGGCCGGCATTGTCGAACTGATGACGGCCGAACAGCTTTGGCGCCGCCAGATCCATCAATCCGCGCTCGTCCTGATAGACCAGCCGGCCGCGCTCGACGCTGACATGCCATTGCTGCCCGGCCGCGTGCAGCGGCGCGCGCATGCGGTTCGCCTGCGCCTCGATCACAGCCATCGCCTCGGGCGCCTGCTCGGCGCAGACCACCGGAACCTTGCGCTTGATGATCGCAGCCTTCTCTCCGGCGATCGAGGTCAGTGTGTCGCCGAGGAATTCCATATGGTCCATGCTGACCGGCGCGATGACAGAGGCGAGCGGCGTCTCGACCACGTTGGTCGAATCCAGCCGGCCGCCGAGGCCGACCTCAAGCAGCGCGACGTCGGCCGGATGCTTTGCAAACAGGCAGAACGCCACCGCCGTTTCCATCTCGAAGATGGTGACGGGATTGCCGGCGTTGACGCGTTCACAGTGCTCGAACGTTGCATGCAGCTCGTCGTCATCGACGAGCTTGCCGCCGCCGACCGCGCCCAGCCGGTAGCATTCGTTGATCCGTACCAGATAGGGCGAGGTGAAGACGTGCACGCGCAGGCCGGCGGCTTCCAGGATCGCGCGCAGATAAGCGATCGTGGATCCCTTGCCATTCGTGCCGGCGACATGGATCACCAGCGGCAGCTTGCGCTCGGGATGATCGAGCCGCTCCATCAAGCCGAGCATGCGGTCGAGGCTGAGATCGATGCGCTTGGGGTGCAGTGCCGACACCCGCGCGATCAACGCCTCGAACGAGGACGGTGATGAGGTGGCTCTCCCGGTCACGCGTGCGGCGCGGCCGGCACCGTCTCCGGAGCCGTGACGATCTGGGCCGGCGTCGTGACGGCGGCCGTGGGTTTCGATGAGGTTTCGAGCGCCGGCGACTTCGTCAGCAGGCGGCACAACCGCGCCAGCGTCGCCTTCATGTCGTGGCGGTGCACGACCATGTCGACCATGCCGTGCTCGCGCAGATATTCGGCGCGCTGGAATCCCTCGGGGAGTTTTTCGCGGATGGTCTGCTCGATCACGCGGGCGCCGGCAAAGCCGATCAGCGCGCCGGGCTCGGCGATGTGGATGTCGCCGAGCATCGCATAGGAGGCGGTGACGCCGCCGGTGGTCGGGTTGGTCAGCACGACGATGTAGGGCTGCCGCGCCTCGCGCAGCATCTGCACGCCGACCGTGGTGCGCGGCATCTGCATCAGCGACAGGATGCCTTCCTGCATCCGCGCGCCGCCGCTCGCGGCGAACACGATGAAGGGCGACTTCTTCTCGACCGCGAGCTCGAGCCCGCGCACCATCGCCTCACCGGCAGCCATGCCGAGCGAGCCGCCCATGAAATCGAAATCCTGCACGGCGACGACGACACCGGCGCCCTCGAGCTTGCCGTAGCCGACCTTGATCGCGTCGTTCAGGCCGGTCTTGGTGCGGGCATCCTTGATGCGGTCGACATATTTGCGCTCGTCGCGGAACTTGAGCGGATCGGCGGTGACCTCGGGCAGCGCAACGTCGAACCAGGTCTCGTTGTCGAAGATCGACTTCAGCCGCGCCACCGCGCCCATGCGCATGTGGTAGTTGGAGCCGGGGATCACGAACTGGTTGGCCTCGACGTCCTTGTAGAACACGAGCTGCCCGGAATCCGGGCACTTGATCCAGAGATTTTCCGGCGTCTCACGGCGCAGGATGTTGCGGATCTTCGGCCGGACAACGTTGGTGAGCCAATTCATGGTTCGCTCCGAAATGCGGATCGGTCCCGCATCATGTGGTTATATGGCGGGGCCGGGCAAACCCGGCAAGCCGCCCAGCGCGGCCTTGTCGCCGCAAATTATGGCTTATTCAGCGGCCTGCCGGGCGCCGCGGACCCCCTGGGCCAGCGCCGACACGAGGTCCGCCACCGCGGTGACGGTCTTCGGCGTCGCGCGGCCCTCGGCATCGAGGCTCGCACGCACCGCATCGACGATCGCGGTGCCGACCACGGCGCCATTGGCGCTTTCGGCAATCGCGCGCGCCGTCTCCGGGGTACGGATGCCGAAGCCGACGCAGACCGGCAGCTCGGTGTGCCGCTTGATGCGGGCGACGGCTTCTGCAACCGCCTTCGAATCCGCGGCCGCGCTGCCGGTGATGCCGGTGATCGAGACGTAATAGACAAAGCCCGAGGTGTTGGCGAGCACCGCCGGCAGGCGCTTGTCGTCAGTGGTCGGCGTCGCCAGCCGGATGAAGTTCAATCCGGCCTTCATTGCCGGGATGCAGAGCTCGGTGTCTTCCTCGGGCGGCAGGTCGACGATGATCAGGCCATCGACACCGGCGGCCTTGGCATCGGCCAGGAAGGTGTCGACGCCATAGATGTAGATCGGATTGTAGTAGCCCATCAGCACGATCGGCGTGGCGTTGTCGTCCTTGCGGAAACCGCGCACCATCTCCAGCGTCTTGCGCAGCGTCATGCCGCCCTTGAGCGCGCGCAGGCCGGCAGCCTGGATCGACGGGCCGTCGGCCATCGGATCGGTGAAGGGCATGCCGATTTCGATAATGTCGGCGCCGGCCTTCGGCAGCGCTTTGACGATGTCGAGCGAAGTTTTTGCGTCGGGGTCGCCGGCCATCACGAAGGTGACGAAGGCAGAGCGGCCCTCCTTCCTGAGGTCGGCGAACTTGGCGTCGATACGGGTGGTCACTTCTTCCTGCCCTTCAAGATGTCGCCGACCTGCGGCACGTCCTTGTCGCCGCGGCCGGAGAGGTTGACCACCATCAGGTGATCCCTCGGACGCGCAGGCGCGAGTTCGGACAGTTTCGCGATGGCGTGCGCCGATTCCAGCGCGGGGATGATGCCTTCGAGCCGCGACAGCAACTGGAACGCGGCCAGCGCCTCCTCGTCGGTCGCCGACAGATACTTCACGCGGCCGGTCTCATGCAGCCAGGAATGCTCGGGCCCGATGCCGGGATAGTCGAGCCCGGCCGAGATCGAATGCGCTTCCTGGATCTGGCCGTCCTCGTCCATCAGGAGATAGGTGCGGTTGCCGTGCAGCACGCCGGGGCGGCCGCCGGCCAGCGAGGCGGCATGCAATTGCGTCAGCCCGTGGCCGGCGGCCTCGACGCCGAAGATCTCGACCGAGGGGTCGTCGAGGAACGGGTGGAACAGGCCCATCGCATTGGAGCCGCCGCCGATGCAGGCGATCAGCGAATCCGGCAGGCGGCCTTCGGCCTCCTGCATCTGCTTGCGCGTCTCGTGGCCGATGACCGACTGGAAGTTGCGCACCATCATCGGATAGGGATGCGGGCCTGCGACGGTGCCGATGCAGTAGAACGTGTTGTGCACGTTGGTCACCCAGTCGCGCAGCGCGTCGTTCATCGCGTCCTTCAGCGTGCGCGCGCCCGACTGCACCGGGACAACCTTGGCGCCGAGCATTTCCATGCGGATCACGTTCGGCTGCTGGCGCTCGACGTCGACCGCGCCCATGTAGACCACGCATTCGAGCCCGAAACGGGCGCACAGCGTCGCCGTCGCCACGCCATGCTGGCCGGCACCGGTCTCGGCGATGATGCGCTTCTTGCCCATGCGGCGCGCGACCATGATCTGGCCGAGCACATTGTTCACCTTGTGCGAGCCGGTGTGATTGAGCTCCTCGCGCTTCAGATAGATCTTGGCGCCGCCGAAATGATCGGTGAGACGCTCGGCGAAATACAACGGCGAGGGCCGGCCGACATAGTCCTTCAGATAGGCGTTCATCTCGGCCTGGAACGACGGATCGGCCTTGGCCTCCGCATAGGCCTTCTCGAGGTCGAGGATCAGCGGCATCAGCGTTTCCGCCACGAAGCGTCCGCCGAAAATGCCGAAATGTCCGCGCTCGTCGGGTCCGGTGCGGAAGGAATTGGGCAGCTTTTGATTCATCGAACCATCAGTTCCTGGGTTGCGCGCGCGGCGCGGATGAAGGCGCGGATCAGCTCGGGATCCTTGACGCCGGGCGTGCGCTCGACGCCCGACGAGACGTCGACACCGCCAGCACGTGTTACGGTGACGGCCTCGGCAACGTTATCGGCACGAAGCCCGCCCGAGACCATGTACGGCAGAGCGAGATCGAGATTTTCCAGCACGCGCCAATCGAACGGCGCGCCGAGACCGCCCGGCCGTGTGGCGTCCTTCGGCGCCCGGGCATCGAACAGGATGCGCTCGGCGACCCCGGCATAGCCCGGCAGCGGCGCGAGATCGGCCGCCGTCTCGACCGGCAGCGCCTTCATCAGGGGCAGGCCGAACCTCTGCTTGATGTCACGCAGCCGCGCCGTCGTCTCCTTGCCGTGCAATTGCAGGATATCCGGCCGCAACGTCTCGACGATGTTTTCCAGGGTGGCGTCGTCGGCATCGACAGTCAGCGCGACCTTCACCGCGCGGCCCTTGGCGCGGCTGCCGAGGTCGCGCGCGACCTCCAGGCTGATATGGCGGGGCGACGGCGGAAAGAACACGAACCCGACCATGTCCGCGCCGGCGTCAAGCGCGACGTCGAGCGTCTCGCGCGTGGACAGGCCGCAGATTTTGACAAGCAGGGACATGGTCTCGAAACGGGTCGTCATCCGGAACGGTTTTTCGGGCAGCCGGAACCGGGGCGTACCCACGTCCGACGGGGCGGGTTCTACAACGTCGCGCCCTGCTTGTCTCGCCCGGCCGACCCGTAAAAACCGGTTTGGCCCGGTGCGGGCAGCCGCAGCGCATCGCCCCGGGCAGCGGCGGCCCTGAGATCGGTGAGCTCGGCGCGGGCCCGGCGGGCATCGGCCTCGTGCTGCCGGGCGGCGCGGCGCCAGCGCCCCTGCCGGAACCAGGTCGCGATGCCGCCCGCGATCACGCCCAGGATTGCCGACGCGATGATCACGACGAACAGCGGCAGCGTGACCGCGATCGTCGGTGTGACGGAATTGAAGGGATCAAACGACACCGTCACCCAGTGACGGTTTGCGACCGCGAAGATGATGAAGATCAGCCCCAGCGGGATGACGACCAATGCCGTGAAGAACTTTCGCATGACCATCTCTCATAGCGATGGAGAAAGCGCGGGCGCGGGCCCGCAACACGGCACGCCTGAGCTCGCGCGCTACGCGTCAGCCTTTGGTGCGTCGACCTTCGACGCTTCAGCTTCGACGCTCTCGCGATTGAGACGCTCGCGCATCTCCTTGCCGGTCTTGAAGAACGGCACGCTCTTCTGATCGACCGGCACATGCTCGCCGGTACGCGGATTGCGGCCGGCACGCGCCGGACGATGCTTCACGGAGAATGCGCCAAAACCACGCAGCTCGACACGGTCGCCACGCGCCAGCGCCGCGACAATCTCATCGAGAATCGCATTCACAATGTTCTCGACATCCCGCTGGTAGAGGTGCGGGTTGTGCTCGGCGATACGCTGAACAAGTTCGGATTTAATCATCGAAAATGGGATCCGGGATCTCGCGGAAGTCCATTTCCGTGAAAATGCCCTGCACTGTCAAGACGCTAAATCAATTCCTGATGTCGCGAATTAGGGTGACAAATAGCCCAATTGGGCCATTTGGCGATTCCCGCAGAGCGGGTATCGCCTCGGCGATACGCCTCGGCGCCGATTAGTTGGTTCCGGCCGGGGTCCACAACGCCAGCATGCCGTACAGCCCGAACCGGTCGACCGCCTGCACCATCCCGCCCTGCTCGATTCGCCGCGCGATGGCGCCCAGACCGAGCGCGTCGAGCGTCATGGATGCTGCGGTACGCAGGAATGTCAGGTCCCCGAAGCGCGGATTGAGCTTGTAGTCACGCACTGGAAGGCCGCTTTTGACCTTCTTTTCCGCGACCAGCCATGCGACCGCGGTCCTCTCATCGCCGAGCTGATCGATCAGCTTGAGATCAACCGCCTGCCTGCCGGTGAAGACGCGTCCATCCGCGACTTTCTCCAGCAGGGCGTCGTCCATGCCGCGCCGCTCCTTCACCAATCCACGGAACCATGCATAAGAATCCTTCACCAGCGCGTCGATCGCGGCGCGCGCTTCGGGACTGGTCGGCTCAAGGCCGTTCGGCGCCGCCTTCAACGGCGAAGACTTGATCTCCTCGACCTTCACGCCCACGGTCTTGAGAAGTTCTGAAACGTTCGGAAACTGGAAGAGCACACCGATCGAACCGACCAGCGACGTCTGCTGGGCGACGATGTGATCGGCCGCGATCGCGGTGATGTAGCCGCCCGACGCGGCCAGCCCCTCGACGACGACGACGAGCGGCTTCTTCGCCTTCAGCTGCGTCAGCGAGTCGTAGAGCTGCTCGGAGCCCGCGGTGGTGCCGCCGGGCGAATTGATGTGCACGACCACTGCCGCATAGCTCGATTTCTCGAGCCGCTCCAGCGCCTCGGCGCGCTGCTGGTCGCTGCGGATCAACCCCTCGATATTGACGCGTGCGATCGCCCCCTTCGTCTCGAGCAGGTCGCGCCCGCCAGTCGCGAACAGGCCGACGCCGATGATCGCCGCAATCGCCACGACGGCGGCGGTGACGCGCCAGAAGGTCAGCTTGCGCCTGATGCGGCGGCGATCGACGATCACGTCTGAATCCAGCGACATGGAAATGCTCCAGGAATGTCCGCGCGTTCTTGCAGTCGCAGCGTCACTATGACCTTAGCCAAATACATCAATTGCGACGCAATATGAAGAAAACAAGGCTCGCTATACTCCTAACGTCTGTAGCCGGATGGAGCGAAGCGCAATCCGGGAAGACCCCACCGCGGGCGCCGAACCCCGGATTTCGCTACGCTCCATCCGAGCTACGATTTTTCCTGTCTTTGACAAATAGAAAGGCCCCGGCTTTCGCCGGGGCCCGGTTGGTTCGCGCAAAACTGAGCGAACGCTTACTTGTCGGTGCCGCGGTTCTTGAGCGCGGTGCCGAGGATGTCGCCAAGCGTCGCACCCGAATCGGAGGAGCCATACTGCGCGATGGCTTCCTTCTCCTCGGCGACTTCCAGCGCCTTGATCGAGACCTGCACCTTGCGGGCCTTCTTGTCGAACTGGATAACGCGGGCATCGACCTTCTCGCCAACGGCGAAGCGTTCGGCGCGCTGGTCGTTGCGGTCGCGGGCCAGCTCGGACCGCTTGATGAAGGTGGTGAACTCGGTGCCCGAGATTCGCACCTCGATGCCGCTCTCCTTTACTTCGAGCACTTCGCAGGTCACGACCGCGCCCTTCTTGACGTCGCCCGGCTCGGCGAAGGGGTCGCCTTCGAGCTGCTTGACGCCGAGCGAGATGCGCTCCTTCTCGACATCGACATCGAGCACCACGGCCTTGACCATGTCGCCCTTCTTGAAGTTGTCGATGACCTGCTCGCCCGGAAGCTTCCAGTCGAGATCCGAGAGGTGGACCATGCCGTCGACGTCGCCCTCGAGACCGAGGAACAGACCGAATTCGGTCTTGTTCTTGACCTCGCCCTCGACCACCGAACCAACCGGGAATTTCTCGACGAACACCTCCCAGGGATTGCGCATGGTCTGCTTGAGACCGAGCGAGATACGGCGCTTGACCGAATCGACTTCCAGCACCTGCACTTCGACTTCCTGCGAGGTCGAGACGATCTTGCCGGGGTGCATGTTCTTCTTGGTCCACGACATCTCGGAGACGTGGATCAGGCCTTCGATACCCGGCTCGAGCTCGACGAACGCACCGTAGTCGGTGATGTTGGTGACGCGGCCGGTGAAGCGGGCGCCGAGCGGATACTTCGCTTCGATGCCCTGCCACGGATCGTCCAGCAGCTGCTTCATGCCGAGCGAGATGCGGTGCGTCTCGTGGTTGATCTTGATGATCTTGACCTTCACCGTCTGGCCGATGGTCAGCACCTCGGTCGGATGGTTGACACGGCGCCAGGCGATATCGGTGACGTGCAGCAGGCCGTCGATGCCGCCGAGGTCAACGAACGCACCATAGTCGGTGATGTTCTTGACCACGCCGTCGATCACCTGACCCTCCTCGAGGTTCTGCACCAGCTCCTGGCGCTGCTCGGCGCGGGTCTCTTCGAGAACCGTGCGGCGCGACACCACGATGTTGCCGCGGCGACGGTCCATTTTGAGGATCTGGAACGGCTGCGAGTTGTTCATCAGCGGCGCAACGTCGCGGATCGGACGGATGTCGACCTGCGAGCGCGGCAGGAAGGCAACCGCGCCGTCGAGGTCGACGGTGAAGCCGCCCTTGACCTGATTGAAGATGACGCCGTTGACCTTTTCGTTGTTCTGGAACGCCTTCTCGAGCTTGCCCCAGCTCTCCTCGCGGCGCGCCTTGTCGCGCGACAGCACGGCTTCGCCGAGCGCATTCTCGATACGGTCGAGGAACACCTCGACGGTGTCGCCGACCTTCAGATCGCTGTCACGACCGGGGCCGGCGAATTCGCGCAGCGCGACGCGGCCTTCGGTCTTCAGGCCGACGTCGATGACGGCCATGTCCTTCTCAATTGCAACCACCTTGCCCTTGATGACCGAGCTTTCCTGCAGATTGCCGCCGGCAAAGGACTCATCAAGCATCGCCGCGAAATCGTCGCGGGTCGGAGTATAGGAAGACGCAGTATTCGAAGCCATTTGTTCTCCAGATGCGGAATATTGCCGGCCGTTCGGGTTGATGGGCGCACCGCGCGTGGAGTGTCGGGGTTCCGCAACCCCTGACGACCGCTCGTTGCAGGAGGCACAACAGCGGGCCGGCAGCAGGACTGCACGTTCGGTACGTTTGATTGATCCGGAGCCCGAAACGAGAATATCGACTTCAAGACCTGGGAGCGGGCGTTCCTCCAGATGCGGCAAGGGCTCAAACCCATCGCCGGCCCGCTTCAGACACAGCCTCGACATGGTCGATGGTGGCCCGGACGCCGCTGATATAGCCCCGCAGCGTGCTCTCGGCAAGCGCGAAATGCCCCATTTTGCTGCGTTTTCGGGCCCGGAGCGTCGCTGCCGGCCTATGTTCAGCGCTTGGCGCGCGCCTGTTCGACGATGGCGATGGCGGCGCGCACGCCGGCTTCGATGTCGAGATTGGAATTGTCCAGGGTATGCGCGTCCGGGGCCGCACGCAGCGGCGCAATGGCGCGATTCTTGTCGCGCTCGTCGCGCTTGAGGATGTCGGCCAGCACCGCTTCCTCGTCGGCGTCCTCGCCGCGGGCGCGGGCCTCCAGCGTCCGCCGCCGCGCGCGCACCCGCGGGTCGGCGACCACGAAGATCTTCACGTCGGCGTCAGGGCAGATCACGGTGCCGATGTCGCGACCGTCGAGCACCGCGCCGGGCGGATCGGCGGCGAACTGGCGCTGGAAGTTGACCAGCACCTCGCGCACCTTGGGGAAGGCGGAGACCACGGAGGCGGCCTCACCGACCTTCTGCGTCTTCAGGATCGGATTGCCGAATTTCTCGGGGTCGAGCTCGAGCGCCGCGGCCACTGCCAGCGCCTCATTGTTGGGGTCGGCGCCCACCACCATCATCTCATAGGCCACCGCGCGGTAGATCACGCCGGTGTCGAGATGGCGATAGCCATAGTGGTGGGCGAGCCGCTTGCCGAGCGTACCCTTGCCTGAGGCGGCGGGACCGTCGATGGCGATGATCATGCGAAGTCAGCTCCGAGCGAGCGCATCATTGGAATGAAATCCGGAAAGCTGGTGGCGATGAAGGTGATGTCGTCGACCTTCACCGGCTTGTCGGAAGCGCAGCCCATCACCAGCGCCGACATTGCGATGCGATGATCCATATGGGTCGCGACAAGGCCCCCGCCGGGAACATGGCCGCGGCCCTCGATGATCAGATCGTCGCCGGAAACCTCGACCTTCACGCCGTTGACGCGCAGCATGTCGGCGGTGGCTTCCAGCCGATCGGATTCCTTGACCCGCAGCTCCTGCAGGCCGCGCATGATGGTGGTGCCCTCGGCAAAGCTCGCCGCGACCGCCAGCACCAGATATTCGTCGATCATCGACGGCGCACGTTCCGGCGGCACCTCGACGCCGCGCAGCTTCGAAGCACGAACGCGCAACTGCGCCATTGGTTCGCCGACGTCGCCGCGGACCTCGCTCTCCTCGATGGAGGCGCCCATCTCGCGCAGCGTGGTGAGGAGGCCGGTGCGCAGCGGATTGGTCATCACGTCGGAGAACATGACATCGGAACCTTCGACGATCAGCGCCGCCACGATCGGGAACGCGGCCGAGGACGGATCGGCCGGCACCACGACCTCGGCGCCGTGCAATTCGGGCTCGCCGTCGAGCGTGATCCTGCGGCCATGGCTGCCCTCCTTCTTCGAGGAGATCTCGGCGCCGAAATGCCTGAGCATCAGCTCGGTATGGTCGCGGCTCGCTTCCTGCTCGATCACGGTGGTGACGCCGGGGGCGGACAGCCCCGCCAGCAGCACCGCGGACTTGATCTGGGCCGAGGCGACCGGCGTCTTGTAGACGATCGGCACCGGATAGCGCGCCCCATGCAGCGTCAGCGGCAGCCGGCCGCCTTCGCGGATATCGCTGGTCCTGGCGCCCATCAGCTCCAGGGGATCGAGAATGCGGCGCATCGGTCGCGAGCGCAGCGAGGCATCGCCGTCGAATACCGCCGCGATCGGACAGCCGGCGACCGCCCCCATCACCAGCCGGCAGCCGGTGCCGGAATTGCCAAAATCGAGCGTTGCGGAGGGCTGGGCGAATCCTCCGACCCCAACGCCGGAGACCGACCAGGCAAACGGTCCGGTCCGTTCCACCCTGGCGCCCAGCGCGCGCATGGATTTGGCGGTATTGAGCACGTCCTCGCCTTCCAGGAGGCCGGAAATGCGGGTTTCGCCGACCGCAAGCGCCCCCAGGATCAGGGCGCGATGGGAAATCGATTTATCGCCGGGAACGCGGACTTTGCCGGCCAAGGGGCCGCTCGCACGAGCTTCCAGCGGGGTCGGGGTGTCGGAATGAGCCAAGATTGTGTCCTCTCGCGCCGCGGCAGGTATCACATAGGCAACACCACGTCACGCGCCCGTCAAATGCGCGCAAACCGCTATTGACAGCGGCCCCTCAACTAGCCAAGTGAAGCTCCGTTTTTCAGGAAAATTCCCAGGATCACCAAGTGGCCAAGTCCGATCTCGGAACCAAGCGCATTTGCCCGACCACGGGCAAGAAGTTCTACGATCTCAACAAGAATCCGGTGATCTCGCCCTACACCGGCGAGGTCGTGCCGATCGCGCCGGTGGCCCCGCCGCGGGGCCGCGGCGCCAATGTGAGCTCGCCCACCACCGCAGCCGAAATGCCCGAGGCGGCCGAGACCGAAGAGTTGGTCTCGCTCGAGGAGGCCGATGCCGAGGAGAACACCGGCAAGGTCAAGGCTCAGGTTCCCGAATCCGAGGACGATATCGAGATTGATGAGAGCCTCGAGGACGATGACGACGATGATTCGACCTTCATCGCCGACGAGGAAGAGGGCGATGAGGACGTCACCGACATCATTGGTGACGTTGGAGGTGACGAAGAGACTTGAGATCGTCGCCAATCTGTGGTGAAGGGTGCTGCCTCACGAGTCGCCTAGGACTCGGGGGCCCGGGCAGGGCTGGAAGGTCGTGCCCAAACTGGAAGACTTACGGGGCCATAGCTCAGCTGGGAGAGCGCTTGCATGGCATGCAAGAGGTCGGCGGTTCGATCCCGCCTGGCTCCACCACGCTTCGCCCTTCGGGCTACGCGTGGCGCAGCCACGAGTTGCCCAGAGGGCGAAGCGTGGTGTCCGGCGTAGCCCGAAGGGCGTAGACGGACGGCCTGGAATCCCTGCTCGTGGCGCCTGCCCGTGGATGCCAATGTGGTACGTCTACGTCATCCGCAGCATCGATTTCCCCGATCAGGAATACGTTGGCGCCACCGAAGACCTGAAGCGCCGTATCCCTGAGCACAACGCGGGCAAGTCGGCACACACCTCAAAATTCCGACCCTGGCAGCTCGTCTGGTACTGCGCATTTTCGGACAAGTACAAAGCCCTCGCGTTCGAGAAGTACCTCAAATTGCACTCCGGCCGTGCCTTCGCCAAGAAGCGCCTCTAGCTCCCCTTCTCCCCCAGCACCGCATTCAGCCGGTCGCGCAGCGCGACAATCTGGTCCTTCATCGCCAGCAATTCGCCGACCGAGCAGGCCGACGCCGCGAGGATCGATTGCGGTACCGACTTGGCCTTTTCGCGCAGCGCGTGCCCCTGGGGCGTCAGCGCGATCAGCACCTGGCGCTCGTCTTCGGTGCTGCGGCTCCGCTTGATCAGCTCCGCCGCCTCCAGCCGCTTGAGCAGCGGCGTCAGCGTGCCCGAGTCCAGGAACAGCCGCTGGCCGATATCCTTGAGCGGGACGCCGTCGCGCTCCCACATGGTCAGCATGACGAGATATTGCGGATAGGTCAGGCCAAGCTTGTCGAGCAGCGGCTTGTAGACGCGGTTGAAGGCGTGCGCGGTCGAATAGACCGCAAAGCAGATCTGGTTGTCGAGCCGCAGCGCCTGATCGGCCGCCGTCTGTTTCCTGGTCATGAATCCCGTCAGACTTGTCATGCCGGGGTCATTGTGGCTCCACGTGACCCGGGATTCAATTGCGAACAATTAAATGTGAGGCCGCACAATTTATATTGCACACAATCTAATTTCACGCAACCTATTGACGATCGAATTCAGACCCAAGGGAGACCACGATGTCTGTGAACGTGCTCTACAAGACCAGCGCCAAGGCAACCGGCGGCCGCGACGGCCATGCGGCGACCCTCGACGGGGCGCTCGACGTCAAGCTCGCGACCCCCAAAGAGCTCGGTGGCGGCGGTGGCGCCGGCAACAACCCTGAGCAGCTGTTCGCGGCCGGCTATGCCGCCTGCTTCATCGGCGCCATGAAGTTCGTGGCCTCCCAGGGCGGCCCGAAGGTTCCCGCCGACGCCTCGGTGACCTCGACGGTTGGCATCGGCCCGCGTTCGGCCGGCGGCTTCGGCCTCACCGTCGACCTCGCGGTCTCGCTGCCCGGTGTGCCGCGCGCGGACGCCGAAGCGCTGGTCGAGAAGGCGCATCAAGTGTGCCCCTATTCCAACGCGACCCGCGGCAATGTCGACGTCAAGCTGACGGTCGTCTAATTCGTCTCCGCGAATGGTCCGCCACGCGTGGCGGGCCATTCGTTTCCCGCCTACCCGAAGCAGGCTTCGGTTCGCTTGGCGAACATGAGAACGGCCCGCTGCATGGGCCTGCGCGCGCGAGGGCATTGCTGCCTCGCCTGAAGACCGTTAGCTCTGGGACCCTATTTCCGATCCCACCTGAGCGAAGGTTGCTTCCATGAATACCCCTGCGCCAACAGGCGCGATGACCGGACTGCGCGTGATCGATCTGACGCGCGTGCTCGGCGGCCCCTATTGCACGCAAATCCTTGCCGACCACGGCGCCGACGTGATCAAGGTCGAGCCGCCGGCGGGCGACGAAGTCCGGGACTGGGGCCCTCCCTTCCACGAGGAGGACGCGGCCTATTTTGTCGGCATCAACCGCAACAAGCGCTCGATCGGCCTCGACCTCGCCTCCGAGGGCGGGCGCGCGGTGCTGATGAAGATGCTCGAGACCGCCGACGTGCTGATCGAGAATTTCAAGCCGGGCACGCTCGACAAATGGGGCATCGGAAACGACGTGCTGCGCGCGAAGTTTCCGCGCCTCGTGCATTGCCGGATCTGCGGTTTCGGCGCCGACGGCCCGCGCGGCGGCAATCCAGGCTATGACGCGATCATCCAGGCGATGACCGGCATGATCGCGGCCACCGGCTCGCCCGAGAGCGGACCGATGCGCATCGGTGTGCCGCTGGTCGACATCACCACCGGGCTCTATGCCGCGATCGGCATCCTGATGGCGCTGTCGGAGCGGCAACGCTCGGGCCTCGGCCAGTTTCTCGAGACCACGCTGTACGAGACCGGCCTTGCGATCATGCATCCGCACACCGCGAACTACTTCATGCATGGCAAGCCGCCGTCGCTCACCGGCAACGAGCATCCAAACCTCGTGCCCTACGCGATCTTCCCGACCAAGACCGACAACATCTTCATCGGCGTCGGCAATGACGGGACGTTCCGCAAGCTCGCCCGGGAGATCGGCAAGCCCGAGCTCGGCACCGATCCGCGCTTTGCCCGCAACAAGGACCGCATCGCCAACCGCGATGCGCTGCGCGAAGAGCTTGCCGCCGTGTTCAGCCAGCACGAGGCCGAGCCGCTGTGCAACCGGCTGCTCGCCGCCGGCCTGCCGGCCGGGCCGGTGCAGAAGATCGACCAGGCACTGACCAACCCGCACACGATCTACCGCGGCGATATCATCGAGAAGGATTGGTACAAGGGCGTCGGCTCTCCGATCCGGCTCGATCGCACCAAGCCGAACCTGCGGCGCACGCCGCCGAAGTTCAGCCAGCACGCCGCGGAAGTGCTGAGTGAGTTCGGCTACTCAAAAGACGAGATCAACGCCCTGGTCGACAAGGGCGTGGTCTGCGGCCCCGAGCGCAAGCGCTAACCAGCGCCGATGACCCTGATTTGAATCGGTCTAGCCGCGAGCTCTTCACCTCTCCCCAGCGGGGAGGGGTCGATTTGCGTAGCAAATCGGGTGAGGGGTTCGGGTCCCACGAGAGAGTTTAACCCCTCACCCGCGCCTTCGGCGCGACCTCTCCCTATGGGAGAGGTTTGCACTGCCATTGCAGCGACAACTCAACCAAATCTCACCATGTTCTAGACACCACTAACCCCCCGGATGCGGTGCAACGTCACGCCTGACGTTGCACTGCAGGGGCACGGCTGCGGCATCCGCCTTTTTTACCGCTTCCCTTCGCGCTGGCTTCCCCCGTACGATGGCTTTCGTTTATACGGTCATTTGAACGTCATCCGGCGCTGCTAACGCGCGTAACGAAAGATGACGGTCCAACCGGGAGGGGTTTTGATGCTTTTTCGACGATTCGGTGCTGCTGCAGTGGCGGCGACTGCCACGCTTGCGTTCTCGTCACCTGCGCTTGCGGTGACCGAGATTCAGTGGTGGCACGCTATGACCGGCCCAAACAACGACGTCGTGGTCAAGCTTGCCAACGACTTCAATTCATCCCAGCACGACTACAAGATCGTCCCGACCTTCAAGGGCAGCTACGCCGACACGCTGAACGCGGGCATCGCGGCGTTTCGCGCCGGCAATGCACCGGGCATCATGCAGGTGTTCGAGGTCGGCACCGCGACCATGATGGCCGCGAAGGGCGCGATCAAGCCGGTCTCCGAGCTGATGAAGGAGCAAGGCGAGAAGTTCGACCCGCAGTCCTACCTGCCGGCGATCACGGGATATTACTCGACCTCCAAGGGCGACATGCTGTCGTTCCCGTTCAACTCGTCGAGCATGGTGATGTGGGTCAATCTCGACGCCCTGAAGAAGGCCGGCATCGACGCGCCGCCGACGACCTGGCCTGAGGTCTTCGCCGACGCCAAGAAGCTGCACGCGACGAGCCCGACCTGCGGCTTCTCCTCGAGCTGGATCACGTGGGGCCTGATCGAGCAGTTCTCCGCCTGGCACAACCTGCCGATCGGCACGAAGGCCAACGGGCTCGACGGCTTCGATACGGTGCTCGAATTCAACAATCCGATGGAAATCAAGCTGCTCGAAAACCTTGTCGAGCTGCAGAAGGACAAGAGCTACGACTATTCGGGCCGCACCAATACCGGTGAGGGACGATTCACGTCCGGCGAATGTCCGTTGTACATGACGTCCTCGGCCTTCTATCCGAACGTCAAGGTGAACGCGAAGTTCAACTATACGGCGGTGCCGATGCCGTATTTCCCGGAGGTGAAGGGAGCGCCGCAGAACTCGATCATCGGCGGAGCTTCGCTGTGGGTGATGGCCGGCAAGTCGGCCGAGGAGTACAAGGGAATTGCGAAATTCTTCACCTTCCTCTCGGATACCGACCGCCAGGTCTACCTGCACGAGGTTTCCGGCTATCTGCCCATTACGAAGGCGGCCTACGACAAGACCAAGGCGTCGGGCTTCTACGACAAGAACCCGATCCTCGAAGTGCCGCTGAAGGAGCTGACCAACAAGCCGCCGACGGAAAACTCCCGCGGCCTGCGCTTCGGCGGCATGGTCCAGATGCGCGACGTCTGGTCTGAAGAGATCGAAGCGGCGCTCGCCGGCAAGAAGTCGGCCAAGGAGGCGCTTGACGCTGCGGTCTCGCGCGGCAACCAGATGCTGCGCCAGTTCGAGCGGACCGCGGCCAAGTAAGGTCGCTCATATCGTGGCTGCGGGATCAGCGACCGCAGCCACGATGTCACGAAAGGGGGCGGGAGCTTCATGGAGAACCGGGCAATCTTCTCAGGCAAGCTGCTCGCCTGCCTCCTGGTTTTGCCGCAGCTTGCGATCTCCCTGATCTTTTTCTACTGGCCGGCAGCGCAGGCGCTCTGGCAATCCTTTCTCGTGCAGGACGCGTTCGGACTCTCGACCGAGTTCGTCTGGTTCGAGAACTACGCCAGCCTTCTGAAGACGCCCGAATATTACCAGGCGATCGGTACGACCTTCGTGTTTTCGCTGCTGGTGGTGTTCTTCTCGCTCGCCATCGGTTTGCTGCTTGCGGTCATGGCCAATCGCAACATCGCGGGCGTGCAGATCTATCGCACATTCCTCATCATCCCCTATGCGGTTGCGCCCGCAGTGGCGAGCGTTCTGTTCATCTTCATGTTCCAGCCAGGCCTCGGCATGATCGCGCGCGCCCTGCAGAGCTATGGAATTGACTGGAATCCGGTGCTGAACGGCACGCATGCGATGATCCTGATCGTTATCGTCGCGGTCTGGAATCAGATCAGCTACAATTTCCTGTTCTTCCTTGCCGGCTTGCAGTCGATCCCCAAAAGCGTGATCGAGGCAGCCGCGATCGACGGCGCGAGGCCCGCGCGGCGATTCTGGACCATCGTGTTCCCGCTGCTGTCGCCAACGACTTTCTTCCTGATCGTCATCAACATCACCTACGCGTTCTTCAATACGCTCGGCATCATCGACACGGCGACCGGCGGCGGCCCGAACGGCGCCACGCAGACGCTGGTCTACAAGGTGTTCCAAGACGGCAAGGTCGGCTCCGATCTCGGCGGCTCGGCGGCTCAATCGGTCATCCTGATGATCATCGTCGTGGCGCTGACCGCGATCCAGTTTCGTTATGTCGAAAAGAAGGTCCATTACTAGCCAATGGTCCAGCATCGGAGATTTGGAAATCTGTTGCCCCACCTCGTGCTGCTGGCCGGCGTGATCGTCGTCGCCTTCCCGGTCTATCTCGCGATCATCGCATCCACCCACGACAACACCATCATCGCCAACGGACAGATGCCGCTCTATCCCGGCACTCATGCGCTGGAAACCTATTGGAACACCATCTTCTCCGGCACCGGACGGACCACGCGCCAGCCAGTCGGCAGCATGATGGTGGCGAGCCTGATCATGGCGATGGGCATTGCCGCCGGGAAGATCGCCATCTCGATCATCTCGGCCTACGCGATCGTGTTCTTCAATTTCCCGTTCCGGATGGCGGCGTTCTGGACCATTTTCATCACGCTGATGCTGCCGGTCGAAGTGCGTATCTTTCCGACCTACAAGATCACGTCGGACCTGCACATGCTGGATTCCTATTCCGGCCTGATCCTGCCCTTGATCGCGTCGGCGACGGCAACGCTGCTGTTCCGCCAGTTTTTCATGACCGTGCCGAAGGAATTGGTGGAGGCCTCGAAGATAGATGGAGCCGGTCCGATCCGCTTCTTCTGGGACACGCTGTTGCCGCTGTCGGTGACAAACATTGCGGCGCTGTTCGTCATCCTCTTCATCTACGGCTGGAACCAGTATCTCTGGCCGCTTCTGATCACGACGCGCGACGACATGCAGACCATCGTCATCGGCATCAAGAAGATCATCGACGTGCACGACGCCCTGACCGAATGGTCCGTCGCGATGGCCACCGCGGTCCTCGCCATGCTGCCGCCGGTGGCGGTCGTCCTGCTGATGCAGCGTCTGTTTGTCAAAGGCCTGATCGAGACGGAGAAGTAGGCCGATGGCCAATGTAACGCTGCGCAACGTTCGCAAGGCCTACCCCAACGGCTTCGAGGCGATCAAAGGCGTCAATGTCGACGTTGCCGACGGCCTGTTCTGCGTGCTGGTCGGCCCCTCCGGCTGTGGGAAATCGACGCTGCTCAGGATGGTCGCCGGGCTCGAGACCATCACCTCCGGCGAGATCGACATCGGCGGCCGCATCGTCAACCAGATCGAGCCGGCCGAACGCGATATCGCGATGGTGTTCCAGAACTACGCGCTCTATCCGCATATGAGCGTCTACAACAACATGGCCTACGGGTTGCGCAATCGCGGCATGCCCAAACCCGAGATCGATACCCGCGTGCAGGAAGCCGCCCGCATCCTCGAGCTCAGCGCCATGCTGGGCCGCAAGCCTGGACAGCTCTCCGGCGGCCAGCGCCAGCGCGTGGCGATGGGCCGCGCGATCGTCCGCCAGCCGAAGGTGTTCCTGTTCGACGAGCCACTGTCGAACCTCGATGCCAAGCTGCGCATCGCGATGCGCGTCGAGATCCGCAAACTGCAGCGCCGTCTCAACACCACATCGATCTACGTCACCCACGACCAGCTCGAGGCGATGACGCTCGCCGACATCCTCGTGGTCATGAATGCCGGCCAGGTCGAGCAGATCGGCAATCCGCTCGAGATCTACCAGCGGCCGGCGACCACCTTCGTCGCCTCCTTCATCGGCGCCCCGCCGATGAATTTGATGCCGCTGCGGTCGGACGAGCTGAGGTCGCAGATCGCTGATGTCGATGGCGCCGGCATCGTCGGCATCCGGCCCGAGGATTTCGTCATCTCCAGCGAGACCGCTCCCGGCGGCGTCGCGCTCGGGCTGACGGTCGAGGCGATCGAGCATGTCGGCGCCGAGACCTTCGTCTATGGCACCCGCCAGCGCGAGGAACAGGGCGTCGCCGCGAACCCCGGCGAATTGCCGCCCGGCGAGGTCATCGTCCGGGTTCCCGGCGCCACCGGCCCGGCCATCGGCGAGCGGATCAAAGCGGTCGCGTCCCGCGACAAGCTGCACCTCTTTACCGCCGATGGCCGCAAGCGGGTCGGCCAGTGACCAACCGGGAAGGGATAACCGCCGTCCTGCAAGCCATTTGCGCTGGTTTCAGAGGCGCTTGAACGCTATCCAAATCACCCCATATTGGCTTTTGATCGGGGGGCAAGAGGCCCGCCGATTGCATGGGGTGCCGCAAGGGCCCCTCAAAGTCGCTTCGAGAGGACTTTGTAATGTCTCGTGTTCCATCGTTGTCCAGTCCGTTCCTTCTGGGATTCGACGAGATCGAGCGTGCGCTCGACCGCGTCGTGAAGGGCGCCGACGGCTATCCTCCTTACAACATCGAGCGGTTCGACCGTACCAACGGTCAGCCCGAGCGCCTGCGCATCACGCTGGCGGTGGCGGGTTTCACCCGCGACCAACTCGATGTGACCATTGAGGAAAACCAGCTCGTCATCCGCGGCCGCCAGCAGGACGACAAGGCTCGGCAATACATCCATCGCGGCATCGCCGCGCGCCACTTCCAGCGCACCTTCGTGCTGGCGGAGGGGATGCAGGTGTTGGGCGCGGACCTGAAGAACGGGCTGTTGTCGATCGACCTGGCCAGGCCGGAACCTGAACGGGTCATTAAGACAATCGCTATCAATGAACACGAATAATAGAAACCTGGAGCGGACTCGACCGCTTGTATCACTGAGGAGTCGAGACCATGAGTGAGCTGAGTACCACATTCGAAACCGAGAGCGTCACGCCGGAAGCGCTGGCTCACCTGGGCGAGGGTCATATCGCCTATGTGAAGCAGGTCCGTTCGGAGGATGTGCCGGATCTCTTTCCGCAAGCGCCGAGCCTTGCGCCGGGTTTGAAATTGTTCGCACTCCACGCCGCCGACGGCACGCCGATCATGCTGACCGACAGCCGCGAGGCCGCGATCGCCAACGCCTGGAGCAATGAGTTGCAGGCCGTGAGCGTCCACTGACGCAAGGCTGAATTCAGCATCCGCGAGTTCAAATGCGCGGGCATGCCTCGACAGGAATCGAGGCGGCCCGCGCATTCTCATTTATGGTGTTACGGCGATGCGGCCGATGGAGCGAGGAGCGGCGCCATGCACTGCTGCACCTCGCCGGGCACGTTGTAGTCCCGCATCAGCGTGCGGCTGTTGCGCAGACCGCACGCCTCCCGCTGCACCACGAACATCCAGAGCGCGTGGCCGGCTTCCCTCACCAGGAGGCGCCGGGCCTGCTGCGTTGCTTCAGAGCGCGGATGAGCGGCATCGAACTCCCGCAGCCTGGCGAGGGCCTCTTCCAGCGCACGTCCCATTCGCCCAAGCGCGGTCGCCTTCTCTTCGGCGAGCTCATAAGAGAGAACGTCGACGGGAACACGATCAAGGCGAAAATCACGGGACATCCGATATCCCCTGGGTCGCTGCGCAATGCGGACGCCTGTCTTCTGGCGGCGCCCGCCGGTTGTCAATAGATGCTCATGCCGGCCGCTGGCTCGCCGGTGAAACCGTCATTCGCTTCGCGGCCGCGCTGCTGGTTTCATCGCGGGCACGTTGACGCGACATCGTCCATCGCAATGCGAGACAACAGATAGAGGGTTGCGGGATAATAGAACCGACCGTTGTACGCAGGCTCGCCGGATGAGGCCCTTGCACAAGTCGCCAGGGCTGCGATCGCCTGGTAGTCGGGATCACTCAACGGTTCGGCATTGTTGCCACTGTCGACCTCAACGACCGAGCCGCCCGGTGCGAGCGCCGCGGCCGCATCGCTGTGCAGGCCCCAGGCGAGATAGAGCGGAATCCGGATCGCGTCATATCCGAATACGCGCGGGAAGGAAGCCGCCGGTGCCGCGCCGTCATGGGCGAGCGATATCCAGTTCGTCGGCAGCCGTCGCGGACCGAAGCGCGCGGCTGCAACAAGCCTCAGGCCCGCATCAGAGAGCCGCGTCCAGTCCACGGGACCGGCATGCCGCCGCAGATAATTGAAGGCCGGGAAGATCCAATAGGACAGATTGACGACGGGACCGTCGGAGCGACTGGAGGCCCCAAATCCGTCGGCGCCCGGCAACAGAACCGGTCCGAAGCGGCTGTTCACGACGAGCTTCGCGGCGATCGCGTCAACGGTGCGCCGGGATGCGTCGCCGTAGTGCTGAACACTCCATTTGTCGGCGGCTTCGGACAGCGCCCAGGCGATCAGCACATCGCCGTCGCTTGCGTTGTTTCGATCGGTCACGTGCGGGACGGATTTGGGATCCCATCGCCAGGCTGCGAGCCCGTCATCGCGGACGAGAAGGTGCGCGCTCGTCCACCGCCAAATTCGCTCGAAAGTCTCCCGATCGTTCATGCGCTCGGCGAGCAGCATGCCGTAGCCCTGTCCTTCGCTGTGGCTGATGCCGCCATTCGCATTGTCGACCACGCGTCCCTCGGGGGCGATGAAGGACTGCCGATACTGTCGCCACGCCTGCTGCAACTCGTCGCGCGGAGCCTGCGTCAGCGGCTGTGCTGGGCAGCGTTGGCTCAGCAATCCGGCAATACCCATGAACAGTGCGATGATCCTTCCCGTGCTTCCCGACATGATCGCGCGTCCCACTCAGCTGGCGATCCGGCCGGCGATCGCGGCAAGCACGCCGGTAAATCGAAAGTGCTGCGGCGAGATCTGATACGGACCGGAGAAGAGCTTTCGTATGATCGCTTCGCCGATTGGCGGCGAAGCCTCGAACGCGATCTCGGCCGTTCTCTTCCCTGTCCGGATCAGCCGAGACGGAATCGGCGCCTCGATCGTGCTGAGCCGGACGGTGCACGGCGCGCCAACCGGAATCGATGGCAGCCCCTGCAGCGTTGCGCCGGTGTCCGACAATACGAGCATGCGTGCTCTGTAGACCGCCGAGCCGACCATCAACGTCACCGCCTCGTCGGCCCGGAACCCTTCGAATTTCGGGCGCGGCAGTTCGATGCAGGTCAGTGTAGTCACCAGCAGCACCGTCATGTTGTAGTAGGCCCAGAACAGCCAGATTGGCGCGCTCCTGTCTCCGTACACCGGGCTGAACGGATATTGCGTGCCGTACACGATGGCCGACAGGGTCAGGACGAGCAGAGGCAACAGCACCTTGAAGAAGATTGGCCCTTGCACCGTCACCCGATCTCGCGCGCGCCCCTTCGCCGTCACCCTGAACTTTTGTCCTGCCGGCCTGAGAAACCCAAAGACCGCTGCCTTCATCGCATCGACCGCGACGAGGAGCTGCGCGGCATCGGTCACGATCGGCAAAACCCTGCCCGATGTGATCCAGGCCAGCGTCGCCACGGCGGCGCAGATCGACGGACCGTAATGCATCAACACACCATCGGCATCGGCGTAGATCACGGCGGCTCCCGTCAAGCCGTAGACGACGGGCGCCGCAAGGCACATGATCCGGAACGGAAAGCTTGGGCCCCAATAGAGGAAGGCATCGAACAGGGAAATGCGGTCGATGAGCGGGAGCCTCGCCCGACCAAACGGCCCCCAGTCGCCGCGCGCGATCTGCATGAATCCAATGCACCAGCGGCTGCGTTGGGTGATGTATTCCGACACGCCCTCCGGAGCGAGCCCCATGCTTAGCCGTTCGTTCAGATAGACGGTCTTCCAGCCGGCGGCCTTCAGTTTCAGCGACAGCAGCATGTCTTCAGTGACGCTTTCGGTCGGAACGCCGCCGATGGCTTCGAGAGCTTCGCGCCTGCAGATCGACGACGTTCCACAGCAGAATGCCGCACCCCAGGCATCCTTCGAGGCCAGCAGGACGTCGAAAAAGAACCTTTGCTCATCAGGCCAGTGCGACGACGCCCGGAAGCCGTGTTGCAGCGGATCGGTATTGAAAAAGTGCTGAGGCGTCTGCACGCAGCCGACCGACGCATCCGCAAACAACGAGACGGCGCGGCTCAGGAATTTCGGCTGTGCCACGAAGTCCGCATCCAGCACCGCGATGAATTCGGCGGGCTGGATCGCATGTCCGAGTACTTCGATCGCATTGTTGATGTTGCCGGCCTTGGCATGCGAGTTGCCGGTGCGCACGAGATAGCCGACGTCGCGCCGCCTGCAGAGGTCCCTGAGCCATTCGCGCTTCCCGTCATCGAGCACGTAGACGCGGTAATTGTCATAGTCCTGGGCCTGCGCGCCGATGATCGTTCGCTCGAGGATTGCGGCGTCCTCGTCGTAAGTCGGAATGAGTAGGTCGATGCGCGGTCGATGCGTCGTGACCCAGCTCTGCGCACGGTCCGCCTCCGGCCGACGATCCCTCGTCCTGGCAAGGAAGAAGAACAGCAGCATGCTGCTGACCGTGCTGAGCGCTTCAATCGACGCGAACAAGTAAGCCCATAGCGTATCCAAATCGAACGAAAATGGTGGCAGCGTGCTGGTCAGCCGCCAGGCCAGTGTTCGTCCGATCAGCACAAGGCAGACAGCGCATGGCAGAGCACGCTCAAGGCTGCTGCGCGGATCAAGCATCGGCAGCACGAGCACCGCAGCGCCGACCGTAACCAGGGTGGGAGCAAGACTGCCGAAATCGATCATTGACCTGCCCAACCGGAGGAGCGAGAGCGGATGATTCAGTGATTGACGAAGCGGTCTTGGAGCTCGACCAGGGTCGCTCTGGCTGTCTTGCCCCACTCACTGGCGGTCCTGCCCAGGTCACTCGCCGTTCTTGCCCACGTATTCTCGGAATCGAAGGTCACGCGGCCTGGCTTTCCGACCGGACATTGCTCGCCGGCGTGTCTGTCCGAATCCAGCGCAACCATCAGGTTGTAGCGCGCATCGGAGGGTGTCGGAGGATCCAGCGCCGCCTGCACGCGCGTGCCGAACTCGCGGTCTGCGACGCCGGCCCATACCACCGTCCCATGCCAGGCAACCGGCTGTCCCTCGCTGTGGAAGGAGGCGGGCTCGCCTTCCCGGATCGCTCCATATCCTCTTTGTGAGACAGCGATGCTCGCAAACAGCTGCTTGCAGTCGATGACCCGGGCTAGCTCATCTCCGGCACGTACGAACTGACCACTTTCCGCGCTGATACTCCACAGCAGGCCTGACACCGGTGAAGCGAGATCGGCCTCGACCGCGGAGTCGGCACCGGCATCGGTCGGACGAAGCGACCGATTGTCACCGTTGAGCGACGCGATCAACGACTCCTGCTGTTGCGATTCCGCCTTGAGCTCGGTGATCCGCAGCGCGACCTGATCGGCGCGCTGTTGGGAATAGGAGGAATTGTTGTATCCGTCGGTGAGATAGGTGCCATTCTTGGCCGCCGCGACCTCGACATTCAAGCTATCCAACTTCTTATCGGCGGCCTCGCGGTCGAAGCGCGCAGCGTTGGCGGCTTGCTCGGCGGCCGTGACCGTGTCCTTGAGCGCAAAGCCTCGCGCGAATTCGCGTCGCTGCCGGCTGACGATGGTGGCGGTCGAATGTTCTTTTGCACGACTTGCTTCGGCGGCAGCCTTTGCTTCCGAAAGCTTGATGTTGAGTTGCCTCAACCGCGCGTCGCGGTATTCATCGGCCTCGCGGCGAAGCTGATCGTACTGGTTCTGCAAACCATCGATCTCGGCTGCAATGGCTTGCACGCGACCCCGCGCCTGCGCGACCGTCTTCGGCCCGCTGGTGTCGTGCGCAGGAGATAAGCTGACGGCGAAGCGTCCGATCGGCTCGCCTTTTTCGACCGCGGAACCGCGATGCAGCGAACCGAACGACACATACCCGTCCTTTGGCGCCCGAATGACCGCGACCTTTCCATTGACGACTGCTGTCGCGCCTTCCGAGGCACTGTACGTCGAGAACATGGTCCAGCTGCCAAGTCCGAGCATTCCAATTCCGAACACCATCTTTGTTCCGCGTCGAATCATCGAGCATTCCTTTCATTCCCGCTGCTTGGTCGGCCAAGCTGCGCACGCTGCGTAACTCGCTCTGTAACTCCTGGGCTGTCTGTCGCTTTTTGTATGTCGTTCGCGGTCGGATTGCCGTGAACGCGGTCGATAGAACTCCGTTCCTAAATCGCACACGCCGGCGCAGCGAATTCACCAAAACGGCGCAATCCGCTGGCCTGCCTTAGCCGAACGATTGAGAAGCAAAGGTTGGCGCCGCACGGCCCGACGACTTCGCGTCGCGCGTTCATCTCTCTGAACGAAAGTCGAATGGACCGGGAACCGCCGACGCCGGGCGCGACGCACCGGGTTAACTGCCCGAGCGACCCGCCAGCCGCGCGCGGATATCGGGCTTCAGCACCTTGCCGACCCTGGAGCGCGGGAGATCGTCCCAGACCTCGATCTGCTTCGGCGTCTTGACACTGCCGATCTGCTGCTTGACGAAGGCCGCGAGCGCAACTGCATCGATGCCGTGACCGGCGCGCGGCTGCACCACGGCGACGATGCGTTCGCCCCATTTGTCGTCGGGCAAACCGATCACCGCGCAATCCTGCACCGCCTCATGCGCGCGCAACGCGTTCTCGACCTCGATCGAGTAGACGTTGAAGCCGCCGGTGATGATCATGTCCTTGGCGCGGTCGACGATGTAGAGATAGCCGTTGTCGTCGATGTAGCCGATGTCACCGGTGTGGTGCCATCCATGCGCCGAGGCCTCGGCCGTGGCTTCGGGATTCTTGTAGTAGCCCTCCATCACCAGCGAGCCACGCACCACGATCTCGCCACGCGATCCGGTCGGCAACAACTTGCCCTCACCGTCCATGATGCCGGCCTGGACCAGCGGGCCGATCCGGCCGGCCGACGCGAGGCGCTGCATCGCGATCGTGCCGTCGGCATTGTAGTGCTCGTCGGGCGCCATCATCGAGATCATCATCGGCGCTTCGGTCTGGCCGAACAATTGCGCCATCGGCCCGATCCGCTGCAACGCTTCCGCCAGCCGCGCAGCCGAGATCGGGGCGGCGCCATACCAGAAGCATTGCAGCGAGCCGAGCTTCGCCCGATCCAGGCTGGGATGGTCGAGCAGCATGTAGATCACGGTCGGCGGCAGGAAGGTGTGCGTGACGCGATAGCGCTCGATCAGCGCGAGGAACTCGCCGATATCAGGGTGATGCATGATCACGATGCGGCCGCCGAGCGTCATGATCGGAAAGCAGAGCACGCCCGCGGCATGGGTGAGCGGCGCCAGCGCGAGATAGATCGGGCGGCCCTTGAACGGGTAGCCGATCAGAGTCAGCGCCGTCATCGCCTCGATGTTGCGCCCCGAGAGCATCACGCCCTTCGGCTTGCCCGTGGTACCGCCGGTGCCCGGGATCATCGCGAGATCGTCGATCGTCTCACGCTGATAGAAATCGTCGGTGAGGCCGGCGAGCCAGCGCTCGAACGACGGCGCGAAGGGCAACTCGGTATCGAGGCAGACCAGCGCGCGCAGCTTCGGCAGGTCCTGTCTGACAGCTTCGACCATGGGAGCAAAGCTCGAATGAAACAGCAGCAGGCTGCAATCGAACTGGTCGAGGATGAACTTGTTCTCGTTCGCCTCGTTGCGCGGATTGATCGGGCACCACACGGCAGCAGCGCGCGAGATGCCGAACACGCAGGCAAAGGCCAGCGGATCGTTGCCGGAGAGGATCGCGACCTTCTCGCCGGGAGCAATGCCAGACCGGTCGAGCCCGCGCGCGATCCGATAGCTGAGCTGCTGCACCTCGCGGTAGCTGAGGTCGCGTCCATCCATGGTAAGGCACGGCGCGTCGGCACCAAGCGAAGCGCCCTTGTCGAGATAGTCGATGAAGCGCATGGTCGATCTCGCGTGAGAGGCGGGTGACGCGCGACTGCGCCACCCGCGATTTACTCAATCGTGCACGGTCACGATCGGCTTGCTGACGAGCCCGAAGCTGCGCAATTGCCCGAGCAGCTCGCGATGGCCGAACGCCTGGCATCCGGAAGCAAAGCCTGTGCGCTTCGGCGGCTGTTGCAGCAGCGCGAATGCCGCATAGGCCTGCAGCATGCCGGTCTGCTTGTAGTTGCAATTGCCGTGGATCACGCAGTGCGCGCGGCCAAGCGGCCCGGATGCGTGCACCGAGTCGATCGAAGTGTTGACGCGTGGATTTTCGCGCGGCGGCATCGAGGCCTGCAGGGTGGCGGCGATGTCGGCCAGCGCCTTCTCCTGCTCCACCGGCGGCAGCGGCTTGATCTTCTCCTTTACCATCTGCGTGGTCTGCACCACGCCTTCCATCACCGGGCGCGCGAGCACGCCGCCGAGCACGCGGCAATTGCTGACGCGCGGATCGTTCTTGAACCAGACCGGATGCGCGGTGCCGCCCCACGGCACCGCGATCGCGGTCTCGTGCTGGCCCGGCACGACGACGTCGGCGCGCGTGGTGACGTCCCATTCGACGAACTTGTTCTGCTCGAGGTAGTACCAGTTCGCCTTGAGGATGGTGAAGATCGTCTGCGTCGAGGCGTAGGTCGGGAAGCCCTTCCAGAACACCAGGATGTCGAGCGTGTCGAGGCCGGGCGTCTCCAGGCAGATATTGGCGGCGATCTCACCGGTCGTGTACATCTGCGCCAGATTCGGCGACAGCAGCAGGCCCTTCTCGGCGAACGCCTTGCCCCATTTCTCCTGGGCCAGCAGCACCCAGTCCTGTTCGCCGGTGGTGTCGGTGTAGTGGCAGCCGGCCTGCAGCGCGGCTTCCACGACTTCCGATCCGTATTTGATGAACGGGCCAACCATGTTGCTGACGACCCGCGAGCCGCGGAACAGTTTCGTCAGCGACTCGACATTGTGCTCGACGCCGACGACCTCGTAATCGGCGGTTTCGATGCCGGGGATTTTCTCCACCACCGCCTTCACCTTCGCGGCGTCGCGGCCGGCGGCGATGAAGGGGATGTTGTACTCGCGCAGATATTCGCAGACCAGGCGGCCGGTGTAGCCTGAGACACCGTAGACGACGACGGGCTTCTTCTCGCTCATGGCGATCCTCCGAAATGATTGCTGTTGCGCGCGTGGCTACATGCCCATGCCGCCGTCGACCGGCAGACCGACGCCGGTGACGAAGCGCGCATCGTTCGAGCACAGGAACACGGCGGCGTCGGCGATGTCGCTGACCTCGGCGAGGCGGCCGAGCGGCGTTTGCTCAACCACCGAGCCGACGGCGGCATTGACGTCGGGTGCGAGTCCGATTTTCACGATGTCGTTGGCGAGCTGCATCCCCATGTCGGTGGGGATCAGGCCGGGATAGATGCAGTTGACGCGCACGCCGTAGCCGAGCTTGCCGGCTTCCATCGCCGCGACCCGCGTCATGCGATCGACCGCGGATTTGGTGCCCGAGTAGACCGCGATGCTCGGGAAAGCAATCGTCGCCGCGACGGAGGCGATGTTGACGATCGCACCGCCCTTGCCGGCCAGCCCGCCCGGCCGCATCGCGCGGAAGGCGTGCTTCATGCCGAGCACGGTGCCGACGATGTTGACGTCGCACATCCGCCGCGCGTCCTCCGCCTTGATCTCGCTGACCAGCGAGGTGATCTCGATGCCGGCGTTGTTGATCAGGATGTCGTAGCCGCCGAGCGTCGCGACAGTGGCCGCGACGGCCCTTTCCCATTGCGCGTCGTCGGTGACATCGAGCTGGGCGAAGCCGGTCTTCACGCCGACCTTGCCAATCTCGTTGGCGGTCGACCTGCCGGTCTCCTCGAGAATGTCGGCAATCATGATCGCCGCGCCGGACCGCGCCAGTGCCTGCGCAATGGCGGCTCCGATACCCCGGGCGCCGCCGGTGACCAAGGCTTTCCTGCCTTCAAGGCTCTTCCCACTCATGACGTACTCCTCCCTTGCTGGTGATCGATGGGTGCTGCGGCCAAGGGCAGCACGTGCCGGCGGACTGAGCGCCTTCGGGCGGCAGCAGTCAGGTCCGCTGATCGGCGGAGCGCAGCATTGGCGCTCCGGCGGCGTAGACCCTCCCTGTTCGGCGTCTTGACGACTGTCCAAATTAGTTCGCCAAACCTCCGCCGGAAGCTTGACACTTGTCAAGATGAAATTTGACAAGTGTCAAAAGGAGTGGTTGTGAGGGGATGGAGCGCCGCTGCTGGCGCGCTATAAGACTTTCAAGGGACGGAACGGAGGAAAGGCAGGAGATGGCGCGGCAGGTAACGGCCCAACGGGTGGCGGTAGCGGCCGAGGCACTGCGCGACGAGAAATTCAACGCGCGGCGAATCGAGCTTGCGGAAGCCGCGCTGGAAACGCTCGGCGAACTCGGCTTCGCGCGCACCAGCCTGCGCGAGATCGCGCAGAACTCCGCGTTCACGCACGGCGTGTTTCACTACTACTTCAGCGACAAGCTCGACCTGATCTGCTGCTGCGTGCGGCACTACAAGGCGAAATGCGTGACGCGATATGACGAGGTCGTCGCGACGGCGAAGACGCGCAAGGAGCTGACGGACGGCTTTCTCGCCAAGCTTGTGACGACGCTGCGCGAGGACGCGCGCATGCACCGGCTGTGGTACGATCTGCGCTCGCAGGCGATGTTCGAGGCCGCGTTTCGCAAGGACGTGCTCGAGATCGACAAGAGCCTGGAAGCCATGATCTGGCGCGTCGCCTCACGCTATGCCGAGCTCGACGGCAAGCGGCTTGCGACATCGCCGGCCGCGCTCTACGCGCTGTTCGACGGCCTGTTCCAGAGCGCGCTGCTCCGGCATCTCGCCAACGATAAGGCGGCGATCCCCGAGTTCCTCGACGAGGTCAGGCGCATCCTGCCAACGATTTGCTGAAACGATTGCGAAGCGCGTGGCTTGCGACGCCTCTCGCGGGCAACGCCGGAGACGACTTCTGATTAAAGAATGTTACGCCGCGCTCGCGGGCGGCAGCGCGAGCACCGAGTAGATCGCCTGCGCGTCGCGCGAGGCGCGCAGCTTCTTGGCGACGTCCTGGTCGCGCAGCAGGCGGGCAATGCGCGCCAGCGCCTTGAGGTGGTCGGCACCGGCGCCTTCCGGCGCCAGCAGCAGGAAGATCAGGTCGACCGGCTGACCGTCCATTGCCTCGAAATCGATCGGGCGTTCGAGACGGGCGAACAAGCCGAACAGCTTCTCCAGCTTGGGCAGCTTGCCGTGCGGAATGGCGACGCCATAGCCGACGGCGGTGGTGCCAAGCTTCTCGCGCTGCAGCAGCACCTCGAAGATCGCGCGTTCGTTCTGAGCGGTCAGAGCCGAGGCACGCGCCGCGAGTTCCTGCAGCGCCTGCTTCTTGCTGATGACTTTCAAAGCCGGGAGAATCGCCTCGGGTGCGACCAAATCGGTAATCGGCATTGGGACGTTCCGAGGTGAATGAGACCGTCAGGTTGCGAGATAGGCGTTACAGCGTCGGCGTCAAGAAGGTGAGGTGGGATACGGGCTTAGCCCCGGTCCTGGTTGGCAGGGCTTCTACTCCAACGCATCGGCAGTGCCAACACCTGCGGACCCTGTTCCGCCCCCTATCCGGGGCGGCGGACCATAAGCAGGGCTGGCTTCCAAGGTCAATGCCATCCACCATAATATCTCAGGGGGTAACCGCCGGGGGATCGACCCAGCCGACATTGCCGTCCGTACGACGGTAAATGATGTTCACCCGCCCGCTGCCGCCGTGCTGGAACACCAGGCAGGACGCGCCCGACAGGTCCAGCTCCATGACAGCTTCGCTGACCGACAGCCGCTTCAGCGCGGTGGTTGCTTCCGCAATGATCACGGGGCTGTACTCGGTGACCTCGTCCTCGTTCTCGGGCGCCTCGATGACATAGCTCGGCGCATCGAGCCCGACGCCGTTCAGTTCGGCGAGTGCGGCGTTCGCGGCATAGGCCTTGCGGGCCGAGCGGTCCTTCAGCCGGCTCTTGTAGCGGCGCAGGCGCTTCTCGATCATCAGGAGCGCGGCGTCGGCGCTGGCATAGGCGTCGGTGGCGTTGGACTCGGCTTCCAGCGTGATGCCGGAATCCAGATGCAGCGCGCAATCGGTCCGGAAGCCGAAGCCATCCTTGCTCAGCGTGATGTGACCGGAATAGTTGCCATCAAAGTACTTTCGCAGGACCTCGTCGGTGCGCTCGCTGACGCGCGCGCGAAGCGCTTCGCCGATGCTGATGCTCTTTCCCGAGATTCGAAGGGTCATTTGATGCCTCGATTGCTGGATGCCTCGATCACTCTCTTGCCGGAGCATGATGGTTTTCTGGATTTCGGGTACCTTCCTTTCCGGGTTACGCCTGAAGGGGGAAGATGAGACTAGCGCGATTCGGCGCGAAGGCAATTATACTGCAGCCGTAGTATCGCGCGATCGGTCGGAGGAGGAGGCTGGGGCCGAAAGGGCATTGCCGAGCATGCTCTGTTTGTCGCGGCGGCGCTGTACCGAGGACGGTATCCGCATCGCTTCGCGGTACTTCGCGACGGTGCGGCGGGCAATATCAATGCCGGACGTCCGCAAACGTTCCACGATCGTGTCGTCTGACAGGATCGCCGACGGCGCCTCGCCGTCGATCAATTGCTTGATGTGGTGACGCACCGCTTCCGCCGAATGCGCCTCGCCGCCGTCGGCGGACGCGATCGACGCGGTGAAGAAATACTTCAATTCAAAACTGCCACGATTGGTCGCCATGTACTTGTTGGCGGTGACGCGCGACACCGTCGATTCATGCATCTGGATCGCGTCGGCGACCGCCTTCAGGTTCAGCGGCCGCAAATGCGCGACGCCATAGGTGAAGAAGCCGTCCTGCTGGCGCACGATTTCGGTCGCAACCTTCAGGATGGTGCGGGCGCGCTGATCGAGCGCGCGCACCAGCCAGGTCGCATTCTGCAGACAATCGGTGAAGTACGACTTGTCACCGTCCTTGCGGATCGTCTTCGACAGCTCAGCGTAGTAGGTCTGGTTGACCAGCACACGCGGCAGAGTGTCGCTGTTGAGCTCGACATGCCAGCCGCCATCGGGACCCGGCCGCACATAGACGTCAGGCACCATGGTCTGCGCCCGCGACGTGCCGAACTTCAACCCGGGCTTCGGATCGAGCCGGCGGATCTCCGCGATCATGTCGGTGATGTCTTCGTCGTCGACGCCGCAGAGCTTCCGCAAGCCAGCGATGTCGCGCTTGGCAAGCAGGTCGAGATGCTCGACCAGCGCCTGCATCGCGGGATCGTAACGGTTGAGCTCGCGCAGCTGGATCGCCAGGCATTCGCTCAAGTTTCGCGCGCACACGCCCGGCGGATCGAACTTCTGCAGCGTCGCGACGACCTCGTCGACCGCGGCTTGCGACGTGCCGAGCCGCTCGGCGGCCTGGCCGAGATCGGCCGGCAGGTAACCGGCCTCGTCGACCAGGTCGATCAGGTACTGCCCGATCATGCGCTGCGCGGGCGCGGAGAAGGCCACCGCGAGCTGTTCAGCGAGGTGGTCGGCCAGCGTCACCTCGGCGGCCACAAAGGCTTCGAGATTGTATTCGTCGTCGCTGGAGGCGCCTCCGCCCCACTCGGTGTAGACCGAAGGCGGCGCGTCCTGCGCGGCGCGCGCGGCGGCTTCCGCCGGCTCCTCGGAAAAGACGTTGTCGAGACCGGTATCCAGCGTCTGCTCGATCTCGGCGCGGGTGCCGAGATCGCGGTTCAGCCATTCCTCCTGGCCGGGCTCGAATGCCTCGCCAACGGAACCGCCGGCCATGTCAGCAGATTCGCCGCCGTCGTCGCCATCACCGCCGGAATCGCCATAGTCCGGCCGCTCCATGGCGGCCTCGCCCGCCACCGGCGGCTCAGGACCATCCGCGGCCCGCTCGAGCAGCGGGTTGCGTTCCAGTTCCTCCTCGACGAAGGCCGACAGATCCAGGTTCGACAGTTGCAGCAGCTTGATCGCCTGCATCAGCTGCGGCGTCATGACCAGCGACTGCGACTGGCGGAACTCTAATCTTTGCGTCAGTGCCATGGAGGCAGGAACGATCCAGAAAAGTTGGCTCGATTCTTGCTTAGCTCAGTCTGCGTGCGATGTACACGGCTTGACGGATCGGAATTTTGGGGTAGGCGAGATCGGCAACAGTGGACGCCCCGGTTTGGTGTCCGACCGCGCGTCAAATTCCCCAAGTAGCGCATGGTCTTATCGCCAAACCGCGTCACACTTTGGCGGATCATGTGCTAAAGGCGGAATTCCTCGCCAAGGTAAAGCCGCCGTACATCGGGATCATTAACGATGTCTTCCGGGCTGCCTTCGGTCAAGATTTCGCCGGCATAGACGATATAGGCGCGGTCGGTGAGGCCGAGCGTCTCGCGGACATTGTGGTCGGTGATGAGAACGCCGATGCCGCGGTTGGTGAGATGGCGCACGAGATCCTGGATGTCGCCGACCGCGATCGGGTCGATGCCGGCGAACGGCTCGTCGAGCAGCATGTAATTGGGGCGGGTTGCGAGCGCGCGGGCGATCTCGACGCGGCGGCGCTCGCCGCCGGACAGCGCGATCGACGGGCTTTTCCGCACGCGGGTGATGTTGAACTCGTCGAGCAGCGAATCCAGCTCGTGCTCGCGCTTCTTGCGCGAAGGCTCGACGACCTCGAGCACCGCGCGGATGTTCTGCTCGACGGAGAGACCGCGGAAGATCGAGGCTTCCTGCGGAAGATAGCCGATGCCGAGGCGGGCGCGCTGGTACATCGGCAGCTTGGTGACGTCGTGGCCATCGAGCTCGATCGCGCCGCGATCGGCCTTGATCAGGCCGGTGATCATGTAGAACACCGTGGTCTTGCCGGCACCGTTCGGCCCGAGCAGCCCGACCGCCTCACCACGACGGACATAGATGCTGACGCCGCGCACCACCTGGCGGCTGCCGAAGCTCTTTTCCACGCTATGCACAGCCAGATAGCCCGGCCGCTTGATCAGCTGCGGTGCGCCGGCGGCGCCGTTGCCCCTCGCAGGCCTGGCGCGCGGTGCCGCGGGTGCGGGCTGGGGCTGGGGCCGCGGCAGCTCCACGCCGGGAACCGGGGCGGCACGCGCCATTGGCGGCGCGTCGCGGACCGGGCTTGCCAGCATGTCGCCGAATGAATCGCCGAGCGCCGTGATGTCGTCGTGCGAGCGCGCAAATCCGCTGCTGCGTTTCGCAGGGCGCCGCCGGAACATGCCGAGAAAATCCACCATCCCCGCTTCGCTTCAGCCTTTCATGGTGATCCCGCGACCTTGCCCGCAGACCAGCCGATTCGCACGCGAACCCGAGCATGTTCCGGAAAACTGGGCGCCGGCTTCCGGACCGACCATGCTCAAACAATACGACAAGGCGCGATGACCGCGCCTTGAATGAATGGATGCCCCGAGCCTGGCCAACATCTCGATCCCCCTCAAGCGCATCTCCAGGCCGGGCCGCTCCAGTAAATACAATCTCGCTCCACGCGCTTCAACCTCGCGGGCCGAGGATATTATCTAACGTATTGATTCTACTTGGACTTGCCTGGAAGAAGCTGAAGCGGTGACGGCGGGGCCGAACCGGGCGCGGCCGGCGTCCCGCATTTGCCGTTCTGCCCGCCCTGGGACTGGATGAACAGGCCCTGCACCTTGCCGCTATTGGATTCGACGCGCGAGACGCCGGTGGTCATGTCGACCAGCAGACGGTCGCCGCGCAGCACGTTCTGGCACTGGGTCAGCACCACGCCGCCGAGCATCGTGATCAGGTTGGTCTTGGTGTCGAAGATCGCGGTTTCGCCGGTAACCACCTGATCCTTCTGGGTTACCACGACGTTGCCCCGCGCCTCGAGCCGTTTGATCGACGACGCGCCGCCGGGGCCGGGGGTCGCCGACTGCATCGGGGCGGCGGAGCCCTTCGCGCCCTTGGCGTTGCTGTTGGCCGGCTGCTGCTGCGACTGGCCCGAGTTCGATTCGTAGAACACCACCAGCGTCTTCGAGGTCATGGTGGTGTCGCCCTGCACCACCTTCACGTTGCCGGAGAAGGTCGCTTCCTTCTTCTTGTCGCGCATTTCGAGCGAGGCGGCCTCGATCTGGATCGGCTGGTCGCGGTTCTGCGAAAAGCCCTGCATGGCGTTGGGGACGCCGGTCATCGAGCCTTGCGCGCTTGCAGCGCTCGCGGCGAAGAGCGAGAGCGCGAACGCCGCAATTGCTGTGCCGCGCGGAAAAGATCTCATCATCAATGTCATTTCGGGTTGGCGGATCTGCGCGCCTTGGGCGGCGGCGGAGGTGGTGCGGGTTCGGCGGGCTGGCTGGCGGCGTTATTGTCGCCGAGCTTGTCGAGATGCATCACGACGTTGCCCTCGAACCGCACAACTTCGCCGTTGTTGTAGATCCGCAGCTTGTCGGAGGTCAGCGTCCCGTCGAGCAGCTTGACGTCGACATGCTCGTCCGAGGTCACGGTGCCCTTGTTCATGTCGACGAAGGCCTGCGTCAGCCTCGCCTCATAGCCGGTCGACGATTGCAGGAAGATATCCTTGCGCAGGTCGAGCAGCTGCTGCTTGTTGTCGAAGAAGCCGGTGCGCGCATCCATCGTCACGGTCGATTGGTCCTCCATCGCCACCTTGGCGCGGATCGTCTTCAACTCGACATGATCGGGATCGGTCACGTCCTGGATCGCAGCCTTGGCCCACATCTCGTAGGGCCGCCCGTCCGTCGAGAAGCCGGACAAATGCGGCGATTCCATCGTGATCTTGGTCCCGGACACCACGAGATTGTCCATCTCGACGGGCATTTTGGGCATCAAAGCGCGGAACGGATTGACGATCGAAACGAAGACGATCACCGCCATCGCCAGCACCACCGCCGCCGGCACTGCGATGCGCAGGATCCGCACCATGCGGCTGTGCCGCGCGGCCGCGGCAAAGCGCGCCTCGAGGGTGGCGCCATAGGCTGGATTCTGAACCGAACTCACCGCTGCTCCAGAGGCGCGAAATTGCCGTCCATCCTACCCGTAGCCGCACAAATATGCAGCCCGGACCTCGCGTCGCGCCCCCGAAAGCGACCTCGCGTGAACAGTTTGGCCGAAACGGGGCGGAAATGGCCTCCGCCGACCGAAATCGTCGCCGTTCACGAATGTGCGAAAATATCCTCGGCCTCCCAGCCGTCGAGATCGAGCTTGGCGCGGGCCGGGAGGAATTCGAAACAGGCCTTGGCCAGGTCGGTCCGCCCCTCGCGCGCCAGCATGGCATCGAGCTTGTCGCGCAGCGCGTGCAGATGCAGCACGTCGGAGGCCGCGTAGGCGAGCTGCGCCTCGCTCAGCGTCGCTGCGCCCCAGTCGCTCGACTGCTGCTGCTTCGACAGATCGACGTTCAGCACCTCCCGCACCAGGTCCTTCAGGCCATGGCGATCGGTGTAAGTGCGGGTGAGCCGCGAGGCGATCTTGGTGCAGTAGACCGGCTTCGGCATCACACCGAAGGTGTTGTAGAGCACCGCGACGTCGAACCGCGCGAAATGAAAGATCTTGGTGATGGCGGGATTGGCGAGCAGCGCCTTCAGGTTCGGCGCATCGGTGTGCCCCTTCGGAATCTGGATCACGTCGGCGGTGCCGTCGCCATTCGACATCTGCACCACGCAGAGCCGGTCGCGATGCGGATGCAGCCCCATGGTCTCGGTATCGATTGCCACCGAATCGGTATAGCGGGACAGGTCGGGCAGATCGCCGCGGTGCAGGCGGATGGTCATGAAAACTGGCCTCAAGTTCCAAATGTCGATTCGGCGCGACCCTACCCTCCAAAGAGCAGGGATGCGAGCGGATAGGCGGCTTCCGGGCACCCTGCGCCGCGCCTCCGACAGGGTCTCGCCTGAGCCCAAATAGGGCAGCAACTGCCGCGAATCGAGCATTTTTCCACCCCGGCTCGCAATTGGACATACGTTTGCCCCTCGCCCGCCCGGTGAAATTGTCCCGGCCCCACCCTATCTGTTGCCAGCCCTTCGCCCGCTTGTGCCCCCAACGAAAAGAATGACATGACCGATCAGACTCTGGCAGCGCCGATCGATAACCCGCAGCAGCAGGAGCGCGGCTTTTCGCGCTACCAGTCACTCCTCATCGCGCTGCTCGCGTTCACGCAGTTCACCATCATCCTCGATTTCATCATCATGTCGCCGCTCGGCGCCATCCTGATGCCGTCGCTCAACATCAGCGCCGGACAATTCGGCGTCGCGGTTTCGGCTTACGCCTTCAGCGCCGGCATTTCCGGCATCCTCGCCGCCGGCTTTGCCGATCGCTTCGACCGCAAGCGCCTGCTCTTGTTCTTCTATGTCGGCTTCGCGCTCGGCACCGCGCTCTGCGCGCTGGCACAGGATTTCCACGTGCTGCTGCTCGGCCGGATTGTCACCGGATTGTTCGGCGGCGTGATCGGCTCCGTCGTGCTCGCCATCATCACCGACCTGTTCCCGCTGCAGCAGCGCGGCCGCGTGATGGGGTTCGTACAAACCGCGTTTGCCGCGAGCCAGGTGCTCGGCATTCCCGCCGGGCTGTTTCTCGCCAACCACTGGAACTGGCACGTCGCCTTCGCCGCGATCGTCGGTCTGTCGATCGTGGCGATCGCCGCCATCGCGCTCGCGATGCAGCCGGTCGATGCACATCTGCGGCTCAAGCAGGACACCAATCCGTTCAAGCACCTGATCGCGACCGTCGGCGAGCCGCGCTATACGCTCGCCTTCGCGGTGACGACGCTGCTGGCGACCGGCGGCTTCATGCTGATGCCGTTCGGCAGCGCCTATACCGTACACAATCTCGGCATCGACATCGTTCACCTTCCGACGATCTATCTCGTCTCCGGCCTGTTCAGCATCATCATGGGGCCGCTGGTCGGCCGTGCCAGCGACACGTTCGGCAAGTATCCGACCTTCGTGTTCGGCAGCGCCGTATCCGTCGTCATGGTGCTGATCTACACCCATCTCGGTCAGGTCTCGCTGATCACCGCGATCGTCGTCAACGTGCTGATGTTCGTCGGCATCTTCTCGCGCATGATCCCGTCGCAGGCGCTGATGTCGGCGATCCCGGACGCGAGCCAGCGCGGCTCGTTCAGCGCGGTCAGCGCCTCCGTGCAACAGCTCTCGGGCGGGCTCGGCTCGGTGCTGGCGGCGGCGATCATCGCGGAGAACCCGGACGGTTCGCTGCTGCATTTCGACCAGCTGGGATACATCGTTGTCGCGACGTCGATCGTCTCGCTAGTCGCGATGTACTTCGTGCAGAAAGCGGTCGCGAAGCGGAGCGGCCGGCGCATGGTGTGAGCGCAAGGCATCTTCCGCACGAGACCCATCCAGGGAGGTCGACCCATGCCGCTCGTCAACATCTCGCTTCTGAAGGGCAAGTCGAAGGACCACATCCGCGCCATCGCCGATGGCGTCCACCAGGCGCTGATGGACACCTACAGCGTGCCGCCGGGCGATCGCTTCCAGTTCATCCGTCAGCATGAGCGGGAGGAATTCATCTACGACCCCGACTATCTCGGCATTCATCGCACCGATGACGTGGTGTTCATTCACATCGTCGCCGGCAATTGGCGCGACACTGCGACCAAGAAGGCGCTCTACAGGGCGATCGCCGACCGCCTCGTCGAGAAGCCGGGCCTGCGGCGCGAAGACGTGCAGATAATCCTGTCACCCAATGCGCGCGACGAGTGGTCGTTCGGCAACGGGCTCGCCTCCTACCTCCAGGACACCGATCCGGCCTGAAGCCGTTGCGCCGACTGCTACCAGCTCGTCCAGCACTGATTTTCGGTTTGCCAGCCTGATTGCCTAGCGCTCTCTCCTCATGCCCCGCCAATACGCCGCGGCGTTCCGGTCCATTTCGACGGGCGAGATGTTCTGACAGTAGAGGTGAGCGCGCCGGCGCAATCACACCATGCAAAGCTAACTATCTGCTACTGAAAAGTGTGGCCTGCCCGATATAGCCTGGTCGGCAGCCCAAATCCCCCGCAAATCAGCGATTTCAATCGCTTGCAAAGGGAGTGGTGCCCAGGAAAGGACTCGAACCTTCACGGCCGTGAAGCCACTGGCACCTGAAGCCAGCGCGTCTACCAATTCCGCCACCTGGGCACGTGGGGCGCTCTAGTAAGGTTCGACGACGCGCTTGTCAAATTCGCGATTGGAAAATCAAATACCCTGTACAGGATGGGGCCGATGGCGTATCGCCAAACGGCTAAATGCCCTCAATAACTCTCGAATCCGGCAGGAACTGACCTCATGGCATCGAACCTCGACACGCTCGTCACTGTCTTCGGCGGATCGGGTTTTCTGGGGCGGAACGTGGTCCGGGCGCTCTGCAAGCGCGATTACCGCATCCGAGTCGCGGTGCGGCGGGCAGAGCTTGCCGGCCATTTGCAACCGCTCGGCCGGGTCGGGCAGATCCACGCCGTGCAAGCCAATGTGCGCTACCCCGCCTCGGTTGAGGCCGCGATGCGTGATTCGCATGTCGCCATCAACCTGGTGGGCATCCTGGCCCAGGGCGGCGGCCAGACCTTCGACGCCGTGCAGCAGAAGGGGGCCGAGACGGTCGCGAAGGCGGCTGCCGCCGCAGGCGCCCGGATGGTCCATGTCTCGGCGATCGGCGCCAACGAGAACTCGGCCTCCGGCTATTTCCGCTCCAAGGCCGCCGGCGAGCAGGCAGTGCTCGCTGCTTCTCCCTCGGCCACGATCATCCGGCCGTCGCTGTTGTTCGGGCCCGAGGATCACTTCACCAACCGCTTTGCGGCGCTGGCGCGGATGTCGCCGGCGCTGCCGCTGGTCGGCGGCGGGGTCAACAAGCTGCAGCCGGCCTATGTCGCCGACGTGGCGCGGGCCGTGGCCGACGCCGTGGACGGCAAGACCAAGGCCGGCGCAACTTACGAGCTCGGCGGGCCCGAAGTGCTGACCATGCGCGAGGTGATGAAGATCATCCTGGAGATCACCAAGCGTGACCGCATGCTGGTGCCGCTGCCGTTCGGCCTCGCCAGGCTGATGTCGGTGTTCCTGCAGTTCGCCCCCGGCGCGCTCAAGCTAACCCCGGACCAGGTCGCGATGCTGCGCGCCGACAATGTGGTGTCGGATGCTGCGAGGGCAGAGGGCCTGACCTTCGCCGGCCTCGGCATCAGGCCCGACTCGATGGAAACCATCGCGCGGCAATATCTCTGGCGCTTCCGCGCGACGGGGCAGTTCCAGAAGAAGAGCGCGTAGGCGCAGTCGCAACGGGACTCCGCCCCCTTTCCCGCTTGCGGGGGAGGTGAAAACACAGCGAAACTTCGAGCGACTCGTCTTACCGCCCCATCGCCAGCGCGATCAGGCCGAGCGTGCCGACGATCACGCGCCACCAGGCGAAGAAGGTGAAGCCGCGGCGGGTGACGAAGTTGAGGAACGCTCGCACCACGATGACAGCGGTGATGAACGACACCACGAAGCCGATCGCGATGATGCCGAGGCCATCGGTCGTGAAGTCGCCGCGGTTCTTGTAGAAATCATAGGCGAACGCGCCGATCATGGTCGGGATCGCGAGGAAGAACGAGAACTCGGCCGACGAGCGCTTGTCGGCGCCGAGCAACATCGCGGCCACGATGCTGGCGCCCGAGCGCGACACGCCGGGGACCATCGCCATGCACTGCGCAACGCCGATCCAGAAGTACATCAGCAGCGGGAATCGGGTCGCGTCGTCCTCATAGAACTTGAGATCGAGCTGATCGACCCACAGCAGGATAGCGCCACCGACGATCAGCGAGAAGCAGACCACCCACGGATTGAACAGGAATTCCTTGATGTATTTGCCGGCAATCAGGCCGATCACCACCGCAGGCAGGAAGGCCACCAGCACGCCGATGACGAAGCGCCGGTCGTCGGGATTGGTGAACATGCCGAGCGCGATGCGCCACAATTTGGCGAAATAAAGAACGACGATCGCCAGGATCGCGCCGAGCTGAATCAGGATCGCAAAGCTCTTCCAGAAGTCGCCTTCGCCGAGATTGAAGAAGCGCTCGGCAAGCAGCAGGTGGCCCGTCGAAGAAACCGGCAGGAACTCCGTGACGCCCTCGACAATGCCGAGAATCACGGCCCGCAGCGTATCCGTCATCATGATGTGGCCTGCCCTTGTCTGGAAGAACCGCGTTCTTCTCGCCTATTCGTCCATTTGCTGCAATCGCAAAAAAACGGCAAACAGTTGTTGCCTGACGGATTTGCTGAGCTATAGCGTTTTTGTGACCCGCATCCTCCGCGGGGGTGGCTACCGCTTTGCGTGATCACGCGACATAGAGACGATCGAGGCTGGTTCGGCCAAGCCCCTCAAGTTCACGTCACACAGGTTGATGGTTTCTTAAGCGCCGCGACACTACCAAGGACTGCATGTACACGCTGTATCACCATCCGTTCTGTCCGCATTCGCGATTCATCCGCCTCGTGCTCGGCGAGTACGGCCTCGATCTGCGCCTTGTGGAGGAGCGGGTCTGGGAACGGCGCGAAGCGTTTCTTGCGCTCAATCCGGCGGCGACCACACCGGTGTTGATCGCGGAGGGCTTTCCGCCGGTTCCGGGTGCTGCGATCATCGCCGAATATGTCGACGAGGCGCATGGCCTTAACGCTGGCGAGCGACGGCTGTTGCCGACGTCGATGGCCGAGCGCGTCGAGGTGCGCCGGCTGATGGCGTGGTTCAACGAAAAGTTCTTCGAGGAAGCCTCCAACCCGCTGGTGACCGAGCGTATCTACAAGCGTTTCATGAGCGAGGACAATGGCGGCGGTCCGCCGGCCCCCGACATCATGCGCGCGGCCAAGGTCAATGTGCGTTATCATTTGAGCTATATCGGCTGGCTCGCGAAGACGCGGAACTATCTCGCCGGCGACCGGCTTACTTACGCGGATCTCGCCGCCGCGGCGCATCTTTCGGCGATCGATTATCTAGGCGACGTGCCATGGAGCGAGGACGACGCTGCAAAGTCGTGGTACGCGCGGGTGAAATCCCGCCCATCGTTTCGCCCGCTGCTCAGCGAATGGCTGGCGGGGGTGCCGGCGTCGCGCACCTATGTGGACCTCGACTTCTGAACCAGGCGGTCAGGCTTTCTCCTGATGATCTGAAGGCAGCGCTTCAGCGCGAGGCGCGTGCGCTCGGCTTCGACAGCATCGGCATCACCGGTCCCGATGCTATCGCGCAGGCGGGCAGGCATTTCCTCGAATTCCTCGACAGCGGCGGCCATGGCGACATGGACTGGCTCGCCGCCAGCCCCGCGCGCCGCGCCGATCCGCGCGGGTTGTGGCCGGGGGTGCGCTCGATCATCATGCTCGGCGTCAACTATGGACCCGACGAGGATCCGCTGAAGGTTATCGAGCGCCGCAGCCGCGGCGCGATCTCGGTCTATGCGCAGGGCGACGATTATCATGACGTGATCAAGAAGCGCCTGAAGACGCTGGCGCGATGGCTCGCCGCGATCACTGGCGACGAGGTGAAGGTGTTCATCGACACCGCCGCCGTGATGGAGAAGCCGTTGGCGCAGGCCGCCGGCATCGGCTGGCAGGGCAAGCACACCAATCTCGTCTCGCGCGAATTCGGCTCGTGGCTGTTCCTCGGCGCGATCTATTCCGCCACCGAGCTGCCGCGCGACGAGCCCGACACCGATCATTGCGGCAGCTGCCGCGCCTGCCAGGACATCTGCCCGACCGCGGCATTTCCCGCTCCCTACAAGCTCGATGCGCGGCGTTGCATCTCGTATCTGACCATCGAGAACAAGGGACCGATCCCGCACGAATTCCGCAAGAGCATCGGCAACCGCATCTATGGCTGCGACGACTGCCTTGCCGTGTGCCCGTGGAACAAGTTCGCGCAAGCGGGACACGAACAGAAGCTCGCCGCGCGCGACGCGTTGCGCGCGCCAATGCTCGCCGATCTCGTGCGGCTCGACGACGCCGGCTTCCGCGCGCTGTTTGCGAAATCGCCGGTCAAGCGCATCGGCCGCGACCGCTTCATTCGCAATGTGCTGATCGCGATCGGCAATTCGGGCGATGCGAGCCTCGCGGGCGAAGCGCGGCGCCTGCTCGACGATGCGAGCCCGCTGGTGCGCGGCGCCGCGGTGTGGGCGTTGTCGCAACTGATCGCGCGGGATGAGTTCGCGGCGCTGGCGTCGCGGGCCGGCGGCGAGCCCGACGTGACTGTGCAGCAGGAGTGGCGCGCGGCCCGCGCTGCCTCTTGATTTCATCGCGCCGTTCCCGTCATGGTCGCGCGCCATGACAAACCAGCCCTTCTTCACCAGGCACGGCGACGGCTTCATGCCGACGGCCGTTGCGAACGGACCGTGGAGTCCGGAATCCCTGCACGGCCGCGTCGTGATCGGCCTGCTCGCTTTTGTCATCGAGGAGCGCCACGGCTCCGATGATTTCGTGCCGGCGCGGCTGACCGTCGACATGTTCCGGCTGCCCAACATCACGACGCCGATCGAGGTGACGACGAGGCTGGTGCGTGACGGCATGCGCATCAAGGTGATCGAGGCCGAATTTGTCTCCGGCGGCACCAGCATGGCGCGCGCCTCCTGTCAGCTATTGCGCAAGACGGAAAATGCGCCCGGCAACGTCTGGTCGCCGCCGAACTGGGAGGTGCCGGCGCCATGGGACATTCCGAGGCCGACCGACCCCCGGCTCGGCATGAACGGCAAATGGGAAACGCGGCCGATCACAGGCCACATGGGCTCGCTGGGTCCGCGCCGGCTGTGGATGAGCGAGGTGCGCGAGCTGGTCGAGGGCGCGGCGATGACGCCGTTCGTCCACGTCGCGACCGGCGCGGATTTCGCCAGCCCGTTCGCCAACGCCGGCGACCAGGGGCTCGGCTACATCAACAGCGATGTCACGATCTATCTGCACCGCCTGCCGCTGACGCGATGGATCGGCTTCGAAGTGGTGAACCATCACGCCACCGACGGCGTCGCGATCGGCGAATGCTGGCTCTACGACGAGAAGGGGCCGATCGGCACGTCGACGGTCGCGGCGCTGGCCCAGCGCCGGCCGATGACCAATCCGCCGCCGCCGTAAGATTCTCCGTCGTCATTCCGGGTTCGACGCACAGCATCGAACCCAGAATCTCGCGCGGCAACCTCTGGATTCCCCGATGCGCAATTGCGCATCCGAGGTTCGCGCTTCGCACGCTCCGGAATGACGGCAGAGAGGCGGAGCTCAGGCCAAGTGCCGCTTCATCTCCGGTCGCGCCTTCAGCGCGGCGCCCTGCTTGGCGACGATCTTGGCGATCCGCTCCGGCGCAAAGTTCAGGTCGACGAAGGCGGGCGCGGTGTTGGCGACCTCGTGATATTCAGTGATCTTGCCGTCGCGCAACGTCATGATCGACACGCCCTCGAACATCGCGCGGGCGCCGTTGGCCTCGGGCAAGGTCGAGCGGTAGCTGAACGTGTAGCGCGCGTAGAGCGTCTCGCCGTCAGAGACGGGGTCGTGCATGTCCCAGCGGAAATCGGTCGCGGTCCGGTAGAACCAGTCGTCAATCATCTCGGCGATCCGAGCGTGACCTTTGAATGCGCCGTAGAACACGTCGTGATAGACGCCGTCCTCGGTGAAGAGACTTGCAAAGGCCTTGCCGTTGCGCTGCTCGACCGCATCGCAGAACGCGCGCAGCATCCCGTTGATCGTCATCGCCATTCCTCCCGCCGTCATGCCCCGCGCAGGCGGGGCATCCAGTATTCCAGAGGGGCTGCTTTGAATCGAGAGGCTGCGGCGTACTGGATCATCCGCTTTCGCGGATGATGACAGCAATTAGCCGATCTCCGCCACGGCGGCGATGATCCGCGCGATGTCCTGCGGCCGCGACAGGCGATGGTCGCCGTCCTGGATCATGGTCAGCACGACGTCCTCGGCCGGCAGCCGGTGCACCAGCGCAAAGGCGTGCTTCCACGGCACGTCGGGATCCTGCGCACCCTGCAGGATGCGCACCGGGCAGCCGACGTCGATCTTGCTGCCGAGCAGGAGGTGGTTGCGGCCCTCCTCGATCAGATTGCGCGTGATCGGATAGGGCGAGCCGTCGCCATATTCCGAGGGCCGGAGCCAGACGCCCTTGGTCTCGATCTCGGCGCGGATCTCCGGCGAGAACCCCTTCCACATCAGCTCTTCGGTGAAGTCCGGCGCCGGCGCGATCAGCACGAGGCCCGCAAGCTGCGCCTGGCCGTTGCCGCGCCTGGCGATCTCGCGCGCCAGCAACAGCGCCATCCAGCCGCCCATCGAGGAGCCGATCACCACCTGTGGTCCGCGGCAAAACTCGGTGAACACCGCCACGCTGTCCTCGAGCCAGCGGCCGATGGTGCCGTCGACAAACTGCCCGCCGGATTCGCCGTGGCCGGAATAGTCGAATCTGACGCAGCCGCGGCCGTGCTCGGCGGCCCACGTGTCGAGCGCGACCGCCTTGGTGCCCTTCATGTCGGAATTGAAACCGCCGAGCCAAAACAGCCCGGGACTGCCGCCGGAGCGGGCGCGCACCGCGATACGGCGCCGGCCGCTGCCTTCGCCGAGCTCGATGAAAGCAGGTTCCTGATCGGGGGCGGCGGTTTGGCTCATGGTTCGGTCACTCGCGTGTCAGATAATTGGTTTTCTAATTGGTTTTCGATGAGCTGACGGCATCGGTCAACGGCTACGGTCCACGCCTTGCGGAGCACGCGTGCCCGCTATATGTGCCGGGCGTGGCCAAAATGCCTCGCAATCGGCGGTTTTGCCGCGTAAATGGCGAGCACGCTTGCCCGTTGCAGCATCTTGCTTCAAAATATCCGCCTTCCCTTTCACAACTTTGGAGAGTTACCCATTCGCCGTCCCAATAGAGCCCCGCCGACAGTCGCCAAAGACGGGCCGCGCACCAATGACGAAATCCGCAACGCACAGATCCAGCTGATTGATCAGGATGGTGTCAACAAGGGCACCGTTGAAACCGCGGTGGCCGTGCGCATGGCCATGGATGCCGGAATGGATCTGGTCGAGATTTCGCCGAATACCAATCCCCCCGTCTGCAAAATCATGGACTACGGGAAGTACAAGTATTCCGCGCAGAAGAAGGCTGCCGAAGCCCGCAAGAAGCAGAAGGTCGTCGAGATCAAGGAGATCAAGCTCCGCCCCATGATCGACGATCACGACTACGACGTGAAGATGCGCGCGATGCAGCGCTTCTTCGAAGAAGGCGACAAGGTCAAGATCACCTTGCGCTACCGCGGTCGTGAGATGGCGCACCAAGAGATCGGCACCAAGCTGCTGGACAAGGTGAAGGCCGACGTCGCGGAGTTCGCCAAGGTCGAGCAGGACGCGAAGTTCGAGGGCCGCCAGGTCGTGATGGTGCTGGCGCCGCGCTAGTTCGATCAGTCCGTTGTTCGCGATGAAACAGCCCGCCAGATCGTCTGGCGGGCTGCTTCCGTTTCGTAGCCCGGTTCCGGGCCCGGCTCCCCTCGCTTCAATCGTTGCAAAACGGCCGATCCTCTGCCATAAGCCGGGCCTTCGCCGCCCGGCTGATCAAGGGCTGCCGTGGCGACGTGTCGTGCAGGTTCTTTCAATTCGGAAAAAACCTTAGCACTTTCAACGCTCTAACGAGCATTTTAGCCGGCCGCACGCCTCTCGGGGCGGATTTCGTGCTTGGCCTGAAGGAGAGCCAAATGCCCAAGTTGAAGACCAAATCGGGCGCCAAAAAGCGCTTCAAGGTGACTGCCACCGGCAAAGTCATGCACGCCCAGCGCGGCAAGCGCCACGGCATGATCAAGCGGACGAAAAAGCAGATCCGTCAACTGCGCGGCACCCGCGTGCTGTTCAAGACCGACGGCGACAACGTCAAGAAGTACTTCTTGCCGAACGCCTGATCACGCGCATCGCTTGAACCCCGCCGCGACGGCGCGGCGCTCCGTCACCTCTTCTAGATCTCAAGGATTTCCGTCATGTCTCGCGTCAAACGCGGTGTGACCGCTCACGCCAAGCACAAGAAAGTCTACAAGGCCGCCAAGGGCTATTACGGCCGCCGCAAGAACACGATCCGCATCGCCAAGCAGGCGGTCGAAAAGGCCGGCCAGTACGCGTTCCGCGACCGCAAGCGCAAGAAGCGCACCTTCCGCGCGCTCTGGATCCAGCGCCTCAACGCCGCTGTCCGTCCGTTCGGCATGACCTACAGCCGATTTATCGACGGTCTCTCCAAGTCGGGCATCACGGTCGACCGCAAGGTGCTGTCGGATCTCGCGATCCACGAGCCCGCGGCGTTCCAGGCGATCGCCGAAAAGGCCAAGGCTGCTCTGGCTGCCTGATCCTAGCGGGCCTTCGGGCTCGCCTTCAGCGCCTTCTGCGAATAGCGCTGCGAGACCTCTGCCCGGCAGAATGCCGTGAACGAGCGGTACATGGTGCCGCTCTCGTTGCGGTATTTGGCGTCACAGCGCTTGAGCTGGCTGGCATAGGCCTTCTTCTGCGATGCTCCGAGGCCAGACAGGAAGTCGGCCTCGCACTTCTTCTCGACGGCGGCACCAAGCAGGACGTCGCCGCTCGCACCGTACTCGCAATCCTGGAACACCTTCATCGCGCGCCCGCATCCGCTCTGGGCGTTGATGGTGTCGATGATCTCGTCCTGCGTCATGGACTTGTCCATGCAAACCGCTGACAGCGCCGGGGAGGCGGTCATCGACACAATGGCGGCCAGGACGGCCAGACGGGATCGCAAGAACATCGCGTGGTCTCCTCGTTAACCCCTTGGTGCCGCGCTCGCGCGAAGGGGTTCAATGCAGCCAGTCATCCGCCCGAAATGACCGGCTTTTTGCTTGACGTTACGGCCTTCGGGCGGCGACAACCCACCCAAATTTGGCAGCATGATCTGGACCGGTACGGCCGCGTTAGCGAAAAGTGGGTACCGGTTTTCCGACCAGATCATGCTCCGCTAAAGAGCAGGAATTGACCGTGTCCGATCTCGCAACGCTCGAAAAATCCATTCTCGACCAGATCGCTGCGGCCGGCGACGAGCCCGCCCTCGAGGCAGTGCGCGTCGCCGCCCTCGGCAAGAAGGGCGCGATCTCCGCCCTGCTCGCCACCCTCGGCAAGATGTCGCCGGAGGAACGCAAGACGCAAGGCGCTGCGATCAACCTCGCCAAGGATGCGGTGACGCAGGCGCTCGCAGCAAAGCGCGACGTGCTGAAGCAGGCCGCGCTCGATGCGCGCCTCGCCTCGGAGACCATCGACGTCACGCTGCCGCTGCGCGAGACGCCGGCCGAGGCTGGCCGCATCCATCCGCTCAGCCAGGTGTGGGATGAGCTCACCACGATCTTCGCCGACATGGGATTCTCGGTCGCCGAAGGGCCCGACATCGAGACCGACGATTACAACTTCACCAAGCTGAACTTCCCCGAAGGCCATCCGGCGCGGGAGATGCACGACACCTTCTTCTTCAATCCGAAGCAAGACGGCTCGCGCATGCTGTTGCGCACCCACACCTCGCCGGTGCAGGTGCGCACCATGCTGACGCAGAAGCCGCCGATCCGCGTGATCTGCCCCGGCCGCACCTATCGTATCGACTCGGACGCGACGCATACGCCGCAATTCCACCAGGTCGAGGGCCTCGTCATCGACAAGGGCTCGCATCTCGGCCACCTCAAATGGATCCTGCACGAATTCTGCAAGGCGTTCTTCGAGGTCGACCACATCAACATGCGGTTCCGGCCGTCGTTCTTCCCGTTCACCGAGCCGTCGCTCGAGGTCGACATCCAGTGCCGCCGCGATAAGGGCGAGATCCGCTTCGGCGAGGGCGATGATTGGCTCGAGATCCTCGGCTGCGGCATGGTGCACCCGAACGTGCTGCGCGCCTGCGGCCTCGATCCCGACGTCTACCAGGGCTTCGCCTGGGGCATGGGCATCGACCGCATCGCGATGCTGAAATACGGCATCGCCGATTTGCGCCAATTGTTCGACAGCGACGTCCGCTGGCTCAACCACTACGGCTTCAAGCCGCTTGACATCCCGACGATTGCGGGAGGGTTGAGTTCGTGAGTCTCGCACGGGAGCACCGATACGCGGGGGCTCTCTCCATTCCCTCCCCCCTTGCGGGGGAGGGTCAGGGAGAGGGGTGGCCGCGGGCGCTGAGCGCAGTCGCCGGCGCGTACATCTCCACGAGTCCGCTGGGCTTTGACGTTGCAGAATCAGCCCGCAGCACGACGTCTTTTCGAGCAAGCGGCTTACCCCTCTCCCCAGCCCTCCCCCGCAAGGGGGGAGGGAGCCCTGGCACCGGCGCAAGTGTCACAGTAACCACCAACAAAGGCAGAGGCATGCAGCCATGAAGTTCACCCTCTCCTGGCTGAAGGACCATCTCGAGACCGACGAGCCGCTGGAAAAGCTTGCCGACAAGCTCACCATGATCGGGCTCGAGGTTGAGAGCATCGAGGACAAGGCGAAGCGGCTGGCGCCGTTTACGATCGCGCGCGTGATCTCGGCTGAGCAGCATCCCAATGCGGATCGCCTGCGGGTGTGCATGGTCGACACCGGTGACGGCGGCGCGCCGGTGCAGGTGGTGTGCGGCGCGCCGAACGCGCGTGCGGGGCTGATCAGCGTGTTCTCGCCGCCCGGCACTTACATTCCCGGCAAGAACATCACGCTCGGCGTCGGCACGATCCGAGGCGTCGAGAGCCGCGGCATGCTGTGCTCGGCCGCCGAGCTGCAGATCTCCGAGGATCACGACGGCATCATGGAGCTGCCTGATGATGCGCCGGTCGGCAAGGGCTTTGCCGAATGGGCCGCGCTCGGCGATCCCGTCGTCGAGATCAATCTGACGCCGAACCGGCAGGACTGCACCGGCGTGCACGGCATCGCGCGCGATCTCTCCGCCGCCGACATGGGCAAGCTCAAGGAGCCCGCGATCAAGCCGATCAAGGGTGAATTCCCCTGCCCGGTGCAGGTGACGGTGGAAGATCCCGATCTCTGCCCGGGCTTCGCGCTGCGCCTGGTGCGCGGGGTGAAGAACGGCCCGTCGCCGGAATGGCTGCAGAAGCGGCTGGCCGCGATCGGCCTGCGCCCGATCAACGCGCTGGTCGACATCACCAACTTCATGACCTACGACCGCGCGCGCCCGCTGCACGTGTTCGACGCCAGGAAGGTGAAGGGCAATCTCACCGTCCGCCGCGCCAGGGATGGCGAGACGCTGCTCGCGCTCGACGGCCGCACCTATACGCTCGACAACAATGTCTGCGTGATCGCCGACGAGCATGGCGTCGAATCGCTCGCCGGCATCATGGGCGGCGAGGCCTCGGGCTGCGATGAGAACACCACCGACGTGCTGATCGAATCGGCGCTGTGGAACGAGATCAACATCGCCCATAGCGGCCGCAAGCTCGGCATCAATTCGGACGCGCGCTATCGCTTCGAGCGCGGCGTCGATCCGGCCTTCATGGTGCCGGGGCTCGAGCTCGCGACCAGGATGGTAATGGATCTCTGCGGCGGCGCGCCGTCCGAGAACGTCGTGGTCGGCAATCGCTTCGGCGAGGATCGCGTGATCGATTTCCCGCTCACGGAGGTCAAGCGCCTCGCGGGCATCGAGGTGCCGCTGGTCGAGGTGAAGCTGATCCTGAGCCGGCTCGGCTTCATGCTGGCCGGCAACGGTCCCGTCGTGAAGATCGCAATCCCGTCCTGGCGCACCGACGTTCACGGCAAGGCCGACATCGTCGAGGAGATCGTGCGCATCGTCGGCGTCGACAAGGTGCCGATGACGCCGTTCGATCGCGGCGAGGAGCCGCGCAAGCCGGTGCTGACGCCGATTCAGCTCCGCACCCGCCGCGCCAAGCGTGCGCTGGCCGCGCGCGGCCTGGTGGAAGCGGTGACCTGGTCGTTCATCACCAGCGACGCGGCCAGGATGTTCGGCGGCGGGCAGCCCGAGCTCGTGCTCGCCAACCCGATCGCAGCTGACCTCTCCGACATGCGGCCGAGCCTGCTGCCCGGCCTCGTCGCTGCGGCGCAATCCAACATCAACCGCGGCTATCCCGACGTCGCGCTGTTCGAGGTCGGCCAGGTGTTCCGCGGCGACAGGCCGGAGGACCAGTTCGTCGCCGCCTCCGGCGTGCGCCACGACTACGCCTCGTCGAAGGGAATCGGCCGCCACTGGACCGGCTCGTCGACGGCCGACACGTTCGACGCCAAGGCCGACGCCTTCGCCGTGCTGGCGGCCGCCGGCGCACCGGTGCAGGCGCTGCAGATCGTGCCCGGCGGCCCCGCCTGGCTGCATCCGGGACGTTCGGGCACCATCCAGATGGGTCCGCAGAACGTGCTCGGCACTTTCGGCGAATTGCATCCGCGTGCCGCCGAGGCGCTCGGCGCCGACGGTCCGATGATCGTGTTCGAGGTGATCTTGGAGCGCATCCCGGAGGGCAAGCAGCGGGCGACCCGCGCCAAGCCGGCGATCGATCTGTCGGCATTCCAGCCGGTGTCGCGCGACTTCGCCTTCATCGTCGACCGCAGCGTCAAGGCAGGCGACATCGTCCGCGCTGCGCAGAATGTCGACAAGAAGCTGATCGCAGGCGTCACCGTGTTCGACGTCTATGAGGGCAAGGGCATCGATCCCGACAAGAAGTCGATCGCCATCGCCGTGACCATTCAGCCGCGCGAGAAGACGATGACCGATCAGGAGATCGACGCCGTCGCGGCAAAGATCGTCGCCGAAGTGACCAGGAAGACCGGCGGCACGCTGCGGGCGTGATGGGGTATCTCACTCCCTCTCCCCGTACTTACAGGGAGAGGGCTGGGGTGAGGGGCTCGCCCGGCGAAATCGGTGAGAGCGGAGTATGCGGAAGCTCACCCGAAATTCAAGCAGAGCTTGAATTTCGACCTCTCCCCGCACGCGGGGCGAGGTAACACCGAGATCATCGCCTCTGGCATTTTCCCCATGAACTCCCTCACCCTGATCCCGTCCGATGTCAGCACGAGCGTCGCGCTTGCGATCTGCGGGATCGCCTTCGCCTCCGGCACGGCGCGCGGCTTTTCCGGCTTCGGCTCGGCGCTGATCTTCATGCCGCTGGCGAGCAGCATCGCGGCGCCGCGGCTAGTGGCGGCGCTGCTGCTGGTGATCGATTTCGTCGCGGCCACACCGCTACTGCCGAATGCCTGGAAGTACGCCGACCGCAAGGCGACCGCGGTCATGGTCGCCGGCGCGCTGGTCGGCGTTCCCATCGGCACCTATTTCCTCACCGTGCTCGATCCCGTCACCACGCGCTGGATCATTTCCTGCTTCGTCGCCGCTCTTTTGGTGCTGCTGCTGTCCGGCTGGCGCTATCGCGGCAAGGATCACGCGGCGCTGTCGGTCGGCATCGGCGGCTTCTCCGGCTTTTGCAGCGGCCTTGCGCAGACCGGCGGCCCGCCGATCGTCGGCTACTGGCTTGGGCGTCCGATCCCGTCGGCGATCTCCCGCGCCAACATCCTGCTGTTCTTCGGCGCCTCCGATTTCTTCTCGCTGGCCAGCTACTGGTTCACCGGACTGATCACCTTCGACTCGGTCAAGTTCTCGCTGATCGTCGGCCCGATCTACGGCATCGGCGTCTGGTTCGGCGCCTCGCTGTTCGGCAAGGCGAGCGAAGCCATGTTTCGTACGATCTGCTACGCGCTGATCGCCGCCGCCGTCATCGCCGGCCTGCCGGCGCTTGATGGCATTTTGCGCGGCGGCTAGGCTCACCTCAGTCGAAGACGAAATTCAGGGAGGGATTCATGATCGACCGCCGCAACGCATTGAAGCTGGCGCTCGGCAGCGCCGCCATGCTCGCTGCGCCCGTTGTCCGCGCGCAACCCGCAAGGCCGCGGACGCGCATCGTGTTCCTCGGCACCAAGGGTGGGCCGCGCGTCGGCATCGGCGCCTCCAATCCCGCCAATCTCGTCGTCGTCGACGACACGCCGTTCGTGATCGATTGCGGCATGGGCGTCAGCCGCCAGCTCGTCAGCGCCGGCGTGCCGATCCCCTCGGTGAGGTACATCCTCATCAGCCATCATCATTCCGATCACAACCTCGAATACGGCAATTTGTTCTACAACGCCTGGGCCGCCGGCCTCACGACGCCGATCCATTCGTTCGGCCCGAAGGGCATCGAGGCGATGACCAAGGAATATTGGGAGCTCAACAAGTTCGACGTCGAGACCCGGATCGCGGATGAAGGCCGTCCCGACCCGCGCAAGCTTCTGATCGCGAAGGACATCACCGAAGACGGCGTGGTGCTGAAGACGCCGGAGGTGACCGTCACCGCATTTCGCACGCCGCATCCGCCGATCACGGACAACTTCGCCTACAAGTTCGCAACGCCCGACGGCGTCATCGTGTTCTCCAGCGATACCGCCTACAATCCGAAGCTCGCCGACTTCGCCAAGGGCGCCGACGTGCTCGTGCATGAGTGCCTCTACATTCCCGCGGTCGATCGCCTGGTGGCGAAGACCAAGAACGGCGCGACGCTGAAGAAGCATCTGCTCGACAGCCACACCTCGACCGAGGATGTCGGCCGCATCGCCGCCGCCGCCAATGTGAAGGTGCTCGCGCTCAGCCACTTCGTTCCCGGCGACGATCCGCTCGTCACCGACGACGACTGGACCAGGGACGTGAAGAAGCACTACTCCGGCCGGATCGTGGTCGCGAAGGATTTGACGGAGCTGAAGCTGCCGGTGTGAGATGCGGTGGACGCCAAATGCGCAACGGACGGGTGCGCATGAGGCGGACGGTGAAGTCGTGCAGGCCTGACGCCTAGTGGCAGGTGTCTCATCAGCAAGAGCAAGATCTCTCGCTGATGACGGTGACAACAAAGCCCAGTCTCGCCGGGGAGAGCGCGTATAAGCCGTAAAGCCATCGCGCAGGGAAAGCCGGGATTGCTCCGGTTTCACCTGTGGTCCTACCCCGGTGCTTTTTTTGTTGCACCGGGCCCATGGGTGCGATCGGCACCCGGCTTTCCCTGCGCCCTCTGCTCTTCAGGGTGGCGAAGATCGATGAAAACCTCGGACGCATCGCGCCGCGAGAATGCGAACGGATGATTCACAAGCTGCGCCACACACTCACTGTCGTCCTGGCGAAAGCCAGGACCCATTACCCCAAATGCTCATTGTGGCGCGACGCTGGGGCCAAGATCCCGTTCATCACCAAATGCGGTGGTTATGGGTCCTGGCTTTCGCCAGGAAGGACGACGCCGGTAGATGTGGCGCGACATCGGTCCCGGCCCCGTGCGCAATTGCGCACTAGGCCGGGACGACATCTGATATGCGGAGCTTACTTCAGCAAATCTAGCTATGACGCTCGATCGCGTTGTACTGGCGGCTGCGACTTAGCGCATCGGCGCGGCGGTACGCGCCGGTGCACGGCGCGATCGATGCCTTGCTGCCGGCGCTCGCGCTTCCGGCGCCGCCTCCCTCACTCCGCCGATCCGTCGCAGCGCGGCGTCAGCGGCGCGTTCGCCGCTCTCCCAGGCGCCATCGACGGTGCCCCACAGCGTCTCATGCGTGGCCTCGCCGGCGAGATAGAGACAGCCGATCGGCTCAATCAAAATCCTGCGCGAGAGCTGCGCGCCGGGCGCAGCGGCCGACATCGCGCCGAGCACGAAAGGCTGTGCGTTCCAGCGCGTGACGCTGGTCTTCTTCACGGCGGCACCGACTTCGCTGCCATAGAGCTTGGTCAGCCATTCCACCGCGAAGGCCGACATCGCCTTCTCGCCCTGCGCGGACAGTTCGCGCCCGAAGGAGCCGGCGACGTCGATCGTGCAGAACGACGAGCCGCCGATATTGCCGTAGAGCAGCGCCGTCCTGGTCGAATTGCTCTGCTCGATGATGACGTCGTCGTGCGACAGACCGAGCGGGTTGCCGGGCATCTGCAGCGCGATGCGGTCGTAACTGCCGAGGCTGAGCCTTGCCGCGGCATCGAGCGCGCGCTTCGGAATCTCTGGCGCGAATTTGATGATGCCGCCGGTGAGCACGTTGCTCGACACGGTGATGATAGCGGCACGCGCGGTGATCTTGCCGGCGGGCGTCTCGACCATCACGTCGCGGTTGCTCCACAGGATGCGCTGCGCCGGCGTCGACAGCGCCAGGGGAAGCTGCTCGCCGAGCTTTGCGACCAACACGCCAAGCCCCTGACGGCAGCCGATCGCGGCGTTGCGGTCCTGCGCGCGCGCCTTGTCGACGACGGAGACATCCTTGAGGTCCTTGCCGCTGAAGCTGGCGCCAAGCAGGAATTCCGCGGTGCCGGCCCAATCGCCGAGGTCCTTCGGCAACACCGCAGCGCAGGCGATATCGGCCTTGCGCGAGGCATCGTCGATGGCGCGGTTGGCACGCACCAGCGCCGCAAGAAACTCCTCGGTCTCGCCGGGACGGGCATAGCGCCGGCCGATGCGGATCTTCTGGCCCGCGGGCGCGGTGACGATCTCGAGGCCGGCCGCGCGGGCCAGCCGAACCATCGGATTGGTCTCGGGATTGTGCATCCAGCGCGCGCCGCGATCGAACGGCGCGTCGAAGGTCGATGCATCGGTCTGGCAGCGCCCGCCGATCCGGCCGGCGGCCTCGAGCACAATCACCTTGCGATTTGCGGCGGTGATCCGCCGCGCCGCGGCAATGCCCGCCGCGCCTGCGCCGATCACGACGATGTCGGCTTCGCGCGGCAACTGCGCCGCAAAGACCCGGCCGCCCAGTGCAGGCGCCACTGCGAGCCCTGCGGACGCCGACAGGAAATCGCGGCGGGTCATTGTCATGGCATGGTTTCCGGAGACTTGCAGCAAAAGGGAACGCTTCGCGAACTGTGCCGCATCTCACTGACCGCAGCAACCATCATGGTGAATCAATCATGATTGATCCGCGCCATGCATGAACTAAATTGAAACGGCTGGCGACCATGATTATGTCGCAGCAAGCGGTCGTAGAACCGCTCGGGGGGATTCCATGGGCTTGATGCTCGATACTGTCGGCAAATGGATCGCGGGGTACCTGCAAAAGGAAATCCCGGGTTACGAGCCGTTCACGCCGAGCGAACCGGATCAGTTGCGTGGCATCATCCAGCCCGGCGATGTCCTGCTGGTCGAAGGCAACAACCGGATTTCCGGCATCATCAAATACCTCACGCAGTCGACGTGGTCGCATGCCGCGCTCTATGTCGGCCCGGTCGATGGCGCGACCGAGCCCGATGGCGAACAGCATGTGCTGATCGAGGCCAATGTTGGCGAAGGCGTGACCTCCGCGCCCCTGTCGAAATATTTCACCTATCACACCCGCATCTGCCGTCCGGTCGGCCTGTCCTACGAGGACCGCACCACGGTCTGCCGCTACGCGATCAACCGCATCGGCTTCGGCTACGACACCAAGAACATCGTCGACCTGGCGCGCTATCTGTTCCCGCTGCCGATCCCGCAGCGCTGGCGGCGGCGCATGATCGCGTTCGGCTCCGGCGATCCGACCAAGATCATCTGCTCGGCGCTGATCGCGCAGGCCTTCGACGCCGTGCGCTATCCGATCCTGCCCAAGATCACGCGCGCAGCCAGCCGCAAGGCGCGGCGGGAGATCCTGCACATCCGCGATTCCTCGCTCTACATGCCCCGCGACTTCGACATCTCGCCCTATTTCGAAATCGTCAAACCAACCATCGTGCACGGGTTCGACTACACCGCCCTGCACTGGGCCGACAAGCAGAAGCCGCTCCAGGAGGTAGCGGGCGAATTCAGTGTGTTTCCAGAAAGCAGGTCGCCGCCGCTTGTTCCTGAAGAGATTGGCGAAGAGGCACCGGTTGCGGCTGCGCAAGTGACGATCTCGGCCGCGGAGCCGGCGGCGTGAGGACAGAACGTCGCTGCCAAGGCGGCCGCGCAAGCCAACACGGATAGCCCATGCAACGGATCACCATCACCATCGAGGATGATTTGCTTGCGGAGATCGACGCCGCCGCAGAAGAGCGCGGCTATCAGAATCGCTCCGAGATCATCCGCGACCTCGCGCGTGCGGGACTGCAGCAGAGCGCGGAGCAGGCGCCCTCAGGGCAATGCGTGGCGGCGCTGGTCTATGTCTACGATCATGCCGCGCGCGACCTGTCGAAACGGCTGGTGCAGAACTTCCACGGCCATCACGATCTGTCGCTGGCGACGCTGCACGTCCATCTCGACGACGACAGCTGCATGGAGGTGACCGCGCTGAAGGGCGCGAGCAACGCGGTCCGGCATTTCGCCGACCACATCATCGCCGAGCGCGGCGTCCGCTACGGCCGGGTGGTGATGATCCCGACGGCGCCTGACAAGAAGCAGCGCAAGCGTGGGCCTCATCACGATTGAGCGAAACTACCTCGCCCCACTTGCGGGGAGAGGTCGGATCGCATCATTAGATGCGATCCGGGTGAGGCGGTCCAAACCCATTTCTCACGGAGAGAGCCCCTCACCCCGACCCTCTCCCCGCAAGAGCGGGGCGAGGGAGAAGAAAGATTACGCCGCCTTCGCCTTGGTGCCGCAGGGCAGGCCGGCGCGGGCAAGGCCGCCATAGAGCGGCTCGTTCGGCATCTCGGATTTGAGGATCGAACGCACGGCAATGAGCCGGTCGAGATCGATGCCGGTCGGGAATCCCTTGCTCTCGCAGAGGAAGACGAGATCCTCGAACACGACATTGCCGGTCGCGCCCGGCGCGAACGGGCAGCCGCCAAGCCCGCCGAGCGACCCGTCGAGCACGCGGGCGCCTTCATCGAGCGCGGCGGAGGCGTTCGCGATGCCCATGCCGCGCGTGTCGTGCAGATGGACGCAGACCGGCTTCGAGCCCGCGATTCTCACCGCGCCTTTGGTCAGCTCGCCGACCTGCCTCGGACCCGCGTAGCCGACGGTGTCGGCGATCGCGACCATGTCGACGCCAATCTCGTAGAGCTTCTCGGTCAGGCGCAGCACCTCCTTCGGATTGACGGCACCCACGATCGAGCAGCCCAGCGCCATCGAGATCGCAGCATTGACCACCGGCTTGTGCGCGCTGGCGTCGCGCAATTCGCAGAGGCGCTTGACGTTCTCGATTGCGGATTCACGCGAGCGGTTGGCGTTGGCCTGGCTGTGCTCCTCGGTCGCCGACACCACCGAAGCGATCTCAGCCACGCCGGAGGCCAGCGCCTCGTTGACGCCGCGCTCGTTCAGCGCCAGCGCGACGCCGTGCGCGCCGGGCAGCGCGGCGACGGTCGCGACGACGTCGCGGACATCGACGAACTGCGGGAAGGTCTTGGCGGGCAGGAACGAACCGACCTCGAAATGCCTGACGCCGGCGGCATATTCATCGCGCACCCAGCGCTGCTTCGCCGCTGTCGACGGGAACGTCTTCACCAGCTGCAGGCCGTCGCGCAGGCCGACCTCGCGCAGGCTCACTCTGTCGTTGGGATAGATATCGTGGACACGGGTCATGACGGCCTCACGCAGCGTTTCCGGTTGAGCGCTTCTGTTGTTCGAGCTCGGCACGAACCGCATCGGTATCGGCACCGAGCACCGGCACTTTCAGGCCTTCGCCGATATTGCCGCCATTCCATTCGACCGGGAGTGCGGGCACGCGGAACGGCTTGCCGTCGGCATTGACGTTGTTGACGAGGCCACCGGGGCGCAGCACATGCGGGTCCTGCAGCAAATCCTCGGGCCGATTGATCGGCGAAAAGCAGATGTTGAGCGCGTCGAGCTTGGCCGACAGATCCGCGACCTTCCAGCGTTTGATCTTCTCGGCGACGCGCGGAATGATCCGGTCACGCGCCATGATGCGGTCGGTCGTCGTGCGCAGCGTGGGATCGTCGGCAAACTCCTCGAGACCGAACTCGCGGCAAAAGCTCTGCCAGTGGCCTTCGGTCACGACGCCGATGAAGATGCGATCGCCGCCGGCGGCCTCGAAGATGTCGTAGATCGGCCAGGCGTGCTCGCGCTCCGGCATCGAGCGCGGCTTGCGCCCGGTCATCTCGTACTCGACCATGTGCTGGGCGACCAGGAACAGGCAGTTCTCGAACAGGCCGATGCGGATGTCCGCGCCGTTCCTGTTGCCGCCGCGCCTCTGGTAGAGCGCGGCGAGGATCGCGATCACGCCGAACATTCCGCCCATGATGTCGTTGGCGGAAGAGCCGACCCGCTGCGGCTTGTCGCGCGTCCCGGTCATCGCCGCGAGCCCCGACATCATCTGCACGACCTCGTCCAGCGCGGGACGATGGTCGTAGGGGCCGGACAGAAAGCCCTTGTGGCCGGCGAGGATCAGATGCGGATACTTCTTGCGCAACTCCTCCGCGCCGAGCCCCTGCTTCTCGAGCTGGCCGTCGCGAAAATTCTCCAGAAACACGTCGGCGCTTGCGAGCAGCCGGTGCATGGTCTCGCGGTCTTCAGGCTTGCCGAAATCGAGAACGACGCTGCGCTTGCCGCGGTTGAACAGCGGGAAGAACGAGACGCCCATGCCGCCAAGGATGCGGGTCTTGTCGCCGGCCGGCGGCTCGACCTTGATCACCTCGGCACCGAGCTGCGCCAGGATCATGCCGCAGGTCGGGCCCATCACCATGTGGGTCATCTCGACGACCCTAACGCCATCCAGCGGCAGTCCGCTCCCCGTCATCGGTTGCTCCGTGATCATTTCGCCACTGAGACAGACTAGGCTTTCGCACGCTATCTGAAAAATATAATCTGTCGAATAGTGTATTCGTGGTTCCAGAACGCAAGGTCCGATGGACTCGCGCCAGCTTCGCTATTTCATCGCGGTTTATGAGCAGCGCAACCTGTCGCGGGCCGCGGATCAGGCCAATGTCGCGCAGTCCGCGCTCAGCCATCATATCGCGAACCTCGAGGCCGAATTCACTACACCCCTGTTCGAGCGCAAGCCGCGCGGCATGGAACCGACCGCGGCCGGCGAACGGCTCTACGAGCATGCCCGCATCATCCTGCGCGCGATGGCGGCGGCCGAGCGCGAGATCAAGGAAGGCGGCAGCGAGATCGCCGGCGACATCTCGATCGGCATGGCCAATTCCGGCATGAAGGCGATCGGCGTGCCGCTGATGCGAACTGTGCTGACGAAATATCCGAACCTGAAGCTGTCACTGACCGAAAGCCTCTCCGGTGCCACGCTGCTGCATCTGATGAGCTCCGAGGTCGATCTCGCGCTGGTCTACAACCCACCGTCGGAAAAGGACCTGATCGCTGAGCCAGTGCTGGAAGAGCAGATGTTCTGCGTCGGCACGGAGAAGCTGATTGGCAACAAGGGACCGATCACGTTCGAGCAGGTCGCGCAGTTGCCGCTGATCCTGCTCCGGCACGGGCTGTCGGCCCGCGCGCTGCTGGACGACCCCGTGCCGCTCAAGCGGCTGGAAGCCAGTGCGATCCTGCATCTCAACTCGACCAGCGGCATGATCGGTGCCCTTACCGCCGGTTTGGGCTGCACGATCGCGACGACCCACTTCGTGAGCGAGCCGTTGAAGGCAAAGGCGCTGGTCGCACGCGAGGTAATCGAACCGAGGCTGACCCGCACGCTCTATCTCTGTCGCTTGCGCAACCGCCCGATGACCTACGTGATGGAAGAAATGTGCCGGCTGATCCGCTCGCTGGTCGCCGAACAGGTGGGGCGCGGCGCCTGGGAGGCGACGCTCCTGATCTGAAGCGCTTCCAAGCGAAGCGGACGCCGGTTCGCGTGAAGAAAGCGTCGGGGAATAGCGCCATCGAAAATATCGAACGATTCCTTCGATATGTTCGTCTGGATTTCTGGCTTCCAACTGCCAAACATGGCGCCGACCGGCACGCCTTCGCAAGAAAGGCGGCCATTGGACCATTCGGGGAGGACCAGCATGAGCGCCGTCGACGTCGGCTCAGTGACCGATCGTGTCAGCACGACAAGCGAGCCTGACGAGATTTCGCGGCGGCTCGAGGCGCTGCCCACCTCCGCCTATGTCTGGCGGCTCGTGATCCTGCTGTCGCTCGGCGGCTGTTTCGAGATCTACGATCTGTTCTTCACCGGCTACATCGCGCCCGGTCTCAGCCGCAGCGGCTTGATGACCACGACAACCCAAGCCTTCTTCGGCTTCTCCGGCATCGGCGCCTTCGTCGCCGCGACCTTCGCGGGCCTGTTCGTCGGCACCTTCTTCCTCGGCTTCCTCGCCGACCGCTTTGGGCGCAAGGCGGTCTTCACCTATTCGCTGCTGTTCTACAGCGTCGCTTCCGTCATCATGGCGTGCCAGACGACGCCCGGCGGCCTGCTGCTGTGGCGCTTCATCGCCGGGATCGGGATCGGCATCGAGGTCATCACCATCGATGCTTACATCACCGAGCTGGTGCCGAGCTGGATGCGCGGCCGCGCCTTTGCGATCAACCAGGCCGTGATGCTGTCGGCGGTGCCGATCGTCGCGGCGCTGTCGTGGTGGCTGGTGCCGCTCATGCCCTACGGCATCGACGGCTGGCGCTGGGTCGTTCTGATCGGCGCCGCCGCGAGCATGGTGATCTGGGTGCTGCGGCTCTATGTGCCCGAAAGCCCGCTCTGGCTGGCCCGCCACGGCCGCGCCGGCGAGGCCGACAAGATCATGCGGACGCTCGAGGCCGCAGCATGCGCGGCTGCCGCGCGGCCAGCAGCAGGGGTTGCGATCGCACCGGCGCGCGCGCCGATCAAGCCGGCCGGCTATACCGAGTTGTTCCAGCCGCCCTATGGCGCGCTGGTCGTGCTCTTCATGATCTTCAACCTCTGCCAGGCGTTCGGCGTCTACGGCTTCGCCAACTGGGTGCCGGCCTTGCTGGTCCAGAAGGGCATCACCGTCACCAAGAGCCTGCAGTACTCGTTCATCATCGCCGTCGCCTATCCGCTCGCGCCGTTGCTCGCCGCAACCTTCGCCGATCGCTTCGAGCGCAAATGGATCATTTGCGGCGCCGCCGCGGCGATCTCGGTGTTCGGCCTCGCGTTCTCGCAACTCACCGAGCCGGGGCTCCTGATCGCAAGCGGCGTGCTGGTGACCGGCGCCAACATGACGCTGTCCTATGCCTATCACGCCTACCAGACCGAGGTGTTCCCGACCGCGATCCGGGCCCGCGCGGCCGGCCTCGTCTATTCGATGAGCCGGCTCAGCGCGACCTTCTCCGGCTTCATCGTGGCTTTCATGCTGCGCGAAGCCGGCGTCGGCGGGGTGTTCGGCCTGATCACCACGGCGATGGTCATCGTGATCATCGCGATCGGCGTCTGGGGACCCACGGTCCGCGGCAAGCCGCTCGACGCTTAGAGCTTCGGTTCTGATTGGATCAGAACCGAAGCTCTAAATCTCTATTTGACGCGTTTTCCTCACGCGAACCGGTGTCCACTTCGCTCGAAAACGCTCTACCCGCGACACAAGCGGCACTTGCCGAAGCCTTATCGGGTGTCTACCTCTCGCGAGAACTTCCGGAGAGGTAACCCAGTCATGTTGGACGCCGCCGTCAAGGCGCTTTCGCAGATCCTGTCACCGCCGATGCGCTCGATCCTGTGGCGCTCGATCGGGCTTGCGCTCGTGCTCATCACGGTGCTGGCGATCGGCTTGCAGCGGCTGCTCAGCTGGGTTGCCGACTATGGCGAGGTCTGGGCGGAGGGCATGCTCGGCCCGAACTTCCATTCCACCCTGCACGTGCTGTCCTGGGTCATCTCGATCGCCGCCGGCCTTGGCGTCGTGCTCGGCGGCATCTTCCTGATGCCCGCGATCACTTCGCTGGTGGCGAGCCTGTTCGTCGACGACGTCGCCGACATTGTCGAGCGCGAGCATTATCCGGCCGAGCCGCCCGGCGCTGCATTGCCGTTCGCGCTCGCGATGACCGAAGGCGCCAAGACGGCGCTGCTGACGATCCTGGTCTACCTGGTTGCACTGCCTTTCGTGCTGTTCGCGGGCGTCGGCTTCATCGTGTTCTTCATCGCGACCGCGTGGCTGTTGGGACGGGAATATTTCGAGCTCGCCGCGATGCGTTTCCGCTCGCCCGCGGAAGCCAAGGCGATGCGCCGGGACCATGCATCGACCATATTCACCGCGGGCCTGTTCATCGCCGCCTTCGTCTCGATCCCGATCGTCAATCTGGCGACACCGCTGTTCGGCATGGCCTTCATGGTCCACATGCACAAACGGCTGTCCGGCTCGCGGCCCGAGTTGATCGAGCCGCGACAGCATCAGGAAATTTCGCTGCGATAACGGCGCACTCAGGAGACGGCCACGCCGCATTTGCGCGACGAGCACCGCGAAGAGCGGGATCCCGAAGCGGATCCAGAAACCACTCGCAGTGGTTACAACCTCATGATGTCGATCATGCCTCAGACGGTCTTTTCCGGCCACCGGCAAAGGTCATTGATCAGACATACTTCGCAACGCGGCGAGCGCGCGAGGCAGGTGTAGCGGCCATGCAGGATCAGCCAGTGATGGGCGTGCAGCATGAACTCCAGCGGGATCACCTTCTCCAGCGCCAGCTCGACCTCGAGCGGGGTCTTGCCGGGCGCCAGCCCGGTGCGATTTCCGACGCGAAACACATGGGTATCGACCGCCATCGTGTGCTCGCCGAACGCCATATTGAGCACGACATTCGCGGTCTTGCGGCCGGCGCCGGGCAGTGACTCGATCTCGGCGCGGGTGCGCGGCACCTCGCCGCCGAATTCGGCGATCAGCTTCTCGGACAGCGCAATGACGTTCTTCGCCTTATTGCGATACAGCCCGATGGTCTTGATGTAGTCGCGCACCTTATCCGCGCCGAGCGCGAGCATCTTCTCCGGGGTGTCGGCGACCGCGAACAGCGCCCGTGTCGCCTTGTTGACGCCGGCATCGGTCGCCTGCGCCGACAGCACCACCGCGACCAGCAGCGTGTAGGGGTTGAGGTGTTCGAGCTCACCCTTGGGCTCTGGATTGGCTTCGCGGAACCGATTGAAGGCCTCGTAGACCTCCGCTTCCGTCCAGGGCTTCGGTTTCGCCGCCTTCTTAACCGCGCGTTTGGGCAGCGGCTTTGCCGTTTTCGCGGGCTTCTTCGGCGCGGACCGAACACTTGACGACTTGGCGCGTTGAGAGCGGATGATTTTGGCCATGACCGGGATATACTGATACGTCATGACTGCAGGCAATGATTTTGATCCCAGGGATGACCTTGAGGTGATCGGCTCTGACGCCGAGCCGGCGCTGTTCTCTGCATTGCTGACACCGCACCGCTCGCTCAACCGGACCGGCTTCGCGGTGCTGATGACATCGGTCACCGCGATCAGCTTCATCGCCGGCGCGGTGTTCTGGTGGATGGGTGCCTGGCCGATCTTCGGCTTCTTCGGCCTCGACGTGCTGGTGATCTATTGGGCGTTCAAGGTGAATTTCCGCACCGCCAAAGCGAGCGAGGAGATCACCGTGACATCTTCGGAATTGCGGGTGCGCCGGATCAGCCACCGCGGCCATGTGGTGGAATGGGTGCTCAATCCGCTCTGGGTGCAGTTCGAGCAGAAGTCGCACGAGGAGTTCGGCATCGAACGGCTTTACCTGATCTCCAGGGGCCGCCGAGTGAGCATCGGGAGCTTCCTGAGTCCGGACGAAAAGGCCAGCTTTTCCAAAGCCTTGATAGCTGCGCTGAACACCGCCAAGCGGGGCCCGACCTATAATCCCATTCATTGATCGGCTTGTCAGAAATCGGGTGGTTCGGACGCGCCATGGCTCCTAAATCAGAGACCATGATGACACTCGCCATACATGACCAGCGCCTGGCCAAGCCGGGCCTCCAGAACGCAGCGCTGCGTGACTACGATTCGGTGCGGCGCGCGATCGCCTTCATCTCGGAGCACTGGCGTGCGCAGCCGACCATCGAGGCGATGGCCGACGCCGCCGGTGTCACGCCGGATGAGCTCCACCATCTGTTCCGCCGTTGGGCGGGGCTGACGCCGAAAGCCTTCATGCAGGCGCTGACCCTGGACCACGCCAAGGGCCTGCTGCGCGGCTCCGCCAGCGTGCTCGATGCGGCGCTCGACTCCGGCCTTTCAGGGCCGGGCCGTCTGCACGACCTGTTCGTGACTCACGAGGCGATGTCGCCCGGCGAGTGGAAGAACGGCGGCGCCGGCATGACGCTGCGCTACGGCTTCCATCCCTCGCCGTTCGGCACCGCGATCGTGATCGCGACGAGCCGGGGGCTGGCGGGCCTCGCCTTCGCCGATCCCGGTGACGAGCAGATCGCTTTCGCCGATATGACGCGGCGCTGGCCGAACGCGACCTATGTCGAGGACACCGACGGCACCACCATGTTGGCGCAGCGCATCTTCGATACGCGGTTGTGGCGGCCGGACCAGCCGCTGCGCGTGGTCCTGATCGGCACCGATTTCGAGGTGCGGGTGTGGGAGACGTTGCTGAAGATCCCGATGGGCTGCGCGGTCAGCTATTCCGACATCGCCAACAAGATCAGCAATCCGAAGGCGTCACGCGCCGTCGGCGCCGCGGTCGGCCGCAACCCGGTGTCGTTCGTGGTGCCCTGCCATCGCGCACTCGGCAAGAGCGGCGCGCTGACCGGCTATCACTGGGGCATTACCCGCAAGCAGGCGATGCTGGGCTGGGAAGCCGGGCAGGTGGGCTTGCACTAAGGCGAACGGTTCAGCTTCCCGTCATCCTAGGAAGCCGTGAACGGTGCAGCTCCGTTCGCTCAGCCCGCCAGATCGACCTTGGATGCCACGGTGGAATCGGCATTGAGCCGGTACACCACGGGCGCGCCGGTCGCGAGCTCGCGCTTGATGATCTGCTCGGGCGTCAGCTTTTCCAGCACCATGATCAGTGCGCGCAGCGAATTGCCGTGGGCAGCAACCAGCGTGCGCTGGCCGCGCAGCACGCCGGGCAGGATCTCCTGCACGTAGTAGGGCAAGGCGCGCGCCAGCGTGTCCTTGAGGCTTTCGCCGCCGGGCGGCGACACGTCGTAGGAACGGCGCCAGATCAGCACCTGGTCTTCGCCCCACTTCTTGCGCGCGTCGTCCTTGTTGAGGCCGGAGAGATCGCCATAGTCGCGTTCGTTGAGCGCGAGGTTCTGTGTCGTCGGCAGCCCGGTCTGGCCGATCTCGGCGAGCATCAGCTTCAGCGTGTGCTGGGCGCGCGTGAGGTCGGAGGTGAAGGCAACATCGAACGACAGGTCCTGCGCCTTCAGCTTGCGGCCGGCTTCCTTGGCTTCGTTGATGCCTTGCTCGGTGAGATCGGGATCCTTCCATCCGGTGAAGAGGTTCTTCAGGTTCCAGTCGCTCTGGCCGTGCCGCACGAGCACAAGAAGACGTTCGCTCATTCAAAGGTTTCCATTGTTGTTTCAGCTTGATTATTCGCTCAGTCCGAGCACGTCTGCCATCGAGTACATGCCGGGCTTCTTGCCATGCGCCCACAGCGCCGCCTTCAGCGCGCCTTGCGCGAACAGCGCGCGGTCCTCGGCATGATGCGAGAGCGTTATGCGCTCCGACGGACCGGCAAAGATCACACTGTGATCGCCGGCAATGGTGCCGCCGCGTAGGGAAGCAAAGCCGATGTCGCCAGCGCGCCGTGCGCCGGTGAGGCCATCGCGGCCACGCGCCGAATGCTGCTCCAGCGCGATCTTGCGTCCGGCGGCCGCGGCTTCGCCGAGCATCAAAGCCGTGCCGGACGGCGCGTCGATCTTGGACTTGTGATGCATCTCCAGAATTTCGATATCGAAGCTCTGGTCGAGCGATTGCGCAACGCGCTTGACCAGCGCGGCGAGCAGATTGACGCCGAGGCTCATGTTGCCCGACTTCACCACGATGGCGCGATCAGTCACGCTCCTGATCACGGCATCATCTGATGGCGACAGGCCGGTGGTGCCGATGATGTGAACGAGGCGGCGCTGGGCCGCGATCGCGACGTTGGCGATGGTCGCGGCCGGCACGGTGAAATCCAGGATACCGTCGGCATCGGCCGACATCGACCACAGATCGGCCGACAGCGTGACGCCGTTGGCCGGCAGGCCGGCCAGCACCCCGGCATCCTTGCCCAGCAGTTCCGAGCCCGGCGCTTCGAGCGCGCCCACCAGAACCGCCCCCGGGGTTTCGGAAATTACCCGCGTCAGCGTGCGGCCCATCCGGCCGCCGGCTCCCGCAACGATCAGACGCATGTCAGCCATGGCTCACCTCTCAGGGCCGTATAAAGCATGATCCGGGAAAGTGGAAACCGGTTTTCCGGCGATGGATCATGCCCGAACGGGGGTCATCGAGGCTGTTCCGGCAGCCGAACCGGCCGTCTACGGGCTGTCGTGACCCTGGATGATGATGAGATCGGCGATCGAATGCGGCTGCCGCACCTTGATGTTGGCCTGATATTCCGGCGAGTGGTAGCAGGCCAGAGCGGTCTCGTAGTCCGGAAATTCGATCACGACATTGCGCGAGCGGCTCTGGCCCTCGACGCTGGTGAACTTGCCACCGCGCACGATGAACTTGCCGCCAAACTTCTGGAAAATGGCCGGATTGGCTGCCATGTAGGGCTTGTAGCCCTCCTCACTGTGAACGTCGACGCGTCCAATCCAGTAGCCCTTCGCCATTTCTCTCTCCCTTGTTTCTGCTCAGGCAATCGCCTGCGCGATCTCAGCTTGAATGGCTTCTGCGGCGGCTTTGGGGTCGGCAGCTTCCATCACCGGCCGCCCCACCACCAGATAGTCAGCGCCGGCGGCAATCGCACGGGCCGGCGTCATGATACGCTTCTGGTCGCCGGTGGCCGATCCCGCCGGGCGGATCCCCGGCGTCACCAGATGCATCTGAGGCCCGACGATCTTGCGCAAGGCGGCCGCTTCCTCGGGTGAGCTCACCAGGCCATCGACGCCGAGCGCCTGCGCCTGCCTGGCGCGCGCTTCAACGAGATCGGAGACGTTGAGACGATAGCCCGCGGCATGAAGATCGTTGTCATCGTAGGAGGTCAGCACGGTGACCGCGAGGATCTTCAGGCCGGAGCCGGCGCGCGCTTCGACCGCGGCCTTCATGGTCTGCGGATAGGCATGCACGGTGAGGAAGGTTGCACCGAGGCTCGCGATGCTCTCGACGCCGCGCGCGACCGTGTTGCCGATGTCGTGCAGCTTGAGATCGATGAAGACCTTCTTGCCGCTGTTAGCAAGCTGCTTTGCCAGCGGCAGGCCGCCGGCATAGGCGAGCTGATAGCCGATCTTGTAGAAGGCCACGCTATCGTCGAGCTTCTCGATCATCGCCTCCGCCGCAGCAACGGACGGCAGATCGAGCGCCACAATCAACCGGTCTCTCGGAGCGATCCTGGCTGGCTGCATGTCACCTCACATCATGCGTTGGGAATGATCGATCAACTGCCGCGTCAACGCCCGCATCGCCTCGATGTCGGCGTGGTGTTTTAGACGATCCATATCGTCATAGGCCTGCTCGGCGAATGACAGTGCAAGCTGGTTCGGAATCACGGTCGCGTGGCACGCCGAGAGGATCAGCCGCAGCGCCGCCAGCGCGCGCGTCCCCCCGAGCCGGTTGCCGGAGGCCGCAGCGATCGCGAAGACGCGGTCGCGGAACACCTCGCCGCGGGCCTCGTGCGGGTCCTGCACGCGACTGACCCAGTCGATCGTGTTCTTCACCAGCGCCGGCACCGAGGAATTATATTCCGGCGTCACGATCAGCACGCCGTGATGGGCGCCGATCATCCGCTTGAGGTTGACCGCATTCAGCGGCACACCGGATTTGGCCTGCAGGTCACCGTCATAGATCGGCAGCGGAAAATCGGCGAGCGAGATGCGGGTGACATCCGCGCCAAGCTGCACCAATTCCAGCGCGGCGACTGCTGCCAGCTTGGCATTGAGCGAGCCGGTACGAAGCGATCCCGGGATCACAAGGATTTTCAGCGCGGACATTTTGAAATCGCAGGTCGGGCGAGCCCGCGCGAGAGCGCAGAGCGATCAGCCCTTGCGATACACCCAGACCCGCGCGGGCGGAAGGTTCATCCAGATCCGTTCGGAAGCTTCTGTGGACACGCCCGGTAGCGATTTCGGGATCGGGGGCACGACCGAATAGGTGAACTGAATGAAGGGAGCGCCGGGTGCGAGCGCCACGAAGGCGTCGCGGATCAGCTTCACGCGCGTCAGCATCGGCTTGGTGACGAGCGGCAGGCCGGACACCACCGCGGAGGCGGGAGACTTCATGACCTCCCAGAGCGCGTCGCGCAGCGCGTAGGCGTCACCCTGGACAACCTTGGCCTGCGGATAGCGTTCGCGCAGCAGTGCGCAGAAGCCCGGATTGTATTCGACCAGTACGAGCCGCTTCTGATCGACGCCATGCTCGATCAGCGCGTTGGTGATCGCACCGGTCCCAGGCCCAAGTTCGACGACCGGCCCTTCGGCGTTCGCGTCGACATAATGCGCCATCGTGCGGGCCAGCAGTCGCCCCGACGGCATCACCGCGCCCATATGCAGCGGCTTCTCAATCCATGAACGGAGAAAACGGACCTCGTCATCGAGACGGAGGGGCTTCTTCAACGCACGCGCGGACGATTGCAAGGGCATGTCGCTACCAAGCGGGACCGCACGATCGAGCGGTTGTCAGAAAACAGTCACAAAGACGTATAGCTCGAAACCGTTACGGTCAAGCACGACGACTACTGCTGGGCGGAGCGGTTTCCGAAGAAGTCCTTGACCTTAGAGAAGAAACCCGCTGCCTCCGGCTGGGTTGCACCGGACGAGAGCCTTTCGAACTCCGCCAGCAATTCTTGCTGTTTCTTGGTCAGATTCTGCGGCGTTTCGACCATAACCTGGACATACATGTCGCCGGTCTGGCGGGACCGCAGCACGGGCATGCCCTTTGATGCGATGCGGAATCGCCGTCCGGACTGCGTGCCGGCTGGCACCTTCACCTTGGTCTTGCCCTTGTCGATCGTTGGCACCTCGAACTCGCCGCCGAGCGCAGCCGTTACCATCGAGATCGGCACGCGGCAGTGCAGGTCGGCACCGTCGCGCTGGAAGAACTGGTGGGCAGTCAGGGACAGGAAAATGTAGAGGTCTCCGGGCGGACCGCCGCGGATACCGGCCTCGCCCTCGCCGGCAAGACGAATGCGGGTGCCGTCCTCGACGCCCGGCGGGATGTTGACCGACAGCGTTCGGTCGCGGGTCACCCGGCCGGATCCGCCGCAGGAGGTGCAGGCGTCCTCGATCATCTGGCCGCGGCCCTGGCAGCCGGGGCAGGTACGCTCCAGCGTGAAGAAGCCCTGTGCCTGCCTGACACGGCCGGCGCCGCCGCAGGTCGAGCAGGTCTTCGGCTTGGTGCCGGACTTGGCGCCGGTGCCCGAGCAGGATTCGCAGGTGACGGAGACCGGGATCTCGATCTGCGCGGTCTTGCCCTGGAAGGCTTCCTCGAGCGTGATCTCCATGTTGTAGCGCAGGTCGGCGCCGCGCTCGCGGCCGCCGCTGCGGCGCTGCCCGGCCATGCCGAACAGGTCTTCGAAAATGTCGGAGAAGGAGGAGGCGAAGCCTGCGCCGAAGCCGGGACCGCCACCGCCGCCCATGCCGTGCTCGAAGGCCGCGTGGCCGAAGCGGTCATAGGCGGCGCGCTTCTCGCCGTCCTTCAGCACTTCATAGGCTTCGTTGATTTCCTTGAACCGGACCTCGCTCTGCGCATCGCCGGGATTGCGGTCCGGGTGCCACTTCATCGCGAGCTTGCGGAAAGCCGCCTTCAGCTTGGTCTCGTCCGCGTTCCGATCGACCTCGAGGGTCTCGTAGTAGCAGCGCTTGGTGGACATCCGTCAGTTCCGTTGGAAGTTCATCGCCAGGGACCGCGCCTGTCGGGAAAATGCCGCGATCGGCTTAACGAAAAATGACCCCCACTCCATCGAGACGCTCAGCGTGCTCTTTGGCGTGAGGGTCATCATCTCAAGCCCGCGCGTTAAGCAGACTTCTTGTTGTTCTTGTCGTCGTCGACCTCGGTGAACTCCGCGTCGACGACGTCATCCTTCGCAGCGCCCTTGGCCGCATCGGCCTCGGCCTGCTGCTTGTACATGGCCTCGCCGAGCTTCATCGAAGCCTGCGCCAGCGTGTTGGTCTTGGCCTTGATCGCCTCGGCGTCGTCGCCCTTCAGCGCTTCCTTCAGGTCGCTGACGGCATCTTCGATCGCGCGACGCTCAGTGTCCGAGATCTTCGAGCCGTGCTCGGCCAAAGCCTTCTCGGTCGAATGAACCAGGCCGTCCGCGTGATTCTTGGCGTCGACCGCCTCGCGGCGCTTCTTGTCCTCGGCCGCGTTGGCCTCGGCGTCCTTCACCATCTTCTCGATGTCGGCCTCGGACAGACCGCCGGATGCCTGGATCCGGATCTGCTGTTCCTTGCCGGTCGCCTTGTCTTTGGCCGAGACGTTGACGATGCCGTTGGCGTCGATGTCGAAGGTCACCTCGATCTGCGGCATGCCGCGCGGAGCCGGCGGAATGCCCATCAGGTCGAACTGGCCGAGCATCTTGTTGTCGGCCGCCATCTCACGCTCGCCCTGGAAGACGCGGATCGTGACGGCGTTCTGGTTGTCCTCGGCCGTCGAGAACACCTGGCTCTTCTTGGTCGGGATCGTGGTGTTGCGGTCGATGATGCGGGTGAACACGCCACCCAGCGTCTCAATGCCCAGCGACAGCGGGGTCACGTCGAGCAGCAGCACGTCCTTGACGTCGCCCTGCAGCACGCCGGCCTGGATCGCAGCGCCGATCGCGACGACCTCGTCGGGATTGACGCCCTTGTGCGGCTCCTTGCCGAAGAACTGCTTCACGACTTCCTGGATCTTCGGCATGCGGGTCATGCCGCCGACCAGCACCACTTCGCCGACTTCACCGGCGGTCAGGCCGGCATCCTTCAGCGCCTTGCGGCACGGCTCGATGGTCTTCTCGACGAGGTCGGCCACCAGCGCCTCGAACTTGGCGCGGGTCAGCTTCATCGTCAGATGCTTCGGACCGGTCTGGTCAGCCGTGATGAACGGCAAATTGATCTCGGTCTGCGTGGTCGACGACAGCTCGATCTTGGCCTTTTCGGCGGCTTCCTTCAGGCGCTGCAGAGCCAGCTTGTCGTTGCGCAGGTTGATGCCCTGCTCCTTCTGGAACTCGTCGGCAAGATAGCCGACCAGGCGCATGTCGAAGTCCTCACCGCCGAGGAAGGTGTCGCCGTTGGTCGACTTCACTTCGAACACGCCGTCGCCGATCTCGAGGATCGAGACGTCGAAGGTGCCGCCACCGAGGTCGTACACCGCGATCGTTCCGGCCTTCGACTTGTCGAGGCCGTAGGCGAGCGCGGCAGCCGTCGGCTCGTTGATGATGCGCAGCACTTCGAGACCGGCGATCTTGCCAGCGTCCTTGGTGGCCTGACGCTGTGCATCATTGAAATAAGCGGGAACCGTGATAACGGCCTGCTCGACCTTCTGGCCGAGATGCGCCTCAGCGGTCTCCTTCATCTTCTGCAGGATGAAGGCCGAGACCTGCGAGGGCGAATAGGTCTTGCCGTCGGCTTCAACCCAGGCGTCGCCGTTCGATGCCTTGACGATCTTGTAGGGAACGAGCTTCTTGTCCTTCTCGACCATCGGGTCGTCATAGCGGCGGCCGATGAGGCGCTTCACCGCAAAGAACGTGCGCTCCGGATTGGTCACCGCCTGGCGCTTCGCCGGCTGGCCGACAAGCCGCTCGCCATCATCAGTGAAGGCAACGATCGACGGCGTCGTCCGCATGCCCTCGGCATTCTCGATCACCTTGGCGTTTTTGCCATCCATTACGGCGACGCACGAATTCGTGGTGCCGAGGTCGATCCCAATGACCTTACCCATGGTTTTCATATCCTTCTTGCTACGGCAGGTTGGTTGGGCCCTGACGGCGCTCCGTACCGAACCCCCAGACGTTCACATACTCGCGATATTGCGACGGTGAGCCTGATATAGGAGAGAGGGTCTGGCCCGCAAGGACTGGACGCAACGTTGAGGCCTGAAAAGACTGACGTTTGAAAGATTGTGTCAGCCTCCGGGTCAACGCTGGTTCAGCCCCGAAACATGTTAACAAATCAGCAATGATTGCGAGCGCAACCGACGGCGATCCGCCACCGCGCAAGCGTGCCGCTTGTTGAGTGAACGCTCACAACGGTCCCGCGCGCGAGCGAGGGAGGGCGCGCTATTTGGCCGCTGGCGGCGGGGCTCGCGCGAGCCTCCCCCCGAGATGCCGGGAAACACCGGAAAGTGCCGGCTTATCCGGCAAAACACGTCCGGAATCGGGGCTGCCAGGCCGGAATGAAGAGATGGCGACCCTGTTGCAGGGCCATCAAAACCGCTAAAAGCGGGCCGACTGACTGAGGCCCACCCAGCCCTGCATCGGCCCGTCGAACGGCCGCCGAGCAAACCGGTAGATCCTCCATGATGCCTTTTCGCCTTCTCGCTGCGGTCGCCTTGCTGATCGCCGCCACGTGCTCTGCCTTCGCTGCCGACGTGGTGTTTCCGCCGGGCGCACATGTCGGGATGAGGCCGCTGGTCGGCCTTGCCCGCGCGAAGACGTTCGTCGGTTTCGAGACTGAGGACCAGAGCGTGAAGGTGCTGATCGCGGATCTGCCCGCGGCTGCCTATGGCGAGGTGGTCAGCGCCTTCAAGGCAAATCCCGGCGGCAGCGGCGGGATCAAGCCGGAAAGCCTCGAGACGCCGGCCGGGCTCGGCTACTACACTATCGAGAGCGCGCGGGACGGCGCCACCAATGTGCGGCGCTATTCCATGATCCTGCCGGGGCCGACCTTCTCCGGCTATGTCGCGGTCCAGGTGCCCGAGAATGCCGCCAAGATCTACACCGATGACGCCATCCGGCAGATGTTCGCCTCCGCCGTGATACGCAACGAGGTGCCGGTCGACGAGCAGCTCGGCCTGATGCCGTTCAAGGTCACCCAGCTTGCCGATTTCAAGAACGTCCGCATGGTGGCGCCCGGCGCGGCGCTGATCCTGGCCGACGGCGACGAGAAGAGCGGCTTCGAGGCCAAGCCTTTCATGATCCTCGGCGTCGTCGCCTCGACTGCGGCCTCTCCCGATGACCGCGGCCGTTTCGCCCAACAGGTCGCCACCACCATCCCCGGCGTTCGTGACGGACGCATCACGATGTCCGAGCCGATCCGGATCGACGGCCAGCCGGGCTACGAGACCCGGATCGACGCAACCAGCGGCAAGGACAATACGCCGGTGACCATCGTGCAGTGGCTGCGGTTCGGCTCGCAGTCATCGATGCGCATCATCGGCAGCTCGCCGCGCACCGACTGGGAGAAGGCGTTCCCGCGCTTCCGCGCGGTGCGCGACGGCGTCGAGCCGCGGGGCTGATCGCGCTTCTCGCAAGGCGCGCCGACTGCCCTCGACGCCCGCAAGGCCGGCTTCGAAACCTATGTGGTGGAAGACGCCGCGGCATTGACACCCAGGGGTCGCTGGCCAAGGCTTGGTCCGATATGGACAAGGCCGGCGTCAAGCGCCTCCAGTCGTCCGACATCGCGTAAGGTCTTTTTGCCTGCCGCGACCTCGAAGGAGATCTCTGGGGCTTCGGCACTTATTGGCCGAAGGCCCATGAGAAACCGCCGGCATGACGCCGCGGCGATCGCAAGCTGCACCGCTTTCGTCCGCGCCCTGTCCAGGTTCGGACGATCAGGCCGTGAAATCGGCAGCCGGGGCGGCCTTGGCGCCGCCCTTGGAAACGCCCACGAGCGCCGGACGCAGCACGCGCTCGCCGATCATGTAGCCGGCCTGCACGACCTGCACCACTGTACCTGACGGCACCGACGGGTCGGGCACTTCGAACATCGCCTGCTGGAAATTCGGATCGAACTTCTCGCCGATCGGATCGAATTTCTTCACGCCGTTCTTTTCCAACGCGTTGAGCAGCGAACGCTCGGTCAATTCGACGCCTTCGATCAGCGCCTTGAGGCCGGGATCCGCGGCTTCCTTGGCCTCGGCCGGCACGGCATCAAGCGCGCGCTGCAGATTGTCGGCGATCTCGAGCACGTCTCGGGCAAAGCCGGTAATGCCGTAGGTCTTGGCGTCGGCGACCTCGCGGCGGGTGCGCTGACGGAGATTCTCCATCTCGGCCAACGTGCGCAGCGTCTTGTCGTGCGCCTCCGCCAGTTCCTTGGCCAGCGCCTCGGCCGATCCAACCTCGGGCTCATCAGGCATGATGTAGGGCTTGGAGACCACAGGCTCACCCGTCGGCGCCGGATTCTCGGTATTGTCATTCGTCCGGTTCGGATCGGTCATGGCTTGCCTTCTCGAAAACTCGCGTCGATTCAAATCTTGGGGATTGGTTAGGGGGATATCGTGCTTTGGGCAGGGAAAATCAAGCGTCCTTCCGCCCTCCGGTCAGCCGCCCAGGATCTTGCTCACGATGCGCGCGGCGTAATCGACCGTGGGAATCACCCTGGCGTAATTCAGCCGTGTCGGCCCGATCACGCCGAGGACGCCGACGATCCGGCCCTGGGCGTCGCTGTAAGGCGCCATGATGGTTGAGGAACCCGACAGCGAGAACAGCTTGTTCTCCGAGCCGATAAAAATCCGCACCCCCTCGCCGCGCTCGGCGCGCCCGAGCAAATCGATCACGCCGCGCTTGGTCTCGAGGTCGTCGAACAACGATTTGATGCGCTCCAAATCGTCGAGCGCATGCAGATCCTCGAGCAGATTGGCATGGCCGCGCACGATCAGTTGCCGATCCTCGTTCTCGCCGCCGGACCAGCTCGCGATTCCGGCCGCGACGACCTTTTGCGTCAGCTGATCCAGTTCGGCGCGGCTCTGCGTCAACGCGGTCTCGAGCTCGAGGCGCGCTTCGGCCAGCGTCCGGCCGCGGATCCGCGCATTGAGGAAATTGCTCGCCTCGGTCAGCACGGAAGACGGAACACCCGGCGGCAGCGCCAGAACCCGGTTTTCGATCTGGCCGTCTTCGCTGACCAGCACGACCAGCGCCTTCTCCGGCTCCAGCCGCACGAATTCGATGTGCTTCAGCCGCGCATTCGACTTCGGCGTCAGCACCACCGCTGCGGCGCGGGTCAGGCCCGACAGCCGCATCAGGGCTTCCTCCAGCGCGGCCTCGACCGTTTGCGCGCGGCCGACGGAGGCAAGCTGGGTCCGGATCGACTGCCGCTCGTCCTCGGTGAGATCGCCGACCTGCATCAGCGCGTCGACAAAGAAGCGCAGACCGAGTTCGGTCGGCAGCCGGCCGGCGGAGGTGTGCGGCGCGTAGATCAGGCCGAGTTGCTCGAGGTCCGACATCACGTTGCGGACCGAGGCCGGCGACAGCGGCAAGGCGATCAGGCGCGAGATGTTGCGCGAGCCGACCGGCTCGCCGGTCGCCAGATAGCTTTCGACGATTTGACGAAAAATGTCGCGTGAACGTTCGTTGAGCTGGGCCAGCCCGGCATGCGGTGCGATCAACCCTATCGGATCGTGGTGAGCCACGCTCTACTCCCTCACATTGCCCCCTAATTTGTCGATCCGGGAGGCCGGTGACAAGCATGCATTCGGCATCCGATACCGGGGCCAAAAACCCTTGCCGCTGCCCCTTCCCCCTCCTACAAGCACGGCCAGCCATTTTTCTCGGATTTTTGGAGGACTTCATGCGGCCAAGCCGCCGTGCGCCCGATGAACTGCGTCCCGTGTCGCTGGAACGCGGCGTCGTCAAATATGCCGAGGGTTCCTGCATGGTGAAGTTCGGCGACACCCATGTGCTGGTGACCGCCACGCTGGAGGAGCGGCTGCCGCCCTGGCTGAAGGGCCAGGGCCGCGGCTGGGTCACCGCCGAATACGGCATGCTGCCGCGCGCCACCCTGGAACGCACCCGCCGCGAGGCCTCCGCCGGCAAGCAGGGCGGCCGCACCGTCGAAATCCAGCGGCTGATCGGCCGTTCGCTGCGCGCGGCCATCGACCTTGAGGCATTGGGCGAGCGCCAGATCACCGTCGATTGCGACGTGATTCAGGCCGATGGCGGCACCCGCACCGCCTCGATCACCGGGGCCTGGGTGGCGCTGGCTGATTGCATCAACTGGATGAAGGCCCGCAACATGCTGAAGGCCAACGTGCTGCGCGACAATGTGGCGGCGATCTCCTGCGGCATCTATCAGGGCACGCCGGTGCTCGATCTCGATTATGCCGAGGATTCCGAAGCCGAGACCGACGCCAATTTCGTCATGACCGGCGACGGCCGCATCATCGAGGTGCAGGGCACCGCCGAGAAGACTCCGTTCTCGCAGGACGAATTCCTGGCGTTGATGGCGCTGGCGCGCAAAGGTGTCGCGCGTCTGGTCGACTTGCAAAAGATCGCGGTGGCGTAGACAGATTGGTCATGCACCGCCGAATCACCGGAAGGCTCGTGATCGCCACCCATAATCCCGGCAAGCTGGCCGAGATGCGGGAACTGCTGGCGCCGCACGGCGTGGAAGCGGTGTCGGCCGGCGAGCTCGGCCTCGCCGAGCCCGAGGAGACCGGCGACAATTTTCGCGCCAATGCGGCGATCAAAGCGTCCGCGGCGGCCAAGGCGACGGGATTGCCAGCCTTTGCGGATGATTCCGGCCTCGTGGTCGACGCGCTGGACGGGGCGCCGGGCATCTATTCGGCGCGCTGGGCCGGCGAGGGCAAGGATTTCATGGCCGCGATGACGCGGATCGAGCGCCTGCTGCAGGAGCGCGGCGCCACCACTCCCGAACAGCGCAAGGCGCATTTCGTCTCGGCGCTGTGCGTGGCCTGGCCTGATGATCATCTCGACGAGGTCGAGGCCCGCGTCGATGGAACCCTGGTCTGGCCGCCGCGCGGCACCGCGGGCTTCGGCTACGATCCGGCTTTCCTGCCCGACGGATACACACGTACATTCGGCGAGATGACCAGCATCGAGAAGCACGGCCTGCCGCCGCTCGGGCTCGGCCTGTCGCATCGCGCGCGCGCCTTCGTGAAGCTCGCGGAGATCTGCCTTGAGCCACGCTGAACGAGCAGCCTTCGGCGTCTACGTGCACTGGCCGTTCTGCCTGTCGAAATGCCCGTATTGTGATTTCAACAGCCATGTCCGGCATGCGCCCGTCGACGAGGAGCGCTTCGTAAGCGCATTTGCCCGCGAGATCGAGACGACGGCCGCGCGTGTGCCAGGACGCGAAGTCTCCTCAATCTTCCTCGGCGGCGGCACGCCCTCGCTGATGCAGCCGCAGACCGTCGGCGCGGTGCTCGATGCGATCGGCAAGCACTGGCAGGTGGCGCGCGATGTCGAGGTCACGCTCGAGGCCAATCCGACCAGCGTGGAGGCGACGCGCTTTCGCGGCTATCGCGCAGCCGGCGTCAACCGCGTCTCGCTCGGCGTCCAGGCGCTGGACGATGCATCGCTGAAGGCGCTGGGGCGCTTGCACACGGCGCGCGAGGCGCTCGATGCGGTTGCGATCGCGCGATCCGCGTTCGACCGTTATTCCTTCGATCTGATCTACGCGCGTCCCGACCAGACGCCGCAGATGTGGGCGAGCGAATTGAAGCAGGCAATCTCGGAAGCAGCCGAGCATTTGTCGCTCTATCAGCTCACGATCGAGGAAGGCACGCCGTTCTTCGGACTGCACGCCGCTGGCAAGTTGCAGACACCGGATGAAGCGACCGCACGCGCGCTCTATGATGTGACGCAGGAGGTCTGCACCCGCGAAGGCTTGCCCGCCTACGAAATCTCCAATCACGCCCGCATCGGCGCCGAGTGCAGGCACAACCTCGTCTACTGGCGCGGCGAGGAATATGCCGGCATCGGCCCCGGCGCGCATGGCCGGCTCGACATCGATGGGGTGAGACACGCGACCGCGACCGAGAAACGGCCCGAGGCGTGGCTGATGCGGGTCGAATCAAGCGGGCACGGCGTCATCACCGACGATAGCCTCAACAGCGAAGAACGCGCCGACGAATTCCTGTTGATGGGACTGCGGCTCGCCGAGGGCATCGATCCCAAGCGCTATGCGGCGCTGTCAGGTCGTCAGCTCGATCCGCACCGCATCGCCATGTTGCGCGAGGAAGGCGCGATCGAGGTCGATGCCGACGGGCGGCTACGGGTGACGAAGTCTGGCTTCCCGGTGCTCGACGCCGTCGTTGCGGATCTTGCCGCTTAGAGCGCTTTTGAGCGAGGTGGCCTAGGCGCCAAAGCTCTTCGGCGAGCCGGCAACCGCGGTGCTGCCACCCGACGCCACCTTCATGACGGCAAGGCCGCGCTCATTGGTTCCGTCGGAGCGGAAGCGGAACAGGCCGTCGATGCCGGCAAAGCCGGAAGGATTGGTCAGCGTTTCCGGTGCGAAGCGCTGTGCACCTTGCGTGCGGGCCAGTGCCGCAACCAGTGCGACGGCGTCATAGGCAAGCGTGGCCGTGCGCACCGGCTCGCCGCCGAACTTGGCGCGGTAGCGGCCCGCGAAGCTGCGGAAGCCGGCCGGATCGGGCGCGGCATAGAGGCCGCCCTGCAGCCCGGGGCTCGCGAACACGCGCGGATTGTCCCACAGCCCCGTGCCGAGCAACTGGATGTTGTGCAGATTGGCGCCGGCCGCGGTCAGCGCGTCCGCGGTGGCGACGACCGAATCGCCGTCATCGGCGAGCATGAGTGCATCGGCCTGGCCGAGCGCCTGCGCCAAGTTCCGCGCCGGCGTCGCCCGGTCGGCACCGTATTTCTCGAATGCGACGATGCGACCGTTCTTGTGGCTCACCGCCTGCTTGAACGCGGCCTCGACCACGTTGCCGTAAGCGTTGTCAGGCACCATCGCTGCAAAGGAGCGCTTTCCGATACCAGACGCATAATCGACGATGCGATTGATATCGGACTCCGGCAGGAAGCTGAGAAGATAGACGCCGCGCCCGGCGACGCTCGAGTCCGTCGAGAACGCGATCAGGGAGGTTCCGCGTTGGCGCGTGAGCTGCGCGGCGGCCGGCACCGAGCCCGCGAACAGCGGCCCCAGAATGATCTCGGCCCCCTCGGACAGCGCCTGCTGGGTTCCCTGCGCCGCGCCCTGCGGGCTGCCGCCATCGTCCTTGATCAGGAGCTGGATGTTCGGATTCTGAAATTCCGCCAATGCCATCTCGGCGGCGTTGCGCATCGACTGCGCAGCGACGCCGGCATTGCCAGCCGCCGACAGCGGCAGAACCAGCCCGACCTTGACCTGCCCCGTTCCGATCGCCTGCGGCTGCTGCGGCGGTCCCGCGGGCCCGGCCTCCGGGGTCGAGAACTGGTTGAGGGTTTGCTGGACGCCCGAGCAGGCCGACAGCAGCGGCGCGCCCATGATGAGGCCAAGCGCGGTCCGCCGGGTCGCGCCCGACGGCGGGGACTTGCGGTGATGCGGGCCTGCCATCGTCTCTCTTCTCTTGACCGACCGTGATCGGCCAGGATTCCATTCAGCCTCGATGAGGCCGGTGGATTCAGGCATATTGTCGGCGAATAGTTAACTAAAACAAAAGGATTATGGCCTCGCCAGACCTTGCCGGGAGGCTCCCGTTTCTTGGCTCGGCCGCGCTCAGCCACCGCCGCTGCCGGTGTAGCGCAAGCACCGCCGTCCCTCTAGATTGTCATTATGCGCGCAAAAGCTAGTTCCTTGTACGGCCCGGAGGCCACCGCGGGTTCTTCAAACAGAACCTTTTCCGTCGGTGGCCAGATACTGGCGGCCCCCAAGGCGGCTCCGGGGCTGCATCTGGTGGCGACCCCGATCGGCAATCTCGCCGACATCACCCTGCGCGCGCTGGAAACGCTTGCTGGTGTTGACATCATTGCCTGCGAGGACACAAGGATTACGCGCCGCCTGACCGAGCGTTACGCGATCGCCGCCGAGCTGCAACCCTATCACGAACATAATGCCGCGCAGGCGCGACCGAAGATGCTGGCGCAACTGGCGCAAGGCGCCTCAATCGCGCTGGTTTCGGATGCCGGCACGCCGTTGATATCAGATCCCGGCTTCAAGCTGGTGCGCGAGGTCTGCGCCGCCGAGCATCGGGTGATCGTAGTCCCCGGCCCATCGTCGGTGCTGACCGCGTTATCGGTCGCGGCGCTGCCGACCGACCGGTTTTTCTTCGAAGGATTCCTGCCCGCGAAGGAGCACGCGCGCCGGACGCGGCTCAACGAGCTCGCCAGGATCGATTCGACGCTGGTGATGTTCGAATCCGGCAATCGCGTTCAGGAGAGCTTGCGCGATCTCGCCGCGATCATGCCTGGACGCGACGCCGCAATCTGCCGCGAGCTGACCAAGCTGCACGAGGAAATCACGCGCGCACCGATCGCCGAGCTTGCGGAGGCCGCGGATACGCTGGAGACGCGCGGCGAGTTCGTGCTGGTCGTCGGACCGCCGCCTGACAATGCCGGGGTGATGGACCAGGATGCGCTGGATGAGCTGTTGCGCGCGCAGCTCGCGCGCGGCAGCGTCAAGGACGCGGTGGTCCATGCGGTCGAACTGTCCGGCCGCCCCCGCCGCGAGGTTTATGCCCGCGCCCTCGAGCTCGCGAAGGACATCAGGGACGGCGATGGCGAAGACTGAGAGCGCCTCCCCTGAACGCGTCGCGGCATTCCGGACCGGCATCTCCGCCGAAAGCCGCGCCGCCGCCTATCTGATGGCCAAGGGCTATCGCATCCTCGCCAAGCGCTTCCGTACTCCCTATGGCGAAATCGACCTGGTGGCGCGCCGGCGTAACCTGCTCGTCTTCGTCGAGGTCAAGGCGCGCGCCAGCCTCGATGAAGCCGCCTATGCGGTGACGCCGCGCCAGCAGCAGCGCATCATCAATACCGCCCAGGCCTGGCTAATGGCGCATCCCGAACATGCGGAATTTGATCTCAGATTCGATGCCGTCCTGATTGCGCCGAAGAGCCTGCCGCGCCATGTGTTAGCGGCATTCGACGCCAGCCCTTAACGTTACCTCCAGACTCGCGGGATACACCCCATGAAATTGAATGTCGCCGTCCAAATGGATCCCATCGCGCGCATCAACATCCGCGGCGATTCCACCTTTGCGCTGCTGCTAGAGGCGCAGAAGCGCGGCCACGGCATTTCCTATTACACGCCGGACAAGCTGTCGCTGCGCGGCGACGAGCTGGTGGCACCGGTGCAGCTTCTCACCGTGCGCGACGAGGTCGGCAATCACTTCACGCTGGGCGAGCCGAAGCGCGAGCCGCTCAACGCCTTCGACGTCGTGTTGCTGCGGCAGGATCCGCCGTTCGACCTCGCCTACATCACCTCGACCCATCTCCTCGAACGCATCCACCCGAAGACCCTGGTCGTCAACGACCCGGTCAGCGTACGCAACGCGCCGGAGAAGCTGTTCGTGATGAACTTCCCGCAGCTGATGCCGCCGACCCTGATCTCGCGCGACCTCGACGAGATCAACGCATTCCGCGATCAGCACGGCGCCGTCGTCATGAAACCGCTGCATGGCTATGGCGGCGCCGCGGTGTTCCGCGTCATGCCGCAAGACATGAATTTCGGCTCGCTGTTCGACATGTTCTCGGTCACCTTCAAGGAGCCGTGGGTGATCCAGCGCTTCCTTCCCGAGGTGAAGCATGGCGATAAGCGCATCATCCTGGTCGATGGCGAATTCGCCGGCGCCGTCAACCGCGTGCCGGCGGCTGACGATTTGCGCTCCAACATGGTGCGCGGCGGCGCGGCCAAGGCCACCGAGCTCTCGGACCGCGAGCGCGAGATCTGCACGACGCTGGGGCCTGCGCTCCGTAAGCACGGGCTGCTGTTCGTCGGCATCGACGTGATCGACGGCAGTCTCACCGAGATCAACGTCACGTCCCCGACGGGTATCCGCGCGATCCAGCGGCTCAACGGAACGGATATCGCGGCGAAGATCTGGGATAGCATTGAGGCCAGGCGCGCAGCGAAATAAGCCTTCCTTATTCGACGCACATTGCGGTTGCGTCTCAGATAGATTTCTAGCGAGCCTGCGCTCGCCTTATTCTTCTTGCCAGCTTGCGCGGGCGAGCGCAGCATCCTGTTGCCTGCATCAGGTCAAGCGGCGGGCCGTCGCGGGCGACAACGCGAAATAATCTCATAAACATTGTGGAGGAAAACGTATGACGCTTAATGTCTCACGACGATCCTTGCTCGCGCTCGGTGCCGGTCTCGGCGCCAGCACCATGCTCGGCGGCACCGCGGTCGCGCGCGCGCCGAAGCTCGGCGCGCAGACGCCCTACTGGCACCGCTTCATGCTCGGCGATGCCGAAGTCACCGTCGTATCGGACGGCCCGCTCCCGCTTGGCGATCCGTCCGGCACCTTCACCGGCGTGCCGAAAGAACAAGTGAAGCAGATGCTCTCCGACAACTTCCTGTCGCCCGACAATGTCGTGCTCGAGCAGAACTCGCCGATCGTCAACACCGGCGACAGGCTGATCCTGTTCGATACCGGCATGGGCACGTCGCAACTGTTCGGCCCGACCACCGGCCGGCAACAGAAGAGCATGCAGGAAGCCGGCATCAAGCCGGAGGACATCGATGCGGTGGTGCTGTCGCACGCACATATCGACCATATCGGCGGCATCGTCGATGCCAACAACAAGCCGCTGTTCCCCAACGCACAGTACTATATCGCGCAAAGCGACCTCGACTTCTGGACCGACGAAGGCAAGATGGGCAGTGCGCTGAAGGACTTCATCGTACACGCCCGCAAGAACCTGCTGCCGGTGAGGGATCGCCTGGTGTTCTTCAAGGACGGCGAGGAATTCCTGCCCGGCGTGCAGGCGATCGCAGCGCCGGGCCACACCGTGGGCCACACCATCTTCATGGTGAGCTCGGCCGACAAATCCTTCGCCTTCCTCGGCGACCTCTCGCATCACGCGGTGCTGTTGCTGGAGAAGCCCAGGATGGAATTCTCCTACGACACCGATCCGAAACAGGCGGCGCAATCGCGAGTGCGACTGTTGGAGATGCTGGCCGCGAACAAGACGCCAGTGATGTCCTATCACTTCGCCTGGCCCGGCTACGGCCACGTAGCCAAGGCCGGTGACGGCTTCCGGTACTATCCGGAGCCGATGCAGATGCTGCTGTGACGAGCGTCTTGAGGATACTTTCGGGGGCGATCATCGCCCCCGAATGGTCCCGTCGAACGAGGTGCTCCAGATCGAGGCGCCCGGCCTATTCGGCCGGCGCGAGGCGCTCTCCGGCCGGCGGCGCAACCTCTCGTCGTGAAGCGACGCGCGCTCGGCGTTTGCGCCACCAGATCGCGACCCCGGTCACCGACAGCGCCGCGACGACGAGCCCCATCACGGAAATCAGGATGCGTCCGGGCAAGCCGGCGATACGGCCGGAATGCAACGGAAACTGCATCTGCACGAAGACATCGGCTGCGGTGCCGACCCATGGCAGTCGCTCGCCCAGCGGACGGCCGTCCTCGCTGTCGTAGTAGAGCTGGGCCGGGCCAACACCCGCGGCGCCGTGCTCGTCACCGGGCTCGAAGAACGCGACGGCATAGACCCCGTGCGCCGGGCCGTAATTAATCGAACCGATCGGCGTCGCCCAACCCCGCGCCTTGCCGTCGGCGGCGGCGCGCGCGGCGATCTCAGCATAGGTCACCTTCGGCTCGATCGGATCGTCGAGATGGCGGTATGGCCGCTGCTCGTAGGGGGTCGGCGTATAGCTGGATACGGTTCTCATCAGCGGCGAGAACACCTCGAAATAGAGATTCAGCGAGAATGCCGTGAACGCGATCGCGAACAGCAGCGCCCAGGTCCACAGGCTGAAAGCGCGATGGATGTCGAAATTGATTCGATACGCGCTGCCGGAGGTCTTGATCTTCCAGGCCGGCGCCCAGCGAGCCCGGAAGCTCTTGCCTCGGCCCGGTGCCGCCGCGGCCTGTTGCGGGCTTACGCGGTGGCGCGACGGCAGCGTCAGGTAGAAGCCGACGAAGCAATCGATGGTCCAGATCACCGCGATGATGCCGAGGAAGCGCATGCCCCAGCGATCGCTGCCCCAGAACTCGGGAACGTGCATCGTATAATGCAGCTTGTAGAGAAAGGAGATGAAGTTCTCGCGGCTGACCGGCCAGACCGCGCCCCAGCAGCGTCGCCCCAGTTCGGCGCCGGTGTTCGGATCGAGGAACACCTGGTTGTAGTCGAGGGTGTAGCGCTTGCCGGTCGCCGGATCGATCCGCGGCAGCACGAAGAACCACAGCGATTCGCCCTTCTCCGCCGTCATGAACATATGGACGACGCGGGCGCGCGGATCGCGCTGCTCGATCAGCTTGACCAGCTCGACCGACGGGATGGCCGGCCCTGAACTCGTCACCTCGAACAGCTTCCTGTTGAGGACGTCGTCGATCTCGTGATCCCACGAGATGATCGCACCCGTGACGCCCGAAAAAAACAGGAAGGCCGCCGTGAGGAGCCCCGCCCAGCGATGCAGCCGTCCGAGCATCGGTCTCATGGCGATCACCATCGATAGGTCAGCTTCGCGATTGCCTTGCGGCCCTCGGCGTAGAAGCAGCTTGTGTTGCCGTAACAGGCGGCGACGTAGCGCGTATCGGCAAGGTTGGTGACGTTAAGCGAGAGGCGGTAATTGTCCCTGGTATAGGCAACCAGCACATCGGCGACCGTGGAGGCCGGCACCTTGAAGGTGTTCGCGTCGTCGCCGAACGTCGATCCGACGTAGCGGACACCGGCGCCGAACTGCACGCCGGCGAGCGGTCCACCCTGAACCGTGTAATCTCCCCACAGCGAGAAACGGTTAAGCGGCACAGTGGGCGGTGCCTTGCCGACATTGACTGGATCCCTGGTGACGACCGCATCGATGTAAGCGTAGCCGCCGCGGATGTTGACGCCTTCAGCGAGCGTCGCCGTGCCTTCGAGCTCGATGCCGCGCGATCTCACTTCGCCGGTCTGCTCGGCGAAGTAGGATGGCGGCGCGTAGGTGACAACGTTGGAGCGAGTCAGATCGAAGGCCGCCAGCGTGATCAGCGCATTGACGCCGACCGGCTGATACTTGACGCCGACTTCGTACTGCACTCCGGTTTCCGGCTTCAGCAACTCGCCGGCGGCGTTGATGCTCAGCACCGGCAGGAACGATTCCGAATAGCTGAAATAGGGCGCGATCCCGTTGTCGAAATTGTACATGACGGCGGCTCGGCCGGTGAACGCCGAGGCGTCCGTCGACGTCGACGTCCGCGCCAGGTTGTTGTCGAGGCCGGTGGTGACGAAATCCTGCCGCCCGCCAAGCAGGAACGACAGCCGCCCGAGCTTGATCTGGTCCTGCAGATATAGGCCGGCCTGCGATTGCTTGATGCCGGTGTCGTCGTATGGACCGTTGTTGGTCCAGCTATTGGTGTAAACGGGCGCAAAGACGTTGATCTTGCCGGTGCTGAAGCTGGAGGCCATGTCGCGGAACGACGTGTTGCGATAGTCGATGCCGAACAGCGTCGTGTGACTCAGGATGCCGGTGACGAACTTGCCTTGAAGCTGGTTGTCGACCGCGAAGGAATTGATGGTCGAGGCGCCACCAGCGCCACCGCGCGACAGCAGGCCGGCGACTTCGTCGGCGGCCGAGGCATAGCCGGTGCCGTAGAAACTCTTCTGCTCGTTGTGCATCCACGAATAGCGCAGGTTCTGGCGGAAGGTCAGCGCGTCGTTGATGTCATGCGACAGCATGTAGCCGGCGGAAGATTGCTCGGTATCGAACTGGTTGAAGCCGGGCTCGCCGACGAAACGCGTGTTCGGGATGAAGCGGCCGTTATTGGCCCAGACGGTGCCGGACGGCGGCAGAAACTGCAGGCCCCAGCCTGTCCGCTCCTTCTGGTAGTTTGCCAGGAAGGTGATGGTGGTGTCGTCGTTCGGCTTCACCGTGACGGCCGGCGCGACGAAGACGCGGCTATCCTTGGTGTAGTCGACCTGAGTCTCGCCGTCGCGCGCGACGCCGGTCAGGCGCCACAGCACCGTACCCTCCTTGTTGGCGGGGCCGCCGACGTCGAACTCGCCCTGGTAGCGATTGAAGCTGCCGCCGGACAGCGACACTTCACCGAACTCGCGCGCGGTCGGAAGCTTGCTCACATAGTTGAGGATGCCGCCGGTGCCGCTGCCGCCGAACATCGCGGAGGATGGTCCCTTCAACACTTCGAGGCGCTCGGCGCCGTAAGGATCGAGCCCGAGGAAGTGCACGTAGTTGCTGCTGGGCAGCCGCAAGCCGTCGAGATAAAGACCGGGCATCGTCATGTCGAAGCCGCGAATCTGCAAGCCGCCGAAGCGGGTGTCCGAGCCGCCGTTGACGTCTCCGCTGACTCCCGCGGTGTAACGCAATGCGGCGCCCACCGACTCCGCGCCCTGGTTCCTGATCTGATCTGTCGTGACGACCGAGATCGATTGCGGCGTTTCGAGCAGCGGCGTGTCGGTCTTGGTCGCAGTCGCTGAACGCGTGGCAACGAAACCGACCACCGGACCGCCGGCGCGCTCTCCCGCGCCAGACCCGGCAACGGACGCAGGCGAGTTCGTCTCCCGCGGTGGCTGCGGCGCGCGATTGGGACGGCTCGCGCGCGCGGCCGCCGCGCGACGGCTGGGCTTTGCAGCGGTCGTGTTCGTGCGCGTCTGAGGCGCATCCACTGTCACCGGCGGCAATGCCGATTGCGCGTCGGCTTCTTCGATCGCCGCGCCGGTTATAAACGCGGCGGCGGTGCATAGACCGATCGTTCGCAAGACTGGATGTTGACGAATGGAATGCGAAACGAGTCTGTCGATCACGCGAAGGCGCCCCTGATGTCAGTCCGGATGTGAATTTGTGATCCGGCTCTACAGCGGGGAGCGCGTGAGTACAGATGTCGGTCGTTGGAATAGGTCGAGACTGCGCGGCGCCAAACGTGGTGATTGCTGAAACAGAAGGGAAATCGGCGACGCGCTGCGACAATGTGCCCGCGACGCGGCGGACGTTGTGGAGCGACTCCTGCGGACCTTCGTCGATGCGATCGATGGTCAGGGTCACACGTCGTTTGCATGACGATGCCGACACCATCGGCTCCGATCCAGAGTTGGTGTGACGGCGACGGATGGGGCACCGGGCAGCAAACACTCCGGCTGTTCCCGTAATGTTCTTGCACTTGGCGCCGGGTTCCGCTACCCTCGATTGCGGAAGATAGGGGCAGCATGGTCCAACGCGTTTCCACCGTCGCTTTCGAGGGGATCGAGGCCCGCGCGGTCGACGTGCAGGTGCAGGTCGCGCCCGGCCTGCCGGCGTTTGCGATCGTCGGCCTGCCCGACAAGGCGGTCTCGGAGGCGCGCGAGCGGGTGCGCTCGGCGCTGATCGCCTCTGGCCTGGCGCTGCCGGCGCGCCGGATCACCGTCAACCTCGCGCCCGCCGACCTGCCGAAGGAAGGCAGCCATTACGACTTGCCGATCGCGCTCGGGCTGATGGCCGCGATCGGGGCGATCCCGCCGGACGCCCTCAACGGCTTCACCGTACTTGGCGAGCTCGGGCTCGACGGCTCGATCGCGCCGGTCGCAGGCGTGCTGCCGGCCGCGATCGGCGCCAATTCGCGCGACGAGGGGTTGATCTGCCCGGCAGCCTGCGGCTCGGAAGCGGCATGGGCCAGCCCGGACATCCAGATCATCGCAGCACATTCGCTGATCCAGATCGCCAACCACTTCAAGGGCACGCAGGTTCTGTCGCGCCCGCAGCCGAGAGTGCATGAGCGCGAGGAGGCGCTGCTCGACGTGCGCGATATCAAGGGCCAGGAGAGCGCGAAACGCGCGCTGGAGATTGCGGCCGCCGGCGGGCATCATCTCCTCATGATCGGCTCGCCGGGCGCCGGCAAGTCGATGCTGGCGGCGCGGCTGCCCTCGATCCTGCCGCCGCTGTCGCCATCGGAGCTGCTCGAAGTCTCGATGATCGCCTCGGTCGCTGGCGAGATCCGCGATGGCGCGTTGACGGCGCGGCGCCCGTTCCGCAGCCCGCATCATTCCGCCAGCATGGCTGCGCTGACCGGCGGCGGCACGCGCGCCAAACCCGGCGAGATCTCGCTCGCGCATCAGGGCGTGCTGTTCCTCGACGAGCTGCCGGAGTTCGATCCGCGGGTGCTGGATTCGCTGCGCCAGCCGCTGGAGAACGGCGAGGTTGCGGTGAGCAGAGCCAATCATCGCGTCACCTATCCGGCGCGCTTCATGCTGGTTGCAGCTATGAATCCGTGCCGTTGTGGGCATGCCTATGAGCCCGGCTATTCCTGCAAGCGCGGCCGGCTCGATCGTTGCACCGCCGACTACCAGATGCGGATCTCCGGTCCGCTGATGGATCGCATCGACCTGCGGATCGAGGTGCCTGCGGTGACCGCGGCGGATCTGATTCTGCCGCCGCCATCCGAGGGATCGGCCGAGGTCGCCGCCCGCGTCGCGGCCGCACGCGACATTCAGCGCGCGCGCTACGCGGCAGCCGGCATGCCACATATCCGAACCAACGCGGAGGCGCCGAGTTCGCTGCTCGACACCATCGCGCAGCCCGATGCGCATGGGCAGAAGGTGCTGCGCGAGGCGGCCGAGAACATGCACCTCACGGCTCGTGGCTATCACCGCGTGTTGCGGGTGGCGCGCACGCTCGCCGACCTCGACGGCGCCGCGACGATCGGCCGGCTGCACCTCGCCGAAGCGCTGTCCTACCGCGCGCTGGCCGACGATCTTCGCCGCGCCGCCTGATGAGAGCGTTTCCGGCGAAGTGGACACCGGTTCGCGCGGAAGATCGGTCCGCGTCAACGCGGTGGTAACGAGTTTTATTTACGCTCCGCAAACCATAAGCCCCCGCGATCCGCGGCAACTTGGGTCGAGTGAGTAGCGTCATGTTGCGTTTCAAGGTTCTGGCCTCGGTGGTCCCCCTCGCCGTGGCCGCAGTATTTGCCCGCGCCGAGATCCTGCCGGGCCCTCGGCCCTGCATCGAAGTCGGCAGCGCCGCGCTGCAGATCGCATCGATCCCGTGGCTGGCCCAGCTTCACGTCAGCTTCACCGACGATCCCCGCATTGCCACCGTCCGGGTCCGGATCGCCGACAGTGCCGAGGCCGCCGATTTCACCGTGATCGACGACGTCGACGACAGCGAAGCCGGCGCCTGCCAGAGCGACGCCGTGCCGCACCTGATCGCGATTTCCAGCGATCCGTCGCCGAGCGATCCGGTTATCTATCTTTCGCATGACGGGCCCTCCGACTACCGCATCTTCGTGCAGTCGAAGACCTTCTCGGCGCGCGACGCCGCAGCGCTGATCGTCAGCGCCCGCAGCAACCACCGCCGTCTCGAGACGGCGTCGCTCTGATCTGGCGCGGCCCCGAATTAACCCTTCGCTAACCCTGTTCCCAGGGCGGCACGAAACGCTCGTCGACCTCAAGCACTTTGCAAGGTCGCCGACGCATTGTGCGCGACGGATCAAGCTATCTCAGGGCCACCATTGATGGGGCGTTTCTTCAGGATCAAGTTGCGCCTGCGTCGTTTCCTGCGGCGCCATTCCTGGATCGCGTTGATCGTCCGTTCCTTTATGATCTTCTCCGCCGCGTTCGGCGGCGCCTTCGGATTCATCACGGGCATTCTCTCGGACAAAAGCGGCTACGATCCTCATCTGTTCGCGATCGGCGTCAGCTTCCTGTTTGCGCTCGCCTGCCTCTGGATCGTCACGCTGAGCATCCGCCTGCGCTTCATGCGCAAGAAGCTGCGCACGATCGCCTTGCACAACGAAGCGATGGCCGATCGCAATTGGGAACTGCAGGAGGCGGCGCAACGCGTCAGCAACCTGTTCGAGGCTCAGGGCGACCTGATCGTGCTGCGCGACCCCGAGGGTCGCATCACCTACGCCAACGACGCCTATTGCGAGCTGGCGCAGGTTCGGCGCGACGAGCTGATCGGCAGCACCGCGACGCTGAAGGTCCTCGAACAGGGCGATACCGCGCTCGAACCCAGCGGCACGCGCGTCTACGACCAAAGGATCGATGGACCGCTCGGCCCGCGCTGGATCGCCTGGCGCGAGGGTCTCGTCCGCAACGATGCCGGCGGACCGGCGGAGATGCAGAGCGTCGGCCGCGACGTCACCGATCGCACCGAGAGCGAGCGAGCGCTTGGCGAAGCGCGCGACCAGGCCGATGCCGCCAATCGGGCCAAGTCGCGTTTCCTGGCGATGGCCAGCCACGAGATCCGCACGCCGCTGAACGGCATCATCGGCATGAGCGGACTGTTGATGGATACGTCGCTGACGCCGGAACAGGCGACCTATGTCAAGGCGGTCAAGACGTCGGGCGATGCGCTGCTCGCGCTGATCGAGGAGTTGCTCGACTACTCCAAGATCGAGGCCGGCAAGATCGATCTGGAGCGCCGCCCCTTCGCGCTGTCCGGCCTGATCGAGGACATCACCGAGCTGCTGGCGCCACGCACGCAGGCCAAGGGCATCGAGATCGCGGCCTATGTCGACGAGCGCCTGCCGTTGCAGGTGATCGGCGACGCTGCGCGGCTGCGGCAGGTACTGCTCAACCTCGCCGGCAATGCCATCAAGTTCACCGCAGCCGGCGGAGTTGCCCTGATCGTCGAGCCCGGCATCTTGCCGAACGAAATCAGCTTCCTGGTCCGCGACACAGGGATCGGCATCGCGCCGGAAGCCCAGCAGCGGATTTTCCGCGAGTTCGAGCAGGCCGACGAGCGCATTGCGCGCAGCTATGGCGGCACCGGCCTCGGCCTCTCCATCAGCGACCGCATCGTCAAGCGGATGGGCGGGCGGATAGCCCTCGCCAGCACGCCCGGTGCAGGCTCGACATTCGAGGTGTCGATCCCGCTTGCCGCGGCCGAGACGGGCGAGGGCAACGCCTTCGTCGCGCCCGATCTCTCGGGCCAATCGATCATGCTGGTCGCGCCGCAGAGCATCGAGGTCTCGCTGATCTCGCGGCGTCTGCAGCGCTGGGGTGCGCAGACCTGCATCGTATCGGACGCCGAGGTGGCCGAGGCATTGTTGCCGGAGCGAAGCTGGCACGCGATCCTGATCGACCATGCGCTCGGCACTGCCGCGATGGAGACGCTTGCCAATGCCGCCCGCAGCCATGCGATCCACCGTATCGTGATGTTCACGCCGGCGACGCGGCAGGAACTGTTGGCATCCTCGACACCCACCTTCACCGGCTACCTGGTCAAGCCGCTGCGTGCGTCGTCGCTCGCGGCGCGTCTGACCGCATCGCCCGAAGTCGCGGCGCCGAGCCTTGCGATGGAAGCGCTCGCGGAGCCTGCGCCCGCTGCGGCTCTGGCGGCACCGGACAAGGGCTTCTCGATTCTGGTCGCCGAAGACAATGAGATCAACGCGCTATTGATGCGCTCGCTGCTCAGCCGTCTCGGCCACACCGCGGTCATCACCACCAACGGCGAACAGGCCATGGAATCCTGGCTGTCGGCAAAGTCCGCCGGCACGCCGTACGATCTCGTGCTGATGGACGTCCAGATGCCGCGCCTCAACGGCATTGAAACCAGCAAGCGCATCCGCGCGCACGAAGCCGGCGAGCCCGGACGCCGGACCCCGATCCTGGCGCTCACCGCCAACACGCTGGTGGAGGACCGCTACGCCTGCTTCGAGGCCGGCATGGATGGTTTCCTGATCAAGCCGCTCGACCGCGAGAAGCTGGCAGAGGCGCTTGCGGGACTGGCCGCGTCGCGGCATCTCGCGGCGTAAGGTCGTCGCAAGCGCTCCGTCGTCCCTGCGTTTGCTCGGACGACAGCTGTCATGCGTTCGGATTAGGTGGTGGATTGTCTACAGCCGGCGCAGCGCCACCGATTGCACCACGTGATCGGCGCCCTTCTTCAGGATCAGCGTCGCGCGCGGCCGCGTCGGCAGAATATTGTCCTCGAGATTGGCGAGGTTGGTGCGCTCCCAGATCGCGATCGCGGTCGCCGTCGCCTCCTCGTCGGACAGCGGTGCGTAGCGGTGGAAGTAGGATCTGGGATCGGTGAACGCGGTGTCGCGCAGCGCCAGGAAACGCGTGATGTACCACTGCCGCAAGGCCGATTCGTCGGCATCAATGTAGACCGAGAAATCGAAGAAGTCGGAGACGAATGGCACCGCCTTGCCGTCACGCGGCAGCCTTCCGGTCTGCAGCACGTTGACGCCCTCGACGATCAGGATGTCGGGCTGGTCGATCTCGACCCATTTGTTCGGCACGATGTCGTAGGTCAGATGCGAATAGACCGGCGCGCGCACACGACGCCGTCCGGCCTTGATGTCGCTGAGGAATGACAGCAGCGTCGGCAGATCGTAGCTTTCCGGAAAGCCCTTCTTCTGCATGAGGCCCTGCCGCTCGAGCACGGCATTGGGATACAGGAAGCCGTCCGTCGTGATCAGATCGACCTTCGGCCGCGGCGACCAGCGCGCCAACAGCGCCTGCAGCACGCGCGCGGTGGTGGATTTGCCGACCGCGACCGAACCGGCGACGCCGATGATGTAGGGCATCTTGCGATCGCGGATGCCGAGGAACTGGCGCTGCGCATAATAGAGCCGCTGCATCGCATCGACGTAGATGGAGAGCAGCCGCGACAGCGGCAGGTAGATGTCCTCGACCTCCTGCAAGTCGAGTCGATCGTGCATCGACCGCAGGCGATCGAATTCACCGGGCTCAAGCGTCATCGGCGTGTCGTCGCGCAGATGAGCCCATTGCTGGCGCGTGAAGATGCGGTAGGGATTGTATTGCTGATCTGGTGCCCGGATATCCATGAGACCGTTCCTCGATCAATCGCGCTTGCGCGACGCCTTCTCTTCCAGTCCGGACATCGAGGTGCGCTTCTCCAGCGCGGCCTCGACATCCTCCAGTTTCACACCACGTGACTTCAACAGAACCAGCAGGTGAAACACGAGATCCGCGCTCTCGGCGATGAGATGATCGCGATCATTCTCGATCGCGGCGATCACCGTCTCGATCGCCTCTTCGCCCAGCTTCTTGGCGCAGTGCTCCGCGCCCTTGTCGAGCAGTTTGCGGGTGTAGGACGCCTCGCCGCCGGCTGCAGCGCGGGCGTCGATGATAGCGGCCAGATCGTGGACCGTGAAACGCGACATTGACTCAACTCGACCGTGAGCACCGGCACCGTCCAGATGCCGCTCCCAAGTGCGGACTTAGCATTTTTGTGACAAGGAGTCCTAGATCATGATGCGATTGGAGCTAGTCGCATCATGATCTCATCTCTTGTTGGAGCATGACCTTTTCGGAAGACCGGTTTCCACTCTTCGGGGTCATGCGCTAGGGATCGAGACGCATCGGCAGCCCGGCGCGCACCATGTGGTCCTTGGCCTGGCGGATGGTAAATTCCCCGAAGTGGAAGATCGAAGCGGCCAGCACGCCGGTGGCGTGTCCTTCGCGGACGCCGTCGACCAGATGATCGAGGTTGCCGACGCCGCCGGACGCAATGACCGGTACGGGGACACTGTCGGCAATCGCCCGGGTCAGCGGCAGGTCGAAGCCTTGCCGGGTGCCGTCCCGGTCCATCGAGGTCAGCAGGATTTCACCGGCGCCGAGGGAGACGACCTCCTGGGCATATTCGATGGCGTCGATCCCGGTGGCATTACGTCCACCATGGGTGAAGATCTCCCAGCGGTCCGACCCGCCGGCGCGCTTGACCCGCTTGGCGTCGATCGCGACCACGATGCATTGCTCACCGAACTTCTCGGCCGCTTCCTTCACGAATTCACGGCGGCTGACGGCGGCCGAATTGATCGAGACCTTGTCGGCGCCGGACCGCAGCAAGGTCTTGATATCGTCGACGGTGCGCACGCCGCCGCCGATGGTCAGCGGCATGAAGCAGGCCTCTGCCGTCCGCCGCACCACGTCCAGCATGATGCCGCGGTTTTCGTGGGTCGCGGTGATGTCGAGGAAAGTGAGCTCATCGGCGCCGGCGGCGTCATAGGCGATCGCGGCCTCGACCGGATCGCCGGCATCGCGCAGGTCGACGAAATTGACGCCCTTGACCACGCGCCCGTCCTTCACGTCGAGACAGGGGATCACGCGCACCTTGAACATGGTCTTCTCCTACGCCGCGGTCCGAGCGTTCTTGATCAGCTTAAGCGCGGCGGCTGGATCGAGCCGTCCGTCGTAGAGCGCGCGCCCGACGATGGCGCCGGCGAGCTTTTTGGCGCGCGGCTCGAGCAGCGCCTTGACGTCGTCGATCGAGGCAAAGCCGCCGGAGGCGATCACGGGAATTGAAATGCGATCGGCGAGCGCGATCGTGGCATCGAGGTTGAGCCCCTTGAGCAGACCGTCGCGGGCGATGTCGGTGAAGATGATCGCGGCGACGCCGGCATCCTCGAAGCGCTGCGCGATCTCGAGCGCCGTCACCTGCGACGTCTCCGCCCAGCCCTCGACCGCGACCTTGCCGTCGCGTGCATCGAGGCCGACCGCGACCCGGCCGGGGAATTTCTTCGCCGCGCCCTTCACGAGCTCGGGATCGCGCACCGCCGCGGTGCCGATGATCACCCGCGTGATGCCCTTGCCGAGCCAGGCCTCGATGGTCCTGAGGTCGCGGATGCCGCCGCCGAGCTGCACCGGCATGGTGACGGCCTTCAGCATGGCTTCCACGGCGTGCGCATTCATCGGCTTGCCGGCAAAGGCGCCATCGAGATCGACGACGTGCAGATATTCGAAGCCCTGCGCGGCGAAGGCGCGGGCCTGGGCAGCCGGATCGAGATTGAACACGGTGGCGCGCGCCATGTCGCCCTGCTCCAGGCGCACGCACTGGCCGTTCTTCAGATCAACCGCGGGAAAGAGGATCATGCTCTGTTGCCTGCTCCCTCCCCCCTTGTGGGGAGGGTTGGGGTGGGGGGCAGCCGCGGACACGGTGCTTGTGGCTTACGCCCCTCCCGAATGCTTCGCATTCGACCTCCCCCTCAAGGGGCGAGGTCACTAGAGGCGCGGCCATCACGGCTTCCACTTCAAGAAATTCGAGATCAGGGCAAGGCCGAAGCGCTGGCTCTTCTCGGGGTGAAACTGGGTGCCAATGGCGGTGTCCTTGGCGACGATCGCGGTGACCGGCCCGCCATAATCGGCGCGTGCCAGCACGTCGGCCTCGTCGGCAGCGGCGAGATGGTAGGAGTGCACGAAATAGGCGTGACGGCCCTTCGGCCCGAGCGGCAGCCGTTCCAGCACCGGGTGCTCGCGGACGAGGTCGAGCGTGTTCCAGCCCATGTGCGGGACCTTGAGGCTTTCATCGCGCGGCTCGATCTTGACGACGTCACCGCCGATCCAGTTGAAGCCCTCGGTTGTGACATGCTCCTTGCCGCGCGTTGCCATCAGCTGCATGCCAACGCAGATGCCGAAGAACGGCCGCGCCTTGACCCGCACCGCCTCGGTGAGCGCTTCGAGCATGCCGTCGATTGCGTCGACGCCACGGCGGCAGTCGGCAAAGGCGCCGACGCCGGGCAGCACGATGCGATCGGCGCGATACACCGCGTCGGGATCGCGCGTCACCTTGATTGCTTTCGGATCCTCCATGCCGCGCGCGGCGCGCTCGAACGCTTTCGCTGCGGAATGCAGGTTGCCGGAGCCGTAATCGATGATTGCAACGGTCATCGCGATCCTCCTGGCTCTGGAAACAATCCGATAATGCTGCCTTGCGGCGGCGGCGGTGGTTTTGAGAACGGCTGTCCCGGAATATTCCGGGTCGGTGGCGGCGCGCCGCGGTCGACTGACCCTTGATCGTTGACGATGCCACGATGGCGGGCGGTCCAGCGCTGGAAGAAGCGGCGCTCGGCGGTCTCCTCGTCATCGGCCACGACGATGTCGAGCTGCCGCCACTTGCCCCGTGACAAAGTCCAGCGTCGCAGGCTTGACGCCTCGAACCCCATCAGCAGCATCAGCACCAGATCGACGAAAAAGATCGCGCCGCGCCCGACGCCGAGCCTGGCCAGTCCGAAATCGATGGCAAAGCTAAGGATGATCCAGCCGACCAGCGCCAGCCACAGCCGGTTCCAGGCAAGCCAGATCACGCTCGCGACGGCGGCCCAGAAATGGAAGCCATCGCGCACGAAAGTGAACTTGTCGGTCGCCGCAAGATCGGCGCCATCAGCCACGGGGGCATGCACTGTGTAGACCGGCATCGAAAGCTCCGCCGAGGATAGTCTCTTCTTTGAGCATGATCTTCCGGAAAGCCGGCACCCGCTTTTCCGATCATGCTCCCGTATCAGCCGCCGAGCTGACCTTTCGTCGAGGGCACCTCGCCCTGATTGCGCGGATCGATCGCGACCGCCATTCGCAGCGCCCTGGCCAAACCCTTGAAGCAGGATTCGGCGATATGGTGGCTGTTCTCGCCATATAGGGTCTCGACGTGCAGAGTCACGCCGGCGTTCATCGCGAACGCGTTGAACCACTCGCGCACCAGCTCGGTGTCGAACTCGCCGATCTTGTCGCGCGGGAATCCGACCCTGAACACCAGCATCGGGCGGCCGGAAATGTCGATCACGACGCGCGACAGCGTCTCGTCCATCGGCATGTGGATCGAGGCGTAGCGGGTGATGCCGGCCATGTTGCCGAGCGCCTGTTTCACAGCCTGCCCCAGTGCAATCCCGACGTCTTCGGTGGTGTGGTGGTAATCGACATGGAGATCGCCATCCGCCTTCACCGTGATGTCGATGCGCGAATGCCGGGCCAGGAGGTCGAGCATATGGTCGAAGAAGCCGATCCCGGTCGAAACCGTGGATACACCCGCTCCGTCGAGGTTGACCGTCACCTCGATGTCGGTCTCCTTGGTCTTGCGCTTGATGGTTGCCGTGCGCATGAAAATGACTTTCCCGTGCCGAAACGCCGGTCTTTTAACAGGCTGATGTCACCTTCGCTACTGCGGGATGACGTCGAAATGCCCCGACTTCTGGCCATGGTGACCGGAATTCCTTGCCAAATCGTCCGATTGTAACCCCCTGCCCGACCGCCTAAATCTGCCCCCAAGAGAGGTAACCTATGCAAGCATCTCCAAATGAGCCGTCCGTCTGGCATGGCACCACGATTTGCTCCGTCCGCAAGGGCGGCAAGGTGGTGATCGGCGGCGACGGGCAGGTCTCGATCGGCCAGACCGTGATCAAGGCCAATGCCAAGAAAGTCCGCCGGATCGGCAAGGGCGACGTGATCGGCGGCTTCGCCGGCGCAACCGCCGACGCTTTCACCCTGTTCGAGCGGCTCGAAAGCAAGCTGGAACAATATCCGGGCCAGTTGACCCGGGCGGCCGTGGAGCTCGCCAAGGATTGGCGCACCGACCGCTACCTGCGGCGCCTGGAGGCCATGATGATCGTCGCCGACAGGGACGTCTCGCTGGTGCTGACCGGCACTGGCGACGTGCTGGAGCCGGAGGCCGGGATCATGGCAATCGGCTCGGGCGGCAATTATGCGCTCGCGGCGGCGCGCGCTCTGATCGACACCGACAAGGACGCCGAGACCATCGTGCGCCGCGCGCTGGATATCGCCGCCGATATCTGCGTCTACACCAACCGGAACGTGACGATCGAATCCGTGGGCGGCTGAGCGTGGCCTGCCGCTACAGCTTCCGCCCGATGACGTCGGCCGACCTGCCGCAGATCAAGCGGTGGCTTGCGTTGCCGCACGTCCGGGCGTGGTGGGGCGATCCGGCCGAGCAATATGCGCTTCTCAGCGGCGACCTCGAGGAGCCGGCCATGGAGCAGTTCATCGTCTCGGCTGACGACGGCGAATTCGGTTACATCCAGTGCTATGACGTGACGGCGTGGGATTCCGGCTTTGGCGCGCAGCCAAAAGGCACGCGCGGCATCGATCTTTTCATCGGCGAGCCCGCCATGATCGAGCGCGGCCATGGCCCAGCCCTGATCCGCGCCTTTGTTGACGGACGGCTGGCGCTGGAGACGCCGCGGGTGGTGACCGACCCCGATCCCACCAACACACGCGCGGTGCGCGCCTACGAAAAGGCGGGTTTCCGCAAGATGCACATGATCGACACGCCTGACGGACCTGCGCTGCTGATGATCCGCGACAGATGACGTCGAGGTCGCAGGTCCGGAACAATGCTTGCCGATAGAGTTCTTTCAACCTAGCTAGAGCCAATGACCGACTTCTCCCCCCGTGAAATTGTTTCTGAACTTGACCGCTTCATCGTCGGCCAGACCGATGCCAAGCGTGCGGTATCGATTGCGCTTCGCAATCGCTGGCGGCGGCTGCAGCTCGACGGTTCCCTGCGCGAGGAGGTTCTGCCCAAGAACATCCTGATGATCGGGCCGACCGGCGTCGGCAAGACCGAGATCGCGCGGCGGCTCGCCAAGCTCGCGGGCGCACCGTTCCTCAAGGTCGAAGCCACCAAGTTCACCGAGGTCGGCTATGTCGGCCGCGACGTCGAGCAGATCATCCGCGACCTCGTCGAGGTTGCGATCGCGCAAACCCGCGAGCGCAAGCGCAAGGACGTCCACGCCCGCGCCCAGCTCGCCGCCGAAGAACGTGTGCTGGATGCGCTGGTGGGGCCGGCCGCGAGCGCCGGAACTCGCGAATCGTTCCGCAAGAAGCTGCGCGCCGGCGAGCTCAACGACAAGGAAATCGAGATCGAGACACAGTCGTCCGGCAGCGGCATGCCGATGTTCGAGATTCCCGGCATGCCCGGCGCCCAGATGGGCGCCATCTCGCTCGGCGATATCTTCGGCAAGATGGGCGGTCGCAGCAAGACGCGCCGCCTGACCGTCGAAGGCTCGCACGAGATCCTGGTCAACGAGGAATCCGACAAGCTGCTCGACACCGACCAGCTGGTGCAGGAAGCCATCAACGCGGTCGAGAACAACGGCATCGTCTTCCTCGACGAGATCGACAAGATCTGTGTGCGCGAGAACCGCGCCGGCGGCGGCGACGTGTCGCGCGAGGGCGTGCAGCGCGACCTGCTGCCGCTGATCGAAGGCACGACCGTCTCGACCAAGCACGGCGCGGTCAAGACCGACCACGTCCTGTTCATCGCCTCCGGCGCGTTCCACATCGCGAAGCCGTCGGACCTGCTGCCCGAGCTGCAGGGCCGCCTGCCGATCCGTGTCGAGCTGCAGGCGCTCACCCGCGACGACATGCGCCGGATCTTGACCGAGCCCGAGGTGTCGCTGATCAAGCAGTATGTCGCGTTGATGAAGACCGAGGGCGTGACGCTTGACATCACCGACGCTGCGATCGACGCGCTGGCCGACGTCGCGGTCGCCGTCAACTCGACGGTCGAGAACATCGGCGCGCGGCGGCTGCAGACCGTGATGGAGCGGGTGCTGGACGACATCTCCTTCACCGCGCCCGACCGCCATGGCGAGACCATCCAGGTTGATGCCGACTATGTGACGAAGCACGTCGGCGATCTCGCCAAGAACGCCGATCTAAGCCGGTTCATTCTCTGATCCGGCATCTCTCGCTCCGACGCAGGTCGGGGCCGACAATCACCGCTGCCCGCATTGAACCAAGACTCGGGCCGCTATCCCGTCTAAGAACTAAAGCGCGATGAGATTGCGTTGAATCGTCATCGCGCTTTAGCTTCTTGTTTGAGCATGATCTTTTCGGAAAACCGCTTCACACTTTGCGCTGACGCGGCCCTCCGGGTCCGGATCATGCTCTAGTTCTGGTGGTCATAGGCCCCGGCCCTCGCGCGCAATTGCGCACCAGGTCGGGGCGACGTGGTGGACGATCGATGAATCTGCCGGCCTGGAAGAACCCCTGGCGCGTGATGCTTGCCGTCAATGCCGCCGTGCTGGTCGGGCTATTCTTTTACAAGATCACGCTGCGACCCTTCGTCCCCTATATCCACCTGCTGGTCGACTACCACTACGGCTTCACCAAGCGCGCGCTGATCGGCGCGATCGTCTCGCTGTTCACCGACAAGGTGCCGGTATGGCTGGTGTTTGCGCTGGGCGGCGCGATCTGGCTGGTGACGCTCGGCCTGTTCGTCAAGCTCTTCCGCCGCACGTTCGGGCTCGACGACGCGCATTGGCCACTGTTCGTCTTCACCGCGGGATCGCCGTTCTTCCTGAAGAACTTCATGTTCTCGCTCGGCCATTTCGACATCTATGGCTGCGCGCTGGCGATCGTGCTGTTGCTGATCCCGGCCCGCTCGATCGCCTATGTGCTGGTGGCCGCGCTGTTCTCGATCGTACTGATCCTGATCCACCACATCTTCGTGCTGATGTACGTGCCGACCATCGCTGCCATCGTGGTGCTGCGCTTCTATCTCGTGCAGGGCGTGACGTCGCGGAGCGCTGTGGCAGGAATCGCGGCGCTGGCCGCAGTCGGCATCCTCTTCCTCGCCGCGCAATTCCTCGGCACCGTCGACGTGCCCTATGACGAATTTCTCCGTCACCTGCAGAGCCGGATGGCCGACCCGTCACGAACCGACCTGCTTGAGTTCGGCTACATCTGGTACCAGCCGCTGTCGAAGGAGATCACGGACACCTGGGCGCGCATGCCCTCGAACATCCTGGGCGTCCCGGTGTTCGCGCTGCTGATCTGGCTGCACACGCCGCTTTGGCGGCATTTCGCGCGCCTGATCGACGCACTCGCAAGCGAGCTGCACCGCCGCATCGTGATCGCCGCGATCATCATGATCGGCGCCGGCTTTTCCATCATGTTCGTGATCGTGTTCGACTATTCGCGTTGGATCTCGAACTGGGCGGTTTGCATGATCCTGATGCTGCACGCTGTGAAGATGCTGCCGGCCTCGAAGGAGGTGCCGGTGATCCCGTCAGACGATCGCAGGACAACGACCTTCGGCTGGATCCTGACGCTGATCCCGCGCGTCGGGATCATCAGGCCGTTCTGAGCATGATCGATTCTGATCGGATCAGAACCGAAGCTTTAGATTTTGTTGTGACGCGTTTTGTTCCCGCGAACTGGTGCCCACTTCGCCCAAAAGCGCTCTAGCTTCGCGCGCGGCGGACTCGGACATAGAGCGCGCCCTCGCCGCCATGTCCGATATGGGCCTCTTCGAAGCCAACGACCAGCGATCGGAATTCCGGCAGGCTGAGCCATTCCGGCACCTGGCGCCGCAGCACGCCGCGCTCGGAGTCCAGGCCGCCGGCCTTGCCCTTTCCGGTGATGACGAGCACGAAGGTGAGCCCGTCGCTGTGGGCACGTTGCAGGAAGGTGAACAGCACGCGATGCGCGCGCATTTGCGTCATGCCGTGCAGATCGAGCCGCGCGTCGATCTCCTGCTTGCCGCGCGACAGCTTGGCGCGCTCGCGGCGACCGATTGGCGCCAGGGGCGGCAAATGCGGGCGCGGCGCCGGCGCGGCCTTCGCGGGCGCCGCCTTGACCGGAACAGGCTTTGCCGGGACGTGATGCGTGCTCGGATCGGCGGCGACGGTGGGTGCTTTGATGACAACCGGCCGCTTGCGCAGCGGCTTGACCTGTTTCGCCACGCTCTCCCAGAGCGCGCGCTCCTCCTCGCTCAACGCGCGTTTGCGCCGCGAAGGAGCGGAGAGGTCGAGGATCGGCGCGGGACGTTTCATTGATCGTCGCGATGGCGAGAGCGCCGCTTCTCCGGTTGCTGCGGAATGCCAGGCCGGGCTGCCGGCAACGGCACCGGTTCTGCCACAGGCGCGGATTGCGCGACAGGGGCTGTCGTGCCTGTCGTCGCCGGAGATGCTGTGGCTTTCGTGGCGGTCGGGCCTTTGGTTACATTGCCGGTCGTATCTTTCGCCGCACCCTTGGGCGCATCCTTGGTCACAGGTGCAACAGGCGCGTCGGCCGGCTTTGCCGCCGGCTTGTCCTTCTGTGGATCGGTCTGCGGGAACAGCTTTGCGATCCTGGCCGACGGCCGCGCGTCGGGAATCGGCAGCTTGCGGCCGCGAGCGACCGGATCGAGACCCTTCGGGACCAGCATGACGAACTGCATATTATTCCGCAGGCGACCCGATACCTTCCCGGCATCCGCGCCGGCGCCGAAATAAAGATCGGCGCGCGCAGGACCCACAATCGCAGAGCCCGTGTCCTGCGCGATCATCAACCGGTGGAACGGCGTCTTCGACTGCTCGGATTCGATCGGCAGCACGCCCTCGATGAAGAACGGCGTGCCATAGACATGCAGCGCCTTGTCGACCGCGATCGAGCGGCCCGGCGTCAACGGCACGCCTTGCGCGCCGACCGCTTCATCCTTGTCGGACAGCGGAACTTCGCGGAAGAAGATGTAGGAGCGGTTCTGCCGGCGCAGCTCCTTGGCGCCGTCGGGGTTCTGCTCCATCCACTCCCTGATCTTCTGCATCGACATCTGGTCCTTCGGGATGATGCCGCGATCGATCAGAATGCGTCCGACCGGCGTATAGGGGTAACCGTTATGCGCGTCGTAATTGATGCGCAACGTGGTGCCGTCGGTCAGCTTGATCCGCGCCGAGCCCTGGATCTGCGCGAACAGGAGGTCGGTCTGGCTCTTCAGCCAGCAGATCTCCAGGCCGCGGCCGGCAATCGCGCCATCCTCGATCTGAGCGCGGTCGTAATAAGGCACGAGCTTGCGTCGGCCGATCTTGCGGTACACCGGCCCGCTGTTGGGCAGGCCGACCGAGTCCTGTGTCTTGCCGCGCACGAACAGGTTGGACGGGCGGCGATAGACCGGAACGTTGTAGATGTCGGTCTGCGTCCGCGAGCCGTCGAGCACCGGCTCGTAATAGCCAGTGACGAAGCCCGCGTCCTCGCCAAGCCGCGAGATGCGCAGGGGCACGAAGTTCTGCTCGAAGAATTCCTTGGCTCGCGCGCTGTCGGTCGGCTCGAGCCGTTTGGCGATCCGGCAGGGGTCGCGCAGGGAGCCGCCGAGCGCCTTCGATTCCGCCGGCACGCCCTGCTGCTGGGCCGCGATCGGCTTGCAGCTCGTCCGAAACGCTCTGTAGGCCGCGAGATGGTCGTCGTCGTTCCAGCCGGGAATCGTGGCCCAGGTGAGCGGCTCATACTGGCTGCCGCTGACCTGCAGTGGCAATTCAAGCTTGGGATAGGGAACCTGGCGCGTAGGCTCGTGCCGCGCCGGTGCGTGCCGTTTCGCCCGGTAATGTGCGCCTATCGCCGCCGTGGAACAGAGTATCGCGAGCGCGCAACTCGCAACGGCAAGGCGCCCATAACTGAGATGTTTAGTTAGCGCTTCCAGTACCAACCAGCTTCCAGTTCGGATCGCGGGAAGTCGAGTCACGGGCGAACGTCCAGACATCAGTGATGTCGGCCACCTTGTCCGGGCTGCCGTCGACAATCGTGCCCGCCTTGTCGCGCGTGACCGAAATCATCTGCGACACGAAGCGGACGGTCAGTTGCGCCGTGCGATCGCGCGTCTCCGCGTTGACGATCTCGGCCTTGTCGATCGACACGAACCGCGTCTCGGTCTTCTGCTCGTGCTTCTCGCGGTCCTTGATCGCGGCCTCGAAGCTTTCATAGACCTCGGTCGATAATAAATCCTTGAGGGCCCGGCGGTCGCCGTTGGCGAAGGCCAGCACGATCATCTCGTAGGCCGAACGGGCGCCCGAGAGGAAATGCCGCGGATCGAACGAGGAGTCCTGGGCGGCCAACGCGTCGAGACCCTGCGCCAGCGGCGTGCCGGGCTCGGCGATCCCCTTCCAGCGGTCGGTCGGTTCAGTCGGCTCGACGCGTGCCGTGGTGGGTTGGTCAATCACCGAACCCGGGATCGGAACGACGTTATTGTTATCCTGGCTGCGCTGAACGACGTTGGGCGCGGCGCGATCGTAAGGCGGCCGCTCGCTTCCGGTGCGCTGTCCGAGGACGCTGCGCAGGCGCAGGAAGATGAACACAGCCAGCGCCAGGAAGATGATGGTGTAGATATCCACGTCGATTTCGCTTTCTGGTCTCTGCCGGCAACGGGCCGGCTGTACAAGCGTTCCCGGTCGGGGAACGGCAGAGATTACATCACCGATTGAGTCCGCAGCATGTAGGCACGAAACTATGCCCGGCCAATGGCGCTTTTTGGCACGGGCAATTGTAGCGCGTTTTACCGCTGGGAGGAAACCCGTTCCTGCCCGGAAATCACGCATATTCAATAATTTAGGAAGCCGTTAATGGATTGTGCGGATCGGTTTGACCACTGCCGGCGGAGGAATCCGCCGCGCGCTCTTTGCCTCGTCGTCCTTGTCGAGCGCGCCGGGCCTATGATAGCCACTCGCGCGGCATCTGCATTCCCAACACCTTAACGCGTGCCGTCGGACATCCAGTCCATCGAGCGCCGCTTCAGGAGACATTTCATGACCAACGGCAACGGCGCACCCGTCGAGCAGGCCCCGCCCCAGCTCAACGTGCTGGCGCAATACACCAAGGATCTCTCGTTCGAGAACCCGAACGCGCCGGCCTCGCTCGGCCCGCAGCAGCAGCAGCCGGCGATCAACATCCAGATCAACGTCTCCGCCAACAACATCGCGGAAAACGACTTCGAGGTGATCCTGTCGATCGAGGGCAAGGCCGAAAGCGCCGGCAAGGTGATGTTCAGCTTCGACCTGGCCTATGCCGGCGTGTTCCGGATCGTGAACGTTCCGCAGGAAAACCTGCACCCGCTGGTCATGATCGAGTGCCCGCGGCTGCTGTTCCCGTTCGCGCGCGAAATCGTCGCGACCTCGGTCCGCGACGGCGGCTTCCCGCCCCTGATGCTCGATCCCGTCGATTTCGTCGGCCTCTACCGCCAGAACATGGAGCGGCAAGCTGCCGCGCAGGCGGCGTCCGGCGTCAAGCCGAGCTGATCCGACGGCATTCAGGCAAAACCAACAGGCAAGCGCATTCGGCCCTGATCGCAATCAGGGCCGAATTGCTTTTAAGCGGCCGGTACAGCCACAGGTACCGGTGGCAAATAGTCGTTCCAGATCGGCTTGTCGCCCAAGGTCGCGACAAAGGCCCGGTGAACCTCGCGATCGGCATCACTGACCCGTGGCACCAGCGGAATTTCACGCTGCCGCCGCGGCGTATCGCCATAGCTGCCGGCGCGGGCGTCCGACGTCTCCGACGCCAGGATGAGCTGCGACTGCCGTGCCCCGATCAGGTCGATATAGACCTCGGCCAAGAGCTCGGCGTCGAGCAACGCGCCGTGCTTGGTGCGGTGGGAATTGTCGATCGAGTAGCGCGAGCAGAGATCGTCGAGCCGGTTCGACACGCCGGGGTGCTTGCGGCGCGCCAGCAGCAAGGTGTCGACCAGACGATCCTTCGGAATCGTCGGCCGCTTGATGCGATCGAGCTCGGCGTTGATGAAGCTGACGTCGAAGGACGCGTTGTGGATCACCAGCGGCGTGTCGCCAATGAAGGCCAGGAACTCCTCGACCACCTCGCTGAACAGCGGCTTGCTGGCCAGGAACTCGGTCGACAGGCCGTGCACGGCGAATGCCTCCGCCGGCATGTCGCGCTCGGGATTGATATAGACGTGGTAGGTCTGCCCCGTCGGCATGCGATTGAAGATCTCGACGCAACCGATCTCGACCAATCGGTCGCCGCGCAGCGGATCGAGGCCAGTGGTTTCGGTATCGAGAACGATTTCGCGCATGACGTGAAGGAATCCGAAGAGCGGGCGAATCAGACGCGCCGCTTCGGCATCTTAACAACCTCGGCCAGAATGTCGCGGATGCGCGCCCGCACCGGCTCAAGCCCGTGCGAGGTATCCACTATGAAATCCGCACGTTTGCGCTTTTCGGCGTCCGGAGTCTGGCGCGCGATGATGGCGTCGAGCTTCTCGGCATCCATCGTGCCTCGCGCCAGCACGCGCTCGCGCTGCAGCTCCGGCGAGGTGGAGACGACCACCACGGCATCGACCCGCTTTTCGCCGCCGGTCTCGAACAATAGCGGCACGTCGACGACAACCACGGGTGCGCCGGCGGCCTCCGCGTCGGCGAAGAATTTCCGGCGCGACGCGCCGAGCATCGGATGCACGATCTGCTCGAGCTGCTGCATCGCCGCGGCATCATGCACCACGCGCGCGGAGAGTTTGGCGCGGTCGACCTTGCCATTGACCGTCGTTCCGGGAAACGCCGCCTCAATCGCCGGCGCCGCTTCCCCTTCATACAATTGATGCACGGCCGCATCGGCGTCGTACACCGGCACGCCGGCCTCCATGAACAGTTTTGCTGTCGTGGATTTTCCCATCCCGATCGAGCCGGTCAGTCCAAGGATCAACATCGGATCAGCATCTTTTCCGTCGCCATGCCTTTCAACAGCGCCTCAGACCGCGAGCATTCGCTCGCGGCGCAGGAACCCGAGCAGCGACAATAGCGGCAGGCCGAGAATGGTGAAATGGTCGCCCTCGATGCGCTCGAACAGATGTACGCCCAGGCTCTCGAGCTGATAGGCGCCGACGCTGGTCGTCACCGCCGCTCCGGCCTGGTCGAGATAGGCTTCGATCTCGCCCTCGCTGAGCCGCCGCATCGTCATGCGCGCGACGCTCACATCGGCAAACAAGATTTTTCCGTCACGCGCAACCGAGACGGCCGAATGGAGTTCATGGACATTGCCTGCGAGCAGACTGAGCTGCTCGGCGGCCTGCGCCCGGCCGGCCGGCTTGCTGAACATCCGCGGCCCAAGCGCAAGCGTTTGATCAGCTCCGACGACATAGTGGCCGGGCCTTTGGCGGGAGACGAACAAGGCCTTCTCGCACGCCAGCAGCGAGGCGATTTCGCCTGGCGCCAATAGACCGGATTGCTTCTGCACGGCGCGCTCGTCGATATTGGCCGGCAGCGCCTCGAAATCGAGGTCGGCATTTTCGAGCAGCATTTTCCGCGCGCGGCTTTGCGACGCCAGGATCAGCTTCTGTTGTCCACGCCAGATGGTCATGACGCAACGATCACTCGGGGGGCCGCGCGCGCTGGCGGTCGGCATAGAGCTTCATCACCGCGGCCGCGGTCTCCTCGATCGAGCGACGCGTCACGTCGAGCAGCGCCCAGTTGAATTTCGCGCTCAAGCGTCGTGCAAAGGCGACCTCGTCGGCCACCGCCTGCTTATCGATGTAGGTGTCGTTGTCGCGGTCGCCCATGCTGAGCAAGCGGTTCTGCCGCACCTGAATCAATCGCTCCGGCGTTGCGTGCAGGCTGACCACCAGCGGCTTCTTCAGGGTTTCGAGCTGGTGCGGCAGCGGAATGCCCGGCACCAGCGGAACGTTCGCCGTGCGGATGCCGCGATTGGCGAGATAGATCGACGTCGGCGTCTTCGACGTGCGCGATACGCCGACCAAGACGATGTCGGCTTCCTCGAGGCCTTCGACATGCTGACCGTCGTCATGCATCATGGTGTAGTTCAACGCATCGATCCGCCGGAAATATTCCGCGTTGAGCACGTGCTGCGCGCCGACCCGTCCCGTCGTCGCGGCACCCAGATACGCCTCGAACAATTGCATCACCGGCCCGATGATCGACAGGCTCGGAACATTGATCTCCTTGCACTTGTCTTCGAGCCGGCCGACGAGATCTTTCTCCAGCAGCGTGAACAGCACGATGCCTGGCGATTCCTCGATCTCATCGAGCACGCGATCGAGCTGCTTCTGGCTACGCACCAGCGGATAGACATGCTCGACCGCGGTCACGTTGGCGTATTGCGCGGCGACCGCACGTGCCACGGTGATCAGCGTCTCACCGGTCGAATCCGACACCAGATGCAGATGGAAATAGTTGGAGTTCGTGGGCACCAAAATTCCTGTCTATTTTGTGAATCCCTGTGGAGACCGAGGAGGAGAATCCGGGGCCGCCGGCCAGCCTCGGGATATCTCATCCTTTTCTTCACAGCGCCTCGCAAAAGGATAAGTCGACGTCATGGGAGCGATGATAGTGGGTAGGTGTGGATTTGTCTCTTCATAAGCTGGCCACGGACCTGCGCAAGCAATTGAGTGAGATCACCGAATTCCAGTGAGCTTGCTGCCGCGCCAGAATGTTGAGGGATGTGAACAAGCCTGCGAGAACGGCTGGATCGCCTTGCGTGAGTCAAATCCACCGCCATTCAGACTCAAACCTTAGATTCTAAAATTAATAGGTTTAGGAGAGCCGAGCTTGCGGATATGTATCCGCCCCTCGCTTGGAGAGCTTTACTCGCAACGCTGAGACCGTCCGAGCCGTTCCTTGAAAGGCAGCCCCGCCATGTACGAGTGGATCAAGGCCCTGCACATCGTTGCCGTCATCTCGTGGATGGCGGGGATGCTGTATCTGCCGCGGCTGTTCGTTTATCACTGCGAAGCCGAGCCCGGCTCGAAGCAGTCCGAGACGTTCAAGGTGATGGAACGGCGGCTTTTGAAGGCGATCATCAACCCCGCGATGATCGTGACTTGGCTCGCCGGGCTTTATCTGGTCTGGGCTGGACACTGGTACCTTTCGGGCTGGTTTCACGTCAAATTTACGCTGGTGCTGATAATGTCCGGTGTCCACGGCTTTTTTGCCCGGTGGGTCAAGGATTTCGCCGCGGATCGGAATCAGCGTAGCCAGAAATTCTATCGTATTATCAATGAGGTACCGACAATCCTGATGATTCTGATCGTCATCATGGTGGTCGTTAAGCCGTTCTAGGGACGATAATGCTCAAGAAGCAGGCTTCAGTCCTTCTTGCGGAGCACGGATCGATTTTCTATATAGGCTTTATCCCACCCTACGCAGGCGGATGTGGTCGCGTTTCGGTTCGTTTTTGGGCCGGCGCCGCATCAGGTTTGAAGCCCCAACGGCACTTTCCTGGCTGAGACCTGCGGACCTTCCTTTGGCGTCCGCTTTTTCCAAAGCCACCTCGCACCCCTTCCCTACTTACTTCCTCACAGGACTATCCCAATGCGGGAAATCAAACTCCAGGACCTCAAATCGAAAACGCCGGCTGAGCTCGTCTCGTTTGCGGAAGAGAACGGGGTCGAAAACGCCAGCACCATGCGCAAGCAGGAGCTGATGTTCGCCATCCTCAAGCAGCTCGCGATCGCCGAGACCGACATTATCGGTGAAGGCGTCGTCGAGGTTCTGTCCGACGGCTTCGGCTTCCTTCGTTCGCCGGACGCGAACTACCTGCCGGGCCCCGACGACATCTACGTCTCGCCCTCGCAGATCCGCCGCTTTGGCCTGCGCACCGGCGATACGATCGAAGGCCACATCCGCAGCCCGAAGGAAGGCGAACGCTACTTCGCGCTGCTGAAGGTCAACACGCTCAATTTCGAAGACCCCGAGAAATCCAGGCACAAGGTCAATTTCGACAACCTCACGCCTCTGTTTCCCAATCAGCGCTTCCGCATGGAGCTCGAGGACTCCACCAAGAAAGATCTTTCTGCCCGCGTGATCGACATTGTCGCGCCGATCGGCAAGGGCCAGCGCGCGCTGATCGTGGCGCCGCCGCGCACCGGCAAGACGGTGCTGATGCAGAACATCGCGCACTCCATCACCGCAAATCATCCTGACTGCTATCTGATCGTGCTGCTGATCGACGAGCGTCCCGAAGAAGTCACTGACATGCAGCGCTCGGTGAAGGGTGAAGTGGTCTCGTCCACCTTCGACGAACCCGCGGTACGTCACGTCCAGGTCGCTGAGATGGTGATCGAGAAGGCCAAGCGGCTCGTCGAGCACGGCCGCGACGTCGTGATCCTGCTCGATTCGATCACGCGCCTCGGCCGCGCCTACAACACGGTGGTGCCGTCATCCGGCAAGGTACTGACCGGCGGCGTCGACGCCAATGCCTTGCAGCGCCCGAAGCGCTTCTTCGGTGCCGCGCGCAACATTGAGGAGGGCGGTTCGCTGACCATCATCGCGACCGCACTGGTCGATACCGGCAGCCGTATGGATGAAGTCATTTTCGAAGAGTTCAAGGGCACCGGTAACTCCGAACTGATCCTTGACCGCAAGGTCTCCGACAAGCGGACCTTCCCGGCGATCGACATTGCCCGGTCCGGCACCCGCAAGGAGGAGCTCATCACCGATCCGCAGGTGCTGAAGAAGATGTACGTCCTGCGCCGCATCCTGAATCCGATGGGCACCATGGACGCGATCGACTTCCTGCTCGACAAGCTTCGGAACACGAAGAACAACGCAGAGTTCTTCGATTCGATGAACACCTGACGCTGTAGCCCGGAACGACAGGCGCTCCGTTCAAACGGGGCGCCCTTTTCATGTTGCGGTCTTGTTGCAGTACGCCCGCAACATGGAGCGCGGCGCGTTGGTACATAATTACCTTATAACGTATTGATTTATAACAGCTATATTAACTGAAGAACGGCTGTGCTGCGGGATCAGAGGGCCGATTGCAGCATAATTGCTGCGGAAATATTGCGGTCGCATCCAAGTTATATTGCAGTGCATCATCCTGATCAAATGTTGCGAAACGAAACCGCATTGCCTTTCTAAGTGCTCGGGAACAAATAGGCGATGCATCCACGCGACCAAACCATTTTTGCGCTGTCGTCCGGTCGGGCACCGAGTGCGATCGCGATTATCAGGGTCTCTGGTCCAATGGCCGAGTCAGTCGTCTCGGGCCTGGCCGGCAAGATGCCGGTTCCGCGGATGGCCACCCGTGTGCTGCTCCGCGATTCCGGCCGTCAACCGATCGACGACGCGGTCGTGCTGTGGTTTCCAGCGCCGGCGAGTGCGACTGGCGAGGACGTTGCCGAATTCCATGTCCATGGCGGACGCGCGGTGCTCGCAACGATGTTTGGAGCACTCGCTGCGTTCGACAATGTACGTCCGGCCGAGCCCGGCGAATTCACGCGGCGGGCCTTCGAGAACGGCAAACTCGACCTGACCGAGGCGGAGGGCCTCGACGATCTCATCCACGCCGATACCGACCGCCAGCGGCGCCAGGCGCTGCGTCAGTTGAAGGGGCTGCTTGGCGACCGCGCGCGCGACTGGCGCGAGCAAATCATCGCGGCGTCGGCGCTGATCGAAGCCGGCATTGATTTCTCCGACGAAGGCGATGTGCCCGACGAACTGATTGCGCCGGCGCTGGCGAAGATCAGATCCCTTCACGATGAGATTCAAGGCGTCCTGGCGGCGCAAGGACAAGGGGAACGGCTGCGCGATGGCCTGGTGGTCGCGATCGCGGGTCCGCCGAATGTCGGCAAGTCGACGTTGATCAACCAGCTTGCGCGCCGTGAGGTCGCGATCGTCTCGCCGCATGCCGGCACCACGCGTGACGTAATCGAGGTTCAGCTCGATCTCGACGGCTATCCGGTGACGGTCATCGACACGGCGGGCATCCGCGAGACCGAGGATCCCGTGGAGCAGGAGGGCGTCCGCCGTGCGCGGGCGCGAGCTGCGGAAGCGGATCTCGTCCTCTGGCTGACCGACGGTGCTGGCGGGGTGGGGACGCACGAAGATACGACGCCGGTCTGGCTGGTACGCAACAAGGTCGATCTCGATCGTGCGCGGTCCAGCGGACTGGGCGAGGGGGACACAAACCCCCAGCTCAGGATCTCCGCAGCCCGCGGCGATGGAATTCCCGAACTGATCACGGCGCTGGTTGGCTTCGCGCACGACTATTTCGGGACCAGCGAAGGCGGACTGATCAGCCGGACACGGCAACGCAAGTTGCTGGAGGAGACGGCGCAATCGCTCCACCGCAGCCTCGACGTGATCGGCCAGGGCGAAGAATTAGCCGCTGAGGAACTCCGCAGCGCGGCCTTTTCCCTTGGCCGCTTGCTCGGCCGGGTCGATGTCGAGGACATCCTTGACGTGATCTTCCGAGAATTCTGCATAGGGAAGTAAGACGCCCGATCGGGGTACTGTCGGATCGTTTCACGTGAAACACTAATTGCCCCCGGTGTGACCAGTCGCGCGTTTCACGTGAAACAGATTGGCCGGAACCAAGGGCGCCCGTTTCACGTGAAACAACGGAGCTTTCAACTTCGTTCTTCCGGCATTCATGACTCCGCGATAGAAGTCCCGCCATGATTTCTCCGGCGGATACATTTGACGTCATCGTCATCGGCGGCGGCCATGCCGGCTGCGAGGCTGCGAGCGCGGCTGCCCGGATGGGCGCAAAGACTGCCCTTGTGACTCACCGCTTTTTAACTATTGGCGCGATGTCCTGCAATCCCGCCATCGGAGGCCTCGGCAAGGGGCACCTGGTGCGCGAGGTCGACGCCCTTGATGGTCTGATGGGTCGTGTTGCCGATGCCAGCGGCATCCAGTTCCGGATGCTCAATCGCCGGAAGGGGCCAGCGGTCCGTGGTCCCCGGGCTCAGGCCGACCGGAAGCTCTATGCCGCGGCCATGCAGGCCGCGATTACTGAGACCGCCAATCTGAGAGTGATCGAAGGTGAAGCTGACGAGCTGATCGTCGCTGATGGGCGCGTGACCGGCATTCGCTTGGGCGACGGCCGAACGCTCTCGACGGGTGCCGTCGTGATTACGACCGGAACCTTCTTGCGCGGTCTGATCCACCTCGGCGAGAGGAACTGGCCCGCCGGCCGAGTCGGCGAGGAGCCGGCCATGGGGCTCTCTGCGTCGTTTGAACGCGTCGGCTTTACCCTGGGACGGCTCAAGACCGGGACTCCACCGCGCCTGGATGGCACCACGATCGACTGGTCGGTGGTCGAAATGCAGCCGGGAGACGATCCGCCTGAGCCATTTTCAGTGATGACCGAGCGGATCACGACGCCTCAGATCCAGTGCGGCATCACCAGGACCATGCCGGCGACCCATGAGGTGATCCGGGCCAATGTCCATCGCTCGCCGATGTATTCCGGCCAGATCAAGAGCACCGGACCGCGCTATTGCCCTTCGATCGAGGACAAGATCGTCCGCTTTGGCGATCGCGATGGCCATCAGATCTTCCTGGAGCCGGAAGGGCTCGACGACACCACGGTCTATCCGAACGGTATCTCGACATCGCTGCCGGAGGAGGTCCAGCTTGCGATCCTGGCCAGCGTTCCCGGCCTTGAGCGGGTGAAGATGATCCGGCCGGGCTATGCGATCGAATACGACTATGTCGATCCGCGCGAGCTTCATCCGACCCTGGAGACCAAGCGCCTCCAGGGGCTGTTCCTGGCCGGGCAGATTAACGGCACCACCGGGTACGAAGAGGCGGCCGGGCAGGGCATTGTCGCAGGGCTCAATGCCGCATTGGTTGCCGGCGGCGCCGACCCGATCGTGTTCGACCGCGCTGACGGCTATCTCGGCGTAATGATCGACGACCTCGTCACCCGCGGGATCACCGAGCCTTATCGGATGTTCACCTCGCGCGCCGAATACCGGCTGACGCTGCGGGCCGATAACGCCGACCAGCGGCTCACCGACAAGGGCATCGCGCTCGGATGCGTCGGGACAGCCCGCGCAGCGCGCCACCGGACCAAGATGGCGGCGCTGGAGGCCGCGAAGACGTTGGCGAAGTCGCTCTCGATCACGCCGAATGAAGCCGTCAGGCATGGGCTGTCGCTCAACCGCGATGGGACCCGCCGCTCGGCCTTTGAACTGTTAGCCTACCCGGAGATCGAATGGCCCGCGGTCCGTGCGATCTGGCCGAAGCTGTCGGCCATCGATCCTGCCATCGCGGTGCATCTGGAGATCGACGCCAAATACGATGTCTATCTGAAGCGCCAGACCGCCGAGGTTGATGCTTTCCGGCGGGATGAGAGCATGGTTCTGACCGGCGTCGATTACGCCGATGTGCCGGGCCTCTCGAATGAAGCGCGCGCCAAGCTGCGGAAGGCACAGCCACGGACGATCGGGCAGGCGGGCCGGATCGACGGCATGACGCCGGCCGCGCTGGGCATCCTGGCCGCCTATCTGCGCCGCGAGGCGCGGCGCAAGACCGCGAAGGCGTCCGCATAGCGTTTCACGTGAAACGGGACGGCGGTCGACTGTCCGTCGTATCGAAGAGCGGAAGCGACGAAGCAGTCCATCGCTTCCGGGCAGCACTTCTGGATTGCATCGATTTGTCCCAACGGCGAGCTCGGTCGGCATCCAAGAAGATGGCTCCAGTTTCCCAATCCTCAGAGCTTCAAGTCTCCGGCGGCGACAAGGCCGCGGCGCTCGCGCTGACTCCTGTTTCACGTGAAACGGAAGCTCGCCTCGATCGCTATGTCGCGCTCCTGCTGGAGTGGCAGGCCAAGACCAATCTGGTGGCGCCATCGACGCTCCCGAATCTCTGGACCCGCCATATCTCCGATTCGCTGCAACTTCTGAATCTAGCGCCATCGGCAAAGTCCTGGGTCGATCTCGGCAGCGGCGGCGGCTTCCCCGGCGTGGTGCTGGCCTGCGCGCTGGCCGAGACGCCGGACGCATCGGTTCATCTGGTTGAGCGAATCGCCAAGAAGGCGGCATTCTTGCGCGAGGCGATTCGCGTGACGGCGTCGCCGGGGACAGTGCATCTCGCTGATATCGGGGATACTGTGGATAGAATCTCTGGTCCGATCGATTGCGTCACCGCGCGGGCGCTGGCTCCGTTACATCAACTTGTCGGCTTCGCGGAGCCGTGGGTCAAAAAAGGCGCGAGAGCGCTGTTTTTGAAAGGTCAAGATGTAGAGGCCGAATTGACCGAGGCCACTAAATATTGGAATATTGAACCAAAGCTTCATTCCAGCCGTACCGGCGGACACGGCTGGATCGTCGAACTCGCGTCAATCGAGCGGCGCTAGGGGGCTCCGCGGCAGCAAGTGGTATTCTGGTATGACTGTGATGGATGAGGTTTATCAAGAGGATAGGGCGCCGCAGCCGGCCGGCCATCCGCGCATCCTGTCGCTCGCCAATCAGAAGGGCGGCGTGGGCAAGACCACCACAGCGATCAATCTTGGTACGGCACTCGCTGCGATTGGTGAGCGGGTCCTGATCGTCGATCTCGATCCGCAGGGCAACGCGTCGACTGGCCTCGGCATCGATCGCCGCAACCGCAGCTGCTCGACCTATGATGTGCTGGTCGGCGAAGCGCCGCTGCGCGATGCCGTGGTCGCGACCGCGGTGCCGCGGCTGCACATCGCGGCCTCTACCATGGATCTTTCCGGCCTCGAGCTCGAACTCGGCACCACGCCGGGCCGCGCGTTCCGGTTGCGCGATGCGATCGCCGGGCTCAACAACAATGTCTCGCCAGAAGCCGACTACACCTATGTGCTGATCGACTGCCCGCCGTCGCTCAACCTGCTCACCGTGAATGCGATGGCGGCGTCGGATGCGATCCTGGTGCCGTTGCAGTGCGAGTTCTTCGCGCTCGAAGGTCTGTCGCAGTTGCTGCAGACCGTGGAGCAGGTGCGCTCGACGCTCAATTCGAACCTGTCGATCCACGGCATCGTGCTGACCATGTTCGACTCGCGCAACAACCTCTCCAACCAGGTCGTCGCCGACGTGCGCCAGTTCATGGGAGCCAAGGTCTACGACACCATGATCCCGCGCAACGTGCGCATTTCGGAGGCGCCGTCCTACGGCAAGCCGGTCCTGGTCTATGATCTCAAATGCGCCGGCAGCGAAGCCTATCTCAAGCTCGCCACCGAGGTGATCCAGCGCGAGCGCGAGCTGCGCACGCATTGACGATGATGGTGTGGGCACAGACTTTCTCGCTGTGTCCATCACCCGTCGCGCCGCATGGTGGACACGTCTCGTTCTGTCTGCCCAATTCAAGATTCGATTTCCGGAGTACTGCGCGTGAATCCAAGGGAGCTCGCAACAATGGCTGATGAAGCGCGTTCGCGACTGGGGCGCGGGCTTGCAAGCCTGATCGGGGATGTCGGCGGCGAGGCCGCGCATGTCGAGCGGCCGCGCGCGCAGCGCAAGGTGCCGATCGAATTCCTCAAGGCCAACCCGCGCAACCCGCGCCGCACCTTTGCCGATGTCGAGCTTGGCGAGCTCGCCGATTCGATCAAGCAGCGCGGCGTGATCCAGCCGATCGTGGTGCGCGCGATCAAGGGCGTGCAGGACCGCTACGAGATCATCGCCGGCGAGCGCCGCTGGCGCGCCTCGCAGCTTGCCGGCCTGCACGAAGTGCCGATCATGCCGGTCGAGGTCAACGACTCCGATGCGCTCGAGATCATGATCATCGAGAACGTTCAGCGCGAAGACCTCAACGCGATGGAGGAGTCGCAGGGCTATCATGCGCTGGCCGACGAGTTCAAACGCAGCCAGGAGGACATCGCCAAGATCGTCGGCAAGAGCCGCAGCCACGTCGCCAACATGATGCGGCTGACCAAGCTGCCCGCCGAGGTGCAGGCGCTGATCGCCAAGGGCGATCTCTCCGCCGGTCACGCCCGCGCGCTGATCGGCGTGCCCGATCCGCTCGCGGCTGCGAAGCGCATCGTCGCCGAAGGCCTCAACGTCCGCCAGGCCGAGGCGCTGGCGCATGAGGAAGGCGTGCCGGAGCGCAAGCCGCAAAAGGCGCGCTCGAGCGCTGCGGCCAAGGTCAACAAGGATGCCGACACCCTGGCACTGGAGAAGCGTGTCAGCGACGCGCTCGGCCTTACCGTCACCGTCAACCATCGCGATCCCGGCGGCACGGTGCAGATCAACTACCGCAACCTCGAGCAGCTCGATGAGGTGGTGCGGCGGCTGGAAGGCGGCTAGTCCAGCCGATCTCTTTTCCGTCATTGCGAGGAGCTCGCGACAAAATTGCAAAGCAATTTTGCGCTGAAGCGACGAAGCAATCCATGTTTCCTTTGCGGGACGATGGATTGCTTCGCTTCGCTCGCAATGACGTCTCCCCAATATCGTGCGCTATCCCCGCCGCTTCGCATTCGCCGCGATCGACAGCAGCGAGCGCTGTCCGATCACGGCGGCGAGCGAGGCCTGCTTGCGCATCTCGAGCGCGGCGGTCGCGAGCTGCTCGATCACGGTCACCAGCCGCGGCGCGCTGAAATTGCGCAGCGCGATCTCGACCGAGGCTTTGCGCGAGAAGTGCAGCCGCGGAAATCCGCCTTCGAGCACGGCGGTAACAGGGGTGCCGTCGGCGACCGCGAGCGCCGATTTGTGCAGCCAAGCCGCGTGGCGCTGCGCGGCCGAGATGATCACGCCGGGATAGGTGCCGGCGACCATCGCCTTTGCGAACTCGCTCTCGACCAGCGCGGCATTGCCGGCAAAGGCGCCGTCGACGATCGGATCGAGCTTAAGCTCGGATGCGTCGGAGACGACAGTCACCACGTCATCGAGCGTGATCTCGCCCTTGCCGTGCGCGAACAGCGCGAGCTTGCGCAGCTCGTTGCGCGAGGCCTGGCGGTCGCCGCCGAGCAACGACATCAGCACCGCGCGCGCATCCGGCGCCAGCCGCAGGTTGGAAATGCGCAGCTCGTCCTCGATCAGCTTGGTCAGATCGCGCTCGGTGTCGGGATAGCAGCCGATCGCCACCGCGTTCCTGGCGCGCTCGCAGGCCTTGCGCAGCGGCGATTCCGGCCGCAGCTCGCCGGCCTCGATCACGATCCGGCAATCCTTCAATTGTGTCTCGGCGAGCGTATCGACGCCGCTGGCAAAATTGCGCGAGCCGGCGCGGACGCGGATGGCGCGGCGGCCGCCGAACAGCGGGACCGTCATCGCCTCGTCGACCAGCCGCGAGGGCTCGGCGGCGAGCTCGTCGCCATCGAGCCGCACCAGCGAGAACGGATCGTTGGGATCGTCGACCGCCGACGCCATCAGCGCGTCGGCGCGCTCGCGCACCAGGCCCGCATCCGGGCCGTACAGCAGGATGATCGGGCGGCCAGCGTCAGGCCGGGCGAGAAAGCTGTCGATCTCTTTTCCGCGAAGCGCGACCAATGCGGTGATCAGGTCCCGGCAGAGAAGAACGACGCCAGCCGGGTCTGGATGTTGTCGGCGATCTCCTGCGCGGCGCGATCCTCGGCGTCGCGGAAGGCGCGCGAGCGGGCGAAACGCTGATAGGAGCCGGGCATGTCATAGGACACGCGCGAGAAGGTCGTGCCGGTCATCACCGACTTGTTGGATGCGATCTCGATCAGGTTGAACTGCGCGTTGATGCCGTAGTTCTCGCTGGTCGGCAGCGCGGTGGCGGGGTCGATCATCAGCGAGGAACGGCTGGTTGTGAATCTCAGGACAAGCCGATGGGTCGGCGGCATGCCGGTGGCATTGCCATAGAGCTTGAAGGCGAGCGCGTTGCGGATCTCGACGCCGACCCGCGCCTCGCGGGAGGCGTTCGGCTTGTCGACCGGTGGAATCTCGACGCCCATCAGCTTTTCGCGCAGGCCCGGCGTCCCGTCGGTATGCTCGGCATACATCGGGTGAAAGCAGCCGGCCGTCAGCGCGGCCAAGGCAGCCACGGCAATCAACCGGGCAGCGATCCTGATCCTAGCCGACGACATTCACGATCCTCATGGGAACTACGATCACCTTGCGGACGGGTTTGCCGCCCAAGGCGAGTTTTACCGCATCGAGCGCCAAAACGGCAGCCTCTATCTCCGCATTTTGGGCGGTGCGTGGCACAGTAACATCACCCCGCTTCTTGCCGTTGACCTGAACGACCAGGGTCACGCTGTCTTCGACCAGCAAATCGCGCTCGATTTGAGGCCAACCGGCCTCCGATACCAGCCCGCTCTGGCCCAAAACCGCCCAGCACTCCTCGGCCAGATGCGGCATCATGGGTGAGAACAGGTGGACCAGGATGGTCGCGGCCTCTTTTACCGCCCAGACGACGTCGGGCGCGGGCTTGTCACCCTTCCCCAATACCTCGGCCAGTGCGTTGGCAAACTCGCGGATATGGGCGAGGCAGACGTTGAAGTGCAGCCGCTCGATGCCCGACGAGACCTTGTCGAGCGCACCGTGCGCGGCCTTGCGCAAGGCGAGCGCCTCGGGCCCGAAGGTCGCCGGCCGCGCCGCCGGCGCCGACTTTGCGATCTTGGCCGATTCGTTCACCAGCCGCCACAGCCGCTGCACGAAGCGCGAGGCGCCCTGCACGCGCTCGTCGCTCCAGATCACGTCGCGATCCGGCGGCGAATCGGACAGCATGAACCAGCGCGCGACATCGGCGCCGTAGCTCGCGATGATGTCGTCGGGGTCGACGGTGTTCTTCTTCGACTTCGACATCTTCTCGATCGGACCGATCGCAATGTCTTCGCCGGTCGCCATCAGCACCGCGCGGCGGCCGTTGCCGCCTATCTCGACCTTCACCTCGGCCGGCGTGACATAGGTGCCGTCGGCCTTCTGGTAGGTCTCGTGCACCACCATGCCCTGGGTGAACATGCCGGCGAACGGTTCCTTCATGTCGATGTGGCCGGTCGCCTTCATCGCGCGGGTGAAGAAGCGGCTGTAGAGCAGATGCAGGATCGCGTGCTCGACGCCGCCGATATACTGGTCGACCGGCATCATCCGGTTGGCGACCGCGGGCGTCGTCGGCGCCTCCTCGTTCCAGGGATCGGTGAAGCGCGCGAAGTACCAGGACGAGTCCACGAAGGTGTCCATCGTGTCGGTTTCGCGCACCGCCTTGCCGCCGCATTTCGGGCAGGTGACGTGCTTCCAGCTCGGGTGATGATCGAGCGCGTTGCCCGGCTTGTCGAAGGTCGCGTCCTCCGGCAGCGTCACCGGCAACTGGTCGTCGGGCACCGGCACCACGTCGCACTTGGGACAATGGATCACCGGGATCGGGCAGCCCCAATAGCGCTGGCGTGAAATGCCCCAGTCGCGCAGGCGGAAATTCACCTGGCGCTCGCCGACGGCCCCCACCCTTCCCTCCCCCGCTTGCGGGGAAGAGTTAGGCAAGGGGCGCATCTCGCACTCAAGGCGCTTGGCGACCTCTTCCTTCGCCTGCTCGATGGTCATGCCGTCGAGGAAGCGCGAATTGATCATGCGGCCATCGCCGTCATAGGCGGTGTCGGTGATGACGAAGGTCTTCGGGTCCTGGCCCTGGGGGCAGACCACCGGCACGTTGCCGAGCCCGTATTTGTTGACGAAGTCGAGGTCGCGCTGGTCGTGTGCCGGACAGCCGAAGATCGCGCCGGTGCCGTATTCCATTAGCACGAAATTCGCGACATAGACCGGCAGCTTCCAGCTCGGGTCGAACGGATGGATCGCCTTGATGCCCGTGTCGAAACCCTGCTTCTCGGCGGTGTCGATGATCTCCTGCGCGGTGCCGATCTTCTTGATCTCGGAGATGAACTCCGCAAGCTTGGGGTCCTTCGCGGCCGCGGCCTGCGCCAGCGGGTGATCGGCGGAGATTGCCATGAACTTCGCGCCAAACAGCGTGTCCGGCCGCGTGGTGAAGATCTTCAGCTCGCTCTCGCCGGCCGGCGTCGTCGCCGTATCGAGCGCAAAGCGGATCAAGAGGCCTTCGGAGCGGCCGATCCAGTTGCGCTGCATCAGCAGCACCTTGTCGGGCCAGCGGTCCAGTCCGTCCAGCGCCTCCAGCAGCTCCTCCGAGTACTTCGTGATCTTGAAGACCCACTGGCTCATCTCGCGCTGCTCGACGATGGCGCCCGAGCGCCAGCCGCGGCCGTCGATCACCTGCTCGTTGGCGAGCACGGTCATGTCGACCGGATCCCAGTTCAGCTTGCGCTTCTCGCGCTCGGCGAGGCCCGCGCGCAGCATGTCCAGGAACATCTTCTGCTGATGCTTGTAGTAGGAGGGATCGCAAGTCGCGAACTCCCGGCTCCAGTCGAGCGACAGCCCGATCGACTTGAGCTGCTTCTTCATCGCGGCGATGTTGTCGTAGGTCCAGGCCTTCGGCGCCACCTTGCGCTCGATCGCGGCGTTCTCCGCCGGCAGGCCGAACGCGTCCCAGCCCATCGGATGCAGCACGTTGAACCCCTTGGCGCGCATGTAGCGCGCCAGCACGTCGCCCAGCGTGTAGTTCCTGACATGCCCGATATGGATGCGCCCGGACGGATAGGGAAACATCTCGAGCACGTAATATTTCGGCCGCTTATCGTCGTTCTTCGAGGCGAAGATCGCCTTGTCATCCCACAGGCGCTGCCAGCGGGGCTCGGATTCACGGGCGTTGTAGCGTTCAGAGGTCATGAAATCGCAGGGCTTTGGGTGATTTTCGGGTCCCATCAAAGGACGGCGGACTAGGCCACAAAAACGCCCATGGGGTCAACGGTTTGGGCCCCTACAAAGCCTCATCCCTCGCGGCCTGGCCCTGCCGCTGCCGCAGGGGGCGGATCGGGGTTGGTTGGAGCTGCCGCAACTGGCTGCCTTGGGGCATCCTCAAGGAACTTATTCGGTGTCGTCACCCGCGAAGTCGGGTGACCAGTATTCCAGAAACGCCTGAGTTCAACCCGAAAAGCCGCGGCGTACTGGATCGCCCGGTCCCGTCTACGCCAAGGCTTCGACGGGGCTTGCGGCCTCGGGCGCGCCGGAGCTTTAGCGAAAGCGGCAAACCGGGCGACGACAGGGTGTTGGGGGCGCAATTTCGCGTTCTCGCGACATGATCTGTCCGAGTCTTGCCTCACATTCCGCCCTCTTTCGATCAGAGGGCGCAGGGAAAGCCGGGTGCCGATCGCACCCATGGGCCCGGTGCAACAAAAAAGCACCGAGGGTAGGACCACAGGTGAAACCGGAATCATCCCGGCTTTCCCTGCGCGATGGGCTACGGCTTATACGCGCTCTCCCCGGCGAGACTGGGCTTTGTTGTCACCGTCATCAGTGAGGGTTCTAGCTCTTACTGATGAGACACCTGCCACTAACACTACTTTGGCAGATTATCGCTTTTACTGCGTTTTTTAGGATTCCCGAATCGATTTTTCAATGATTCATGGGTGGTCGGCTCTCGGAGGGCTGACCATGGCGGAGTGGGAAGACGAACTCGAACGCTGGCTGAAGCCGTTCCTGGATCGGTTGGGTCATAGGACCCGGCGGCGGATGTGTCCATTGTACGTTGCGGGATTGATCGGTCCCGGCGACCGCAAAAGCGTTCAGCCGATGGCGGAGCGCCTTGCCGCGGGCAACTACGATCAGTTGCACCATTTCATTGCCGACGGTGTCTGGGACGCGACTCCGCTGGAATCTGAACTGTTAAATCAGGCCGACCGGCTTGTCGGCGGCAAGGACGCGGTGCTCGTTATTGACGACACCGCAATGCCGAAGAAGGGCGAACGCTCGGTTGGCGTCGCGCCTCAATATGCGTCCTCTCTTGGCAAAACGGCAAATTGCCAAACGCTGGTGTCGCTGACCCTTGCGCGCGGCGAAGTGCCAGTAATGGTCGCGCTGCGTCTCTTTTTGCCCGAAAGCTGGACGAGCAATGTGTCTCGTTTGAAGCGTGCTCGCGTGCCGATCGAACACCGAACGGCACGATCCAAGCCGGAAATTGCTTTGGCCGAGGTTGACCGAGCGATGGCAGCCAACGTGCGCTTTGGATGCGTGCTGGCGGATGCAGGATACGGGCTTAGCGCACCGTTTCGACAGGGGCTAACAGAACGCGGCCTGGCCTGGGCCGTCGGCATCCCTCGGCATCTCAAGGTGTATCCGGTTGATGTACAGCTCATTTGGCCGATTACCAAAGTCCGCGGGAAGCCACGAAAGCACCACGTACCAGATGTCTTATCGATTGCGGCAGAACAAATGCTGGCCAGCGCCAAATGGAAAACCGTGAGTTGGCGCAGCGGAACGAAAGGTCGTCTGACAGCCCGATTTGCTGCTGTCCGTGTCCGCACCGCCGACGGCCCTCCGCAGCGGATTTGGGACAAGGGTCAGCAGCATCTCCCAGGCGACGAGGCCTGGCTCATTGGCGAGCAACGCGCCTCCGGGGAGAAGAAATACTATCTCGCCAATCTCCCGGCGGCGACGGATCTGCGCACGCTGGCCGCAACCATCAAGGCACGGTGGATTTGTGAGCAGGCGCATCAGCAGTTGAAGGAGGAGCTTGGACTGGATCACTTCGAAGGGCGATCATGGCAAGGTCTTCATCGCCACGCCCTGATGACCATGATTGCCTACGCCTTCCTGCAACATCGTCGCCTCGCACACGCGGGGCGGAAAAAAAAGAATCAACGGGCCTCCGCCTCAACCAACCATGCCCGCCGTACGTCACGCCATCGTCGATCTCATCCTTCGGCCGCCGTCTCAGCAGTGCCCATATTGCCGAAAGCAAATCCTTGAAAAGCAGTCGCGCAAACACATTCTGCCAAAGTAGTGCTAAGGTTTGTACTCAATCAGATGTATAATTTTACGTGGAGATATGATTCAAGCTCTGCATTTGCGGGGCTTGGATCATGGCGGGCGAGTTTTGGTTGAATGATCGGCAGTGGGCAGCAATCGAGCCCTTGCTGCCGCAAAATCAGCCCGGCGCTCGTCGAGTCGATGATCGCCGCGTGATCAGTGGCATCATCCATGTGTTGAAGTCCGGCTGCCGCTGGCGCGATTGCCCGGCAGTGTTCGGCCCTTACACGACCGTCTACAATCGCTGGAACCGCTGGTCGCGGCGCGAGGTCTGGCGCAATCTGTTCGAAGCACTTCGGGGCCTGTCGCCCGATGACGACTTCCAGGCCATCGATTCCACGACCGCCAAGGCGCACCGTGCGGCGGCCGGTGGAAAAGGGGGGCGGAGGCTCAGGCCATCGGTCGTTCCCGCGGTGGCAGGACCACCAAGATCCACGCCGTCTGCGACAGTCTCGGACGCGCCATCGCGCTCGAAGTAACGCCAGGTCAGCGTGGTGACATCCGCGCGGCGCTGCCCCTGCTCAGCTCTCTGCCACCACCGCGTTGCTGTGCGGCCGACACGGCCTATGACGCGAACGAACTGCGGCAATTCCTCATCGAACGGGGAACAACCCCGGTCATCCCAAACAATCCCACCCGAAAACGCTTCCATCCGTTCGACCGCGCCGCATACAAGCGGCGCAACCTCGTCGAGCGCATGTTTTGCAGGCTCAAGGACTGGCGGCGCATTGCAACCCGCTATGACAAGCTCGCCAGAAACTTCCTCTCGGCCGTCAATCTTGCTGCCGCTATCATTTGGTGGACCTGATTGAGTCCGGACCTTAGGGCGTCAGGCCTGCACGATTTCGTCGTCCGCCTCGGTCACGCTCGTCAGCCGTGACATCGGCGTCCACCGCATCTCGACCCAACACTCGTGACGATCGCGTAGCGCCCCTCAGGCGGGTGAGACAGCCAATTCATACACCGAGTTGCACTTCTGGAAAACAGAAATATTTTTGATGCGAGGCCTTGCGCCGTCGGGCAAATCGGTGGCATGGGCGCGGCTCTTTCCTCTGCGTCGGCAGCAATTCCGCATGGCGCCTCAGCTCGCCAGCGCCATCCCAGCTTCGTCCAACGCCTTCACGAAGCCATGCTCGACCACCGCGTTGCGGCCACGGTGCTTGGCGGCGTAGAGCGCGGCGTCGGCGGCTTCGATCAGATCGCCGGGGCGAAGGGCGTCGTTCGGCTTCGTCGTCGCGACGCCGACGCTCACGGTGACGATGGTGTGGCCCGACGTTGAGTGCGGCACTGCCAGCCCGAGCACCGCCGTGCGCACGGTCTCGCCGATCGCGAGCGCCCGCGCGGCGTCGGTGTTCGGCAGCAGCAGGCAGAATTCCTCGCCGCCATAGCGGCCCGCAAAGCCCATCGTGTCGGCGGCGATACCGGATAGCGTTTCGCCGATCCTGGTGAGGCAGGTGTCGCCTTCGGGATGACCGTAGGTGTCGTTGTAGAGCTTGAAGTGATCGACATCGATCATCAACAGCGATAGCGCGGAGTCATATTGCTGCGACTTCATCCACTCGAAATCGAGCCGGCTCTGGAAGCCGCGGCGATTGGCAAGGCCCGACAGCGCGTCGATCGAGGCCATCACGGTCAGGCGGTCATTGGAGGCGAGGAGCTCGCGTTCGCGCTGACTGAGCTGCGCGGCCATCGCATTGAAGGCGCGCGCCAGCGGAACGAACTCCGACGGCAGCTTGTGCTTGGCGACGCGCGCAGACCAGTCGCCCTCGCCGAACCGGCGTGCCATGCCGGTCATCAGCTCGATCGGCTTGATGATCAGCTTCTCCGCGCCGACCAGCGCGCCAAGCAGCACGAACAGGCAGACGAAGCCGAGCTGCAGATAGGCCGTGCGGATCTCGCGGTTGATCGCCGCCGTCACCTTCGCTTCATCCATGCTCACGATCAGCCGTGACTGCGTTCCGGAGATGCGGGCGAAGCTCAGCGTGCGCTGCGCGCCGTCGGACGCGGTGAACGACACCGAGCCTGAGGGCTCGTCGTAGCTCAGCGCCTTCTCCGCGATCGCCGACATCAACGGAACAGTGTCGAGCGAGCGGCCGATCAGGCTCGCATGGTCCGATGGCGCGGCGATCACGACACCGGTGCTGTCGACCAGCACCGCCGACATGCCCGGCTGTCCGCCGAGATTGCCCATGATCTGCGAAAGCCAGTCGATATTGATGCCGGCGACGACGACGGCATCCTCCTCCGGATTGATCGCGGCGACCGGATAGGCGGCCATCATCATCGGACGGCCATTGGGCTTGCCGAACAAATAATCGCTGAAGACGAAGCCGCGCGTGCTCTGCGCTTTCTTGAAATAGTCGCGGTCGGCGAGATTGATCCCGACCTGGGCGTTGAGCGTGGAACACTGCACCACGCCGTCGCGGGACGCGAACATGATGCTGTGGATCCACGGCAGGATCGTCGGCAGGCTGGCGCGCAGCACCTCGCAGCTCCGCGCGATGCCGCCGGAGGCTCTGATATAGGCGGCCGACTTCAGCATGGTCTCGACCGAGGAAACCACCTCGCGCTGGGTTTCGGCGGCATGGCTGGTCAGATTGGCGTAGACCTCCGCTGCCTGCGCGATCTGCTTGGCGCGGAACGCCTCCAGCGTGCGGACCCGATCGAGCATCAGGGGCGCAACCAGCATCACTGCAAGCAAGGCCAGCCGGGCACGAATGCCCAGAACCTTCTTGAGTTTCACCCGGTTGCGGTTGAAGGTTACGCCCGACATCTTGGTCCCTTGCCCGTGCGCCAAGGTAAGATGAAGGGCTTCAAAAAGCCTTTCCCGAATTTGGTAAAATTCGACCCAACACCACCGCCCGTCAGAAAACGATACAAACATGCCGCAAAGCCCGACCACACCGTTATCAGCGCATTCACCAAACGGCCTTGCCACCGTCGAGCAGGAGATCGCGCGTGCCTGCAAGGAAGCGCGCCGCGATCGCGCCTCGGTGACGCTGATCGCGGTGTCGAAGACCTTCGCGGCCGATGCCATTTCACCCGTTATCGACGCGGGACAGCGTGTTTTCGGCGAGAATCGCGTGCAGGAAGCGAAGGGCAAGTGGCCGGTGTTGATGCAGGCTCACCCCGGACTGGTGCTGCATCTGATCGGGCCGCTGCAGTCGAACAAGACCAAGGATGCCGTCGCGCTGTTCGATGTGATCCATTCCGTCGATCGTCCGAGCATTTGCGAAGCATTAGCCAAGGAAATCAAATCCCGGCAGAAGCAGCCGGAATTGTTTGTCCAGATCAACACCGGCGAGGAGCCGCAGAAGGCCGGCGTCGCACCGCAGGACGCCGATGCCTTCATCGCTGCGTGCCGCGACAAATACGGTTTGCAGATCTCGGGGTTGATGTGCATCCCGCCGGTCGACCAGGCGCCGGCGCCGCATTTCGCGCTCTGCGCCAAGATCGCCGCACGCAACGGCCTGAAGAATCTCTCGATGGGAATGAGCGCGGATTTCGCGGTGGCAATCCAGATGGGCGCCACCCATGTGCGCGTGGGGTCGGCGATCTTTGGGGCTAGGACAGTGTCGCAAGCTTAGCTGCCTGGAATCGTCATTGCGAGCGAAGCGAAGCAATCCATAGGCCCGCTTGTTGAGCTATGGATTGCTTCGTCGTTTCGCTCCTCGCAATGACGATGGAGGGAGCCTACGCGAACCGCACCGACACTTTTCCCAGCACGCCGAAATCCGCCGCGAAGACATCGCCGGCTGCAATCGGCAGCGGCGGGTGGCAGGTGCCGGTTGTGATCACCTCCCCTGCCCGCAGCGTCAGCCCAAGACCGCGTAGTTCATTGGCGCACCACGCCAGCGCGACGCGGGGATCGCCGAGCACGTTCTTGCCGTGCCCAGTGTAGTGCTGGCCGCGCAGCGTGATGGTCGGCCGCTCCTCGATCAGATCCATCGCGCGCCAGTCGGCCGAGGTCGCGGGGCCAAGCACGAACAGATGCGCGCAGGCATTGTCGGCGATCAACTGCGCCTCGCCGGCGGCGGTGAAATCGGCGAAGCGCGAATCCGGAATCTCGATGGCGGGATGCAGCGTGCCGACGGCGTCGAGCACCTCCTGCACGCTGTAGGGCGATGTGCGCGGCGGCAGGTCGCGCGCCATGCGGAAAGCGAATTCCGGCTCGCCGACGCGCATCTCGTTGCCCGTCATCGACGCGGTGCCGCCATCGGCGATCACGGTCTCGGCGAGGATGCGCCCGGCCAGCGGGCCCGCGACATTGATGTGCTTCTGGCCGGCCGCGCTGGTCGCGGCGATCTTCCAGCCGAACAGTTTTTCGCGCGAGCTTTTCTCTAGCGCGGCCTGCACCGCATAGCCCTCGGCGCGGTCGCGCGGCCGGATCGCGCCGTCGAGCTCGCCGAGCTTGGTGCCGTTGCGCCAGTGGTCGTGCAGGACTTTCGAGGCCGCCGCGATCTGGTTGTTGTCGAGCATTAATGCGTTCCCAAGTGCGATCTTGTTCCGTTGTAAACACTCTAACCCTATCCTGAGGAGCCGCGTAGCGTCGTCTCGAAGGATGCAGGCCACCGCTCGGGCCTCATGGTTCGCCTGGCGACGCGAAGCGTCGTCCAGAGACGCGCTGCCCCTCACCATGAGGGTTAAGCTTAGCCGATGATGATCTTGGTCTGCGGGCTCATCCGCCGCAACAGACGCAGCATCGACGACTTCGTCATCGAGACGCAGCCGGCGGTCGGCGAGAAATTGGGGCGCGCCAAATGCAGGAACACCGCGCTACCGCGGCCGGCGACGCGCGGCGCGGCGTTGTGGTCGATCTCGACGATGAAGTCGTAGAGATGATCCGCGCGGGTCAGGCGGTCGCCGGGCTCCGCGCCGTCGAGCCGGATCGGCTGGTTGTAATGACGATCGCTGGGGTCCTCGCACCAGGCGTCCTCGGGGCGGATCGGCCGGGTCGGCAGGAAGGTTCGCGGCCGCCGGTAGCGGTCGGCGCGCCACCACAGCCGCAGCGGACGGAAGATGCCGCGTGGTGTGCCGCCGTCGCCCTCGCGCTTGTTGGCCAGAATCCCGCCGCGTCCGAGTGCGACCGGCACCGTCCAGCCGTCCGCGCTCAGCCAGCCCCGGCGCGGGTCTCCGGCGGCGCGGTGGACCCGAATGGCGGAGAGCGGGCGATCACGTGCATCTGTCATATAAGTGATTGAAATAGCTGGCCTTCCCCTTCAGAATCACTCCAATCCAAACTTGCCTTGGGCGCCCTGGCTGTTCTATCTGGCGGGATTACAGGACATTCACCTCCCGCCTGCCGATTTTGGGATAAACTGCCGTTGTCTTGTGAATCGGTAACAATCGCCTACCTGAACCCATATCTATCTCAAGTCCCGGTCATAAGCGCCCTCCGCTTCTGTCCGCCTGCTGCCCCCGAAGGATTGTACCAATGGCCAATGCCCGCAAGATCTTGATCGTGGATGACGATACCGATCTGCGCGATACGCTGGTCGAGCAACTGTCGCTGCACGAGGAATTCGAGGCCTCCGCAGTCGATACCGGTGCCAAGGGCGCCAGCGCTGCCAAAGCCAATTCCCCCGATCTGGTCCTGATGGATGTCGGCCTGCCGGATACCGATGGCCGCGAGGTGGTCCGCAGCCTGCGCAAGGGCGGCTTCAAGGCCCCGATCATCATGCTGACCGGCCACGACACCGATTCGGACACCATCCTGGGCCTGGAATCCGGCGCCAATGACTACGTGGCGAAGCCCTTTCGCTTCGCGGTGCTGCTCGCCCGGATCCGGGCGCAGCTTCGCCAGCATGAGGCCAGCGAGGACGCGGTGTTCTCGGTCGGCCCCTACTCGTTCCGGCCCGGCTCCAAGATGCTCACCGGCGCCAACGCCAAGAAGGTGCGGCTGACTGAGAAGGAGACCGCGATCCTCCGCTTCCTCTACCGCGCCGGCCAGATGCCGGTGTCGCGCGAGACCCTGCTCCAAGAGGTCTGGGGCTACAATTCCGGCGTCACCACCCACACGCTGGAAACCCACATCTACCGCCTCCGCCAGAAGATCGAGAAGGACGCGGCCAACCCGGAAATCCTGGTCACCGAAGCCGGTGGCTACAAGCTGGTGCCGTGATACGCTTTGCGCTCAACGATTCGTAAAATCGAGGCGCACTCCGGTTCCCGGCCCTGAATGTCGATCGACGATGATGTAGCCCTGCTCGAGCGGGTCCCGACGATGCGTCTGTTGGGCGATACCTCCTTGCGCATGCTGGCGATCGGCTCCGAGCAACGCGATTTCGAAAACGGTGACGTGCTGTTCAAGGCGGGCGACGCGGCCGATGCCGGCTATGTCGTCCAGAGCGGGAGATTCCGCGTCGAGGAAGGCGGTGCCGAGATCGTCGCCGGTCCCGGCGCGCTGATCGGCGAGCTCGCGCTGATCGTGGCGATGAAGCGACCCTCGACCGCGACCGCGCTCGAACGCGCCTCGGTGATTCGGATCGCGCGCAGCCTGTTCCAGCGCGTGCTGGAAAGCGATCCCGCCGCAGCGCGACGGCTGCGCGACGACCTCGCGGCGCGCACGAGCCAGCTCGCGAGCGATATCCTGATGGCGGGCGCGAAGCTGAATACGTAGCTGGTTAAAATTGAACGACGGCCGCGCCGCATACTCCACCTCTCCCCTTGTGGGAGAGGCAAGCTGAGCAAGCGTCTATGGCCTGCTCTGAACGCCTAGACCTCCAGCACCGCGGTCACCGGCACGTGGTCGGACGGGCGCTCCCAGCCGCGGGCGTCGCGGGTGATCCTGAAATCGCTGACCTGGTCCTTCAGCGCGCGGGACACCCAGATGTGGTCGAGCCTCCGGCCGCGGTCGCCGACGGTCCAATCGGCGGCGCGGTAGCTCCACCAGGTGTAGACCTTCTCCGACAGCGGGATCCGCTCGCGCGCGATATCGAACCATTCGCCGTGCATTTGCGCGGCAAGCAGCTTCTCGGTTTCAATGGGCGTGTGCGAGACGACCTTCAAGAGCTGCTTGTGCGACCACACGTCGTTCTCGTGCGGCGCGACGTTGAGGTCGCCGACCAGGATGTGGCGGTCGTCGCCGCGCGGATGCAGCGGCTCGCAAGCTTTCATTTCGTCGAGGAATTGCAGCTTGTGCTCGAACTTCGGATTGAGCGCGGGGTCGGGAATGTCGCCGCCGGCCGGCACGTAGAAATTATGCAGCACCAGCGGCTTTGAGATTTGCGCCTTCTCGCCGAAGGAAACGGAGATGTGGCGCGAGTCGATCTTGTCGCAGAAGGTCCTGATGTCGGTGCTCTCGAACGGCAGACGCGAGATGATGGCGACGCCGTGATAACCCTTCTGCCCGTTCAGCGCGACGTGCTCATAGCCGAGCCGCTTGAAGCGCTTCAGCGGAAACGCGTCATCGATGCATTTGGTCTCCTGCAAGCACAGCACGTCCGGCCGCGCCGCCTTGATGAACTTGGCGACGAGGTCGATGCGCAGCCGCACCGAATTGATGTTCCAGGTTGTGACGGAGAACCGCATGAGAGCTGCGTCATAGCACGGTTCTCGATGCGGATTTCAATTGTCCACAGGACTGGATGGCTCGCAGGTGCGGCGCGGTAGGATGGGTAGAGCGCAGCGAAACCCATCGCGATCGTGAGGCGGTAGGGCAATGATGGATTTCGCTGCGCTCTACCCATCCTACGCGAAACGTTACCCCGGCGAGGAGCCGGGATAGGTCGTGAAGTCGATCTTGAACAGCGACGGATCGGGCTTCTGCGTCGAGTCGAGATTGTAGACAGCAACGGTGGTGTCGTAGCCCTGCGGATCGGTGACGGTCCACTGCTTCAGCTTGCCGTCCTTGGCGCCGACCATCAGCAGGAAGCGGCTGGTGCCGACCAGCGCCTGCTTCTCCTCGATGGTGATGCTGACGAACACGTCATCGGCGGTGACGCTGATGACGTTGGTGTCCTTCATCAGATCGATGCGGTCGGACAAGAGATAACGCAGCGGCGTCTGCGATAGCGGATAGATGTCCTGGGTTGCGAGCCTGCGGTCGCGCACCGCGACCGACGAGCCGTCGGCGATGACCTCGACCGGGCTCGGATCGTCATATTCGAAGCGCAGCTTGCCGGGCTTCTGGATGTAGAAATCGCCCTTGGTCTTGGTGCCGTCGGGGCCGATCTGGACGAAGTTGCCGACCAGCGTTTGCAGCGACGACAGATAGGCCGAGACCTTGGCTGCCTGCGCCTTCTGGTTGGCGTCGAAGGTTTGAAAGATGTTGGCCGGCACGTTGCGGCGCGGATCGGGAATGATCGGCGTCGGCTCCTGCTGGGTTGCGCCCGTGGTCGCCGGGCCCTTGTCCTGTGCGCTGAGCTGGGTGCCGCCGTCCCGGCTCTTCTTGGGCGCGGGCTTCGGGGTCGGAACGGTCTGCGCGTCCGCCGAGGTTGCGGTGGTGCCGGCGAGCGCGGCGGAGACGAGGAGCGCCAGCGCGTAGCGCATGCCGCGGTGCGTGAGATGCTTTTCCATCAGATATGTCAGGTCTCTGTTCGACGCTCGGCCCGCTTGAGCGATCCTATAGCGCCTCATCCGAGGGAGATATGGTTTTTCCGTGATGATGTCCGATCAGAACTGGCCTTCTTCCTCGCCGACCAGAATTTCGCGCTTTCCGGCGTGATTCGCCGGGCCGACGATGCCTTCAAGTTCCATCCGCTCCATGAGCGATGCGGCGCGGTTATAGCCGATTTGCAGCCGGCGCTGAATGTAGGAGGTTGACGCCTTGCGGTCGCGCTTGACGATCGCAACCGCCTGCGCAAACAGGTCGCCGCCGCCGTCTCCACCCATGCCAGTGGAATCGAACACCGCGCCGTCCTCGTCGGTCGGCTCTTCGGCGGTAACCGCTTCCAGATATTCGGGTTGGCCCTGCGTCTTCAGGTGGCGCACCACCTTCTCGACTTCTTCATCCGATGCAAACGGGCCGTGCACGCGGCTGATGCGGCCGCCGCCCGCCATGTAGAGCATGTCGCCCTGGCCGAGCAGCTGCTCGGCGCCCATCTCGCCGAGGATGGTGCGGCTGTCGATCTTCGACGTCACCTGGAAGGCGATGCGGGTCGGGAAGTTCGCCTTGATCGTGCCGGTGATGACGTCGACCGATGGACGCTGCGTGGCGAGGATGACGTGCAGGCCGGCGGCGCGCGCCATCTGCGCGAGACGCTGCACCGCGCCTTCGATGTCCTTGCCGGCGACCATCATCAGGTCGGCCATCTCGTCGACGATGATGACGATGTAGGGCAGCGGATCGAGATCGAGCTTCTCTTCCTCGTAGATCGCCTTGCCGGTCTCCTTGTCGAAGCCGGTGTGCACCGTGCGCGTCAGCTCCTCGCCCTTGCCCTTGGCCTCGACGAGGCGCGCATTGTAGCCGTCGATGTTGCGCACGCCGAGCTTGGCCATCTTCTTGTAGCGCTCTTCCATCTCGCGCACGGCCCATTTCAGCGCGACGACCGCCTTCTTCGGGTCGGTGACGACAGGCGTGAGCAGATGCGGGATGCCGTCATAGACGGAGAGTTCGAGCATCTTCGGATCGACCATGATCAGGCGGCACTGATCGGGGCGCAGCCGGTAGACCAGGCTGAGGATCATGGTGTTGATCGCAACCGATTTGCCGGAGCCGGTGGTGCCGGCGATCAGCATATGCGGCGTGCGCGCGAGATCGATAATGACGGGATCGCCGCCGATCGTCTTGCCGAGGCACAGCGGCAGCTTCGCCACCGACTCGGTGCTCTCCTTCGCGACCAGCAGCTCGCGCAGATAAACCTTCTCGCGATGCGCGTTCGGCAGCTCTATGCCGATCGCGTTGCGTCCGGCGACGACGGCGACACGGGCCGACAGCGCGCTCATCGAGCGCGCGATGTCGTCGGACAGGCCGATCACGCGCGACGACTTGATGCCGGGCGCAGGCTCGAGCTCGTACAACGTGACGACCGGGCCGGGATTGGCTTTGACGATTTCGCCGCGCACGCCGAAATCCTGCAGCACGCCCTCGAGCGCGCGCGAATTGGCCTCTAACTCGGCCTTGCTGAGCGGCTGGCGGTCGCTCGCCTTCGGCGCGGTGAGCACGGAGACCGACGGCAGCTCGAACTTGTCGGAGGACTTCTTCTTGACGCGCGGCTCGGCCTTCTTGCGCGGCGCGCGGGCGGCGGGAGCTTCCTCCTCTTCCTCCTCCTCGTCGAAAGCTTCCGTGTCGTGTTCGACGTCCTCGTCGTCGTCTTCGGCCACAGGCGCAATCGACGGCGCGGCGCGGCCGCCGCCGAGATTGGGCTCCTGACGCTCGAAGGCCGCAGCGCGGCCCTGCGGCGCGCTCGACACCAGCGATTTATAGGCTTTCGTGAACAGCCAGCCGAGCCGCGCCTTGGCGCTCATCAGCGCGTGGAACAGCCAGCCGAGCGAGATCGAGCTGCGATCGTCCTCTTCGTCCTCGACGAACGGTTCGTCGTCGTCTGATATCGCCGTCAGTTCCGGATCGCTTTCCTTGGCGCCCCAGCCGCAGGCGAACAGGAAGAAGGCCGCCATCGCAACGAACAGGATCAAGCCGAGCACGAAGCGATAGATGAAGCCGGGCGGGCCGAACACCACGGCAGGCGCGCGCACCAGCGCGTCGCCGACCACGCCGCCGAGCCCGGTCGGCAGCGGCCACGCGGTGTTGTACGGCCAGCAGCTGGCAAATCCCGCCGCGATCGTCGTGCACAGCACCCAGCAGCCGAGCCGCAGCGCCTCGCGGTCGAACGGGCGGTGCGTCAGCATCCGCCAACCCCACACCGCAACCGGCAGCATCAGCATGATCGCGCCGAGGCCGAGGATCTGCATCAGCAGATCGGCGCCGATCGCGCCAGGATAGCCGACGACGTTGCGGATCGCGCGCGAGGTGGCGTGGCTCAGCGAGGGATCCTGCACCGACCAGGTCATCAGCGCCGCGGCCACGACGCCGGCGAGCGCGATCAGCCCGAGCCCGGTCAGCTCGCGCAGCCGCCGCGCCAGCGACTCGCGCATGGAGTGCGGCAAATGGCCGACCAGGGGGATGACACGTTCGATCGCTGCCATGCTCAATCTTCGCGCTTCGCGATTAATCCAGGGTTTCGACCAGCCGGTGCAACGCCTCGGCCGTGGATTCACTGTCGGAGACGAGCGCAAGGCGGATATAGCCCGCGCCCGGATTGGAACCGTCGTTCTGCTCGCGTGCCAGATAGCTGCCGGGAATCACGCGGACGCCGGCGTCGCGATAGAGCCTGACCGCCGCGGCCTCGTCGCCGCCGCGCTGCGAGACGTCGAGCCAGACGCAGAAGCCGCCCGCGGGACGCTTGTAGCCGTAGCGGTTGCCGAGGATCTGGTCGGCGAGATCGAACTTGATGCGATAGAGCCTGCGGTTCTCCTCGACATGCGCCTCGTCGCTATAGGCGGCGACGGCGACATGCTGCAGCGGCACCGGCACCTGCGGCGCGGCGACATTGCGCAGCTCATGGAAGGCGGCCAAAAACTTCTTGTCGCCGGCGGCGAAGCCGACGCGCATGCCCGGCAGGTTCGAGCGCTTCGACAGCGACTGGAACGCGACCACATTGGCGAAGTCGGGCCCGGCGCATTCCAGCGCGCTGCCCGGCGCCTCGCGGGTGTAGATCTCGGAGTAGCACTCGTCGCTGAGGATCATGAAGCCGAAGCGGTCGGCGAGCTCCTTGAGACGGGTGAAGTAGGCGCGCGAGGCGACCGAGCCTTGCGGGTTGGCGGGCGAGGCGATGAAGAACGCCACGGTGCGCGCCAGCGTCGCCTCGTCGATCGAATCCAGATCGGGCAGGAAGCCGTTGGCCAGCGTGGTCGGCAGATAGATCTGCTCGCAGCCGGCGGCACGGGCGCCGGCGCCATAGGCCGGGTAGAACGGATTCGGCATCAGGATTGCCGGCCGGCCTTTTCGCAGGGAGACGTAGCGCGCCGCGGTGATCGCCGCGAAAAACAGCCCCTCGCGGCTGCCGTTCAGCACCAAAACCTCGCTCTCCGGGTCGACCGGGCGGGGTAGTTGGAACCGGCTCGACAGCCAGGTCGCGACCGCCCGGCGGAACGGCTCGATGCCCTTGGCGATCGGGTAGCGGCCGAACTCGGCGGTATGCTTTGATAGCACCGGCCCGACGAAATCGGGAACCGGATGCTGCGGTTCTCCTAACGACAGCGTAATCAATGGCTTAGCTGGCTGATAGGGGGCCAGCAGCTCGGTCGTGCGCAGGAACGGGGAACGCTCGGCTTGGCCGGCGGAAGCGACATTGCCGGCGCCCTGCGCCGCGCCGGATGAGGCGGTCATAGCCATGTTTGAAGCGCCAGCACTTTCACTGCGGTCGGGGTGAGGAGGGCCGACCGTAAACTGATCAAGTCACCATAGATAGGGCGAGGTTAAGACGCGATTAACCATCGGCGGGGGGTCGTGATCTGCGGTGAGGGGTCCGACGAAAGTCGGAAACGGCAGTCCGGACGCAACAAAAGCGTCACGGTGCGCCTGACACGCTGCCGGACGCGGAAGTTCTGATCGACTGACGACGTGTTCTGACACCGCGGACAGGGCATGCGCCAACCTATCAGCGCGCATTCTGGTCTCCCGCTTTACCCGCCATTAAGGCCAGCGTGCGCGGCACAAGTTCCTTCAGCAATTGGCAAGGTACTTGGGACGAATGGTCCGCCATTCGAAGGCGCGCGCAGGGGCATGGCCATTAAGATCGAGACACACGGCGATGTGGTGCGCCGCACCGGCAAGGTCATGGCGACCGCGGCGGCGGCGAGCGCGGTGATGTCGTTCACCATGGTTGCGCTGGCTTTCGGCCGCGACTTCGCCGCGCCGATCACGGTCGGGCAGATGCAATTCTTCGGACTCACGGCGGGCGTCTTCATCGCGCTCTCGCTGAGCGGCGCCATGTCCTATCGCTCAGGGTGTTTGATGCTGGAGCTGGCGCAGACCCGTCGCGAGCTCGCGCAGATCTCCCAGACCGATCAGTTGACCGGCCTCTTGAACCGGCGCGGCTTCGATGCCGCTGCTGCCACCGCGCTCGATCAGGCACAGGCCGACGGCGCCTCCGCGGCGGTGCTGATGTGCGACATCGATCATTTCAAGTCGATCAACGATCGTTACGGGCATGAGATCGGCGACAAGGTTCTGGTCGCGATCGCCGACGTGTTGCGCCAGTTCGCGCTCCGGCGCGGCGCGCTGGTGGCGCGTTACGGCGGCGAGGAATTCGCCGTCGTTCTCACCGGGCTCAGCCACGAGCAGGCGGCTGATGGCGCCGAGGAAATCCGCCGCGACTGCGCGGCGAGGACGATCCTCGACGACGTCACGCAGCTCCCCGTGACGATCAGCATCGGCTTCACCATCAAGACGAGCGGCTTCGATCTCGGCGACCTGATGCGCACCGCCGACCAGGCGCTCTACACTGCCAAGCGCCATGGCCGCGATCGTGTCGAGCACGCCCGCGACGCGGCGTGATCGTCTGCACGTCGTCATGGCCGGGACAGGCCCGGGCACGACGCGTTCGTGGATACGCCGGCCAAACCGCATGCGCAGCGTGATCAGCATATGCGATAGCCCCAGCGAGAGAGGGAGCGCAGTCCCATCGCGGTGGGTACTCGACCCTCTACGTCACCGCGCGCGCCTCTACCGCGCCGGCAGCTTCTCGAATGCCGGCATGCCCGAGGGCACGTGGTGGAAGGCCTGCTTGTCGCAGGTGTAGATCGCGACCTGCGGATTGAACAGCTTTGGATCGTCGAAGGTCCCGACCTTCAGGATTGCCGCGGGCAGGCCGGGCACCTTGGTCGCCAGATGGGTGCCGCACTCTGGACAGAATTCACGCGTCACCGCGCGTGCGAGATCCTTGCGGGTGAACTGCCTGGGTTCGCTCGCGGTGTATTTGAAGCCCGCGACCGGCATCGCCATGAACATGTTCGGCCCGCCGCCCGTGATGTACTGGCATTCCCGGCAATGGCATTGCGCCGCCATCATCGGCTCGCCCTCGGCCTCGTAGCGCACCTTGCCGCAATAGCACCCGCCTTCGACCTTCATGACGTCCTCCCATTGTTTGCCGGCCCGACAGGATCATTGCAGCGCCGCGGGCCGTTCCGGCAATTTTTCTCAAGCCGCGGGAAAAAGAAAGGGGCTCCAACTTGCGCTGGAGCCCCTCAACGGTCCGGGCATTGCCGGGTATGTGCCAGGACCGTAGTTCTGGGAACAACCGCGTGAGGCGGTCGCGTCCCGGGAGAACTCACATGTTGTAGGCGCGCTCCGTGTGCTCGGTGATGTCGAGGCCTTCACGCTCGGTCTCGACGTTGGCGCGCAGGCCGACGATTACGTCGACGACCTTGTAGAGGATCGCCGAACCGATGCCCGACCACACCAGCGTGGTGCAGACGGCCGAGATCTGCGAGATCATCTGCGCGGCGAAGTCGTAATCGGCGACCTTCGGCGGGATCGCGGTGTAGTCGATGATGCCCGTGCCGCCGAGCGCCGGGTTGACCAGGATGCCGGTGCCGAGCGCGCCGACGATGCCGCCGACGCAGTGGACGCCGAACACGTCGAGCGAGTCGTCATAGCCGAGCGCATTCTTCACGACCGTGCAGAAGAACAGGCAGACCACGCCGACCACGAGGCCGAGCACGATCGCGCCCATCGGACCGGAGTAGCCGGCCGCCGGCGTTACCGCGACGAGGCCCGCGACCGCGCCGGAGAGCGCGCCGAGCAGCGAAGGATGGCCCTTGACGATCCATTCCGCGAACATCCAGGACAGCGCCGCCGCGGCGGTGGCCACGAAGGAGTTGGTCATGGCGAGCGCGGCGCCGCCATTGGCTTCGAGGTTCGAACCGGCATTGAAGCCGAACCAGCCGACCCAGAGCAGCGAGGCGCCGATCATGGTCATGGTGAGCGAGTGCGGAGCCATCAGCTCCTTGCCGTAGCCGGTGCGCTTGCCGATCAGCAGCGCGCCGACCAGGCCGGCGATGCCGGCGTTGATGTGCACGACGGTGCCGCCCGCGAAGTCGATCGCACCCTTCTTGAAGATCCAGCCGGCGTCGGCGTTGATCTCGTCGAGCTTGGCCTGGGCTGCGGTCTTCGCCGCACCGTCAGCCGCCGCGGCGAGCGCCTTGGCGGCATCCTGGATCGCGTCCGGACCGGGCCAGTACCAGACCATGTGCGCGATCGGGAAGTAGATCACCGTCACCCAGAGCGGGATGAACAGCGCGATCGCCGAGAACTTCATGCGCTCGGCAAAGGCGCCGACGATCAGGGCGGGCGTGATCGCCGCGAAGGTCATCTGGAAGCAGAAATAGACCAGCTCCGAGATGTTGGCGTCGACCGAGAAGGTCGCCGCCTTGGAGTCCGTGGTCACGCCCATCAGGAAGGCCTTGGAGAAGCCGCCGATGAAGTCGGAGCCGCCGGTGAAGGCGAGGCTGTAGCCGTAGAGGGCCCAGAGAACGGTGACGACGCAGACCGTGTAGAACACCTGCGCCAGCACCGAGAGCATGTTCTTGGAGCGGACCAGACCGCCGTAGAACAGGGCCAGGCCCGGGATGGTCATCAACAGCACCAGCACCGTCGAGGTGAGCATCCAGGCGTTGTCGCCCTTGTTGATGGTCGGCTCGGCGTGAGCGGCAGTCGCGGCGAAGATGCCGACTGCGAGGGCCGCCAGTCCCGCGCCTGAGGGACGCTTGAACGTCATGTTGTCTTACTCCTGAGGTCTTATGGTTTGAGCGCGAAATCAGAGGGCCGCGGCATCGGCCTCGCCGGTGCGGATGCGCACCGCATGCTCGAGGCTGATGACGAAGATCTTGCCGTCGCCGATCTGGCCGGTCTTGGCGGCTGAGGTGATGGCGTCGATGGTCTTGTCGACCTGATCGGAGGCGATGGCGACCTCGATCTTGATCTTGGGCAGGAAGCTCACCGCATATTCGGCGCCGCGGTAGATTTCCGTGTGGCCCTTCTGACGGCCGTAACCTTTGACTTCCGTCACCGTGAGACCGTGAACGCCAATGGCGGTCAGGGCATCACGGACCTCTTCGAGCTTGAATGGCTTAATGATCGCCATAACAATTTTCATGAGTCCTATCCCCGCTTGGGCCCGGTGCGAAACACCGGGAGAATTGCGACTGAGGTTCACCACGCGGAGAGCATCCACTACGCGGGCACAGCCGGGACCCTTAGAATCAAATGCCGTGCCAGATCGGCCGGCGCAGCTAATGGATTATGAATCCGGACCTTTTCCTGCTTTGCGGGAGGTCTTCGACACTGCGCCATTCCGCCGCGCCTAAAATATCATCACCTCTGTTCAAAACGCGGGCACGACAGACTCCGGACACAATTCTGCCCAGCGGCGGGGCAGCGGGTGGTATCCGGTCGAAGTTCTGGCACCTCATAAGGCTGAGGCTGAGCTGGAGCGGCAACGGAGGGTCACCTCTCCCTTGGGAGAGGTCGGCGCGTAGCGCCGGGTGAGGGATTACGGTCTTTCGTTAGAGCCGCGGCCGCTCACCCGATTTGCTGCGCAAATCGACCTCTCCCGTCGGGGAGAGTTGAAGCGAGTCCGCGGCGGAAACGATTCGATCCAAACTCATCGCACGCTAGACGGCCTCGCGTTCCGCAAGAACCTTGTCGATCAATCCCCAGTCGAGCGCCTGCTGCGCCGTCATGAAGTGGTCGCGGTCCAGCGTCCGCTCAACCTCCGCCTCGCCGCGCCCGCAATGTCGCGCGTAGAGCCGGATGATGCGCCGCTTGGTCTCCTGCATCTCGGTCGCGTGGATCAGGATGTCGGAGGCCTGGCCCTGGAAGCCGCCGAGCGGCTGGTGCATGTGAAGGCTGGCATTGGGCAGGGCGGCGCGGTGACCCGGCTCGCCGGCCATCAGCAGGAACGAACCCATCGAGCGCGCGGTGCCCATGCACAGCGTGTGGACCGGCGCCTTGATGAACTGCATGGTGTCGTACATTGCGAGCCCGCTGGTGATCACGCCGCCATACGAGTTGATGTAGAGATTGATCGGCTGGTTCGGATTCTCCGCCTCCAGGAACAGGAGCTGCGCGCAGACGAGGCCGGACATGGCATCATTGACCTCGCCGTTCAGGAAGATGATGCGCTCGCGCAGCAGCCTCGAATAGATGTCGAAGGATCGTTCGCCGCGGGTGGATTGTTCGACGACCATAGGGACGAGTTGCAGCATGTCGCGCATCGGCGACCTCCATTTCTGCAGGTGATGAGTTTGCTTGCCGTCAGGCCGCGCGCATCAGGCAGCGGCTGTTGCTGTTGGCTGCCTGCGGCAGTGTTCGTCGGTTGTCACAGGCCACCTGGATGATGCGAAACCGGGTGCCGCCGGCCTCGTTCGGTTCGATCCGGAAGGTGACGTGGCTTTCGCGAAACGGCGGTTCGGACTCGCGGAGCCGGTAGCGCACCTCTTCGCCCGCGACCGATGACTCAGGCTCGGCCCCGGCAAGGTCGGTATCAGCCAGCCAGCGCTGGCGCAGCGCCGGAATGGTCACGGCGCGCCAAACCTTCTCGGGCGGCGCATCGAGATCATATTCGAGCACCAGGGCGGCCTCGGCGTGATCGGGCTCAACTGCGTCGCTCATTGATCCATATCCTTCAGCAAGTCGGTGAGCGCTTCCATGCGCTTCGGCCAATAGGCGCGATAGCGCGCCAGCCATGTCCCGATGGTGGCAATCCCGTCCGGGTCGACTTCATAATTGACGAAGCGGCCCTGCCGCTGCTCGCGCACCAGGCCCGCCGCGCGCAGCACCGCGAGATGCTGCGACATCGCCGGCTGGCTGATCTCCAGCCCGTCGCGCAAGGCGCTGGCATTTAGGCTTCCGCCGGCGAGCTTTTCAAAGACCTTTCGGCGCGTGGGATCGGCCAGCGCCTTGAAGATGTCGGCTTCGACCATGACAACACATAAGCATATACTTATGTGTTGCGCAAGCCCGAAGCGAACTGAAGGCGAGCCCGCGCCTACTGCAGCGCCTCGCCGTGCTGCGTGATGTCCAGGCCCTCCAGCTCCTGTTGCGCCGAGACCCTTAAGGGGACGAAGACGCTGACCAGCTTGAGCAGCGCGAAGGTGATGCCGCCGCACCAGACCAGCGTGACGGCGACGCCGTAGAACTGGATCAGCAGCTCCTTCGGGTTCCCCTCGAGCAGCCCGGAGGTGCCGCAGATCGCCGATGCCGCGAAAACGCCCGCGAGCAGCGTGCCGGTCAGGCCGCCGATGCCGTGCACGCCGAACACATCGAGCGAGTCGTCATATTTGAAGCGGTGCTTCAGCCAGGTGCAGGCCCAGTAGCAGACCAGACCGGCAATGATGCCGATGATCACGCCGTGCCACGGCGCGACGTAACCGGAGGCCGGCGTGATGGTACCGAGGCCAGCGACCGCGCCCGAGATCATGCCGAGCACCGACGGCTTGCGGCGCGTCGCCCATTCGATCGCGCCCCAGGTCAGCGCGCCGGCGCAGGCCGCGAGATGCGTGGCGGTGATCGCCATCACCGCGCGTGAATTGGCCGCCAGCGCCGAGCCGCCGTTGAAGCCGAACCAGCCGACCCAAAGCAGGCCGGTGCCCATCACGGCGAGCGACAGATCGAACGGCGACAGGTTCTCGCTGCCATAGCCATGGCGATTGCCCATCACCTTCGCCGCCACCAGGCCGCTGACGCCGGCGGAGAGATGCACGACGAGGCCTCCGGCGAAATCGAGCACACCCGTCGAGGCGAGAAAGCCGCCGCCCCACACCCAATGCGCCAGCGGCACATAGGCGAAGATGAACCAGCCGATCGAGAACAGCACATAGGCGGAGAATCGCATGCGGTCGGCGACCGAGCCTGCGACCAGCGCCACCGTGATGATCGCGAACGTCATCTGGTACAGCATGAACAGCGCTTCGGGGATCGTCTTCGCCGCCGGATTGATGCTGTCCATCGTCAGGCCCGCGAGAAACCAGCGGTCGAGCGAGCCGAGCCACGGACCATCGCCGACAAAGGCCAGCGAATAGCCGAAGGTGACCCAGAGGATCGAGACGATCGCAACCGCGGCGAGGCTCTGCGCCATCGTCGCCAGCACGTTCTTCTTGCGCACCATGCCCGAGTAGAACAGCGCAAGCCCGGGGATCGTCATCATCAACACCAGCGCGGTGGCGACGATCATCCAGGCGGTGTCGGCGGCGTTTATGGTCGAATTGGCCGTATCCTGCGCGAAGGCCGGCGTGCCCAGCGCAAGCAGGATTGCAGCATTGATCGGCGCAGCGATTTTTGCTGCACGAAGAGCTCGTGCCCCCATCATCATTCCTCGGCGTGTGGTGCTTTTTGCGCGCCGGCGTCGTTGCCAGTGGCGGTCATGAACTGAAGTCTCAGAGCGCGTCGTTGTCGGTCTCGCCGGTGCGGATGCGCAAGGCGTGGTCGATCGGCGTCACGAAGATCTTGCCGTCGCCGATCTGGCCGGTGCGCGCGTGCTGGGTGATGACGTCAACCGCCTTCTCGGCGAGCTCGGAATCGACCGCGATCTCGATCCTGAGCTTGGGCAGGAAGTTCACGACATATTCGGCGCCGCGATAGATCTCGGTGTGGCCCTTCTGGCGCCCGTAGCCCTTCACCTCGGTCACCGTCATGCCGTGGACGCCGATCGCTGTCAGCGCCTGGCGTACCTCGTCCAGCTTGAACGGTTTGATGATCGCGACGACGAGTTTCATGGTCAGGCCTTCATTCCCTTGAGGTTTTTCCGCATGCGCCCTTTCCCCGGGGCGCTAACCTGCCGGCCAGGGGGCCAGCGTTCTGCGTCCACCAAATCTGGCATCTTTCTAGGCAAATGGCACAAAAAAGTTGCAGGTTGAAGGGGAAAACGTGCGCAGCTCGTGAGCTCCCTCACTATACGGGGCTAAAGCCCTCGGCCAGAATGTGGCTTTCCTTTGGCCAGCGGCCCGCTGGCTCGTTCTGCCCCGTTGCGTCCCCACGCGCGCCCCCGAGGAAAACAAAAATGTCGAACCGAACCTGGTTTTACGCATCGGAAGGCCAGCCAAGAGGTCCTCTGCCGGAAGCTCAGCTTCGCGACCTGATCGCCCGCGGAATGGTGCGGGCCGATACGCTGGTATGGACCGAAGGCATGGCCGGCTGGCAGAAGGCGGGTGAAATTCCGGGCCTCATTCCCGGCGCCGGCGCGCCGCCGGCATTTCCCCAACCCGGCGGACCGCCCCCGGTGGCGGCCTCCGCAAGCTACGGCGGTGGACAATTGTCGATCGATTTCGGCATCTGGGAGTTCATCTGGCGCACTATCGTGTTCGCGGTCGCAAGTGCCTTCGTCATCCCGCTGCCATGGATGCTGGTCTGGTATCTCAAATGGCTGGTGCCGTGCGTGCAGGTGCCCGGGCGGCCGAATCTCAGCTTTGAGGGAACCGCGATGACGATCGTGCCCTGGTTCTTCGGCGCGGTCGTGCTCATCATCGCCATGTCGATGCTCGGGATTCGGTCGCTCAACCTTCTGGTCTTCCTGGTCGAGATCGCGCTGTACTGGCTGTTCCTGAAATGGCTGGTCGCGAACATCGCCTCCAACGGACAGCTGCTCGGGCTGAGCTTCACCGGCTCATTCTGGGCCTATTTGGGCTGGACCCTGCTGGCGGTCGTCTCGTTCATCACGATCATCGGCTGGGCCTGGGTCTACGCTGCCTGGACGCGCTGGGTCTGCCAGAACATCCAGGGCGCGCGCCACGAAGTGACCTTCAACGGCACCGGACTGGAATTCCTGTGGCGCGGCATCGTGACCTTTATCGGCATCGCCTTCTTGATCCCGATCCCATGGGTGTATCGCTGGATGATGCGCTGGATCGCGTCGCAGACCGCGCTGGTGCAGCGAGGCACGCAGCCGGGCGTGTAACTGGTTTGAGCACGATCCTCCGCGCAACTCTGCGTTTGCGCGGAGCGGTCGCGCGTTAGGCCTTGCGCTCGCGCACTGAGCCTTCCTGCGCGACCGAGGCCACCAGCGTGCCGTCGGGCTTGAAGATCAGGCCGCGCGTCAGACCGCGGCCTGATTGTGCGCTCGGTGAATCCTGCGCGTAGAGCAGCCATTCGTCGGCGCGGAACGGGCGGTGAAACCACATCGCGTGGTCGAGGCTCGCCGGCATCATGCGCTTGTCGAACAGCGTGCGGCCGTAGCGTGCCATCACAGCGTCGAGCAGCGAGAAGTCCGATGCATAGGCGAGTGCGCACATGTGCAGCGCCGGATCGTCGGGAAGCTTCGCCGCAGTGCGGATCCAGACATGGATGCGGCCGTCGTCGATTGTCTGGCCGAAGTAGCGGCCGAGCTCGACCGGACGCAGCTCGATCGGCCGGTCGGATTCATAGTAGCGGCGGATGAACTCCGGCATCTCCTTGAACATCGGCTGCTTCGACACTTCCTCCGCGGTGAGCTTCTCCGGCGGCGGCACGTCGGGCATCTTCTCCTGATGGTCGAACGCGCCCTGCTCATCGGCGTGGAACGACACCATGATCGAGAAGATCGCATTCCCGTGCTGGATCGCGGTGACGCGGCGGGTCGTGTAGCTCTTGCCGTCGCGCAGGCGCTCGACCTGGTAGATGATCGGGATCTGCGGATCGCCGGGCAGGATGAAATAGCAATGGATCGAGTGCGGCAGCCGGCCCTCGACGGTGCGGCACGCCGCAACCATCGCCTGTCCGATCACCTGGCCGCCGAACACGCGCTGCCAGCTTGTCTTCGGGCTGTTGCCGCGGAACAGGTTCACCTCGAGTTGCTCGAGATCGAGGATGGACAGCAAGTCGATCAGGCTCTTGGACATGGGGTGCTTTCGGTTGGTTAGCCGTCATTCCGGGGCGATGCGGCAGCATCGAACCCGGAATCTCGAGATTCTCAGGTACGCAATTGCGCACCTGAGGTCGCGCTTCGCGCGCCCCGGAATGACGCCCGTTACTATGGATCTTGTTTGGGCCCCTGTTTCGCCCAGCTATTATCAGGTAGCAAGCACAGTCTGAGAGCGGCAAACGCGTAGAGGAAGGGCATGCCGGGACAGCGAAGTATAGTCATCTGCGGGGGTGCGTTTGCCGGGCTGGCACTGGCGGTGGCGTTGCGCCAGGGGCTTGGGCCTGACGTGGCCGTCATCGTGGCCGATCCGGCGCTGGGCACGCGCCCAAGCCGCGATCCCCGCGCGACAGCGATCGTGGCCGCCTGCCGGCGGCTGTTCGAGACGCTCGGCGTCTGGGGCCAGGTCGCGCCGACCGCGCAGCCGATCACGGACATGGTGGTCACCGATTCCAAGCTGGAAGACGCCACCCGACCGGTATTCCTGACCTTCGCCGGCAACGTCGCGCCCGGCGAGCCGTTCGCGCATATGGTCGAGAACCGCCATCTGATCGATGCGCTGGCCGCGCGCGCCGAGGCCGAGGGCGTCGAGCTGCGCGCCACCGCGGTGTCGACCTACGACGCTCGCACCGACGGCATCAGCGTGACGCTGGCCGACGGTGCTGTGATCGATGCGAGCCTCCTTGTCGCCGCCGACGGCGCGCGCTCGAAGCTGCGCGAGCGCGCCGGCATCGCCACCCATGGCTGGGAGTACGATCAATCCGGCATCGTCGTCACGGTCGGGCATGAGCGCGAGCATCAGGGCCGCGCCGAGGAGCATTTCCTGCCCGCGGGTCCGTTCGCGATCCTGCCGCTGACCGGCAATCGCTCCTCGCTGGTGTGGACCGAGACGCGCAAGGATGCCGCGCGCATCGTCGCGCTGAGTGAGGAGGAATTCCACGCCGAGCTCGAGCAGCGCTTCGGGCTGCGTCTCGGCGAGCTCAAGGCGCTCGACAAGCCGCGCGCATTTCCGCTCGGCTATTTTGTCGCGCGCTCCTTCATCGCCGAGCGGCTGGCGCTGATCGGCGACGCCGCCCATGTGATCCATCCGATCGCGGGGCAGGGGCTCAATATGGGGCTGAGGGATGTCGCGGCGCTGGCCGAAGTCGTCGTCGACGCGGCACGGCTCGGCATCGATCTCGGCCAGGCCGATGTGCTCGAGCGCTATCAGCGCTGGCGGCGCTTCGACACGATGGCAATGGGGGTCGCCACCAACTCGCTGAACTTCCTGTTCTCCAATGAATCGACGCTGCTGCGCGCCGTGCGCGACATCGGATTGGGCTTGGTCGACCGCGCGCCGCCGCTGAAGGAGATGTTCATCCGCCAGGCGGCGGGGCTGTCGGGCGAAGTGCCGCGGCTGTTGAAGGGCGAGGCGCTGTAAAGCTTGTAGCCCGGATGCAGCGAAGCGAAATCCGGGGAAGCATCTCCGGGGAGGGGCTGTCCCGGATTGCGCTTCGCTCCATCCGGGCTACGAACCTGCGACGACAATCGACTTAGTCCTGCTCCATCCGGGCTACGAGATTATTCGTGTGAGATGAACGCGGCCACAGCATCGATCATGGCGGGATCGAGCGCTCGGTCGGGCTGGTTGTAGCTCGCCACATCGTCCGCCTCGTCGGTGACGTCGACCAGCACATGGTTCATGTCCGGCAGCCACAATGATTTGGCCGCGATGTCGGCGGCGGTGAGCGCGAGAAGGTCGAGCCGCGCCAATTGATGGTCGCGGCCGCCTGCGACGATCAGCGTCGGGCCGGTGACCTTCTTCATCGGTTCGATTGGATCTTCATTGAAGGCGGAGGCCATGCCAGGCTGCATCGACGGCGCGATCGCAAGCCCCGCCGGCGGCGGGTCGACGATCTGTCCGGCCATGATGTCGTCGATCGCCTTGCCGAGCGGCGCGTATTTGTCCGCCGGCAGCTGCTTTTCGAGCTGCGCCTTCAGGAGGTCGCCCTGCTTGCGCGCCGCGGTCGCCAGCAACACCAGCCGGTCGATCGGCGCGCGCTGCACGGCAAGCAGCGCGACGAGGCCGCCTTCGCTGTGCCCGACCACCGCGATCCGCGCGAACCTGCCGCTTGCGCGCAGATATTCGATCAGCGACACGGCATCGTCGACGAAGTCCTTGAAGCGAAAATTCTCCGGGCGGCCGAACTCCTTCTTCCAGCCGCCGGCGCCGCGCTTGTCGTAGCGCAGCGTCGCGATGCCGCGCGCGACCAGTTGCTCGGAGAGCTTCTTCAGCGTTGCCGGCTTGAGCTGCGGCCCGTTGCCGTCATGGTCGGTCGAGCCGGAGCCGGCGATCAGGAGCGCGACCGGCGGCTTCGGGACGCCTGGCGGGACCGTCAGCACTGCGTCGATCGGGCCGACGCGGATCTTGCTCTCGTCGGCTGCTGCGCTCGCCAGCGAAGCGAGCAACAGCAGCAATGTGACGACCGCCCGCATACTGTGCTGCTAGTCGATCTTCCTGGCCTCTTCCGGCAACATGATCGGGATGCCGTCGCGGATCGGATAGGCGAGCTTGGCGGAACGCGAGATCAGTTCCTGCTTCGCCGCGTCGAACTCCAGCGGCCCCTTGGTGATCGGGCACACCAGGATCTCCAGCAGTTTCGGGTCGGCGGTGCTTTCGAGATGGTCGGGCGTGGAATTCATTGCTGTCTCCGGCTCGTTTCTGTCTAGCACACTCGATTGCTCGATGTCATGACGGCGGTCGGGTCGCCATCCTTAGCAGCTCCTCGAGCACGGCCTGCTGCTTGTCCTGCGGCAGGGTTTGGTCGGACAGCGCGAAACCGAGAAACGTCCAGTAAAGAATCTGGGCGCGGGCGCGGGCGACGGCGTCGGGCAGGCCGACCTTCTTCAGCAGGTTTTCGATGTAGTCGAGCCGGCGGCGGTCGATCGCCTGGACCGCGGCACGCGCCGCGCCATCATGCGCGGCCCAGCTGCGCACCGCCCGCTCCAGCGCGAGCTTGCTGAGGAAGGTCAGCCGCAGCAGCACCGCCACGGGGTCCTCGCCCTTGGCTGCCTCGATGCCGGCGATGATCTGCTCGGCGGCGACCTCGCGCCAGCGCTTGAGCACCGCGGCGTGGAACGCGCCGATGTCGGCGAAGTGCCAGTAGAAGCTGCCGCGCGACACGCCCATCGCCTTGGCCAACGGATCGGCCTTCAGCGCCGTGAAGCCGCTCTTTGCCAGGGTCTTCAGACCCAGGTCGAGCCAATCCTGCGCCGAGAGTTGATCGGCCATGGTTCCTCTTATCGTGCCGGTTATCGTGCCGGCCGGTCACCATACATAAGTGTATTGACAGGCGCCAGCGCCGGGATCATAACCATACAGTACTGTATGGAGCGATCAGATGCGTGATTATCTGCTGCAGGGCGCCGGCGTCATCGCGATCATCATCAGCCTGATCCATGGCGTGCTCGGCGAACTCAGAATCTTTGCGCGCGCCACCGTCGAGCCGCCGCGGCTGCGCCTGCTGCTCCGCCTGGTGTGGCAGGCCGGCACGGTCGCCTGGATCGGCGGCGGCGTGCTCCTCGTCGTGGCGCCTGCGATGGCCAGCGACGCCGCGCGGCACTGGATCGTCGCCACGCTGGCCGTGGTGTTCGGCTGCGCCGCGCTGGCCAACGCGATCGCCACCCGCGGTCGCCACTTCGGATGGATTGGCATGAGCGTCGTGGTGGCGCTCGCGATCGCCGGCTATTAGCGCCAGAGAGGCCATCATGGATGATCGTGTCCACCTCAGCATCGCCAACGGCATTGCCGACGTTCGCCTCAATCGCCCCGACAAGCTGAACGCGCTCGATCCGGCGATGTTTAGCGCGATCGCGGCCGCCGGCGCACGGCTCAAGGACGACCGCAGCGTTCGCGCCGTGGTGCTGTCGGGCGAGGGCAAGGCGTTCTGTGCCGGGCTCGACATGGAACGGCTGGTCGCCACCGCCGAAGGTGAATCGATCCTGCCTTTCGCCGATCTCGGCCAGCGCACGCACGGCATCGCCAACTGGGCGCAGCATCTGGTGTGGCTGTGGCGGGAGCTGCCGGTGCCCGTCATCGCGGCGGTCCACGGCATCGCGTTCGGCGGCGGCTTCCAGCTCACGCTCGGCGCCGACATCAGGTACCTCGCGCCCGATACGCGCCTCGCCATCGTCGAGGCCAAATGGGGATTGGTGCCCGACATGGCCGGCACACAGCTCATGCGGCATCTCGCCAGCGAAGATGTCGTCCGCGAATTGACCTACACGGCCCGCATCTTCTCCGCGCAGGAAGCGCTTGCCTACGGCCTCGCCACGCGGATCATGGACGATCCGCGCGAAGCGGCGCTCGCCACCGCACGGATGATCGCAGACCGCAGTCCGGATGCGATCCGTGCCGCCAAGCGGCTGCTCAACCTCGCGGTCGGCTGCGATGCGGCGACGGGACTTGCGGCCGAGACCGCCGCTCAGGCAACGCTGCTCGGCCAAGCCAACCACGTCGAGGCAGTGCGCGCCAATCTCGAAGATCGCACTCCGCAATGGAGCTTTGCATGACCACCAGTCCGGGATTCGATCTGCAGCGTCTCATCGCGACCAATGCGTCGGCCGCCTTCAACCGCCTGATCGGCCTCGAGGTCGCCGCATCTGGTGACGGCGAGGTCGAGCTGCGAATGCCGTGGCGCGACGAGTTCACCCAATATGCCGGCAATTTGCATGCTGGAATGATCGCAGCCCTGCTCGACACCGCCTGCGGCTTCGCGGCGGCGACCGTCGTGGGTGCGGTGACCGCATCGCACTTTTCGATGAACTGCCTGAGACCGGCCGCAGGCCGCTGCTTCGTCGCGAAGGGCCGCACGGTGCGGGCCGGGCGGAAGCAGGTGTTCGCGCGGGCGGAGCTGTTTGCCGAAAACGACCAGGGCGAGATGTCGCTGGTCGCGACCGGCGAGACCGTGCTCGTTCCGCTCGGCGGGTGAGACGATCTTCGCGCTGTGCCGGCGACGCCCGGCGCGCACAACCGATGGAGAACCGGACATGACTCTCATTCTCGTCGCCGGAGGCACCGGCGGGTGCTCGCGCGCTCGCCGCGGCCAGGGATGGAAGTTGAATGAGTGATCGGCGATCTCGCCACCGGGAAGGGCGTGCAGGCGCGGCGTCCCGACCGCAGGCCGCAGCGGCGGATCGTGCCTCGTGAGACGTAAGGCCGCAGCGAGCCGCCAAGTTCTGGTTTGTGCACGGAGACTGCAGCGGTTTTCGCGGCCGTTAGAATTTCTCTAAGGCATTCAACGCGCCGCGCGGCATTGACTTCGCCATCGCCTCCGCGTCCTTCGGTTCGCGCGCCTTGCGCGCGTCATCGAAACCGGGAGGAGATATTCGTGAGGGTCATTCGGAGTGCTGCGCTGGCAATGTCTGTATTGGGGCTGATGGGATCGACGGCGCTTGCCGACGGCTACAAGAACTGCACCAAGCTCGACAAGGCGTCGTGGAAGCCGGCGAGCGAAGCCGAAGCCAGGGCCAAGGCGGCCGGCTACGAGGTGCGCCGCTCCAAGATCGAAGGCTCCTGCTACGAAGTGTACGGCGTCAAGGACGGCAAGCTGTTCGAGCTGTTCTACAGCCCCGAGGATCTCACCCTGAAACACACCATCGCGAAGTGACCTGAGGCCGATGGCAGAGGCGGCGCCCGGACCGCGCGATGCATCCACACAGCGCATCGCGTCGCGGACGGTGCAGGTCTGGGACCTGCCGCTGCGGCTCTGGCACTGGACCCTCGCGGCCGCCGTCTTGGTCGCGTGGTTCACGCCGAACAGCCATGATCGGCTGCACCGGCTGGCCGGCTACAGCGTGATTGGTTTGCTGGCCTTTCGATTGATCTGGGGCTTTGCCGGCACGCGGTATTCGCAGTTCAAGATGCTGGGCGCGAGGCTGCGCGCCGCGCCGCGCTATCTCTGGAATCTGCGCCACGGCGTCACCGGACGCTATATCGGGCTCAATCCTGCCGGCACCGTGATGCTGGTGGCCCTGCTGGTGCTGCTCGCGATTTCGGCGATCACGGGAGCGATGCAGGTCACCGTGACTTTCTTCGGCGTCTGGTGGGTCGAGGACACCCATGCCTACGCCTCGGATGCGGTCATCATCCTGGTCGTGTTGCACGTCTTGGGTGTGGTCGTGATGGGCATTCTTCAGCGCCAGAATCTGGTGCAAGCGATGATTACAGGACGGAAGCTGATCCGCAGCCGCTGGTAAGCGACTTCGCCGCTTTCGTCGAGTATCCGCGGAAATCCACGAACTCTGTCGGGCCTCGACTAGTTTGTTCTTATTCTAATTCCAAAGTGGAGAAATTCTAACCGCCGTCTGGCTCTCAGACTGCCAGAAACGTACCGAAATGCTTCTCTGTGGTGTTAGGTGCGCCCAATTGTCGCGGACTTTTGTTTCCGCAGATTAAGAGGGGGGCGCATGCTGTCGCAACGTTACACGGACTTGGAAATATCGAAATTCGGGCTGGGCTTTAGCTCGAGGCGTGCCGCGCTGCTTGCGGCGACCGCGCTGTCAATCTTCAGCAGCAGCAGCGCCTTCGCGGCAGACGAGCGCGCGAACGAGGCACTGCTGAAAAAACTCGACAAGATGGAGCGGCGCATCGAGGCGCTGGAAGCCGAGTTAAAGCAGAAGGACAGCCACCAGCAGGCCGACGCCGGCACCAAGTCCTCATCGCGGCCGGCCTCGATCCGGAGCGCCAACGCGACGGCGTCATCCGCCGATGCGAAGGAGGCGACGGACGCAAAGCAGGAAGCGAAGGGAGCCAAGGGCAAGCCCGAAGCCCAATCCGCAGAGACGCCGGCCAGGCCGATGCTGAATCTCCCGCCGCTGCCGGCGGCGGGAGACAAGCCTATCCTCGGGCTGGCGGACTCACCTGTGCCTGGCCTCAGCATAGGCGCGTATGGCGAAGTCAAGTTCGGTGCCGTGCAAAACCCTGCCGCCAACGGCCAGTGGCAGAACGGCTTCGATGCGCAACGCTTCGTCCTGTTGCCTACTTACGCGATCACGCCGAACATCATCTTCAATGCAGAGATCGAGTTCGAACATGCCGGTTCGGGCTTTGACAACGACGACAAGCTGCACGGCACCGCCGAGATCGAGCAGCTCTGGGTTGATTTCAAGATCCTCGATCAGTTCAACTGGCGCGCGCCCGGTATCGATCTCGTGCCGATCGGCTACATCAATCAGCATCACGAGCCGACGCAATTCTACAGCGTGAACCGGCCCGAATTGTACAACGGCCTCATTCCATCGACCTGGAAGGTGCCGTCCAGCAGCGTCTACGGGACCATCAGCGAAGATCTGAAGTACCAGGTCATGGTTAGCACCAGCAACGAGGACTTCGGCGACTCGTTTGATAACCGCACCGAGGCCAAGACCGTGCCGCTTCCCGGAACGCCCTACGCCGCAGGAATCGATGGCCTGAACGGGCTTGGGTTCTCCAGGCCTCCGCTCGGCGACTTCCAGCAACTCAACAATGCCGTGGCCGTATCCGGGCGGCTCGACGTCACGCCGACCTTCCTGCCCGGCTTCGCCGGAAGCGTAAGCGCGTACTACTCGCCGAACACGACGCCGCGTGGCGCGCACGACGATTTCGGCAATTTCCTTGGCCACTCGAGCCTGACGATGTTCGACGCCGAATTCCGCTATCGCGTACCCGACACCGGCCTGGAGCTGCGCGGCGAATATGTCCGCGCAGAATTCGGCCATCCGGAGAATTTGCGCGCCAACAACGATTCTGATCCCACCAACAACGTCGGCAAGACGATGTACGGCTACTCCGGCGAAGTCGCGTATCACGTGCCGCTCGGCACCATCATGAACAGCGAGTGGGAGGCGGTGCCGTTCTATCGCTATACCTACCAGAATTTGCAGACCGGCGGCTTTGCCGGCACCGATGCCAATCTGCCGACCGGCGCCGGTCAGCGACAGTTCCACATCGCCGGATTTGCGCTCTTCCCATCGCCGAAGATTGCGCTGAAGGCGACCTATCAGCACGTCATCGACAAGAGCATCACCGGCGCGATGTCGGATTCGTTCCTCGGCGGTGTCGGCTTCTTCTTCTGAGATCAGTGCGGCGCTCGCAACGCGCGCGCCGCCGCAAGACAACAAACGATGGGAGTCGCGTGAAAGATGACGTGGGTTCGATATACGCTGCCGGCGGCAGCGCTCGTGTCGGTTGCTTCGCCTGCCTATGCGGTTCAGTATCTGTCGATCGAGGAGGCGCAGAAGCAGGCGTTTCCGTCGGCGACGCACTTCACCGAAGTCCAGGCGGGACGCGTCTGGAAGGCCGAAGCCGGCGGCAAGGTCGCGGGCTTCTTCGTCTTCGACCGGGTCATCGGCAAGCACCTGTTCATCGACTATGCGGTGGCGCTGACCCCGGGCGGCGCAGTGCATAAGGTCGAAATCCTGCAGTACCGGGAATCCTATGGCGGTGAGATCAGAAGTCCGAGCTGGCTGGCGCAATTCGTCGGCAAGACCAGCGGCAGCGCATTGAAGATCAACGGCGACATCAGGAATATCTCCGGCGCGACGTTGTCATCGACGCATGTCACCGAGGGCGTGAAGAGGATCCTGACCGCCTATGCCAATCGCCTTCGATAGTATTCGCCGCGCGCGACCGCTGCTGGGCACCTTCGTTGAGATCGAGGTCGCAGCTGCTGCCGAACCCGAGACGGCTGCCGCCATCGACGCCGCCTTCGATGCGGTCGCCGAGGTTCATCGGCTGATGAGCTTTCACGAGCACGACAGCGACGTCAGCCGGCTCAATCGGGACGCCGGCATTCGCCCGACGCGGGTCCATGCCTGGACGTTCCAGGTGCTGGAGGCGGCGGTCGAGATGCATCGACGCTCCAAGGGCGTTTTCGATGTCACCATCGCGCCGGAGTTGCAGGCCATGGGTCTGCTGCCCGGATTGGATGGCGATCCGATCATCATGCCGGAACGACGCGTCATCGATCCGATCGAGCTTTCGCCCGAACAGACCGTGCGCCTTCGATCACCGGCGATCGCGATCGATCTCGGTGGGATCGCCAAGGGCTTTGCAGTCGATCGCGCAATCGAGGTGTTGCGCGGCTTCGATATTCCGGGCGGGCTGGTCAATGCCGGTGGCGATCTTCGGGTGTTTGGACAAGGGTCGCACACGGTCCACCTGCGCGACCCCGGCGACCCGCTCCGCTTGCTCGCCTGTATCGAGTTGACCGATGAGGCGCTGGCGTCGACGGCGCGTCGATTTGATCTGGTCGATGGAGCAGCTCCGGGCGTATCGGCGATCATCGATCCCTTTACCGGCAAGCCGACGGGTGCCGTTACCGGCGCTACGGTCCGAGCACCGTCATGCATGATCGCCGATGCGCTCACGAAGGTCGTCATGATCTCCTGGACCGGCGCCGGCGACCTGCTCGCGCATTACGGAGCGAGTGCCTTGTTGATCTCGGTCGATGGCGAGGTGCAGATCACGTCCGACTGGCCTCAGGCGGTGCACCTTGCGGCTTAAGCGTCCATTTCGCTATTCCATTTACGCGGCGTTCGTCGTGCTGCTGCTGACGGGGGCTGGCTGGCTCGTAGCGGATTGGCAAAAAAACATCGCCAGCGACGAGATCTGGCAGCAGGCCGCGGCCACGATGCTGATGGTGCATGGCGGCGTCGCCATGCTGGCGTTGTTGCTGGTGGGCGCGCTGATTCCCGTGCATTTGTTGCGCGCATGGCGGAGCCGGAAAAATCGCATTTCCGGATCGATCATGGCGGCGTTCAACGCCGTCCTGATCGTGACCGCCTTTGGCTTGTATTATCTTGGATCGGAGGAGGTGCGGCCCTGGATCAGCTGGATCCACCTCACCGCGGGATTTGCGCTCTCCCTGATGCTTCCGCTCCACATCTGGCTTGGTCGACGGGAGTTGTGGTGAGAGGGCCTCACTGCACCGGCGGGTCGCCGCTGGTGCGCTTCTTGGCTAGATCCATCTCGGTGACCGCGATCAGGATCTCGGCGCGGGTCTTCAGGTCGGGCGCCTCGAGCATTGCTTGTTTCTCGGCGGCACCGTAGGGCGACATCATCGCCAGCGCATTGACCAGCGCCTCGTTGGGCGCGGCCTCGATGCCTTCCCAGTCGACCTTGAGATTGTTGGCCTTCAGGAAATCGGCGAGCACCTTGAGCAGCGCCTTGCGGTCGACCGCCTCCTCGCCCTTGCGCGCGGTGAAGTCGCCGGTGAAGGAAAAGAAGTCGACTTTGCACTGCCGGTAGGACGTCTGCACGGTCAGTTCCTCGACCACCTTGAAGCGCGCGACGCCGGTCAGTTCGAGGATGTAGCGGCCGTCGCCGGATTCGGCGAGCTGGGTGATGCGACCGACGCAGCCGATGCGGAACAGCACGGGATTGGCCTCGTTCGGCGAATGCGTCACGTCGGGCTGGATCATCCCGATCAGGCGGTGCCCGTCGCGCAGCGCGTCATCGACCATTGCGAGATAGCGCGGCTCGAAGATGTTGAGCGGCATCTGGCCGCGCGGCAGCAACAGCGCGCCGGGCAACGGGAATACCGGGATCACTTCGGGAAGCTCGGCGGGCCCGCGGTATTCGGCGTTGATCGGCATCTGCAGTCCCGCTGTTACAGGCGCGGCTCAGGCAAGATCCAGAATAGTGTATAGCGGCTTTCCGACAAGATCATGCCCAAACAAGAACCCCAAGCGCGCTTACCGCGCTTTAGGAGAACAGGATGGTCGACAACCGCTTGCGCCCCTCGACGGTTGCCTCGTCGGCGCCGCCCCACGCCTCGAAGAACTGCACGAGCTGCTTGCGCGCGCCGTCGTCGTTCCAATTGCGGTCACGCTTGACGATGGCCAGCAGTTGCTCGGTCGCCTCAGCGCGCTTGCCCATCGCGTTCAGCGCGGTCGCGAGATCGAACCGGGCCTGATGATCGAGCGGGTTTGCGGCGACTTTCTGTTCAAGCTCGGCGATCGGGCCGACCGACTGCGCCTGCTCGGCGAGATCGATTGCGGCCTGCACCGCCTTCACGGCGGCGTCATTGCGCTTGGATTCCGGAACCATCGCGAGCGTCTGCTTGGCCTGCTCGATGGCACCGGTCGTGACATAGCACTTGGCGAGGCCGGCCAGCGCGGCAATGTTGGTGGCGTCGTGCGCCAGTACCTCGGCGTAGATTTGCGCGGCCGCGGCGGCGTCACCGTCGGCGAGCACGGCCTCGGCCTCCTTCACGATTTCCGCAAGATCGGGCTCGCCCGCGGCGGGGACGCCCTTGGTGATCTTCTCGATGAACGCGTTGACCTGGCTCTCCGGCACCGCGCCCATGAAGCCGTCGGCCGGCTGGCCGTTGACAAAGGCGATCACGGCCGGGATCGACTGGATGCCCATCTGGCCCGGGATCGCCGGATGCTCGTCGATGTTCATCTTGACCAGCTTGACCCGGCCCCTGGCATTGCGGACCGCTTTTTCCAGCATCGGCGTGAGCTGACGGCACGGACCGCACCACGGCGCCCAGAAGTCGATCAGGACCGGCTGACGGCGCGATTCCTCGATGACGTCCTTGACGAAGGTCTGGGTCGTCGTTTCCTTGATCAGATCGGGCGCTGCCTGGGGCGTTGAGCCGCCCTGCTCCATTATCGTCACGTTGTCCTCGCCTGGTCTTGAATGAGGTCAGAAAATCCGGGGGCGTTCTAGCACGCTCCGCGCGGCTGGTTCAGCCGTTCTGTCTGGCTAAATGGCGGTCAGACGACAAATTTCAATCGCTTGCCGCCTGTCTCCGTTCCGTCGGAGATCGGGTGGGTTTTCGCCGGGCCGCGGTCGAAGATCGCGCTGTCGAGGTACCCCGGGGAAATGCGCCATGGCCAAGGCCTATTACAGCACCGTGTTCGAGCAGCCGGCTGGCGAGGTCTGGAAAATCATCCGAGATTTCAACAACTACCCGGTCTGGGTCCATGGCGAGGGGACGAGCGAGATCGAGGAGGGCAGGTCCGGCGACACCATCGGAGCGGTGCGCAACGTAGTCTACCGGGAGCGGCGGATCCGGCAGCGGCTGCTGGCGCAGTCCGATATCGACTGCTTTCAGACCTACGAGTTCGCCGGTCCGCCGACCCTGCCGATGACCGACTTCACGGCCACCTTGCGGGTGACCCCGGTGGTCGACGGCAACCGCGCCTTCGTTGAATGGTGGGCGATTTTCGATTGCGAGCCCGCCCGCCGCGCTGAACTGACACGGACCTTGGCGGGCTGGTTCGAGACCTGGCTCGAATCGCTCCGCGATGCGATGGCGGTCTGAGGCCGGTTCCTGGCCCAAACGCAAAGAAATCGTGATGCCGGCCGGTTTCGGGCCGATTCGAGCTCAATTTTTAAGGAAACCGAGCAATTTCGTCGCGTCTTGACCGCGCTCTTGTGTTGCATTCGCCCAAAGCATTTGGCATAGGTCTGCCGTTGCCGGCGAGCAATCGCCGTCATCTCGGATGCGGGTGTAGCTCAGTGGTAGAGCACGACCTTGCCAAGGTCGGGGTCGAGGGTTCGAGCCCCTTCGCCCGCTCCAGAGTTTCTCGCTGACCGAGCTGACAGTCTGATGAAGGCCCGCCCTCCGAAGCGGGCTTTTTTATTTCCAGGCAGGCGCTTCGATCTCTGGCTCCGGGTCGAGATGCTTTGGCTGCCGGCCAAGATCGAGGTGCGCCTTCGTGCCGCTCAGGCCCTGATCGAGCCCGTAGCCCCTGGCCCATTTGCCGAGTTCAGTCGCGATCGTGTCGCTGGAGACGACCGCAAGGTCTTGCGGTCCGCCACCTCCCCTTGCGAAGGCGCGCTGCGCCCGACCGGACAGCCTTCGATCGCGGCACCGATGCAGCTCGATCCTGCCGGGGCGGCGAAGGGCCAGAGCATGCAGCGCGATCAGAATCAGATCGTCGCCGCGCCCCAGCGGCCAGCGACATCTTCGCTTTGCGACGACGTGGACCATGTCGCTCGCGGCCGCCTCACACGCGCAAACAGATGCTCCGTATTTGCGCGCCCTGCGACACAACCGTTCGCTTCGTCTGAATATTGCGTCGCAGCGCGCCTGCCTCTTTCGCAAGCACATCACGCCCGAAAATTTCGCCTCAAACTTGTTTTTGACTGCAGCGCACCCAGATGCATCCGCTTCTCAGCGTCGTCGGATGTGCTACCATTTTGTCGTCTGACCTACCTTACAGACCGCCACAATCATCTCTCAGGGCGTTCAAAATCAATAACGGGGCAAGCTGCAACGGCTTGCATAGGGGAGTGACGCGATGAAATCAGCTTTCAATCGATCCATACTTGCGTTCGCGGCGATTGCGCTGCTGGCGGGGACAACCTTCGCCAGTGCGCAGCAACAGACGGACAAGAATCGTCCGTTGAAGAAATACGAATCCGGCAACAAGGAATTCTGGACGCATCCGCCGGATGACTGGTTCCTCGGCGACGAGACCGAAGCGCAGAAGGGCCTTGCCCCGCCGTCCGGCCCGCCGACCGGCTCCTCCGACGCCGAGCTCGCGGCGACGATCAAGAAGATCAAGCTGCCGCCGGGCTTCAAGATCGAGGTCTATGCGTCGAACGTGCTCGCCGCGCGCCAGATGGCGTGGGGCGACAAGGGAACGCTGTTCGTCGGCTCGTTCGGCCTTGGCAACGTCTATGCGATCAAGGACAACAACGGCAAGAAAGAGGTCAAGACGATCCTCAAGGGCCTCAACATGCCCACCGGCCTCACTTTCAAGGATGGCGCGCTCTACGTCATCGCGGTCGATAAGCTGATCAAGTACGACAACGCCGAGGCCAATCTCGACAATCTCGGCCAAGGCAAGGTGGTGTATGACGACATGCCGTCCTATGCGGCGCATGGCTGGAAATACATCTCCGTCGACAAGGACGGCTGGTTCTACATTCCGTTCGGCCCGCCCTTTAACATCGGCATTCCGCCGACCAGCGTGTCGCAGATCCGCCGCGTCGATCCGAAGACCGGCAACGCGGAGATCTGGGCGCTCGGCGTGCGCAACTCGGTCGGCGGCGACGTCGATCCGCGCACCGGCAAATACTGGTTCACCGAAAATGCGCGCGACTGGATCAGCGATGACCTGCCGAGCGACAAGCTCAACATGATCGGCAGGATGGGCGAGCATTTCGGTTATCCCTATTGCCATCAGGGCGACCTGCCGGATTCGAAGTTCGCGATGGGTCACAAGTGCTCGGAGTTCACCCCGCCGGTGCTCAAACTCGGCGCTCACGTCGCTCCGCTCGGCATGAAGTTCTATACCGGCAGCCAATTCCCGGCCGAGTACAAGAACAACATCCTGATCGCCGAGCACGGCTCCTGGAATCGGCACAAGTATCAGGGCGGCCGCATCGTGCGCGTGATCGTCGGGCCTGACGGCAAGAACGCCAAGCAGGAGGTGTTCGCCTCCGGCTGGATCGAGGGCGACCAGGGCTATCTCGGTCGTCCCGCCGACATCCTGCTCGACAAGGACGGCTCGATCCTCGTTGCCGACGACTGGGCCGGTGCGATCTATCGCATCAGCTACAGCAAGAAGTAACGGCTGAATGGCACGAGGCTGCGGCGGCCAAGAGGCGGCCGCAGCCTCTCTTGCGATCGGCCGGCAACGGAACAGACTCGTCATGCCCGGACTTGATCCGGGCATCCATCCCAACAAGAACCCTTCTGCAACCAGATGGATTGCCGGGCGTCCCGATCAGGTCGAGGACAGGGCCGGCATTGACACCCGGAGAAACTGGCAATGCGTGTCGTGTCCCTTGGAGTGGTGTTCGCATCGGCAATCGCGATGACCTCGCTTGCCCACGCCGCCGATATCGCCGCCGGCAAGGAGAAGGCCGAGCTGTGCGTCGGCTGTCACGGCGAGAACGGTATCTCGCAGACGGAGAACATTCCCTCGCTCGCGGGCCAGCTCGATCAGTTCATCCAGTGGCAGCTGGTGTTCTTCCGCGCCGGCGCGCGCAAGAACGAGCAGATGCAGCCGATCGTCGAGCAGCTCAACAACGAGGACATCCGCAATCTCGGCGCCTATTTCGCTTCGCTGACGCCGTTCAAGGGCGGCAAGGACGACAATCCGGAATTGTCGGAGAAGGGCAAGCAGGCCGCCGCCGGCCGCCGCTGCGCGTCATGCCACACCGACACCTTTGCCGGCACCAAGGCCGTCGCACGCATCGCCGGCCAGCGCGAGGAATATCTCGTCAAGGCGTTGCACGACTACAAGTCAGGTCTGCGCTCGGGCGGCGCCCAGGCCGCGATGGCCGACGTGGCATATCCCTTGAGCGATGAGGAGATCACGGCGCTGGCGCATTATCTGGCGCATCTGTGAGATGGGCGAATAGCGAATAGGGAGTCGCGAATAGACGCGTAGCCCGGATGAAGCGCAGCGAAATCCGGGAATCGTCGTATCGCAGATCAACTGGACCCGGATTCCGCTGCGCTGCATCCGGGCTACAGAGCTAACCGCCTCGCTGCTTCTCGTATGCCTTCAGATGCGTGTACGCCGTGCGCAGCTTGGGCACCGGAATCTTGGCCGCATCCGCGCGCACGATCAGGTCGCCGATCACGTGATCGGCCTCGACCGGAAGCCCGGCCTGGATGTCACGGAACATGGACGCGGTCATCGGCGAGCCTTCGGTCGTAAGCAGTCCGCGGGTGCGCTGGAAGAACGGGCCGCCCGGCATATGGCCGGCGTCGGCGGCGATCGCGCTGCATTCGTCGAGGATGCCGATCAGGAAGTCCTTGCCGCCGGGCGCGGCCAGGATGTTGCCGACCGAGGTCCGCATCAGGCTGGTGGAAGCGGCGAGCGAGGCCAGGAATACCCACTTTTCCCACATGTCCTGCATGATGTGATCGCTGGCGGCCGCGCCGTTGATGACAGAGAAGGTCTCCGCAATCGCGCGCACCCGGTCCGACATCCCGCCGGCGCGCTCGCCGAAATTCAGCGACTGCATCGGCTGAAGCTGCACCACCTCGCGCGCCTCGTTCAGTGTCGCCGCGATCGCGCAGAGTCCGCCGAGCGTGTGGGATGCGCCGAATGTCTTGTCGAGCGCGTCGAGATGCAGCATGCCGTTGAGCAGCGGAATGATCGCGGTCTTGTCGCCGACGGCGGGCGCGAAGGACTTGATCGCATCGTCGAGATCGAACGCCTTGCAGCTCAACAGCACGACGTCGAACTTCTCGGAGAGCTTGTCGGCCTGCAGGGTCGGCGGGTTCTTCAGCGTGACGTCACCATTCGGGCTTTTGATCACGAGACCGGCCGATGCCAGCTCGGACGCGCGCTTGCGGCGCACCAGGAAGGTGACATCGCGGCCGGCCTCAAGCATCCGGCCGCCGAAATATCCGCCGATCGCACCGGCACCGACCACGAGAACGCGCATGGGATTTAGTCCTTCTTTGTTGCTTGAGGAGAGCTGGCGAATAGTAGGGAGTAGCGAATAGCAATATGTGCGTGCCATCAGCCATTCGCTACTCCCGATTCGCTCCCTTGACCATTTCCTCGACTTCGCGCAGCTGCTCCTTGCCGAAGAAGATCTCGTTGCCGACGAAGAAGGTCGGCGAGCCGAATGCGCCGCGCTCCACGGCGGACTGGGTGTTCGCGATCAGCTTGGCCTTCACGTCCGCCTCCTGCGCGCGCGCAAACAGCCTTGCGGCGTCGAGGCCGGACGAGGCTATGGCTTTGCCGGCGACATCAGGGTCGTCCATCTTCTTCGGTTCGACCCACATGTGGTGGAAGGCGGCCTCGACATATTTCTCGAACACGCCTTCGAGCTGTGCGGCGACCGCCGCGCGCATCAGATTCAGCGTGTTGACCGGGAAGAACGGGTTCCAGGTATAGGGTTTGACGTTGAAGCGCTTGAGGAAGCGCTCGGTCTCGATCTTCTGGAACTCGGGCTTGTTCTTGACACCGGCCAGCGTCTCGGCCGGCGACCTGTTGTTGGTGGCCTTGAAGATGCCGCCGAGCAGGATCGGCACATATTCGAATTTGACACCGGTGCGCTTCTCGATCGCCGGGATCGCCTCATGGCTGAGGAAGGCGTTGGGGCTGCCGAAATCGAACAGGAATTGCGGGTTCTGGCTCACGGCAGTTTCTCCTCGGCTCGCTTAGCATGGCCTGCTGTCGCAGGCGCCATCAGTAGAATATGATAGTCATCATGTGAGTCGCGGCGCGTGATGTCAAATCAGACGCCTGATCGTCTGCCTGCGCCATACCGGCCCGTAATAGGCCATCTGCAGCACACACATGGTTGCAAACGTGACAGGATGGGCGATCCAGACGCCGATCATCTGGCCGAGATGATGGTGCCGAACAACAACTGCAGCACATTGCTGAGCAGCATCGGCGCAAGGAAGAACAGAACGGCCTTGCGCAGGGATGGAGGGCGGGCACATCGATTTCCCGAACGGAGTGGAGTGTCTGAGCAATGCGTTTAATTGAGCGTGTCTGGCGGCACACTCGCTGCACCTCTCCCGCTTGCTTGCGGGAGAGGGAGCGCAGCTCGTTTCGTGGCTGCTCATCCCCGCGCTAGTCCGCTTGATCGCTGTAGGCGAGCCCGATCGCATGGTCGCGGATGTCGGCCGGCCAGTCTGCGATCAATGTCACAAAGCGCCGCCGGTCATGCGCGAACAGGGCGCGGATCGCGTCCTCGTAATGCGGACGGTTGCCGGCCATCGCGGTCATGAAGCGATAGGCGGCGTCCTGGGCGAGCCGCGTGCGGTCCTGGTCGCCGCTCGCGCGCCGCGCTTCGTCGATCAGCTTGCGGATCGCGACCGAGGCGCCGCCTTTTTGCTGCGCCAGCCAGTCCCAATGCCGCGGCAGCAGCGTGATCTCGCGCGCGACGACGCCGAGTTTGGGGCGGCCGGGCCCGCGCGGCGCCACCGGCGCCGGCGGTTCGTCCGCCGCGGGAGCCTCGAGCTTCGGCAGACGCGCCAGCACGTCGTCGACCGAGCCGCGGAAATCGATATCGACCAAGGCGGAGGTGCGGCCGTCGAACACCAGGATCGCCGCGTCCTTGCGCCGGTCGTGCACCTGCTTGGCGGCGCGGGCGACATCGGGGAGGTCGCCGGCCGCGATGCGGTGATCCCCCTCGAAGGCGACATAGGCAGGGTTCATTGCGGACCTCTCCGGTTGCATGAGATATTGCGCAGGTAATTTGAGGCAATCACGACGCGTGCATCTCGACTTTATTGGTCAAGGCTGGCACCAAGCGCCGCTTGCCTGCGCTGCCGACCCGAGGGACACCCATGCTGACGGTTCATCATCTTAACAATTCCCGCTCGCAGCGCGTGCTGTGGCTGCTCGAGGAATTGGGCGTGCCTTACGAAATCGTGCGGTATCAACGCCAGCCCGACATGCGCGCGCCGAAAGAGCTGTTGGCCGTGCATCCGCTCGGCAAGTCGCCTGTCATCACCGACAACGGCAACACGATCGCGGAATCCGGCGCGATCCTCGAATACATCATCGGAACCTACGGCAATGGCCGGCTGATTCCGCCCGCGAATACGCCGGATCGGTTGCGCTACACCTATTGGCTGCACTACGCCGAAGGCTCGGCGATGCCGCCGCTGCTGCTGAAGCTGCTGTTCACGCTGATGCCGAAGCGCGCGCCGGCGCTGCTGCGGCCGCTGGTGCGCAAGGTGTCCAACCAGGCACTCTCCACGCTGGTCAATCCGCAGCTCAGGCACCACATGGCCTATTGGGAAGGCGAGCTTGGCAAGAGCGAATGGTTTGCCGGCAATGAATTTACGGGCGCCGACATCCAGATGAGCTTTCCGCTCGAAGCTGCGGCGGCGCGCGGCGGGCTCGAGGACGGCCATCCGAAATGCGTGGCGTTCCTCGAGCGCATTCATGCGCGCCCGGCCTATGCTCGGGCGCTGGAGAAGGGCGGACCGTACCAGGTCGGCCGATAGCGCCTCACTCATCGCGGCAGCTCGACCAGCGGGAGCAGCCGCGAATCCGACAGCGCCGCCGTGCGATGGCCGATGCCGGCGAGATAGGCCTCCGCCACGGCAAAGGCGAGGAAGGCCCCGCGGCTCTTCTGCCGGATCAGCATCGCGCGGTCCCAGCGCTCGCCCTCGGGTCCGATCAGGAACGGACCGCCTTCGCCCATGAACAGCAGATCGCCGCCGCTCTTCCGCAGGAAGGGAAGGGTGTGTGCGATGTAGCGATCATAGGCCTCCGCGCCCGTGATCGGCTGCGGCGGGGCCAATTCGGGGCTCGCCGAATAGTCGGCAATCTCGCGAAAGCGCAGCAGATTGAGCATCACCAGCTCGCCTGCGATCTCGCGCTGGGCGAAGTCGCGCCCAGCATTCCACGTCGGCTCCAGATGGTAGGCGGTGTCCATGTTCGGTCGTCCTGTCGGTCCTTAACTGAGCCGTGTTTTATCCGGGTGTAATTGCATTGTCTATAATACCCGGATATAAATGGCCGACCGATCCAAGGAGCCGCCATGAAATCCGAGATCCGAAAGCATGCCATCGCCGACTACAAGAAGCGCGCGAGCGTCGCCGGAGTCTTCGCGATCCGCTGTCGCGCTTCCGGCGAGGTCTGGGTCGGGCAGGCGCTCGATCTCGAGAAGATCCAGAACCGCATCTGGTTCACGCTGCGCATGGGCGATCACCGTGATGCCGAACTGCAGCGGGCATGGACGACGCATGGTGAGGCCAGCTTCTCCCTCGAAACGCTGGAGCGCATCGAAGATGAGGAATTGGCCTATGTGCGCGATAAGCTGCTCAAGGAGCGCGTGCAGCGCTGGCGCGTACGGCTGAACGCGTCCGCGATCTAGAACGCTTTGGAGCGAAGTGGATACCGGTTCGCGTGAATGGGCTGTGCAGCCACGCTAATGCTTGATCGCCGACAGAACCTCGGCGATGAGCCGTTCGACACCACCACCGGACCGGCCGGTGGAATCCCCCAGGCGCACGATCACGAGGTTTCGCGACGGAATGATCGCGATACGCTGGTCGAGGAAACCTGCGGCAAAGAAGGCGTCCCGCGGGATGCCGGCCCTGATCCGGTTCGCTGCACCCTTGGCCGTGCTGCGGTTGGTCCAGAACCCGGCGCCGTAGTCGGTATCGAGCGTCGCCGTGGCAGAGAAATCCACCCAGTTCTCGTTGAAGAGACGCACGTTACCGATCTGACCGTTGTTCAGGTAGAGCATGCCGAACCGCGCCCAATCGCGCGCGCTCGCAAGCATGTTGGACGCGCCTTGCAGCGTTCCGGACGCGTCGAATTCCAGCGTCACGTGGCGCATGCCGAGCGGATTGAGCAGTTCGCGCCATGCAAAGGCGAGTGTCTGTTCCGGCCCGCCGACGATATCGCGAATGATTCCTGCCAGGAGTTGGGCTGACCCGCTGGAATAGTGCCATCGCGTCCCCGGCGGCGCGATCAACGGCGCTTTCGCGGCGTAGCCGGTCATGTCCTCGTCCAGGTACATCCGGCTGGCCTCGTCGAAGCCGAGGAACGTTTCGTCCAGCGCCAGTCCGGACGTCATCCGCATCAGATGCTCGACCGTGATCGCACGACGCAGATCATTGGCGCCCTGCCACTGAGCGATCGGCGCCGCCATCGAGGGTTGGATGAGATTTTTGCGCTGGAGAATGCCGATCAACGCATTCACGACCGACTTGCTGAGCGAGAATCCGAGCAGCTGCGTGTCGACGCCAACTCCCGGCGCATAGCGTTCGGCGATGACACGACCGTTGTGGACCACCACCACGGCCTTGGTCCTGCGCGACACCTCCCCTGCGGGCTCCTCGAATGCATGATCGAGCGCACTCACGAGCGCGGCGTTCGACGGCTCGACAACTGTCGGAGGGGCGATGTCCGGCAACAATGCCGGCGACGTCGGAGTGCTCAGTGCGTCGAGGTCGTTCCGGAGCAGGTAGGGAGGCTTTGACCCGAGCCGCAAGGTGCAACCAAAGCCTTGGCGAAATGTGGCCTGCCCGTGCACGACTCCCATGACCGATGTCTCGACGACTTTGGCTGTTCGATCGACCTGGTAACTCATCACGTACCGCCACGGCCGAACGCTCGGGACGTCCGAGATCGCCGCAAAACTGGCATCCGGGTCGATCCCGGAAACGAAGGTCCTGATGCAGACATTGTGCGCGACGAAGTCGGCCATGAAGCGGGCAGCCTTGTCGGCGCGAAAATAGCTCCCCGCAACCACAGCCGTGACCGGCAGCAGCATCGCCAACGCGATCCAGATTCGAGCGCGCACGCGTCACCTCTTGTGAAACTCCACGCTCCCGGAGCGCGGCGAGATAAGGATGCATCATCGCCGTGCTTCAGCTCATCGTCTGAAGCGCGATCATGCCTTAGCGGGATGCCTGTGCGCCGCCGATCGATGGCAGCGGCTGCACCGTGACGCCGGGCGGCGGCACGTCGTCGTCGGGCACAAAGAAATCCGACATCAGCGGCACGGAAGCGTCGACGCGATAGCGCTCGAAGTCGCGCACGCCGTTGGCGTAGAGCACCTTGTCGTCGATGCAGAAATGACCGGTGAACTCGCGCGACGGTCGGGTGACGATCGCGTAAGCCGCATCGCCCATGATCTCCGGCGTGCGGCTCGCGCGCATCATGGCGTCGCCGCCGAGCAAATTGCCGACCGCGGCGGTTGCGATCGTGGTGCGCGGCCACAGTGCGTTGACGGCGATGCCGGCGGATTTCAGCTCGCCCGCCAGCCCGAGCACGCACATGCTCATGCCGTACTTCGCCATCGTGTAGGCGGTGGAATGCTCGAACCATTTCGTCTTCATGTCGAGCGGCGGCGACAGCATCAGGATATGCGGGTTCTCCGCCTTCTTCAGATGCGGGATACAGTATTTCGACACCATGAAGGTGCCGCGCGTATTGATACCCATCATCAGGTCGAACCGCTTCATGTCGGTCGCCTGCGAGGTGGTCAGGCTGATGGCGCTGGCATTGTTGACGCAGATGTCGATACCGCCGAACTCCGCGACGGTCCGCTCGATCGCCGCCACCACCTGCGCCTCATCCCTGATATCGCAGATCACCGGCAGCGCCTTGCCGCCGCCGGCGCGGACCTCGTCGGCGGCGGTGTAGATCGTGCCCGTCAGCTTGGGATGCGGCTCGGCGGTCTTCGCCGCGATCGCAACATTGGCGCCGTCGCGCGCGGCGCGAAGCGCAATCGCAAGCCCGATGCCGCGGCTTGCGCCCGAGATGAACAGCGTCTTGCCTTTGAGGGACGTCATTTGCCGGCTCCTCCACAGTTAGGGGCGCGCATTACTAGTCTAGGGCTCCCTCCGCCCTTGTGGGGGAGGGGACGACGAAGCAAGCGCCGCCGCCATCGCGCAACTACGACAGGCGCTACGCATCCGCATGCAGCACGCGGCCGCGCGTCTCCGGCAGCGCGTAGGCGGCAAGGAAGAAGACGCCATAGGCCGCCACCGCGAAGATCGCGATCGCGTTGGCGAGCGACGTCGTCGTCGACAGTGCACCGACCAGATAGGGGAACAGCGCACCGACACCGCGGCCGAAATTGTAGCAGAAACCCTGGCCGGAGCCGCGCAGCCGCGTCGGGTAGAGCTCGGTCAGGAACGCGCCCATGCCGGAGAAATAGCCGGAGGCGAAGAAGCCGAGCGGAAAGCCGAGTATCCAGAGCACTTCATTGGACAGCGGCAGCTGGGTGTAGAGCAGCACCACCGCGATCGCGCCGAGCGAGAAGATCAGGAACAGGTTGCGCCGGCCGAAACGGTCGGCGAGCCAGGCCCCGACCAGATAACCGATAAACGAGCCGATGATCAGGGTCGCGAGATAACCCGTGGAGCCGACCACCGAGAGCTTGCGCTCGGTGGTGAGGAAGCGCGGCACCCAGAAGGTGACGGCGTAATAGCCGCCCTGCATGCCGGTGCCGACCAGCGAGGCCAGGATCGTAGTCCTCAGGATCGGCCCGTGAAAGATCTCCCACAATGCGGCCGGTCCGCTGCCGGACGCTCGCTGTTGCGCCAATGTCGCGGCGGAGATCTCGGGCTCGGCGACGTAGCGGCGGAGATAGAACACCAGCAGCGCCGGCAGTGCGCCGATCACGAACATCCAACGCCATGCACTCTCCGCAGGCAGGATCGAGAATAGCACCGCCTGCGCCAGCACGGCAAAGCCCCAGCCGATCGCCCATCCGGATTGCACCGAACCGACCGCGCGTCCGCGATATTGCGGCCGGATTGCTTCACCCATCAGCACAGCGCCCGCTGCCCATTCGCCGCCGAAGCCCAGGCCGAGCAGCGCGCGGGCGATCAGGAGCTGATCGAAATTCTGCACGATGGCGCAGACCAGCGAGAAGAAGGAGAACCAGAGGATGGTGAATTGCAGCGTCTTCACCCGCCCGATGCGATCGGAGAGGTAGCCGCCGAGCCAGCCGCCGACGGCCGATGACAACAGCGTCACCGTGCCGGCGAGCCCCGCGGTGCCGGCATCGACCTTCCACAGCGCGATGATGGTGCCGATCACCAGCGGATAGATCATGAAATCCATGCCGTCGAGCGCCCAGCCCGCGCCGCAGGCCCAGAACGTGCGCCGTTCCTGCACGTTCATGTCGCGATAGAAGGCAAGAAGACTGCTGTCCTGGATCTCCGCGACTTCCATCGGTTTGGATTCGGCTGAACTCATGCGCGTTCCCTTGGAAGCAATTGTCGCCGGCGCTTCTGAAATCCGCGGCCGGCTTGCGCGGAGGCGGGCAATTTACCGCGATGCTGGTGGGTGGGCAAAGGCGCATTTGCGCCGTGCGCATCGATGCGCGATGTGCCCGCGATGGCGGACACGCTTGTGCTGTGCCCGCCCTGCGGTTTCGTCTCACTGTGCCGCCGCCTCCGAGCCGCGCGTGCGCGGGTCGGGCGCGCCGAGCAGTCCGTTGGACGTGACCAAGATCGAGTTGGCCGAGGAGTAGCCGAGCGGCTCGACCAGCTTGTGGCCCTTGGCCTTCAGCTCGTCGAGCACCTGCTCGGGAAAGCCGCGCTCGATCCTGACCTCGTCGGGCAGCCATTGATGATGCACGCGCGGCGCCGCAACGGCGGCGGCGATGTCCATCTTGTAATCGATCACGTCGACGATGATCTGCGTCACCGCGGAGATGATGCGGCTGCCGCCCGGCGATCCTGTCACCAGCACCGGCCTGCCGTCCTTCAGCACGATGGTCGGCGACATCGACGACAGCGGGCGCTTGCCGGGGCCGGGCAGGTTGGCCTCGAAGCCGACCAGGCCGAAGGCGTTGGAGGCGCCCGGCGCAGCGGTGAAATCGTCGAGTTCGTTGTTGAGCAGCACGCCGGTCCCCTCGGCGACGAGGCCGACGCCGTAGGGGAAGTTCAGCGTGTAGGTGTTGCTGACGGCGTTGCCGCTGGCATCGACGACGGAATAGTGCGTGGTGTTGTCGCCCTCGTGCGGCGGCTTTGCGTTCCGCACGTCGGTCCAGGGCGTGGCGCGGGCGAGATCGATGGTCGCGCGCTGCTTCGCGGCGTAATCCTTCGAGATCAACAATTGCGTCGGCGCGTCGACGAAGGCGGGATCGCCAAGATAGCGCGCACGATCGGCATAGGCGCGCTTCATCGCCTCGATCATCACATGCAGCGAGGCCGCCGAGCCTTGCTTGATATCCGACATCGGAAAGCCTTCGAGGATGTTCAGGATCTCCAGCAGTACCACGCCGCCCGAGGAAGGCTGCGGCATCGAGACGATGTCATAGCCCCGATAGGTGCCGCGGATCGGCGGGCGGATGACCGGCTGATAGGATTTCAGGTCGTCGAGGCTGATGATGCCGCCGGCGTCACGGATGCCCTTGACGAGCTTCTCGGCGACCACACCTTCATAGAAGCCGCGCGGGCCCTGCTCCGCGATCGCCGTCAGCGTCGCCGTGAGATCGCTCTGGATCAGCCGGTCGCCCTCGTGCAACGGGCTGCCGTCGGCATGCGAGAAAGTCCTGGCCGAATTCGGCCAGCGCGACATACGGCGATACATGTCGGACAGCGTGTCGGATGTATCGTCGGTGACGATGAAGCCGTCGCGCGCCAGGTCGATCGCGGGTTGGATGATCTGCGCCAGCGTGAACTTGCCGGAGCCGTATTTCTCGAGCGCCAGTGCCAGCCCCGCTACGGTGCCGGGCACGCCGATGCCGAGCGCGGAATAGCGCGATTTGTTGGGGTCGGGCTTGCCGTCTGCGTCCAGGAACATGTCGCGCGTTGCGGCCTGCGGCGCGGTCTCGCGGTAGTCGATCGTGACGTCCTGGTTGCGTTCGGCAAGATGGATCACCATGAAGCCGCCGCCGCCGATATTGCCGGCGCGCGGATAGGTCACCGCCATCGCAAAGCCGGTGGCGACCGCGGCATCGACCGCATTGCCACCCCGCCGCAGGAAATCGGCGCCGACCTGCGCGGCGAGTTTCTCCTGCGCCACCACCATGCCGTTTTCGGCGGGAATGCTGCGAATCGCGTCGGCAGCGGGCGGCGCATAGAAGCGGCGCTGCTCCTGGCTGAGCGCCGGCGCAGCGAGACCGATCAACAGGAGAGCGGCAAACAACCGTCGCGATATCGTTGCGGCACGTGTCATCGGAGCCCCCTGCTCTTCGTCGATGTGACATTCGCAAAACAAGCTCATGCTATATGGGGGATGCATCGGCGAGGCAAAACGCCTGTTCGCGACTCTACTTGAGGAATCTTTATGACGATGGCGGCGACGGCACAGACAGGCATGGACGACGTGAGGACCTATCCGGGACGCGCTGCCGTCATCAGCTGGATCTTCTTCGACTGGGCGGCGCAGCCCTATTTCACCCTGATCACGACCTTCGTGTTCGCGCCCTATTTCGCGAGCTTCGTCGCATCAGATCCGGCGAGCGGTCAGGCGATGTGGGGTTTTGCCACGGCAGCCGCCGGGCTCGCGATCGCGCTGCTGTCGCCGGTGCTGGGCGCGATTGCCGATGCCAGCGGCCGCCGCAAGCCGTGGATCGCGGGCTTTGGTGCGCTGCTCGTCATCGGCGCGAGCGCGATGTGGATCGGCAAGCCCGGCAATCCCGACGTCATTCCCGTGCTGCTGCTCGCCTATGCGATCGCGAGCGTCGGCGTCGAGTTCGCGACCGTCTTCAACAATGCGATGATGCCGACGCTGGTACCGCCGAACAGGATCGGGAGGCTCTCGGGTACCGGCTGGGCCACCGGCTATGTTGGCGGCATCCTGAGCCTCGTGCTGGTGCTCGGCTTCCTCGCCGCCAATGCCGAGACCGGCCGCACGCTGTTCGGCTTCACCCCGCTGTTCGGTCTCGATCCCGTCACCCATGAAGGCGATCGCATCACCGGACCGCTGACCGGGCTGTGGTTCATCATCTTCGTCGCGCCGATGTTCCTGTTCACGCCGGATTATCCGGCCAAGCGTCGGTTGCGCGATGCGCTCGGTGAAGGCCTGCGCGAGCTGCGAGAATCATTGGCGAGCCTGCCGAAGCAGAAATCGATGGCGCGGTTCCTGCTCGCGAACATGATCTACACCGACGGGTTGGTGTCGCTGTTTGCCTTCGGCGGCATCTATGCGGCCGGCACCTTCGGCTGGGACACGATCCGGATCGGCACGTTCGGCATCATCCTGGCGATTGCCGGCACGTTCGGCGGGTGGCTCGGCGGCAAGCTCGATGATGCGTTCGGGCCGAAGCGTGTCATCACGGGCAGCCTGCTGATCCTGCTGTTTGCGATCGTCACGATCCTCACCGTGAACAAGGATTCGATCCTGTTCATACCGGTCGCGCCTCCGGTGCCCGGCGGCCCGCTGTTCGCCGGCGCCGCCGAGCGCGCCTATATCGTGCTGGGTTGCCTGATCGGCGCCACCGGCGCGCCGCTGCAGGCGGCATCGCGCTCGCTTTTGATCCGTCTGGCGCCGAAGGATCGCATCGCGCAGTATTTTGGTCTGTTCGCGCTGACCGGGAAGGTGACGTCGTTCATTGGCCCGCTGCTGATCGGCGCGATCACCGCGGCGACCGCGAGTCAGAAGGCCGGCATGGCGGTGCTGGTGGTGTTTTTCCTCGTCGGCTTGGCGCTGCTGGCGAAGGTGCGCGCCGACGCGTAGCAATTCGTAGCCCGGATGGAGCGAAGCGCAATCCGGGAAGATCTCTCCCCGGGCAGGCGGACCCGGATTTCGCTACGCTCCATCCGGGCTACAGGCCGTGATCAGTGCCGGAAGTGCCGCACGCCGGTGAACACCATCGCGATGTCGTGTTCGTCGGCGGCCTTGATCACCTCGTCGTCGCGCATCGAGCCGCCGGGCTGGATCACCGCGGTGGCGCCGGCCTCGATGCAGGCAAGCATGCCGTCGGCGAACGGGAAGAACGCGTCGGAGGCGACCACCGAACCCTTGGTCAAGGGCTCCGCCAGCTTCAGCTCGGCCGCCGCGTCGAGCGCCTTGCGTGCGGCGATGCGCGCGGAATCGACCCGGCTCATCTGGCCGGCGCCGATGCCGACGGTGGCGAGATCCTTGGCGTAGATGATGGTGTTCGACTTCACGTGCTTTGCGACTCGGAAGGCGAATTTCAGATCGCGCAGCTCGGCATCGGTCGGCGCGCGCTTGGTCGCGACCTTGAGGTTCATGTCCTCGACCACGGCATTGTCGCGGCTCTGCACCAGAAGGCCGCCGGCGACCGTCTTGGCGGTGAGGCCAACCGCGCGCGGGTTCGGCAAGCCACCCGCGAGCAGCAGGCGCAAATTGCGCCGGCCCGCGATGATCGAGATCGCTTCCTCGGTCGCATCGGGCGCGATGATCACCTCGGTGAAGATGCCGATGATGGCGCGCGCGGCGTCGGCGTCGAGCGTGCGGTTGACCGCGATGATGCCGCCATAGGCCGAGGTCGAGTCGCAGGCGAGCGCGCGGGCATAGGCGGTGGCGAGGTCGGGACCCTCGGCGACGCCGCACGGGTTGGCGTGCTTGACGATCACGCATGCCGCCGTGCGAATGGGATCGAACTCGCTGACGCATTCATAGGCCGCATCGGTGTCGTTGATGTTGTTGTAGGACAGTTCCTTGCCTTGAAGCTGCCGCGCGGTGGCAACGCCCGGCCGCTTTTCCGGGGTGGCGTAGAACGCCGCGGTCTGGTGCGGATTCTCGCCGTAGCGCAGCGACTGGATCAGCCTGCCGCCGAAGGCGCGGAAGTCCGGCGCCCGGGTGTCGAGCTGCACGGCAAACCAGTTCGAGATCGCGGCATCGTAAGCGGCAGTGCGGGCATAGGCCTTGGCAGCCAGCCGCCTGCGCAGGCCAAGCGAGGTTGCGCCCTTGTGCGCGGCGAGCTCGTCGAGCACCGCAGAATAGTCCTGCGCCTCGACCACCACGGCGACGTCGTCATGGTTCTTCGCCGCGGCGCGGATCATCGCGGGGCCGCCGATGTCGATGTTCTCGATGCACTCCTCGAAGCCGGCGCCTTTGTCGACGGTCGCCTCGAACGGATAGAGATTGACGACCAGCAGATCGATTGGCGCGATGCCGTGCGCCTGCATTGCCGCCGCGTGCTCCTTGTTGTCGCGGATCGCAAGCAGGCCGCCATGCACCTTCGGGTGCAGCGTCTTGACCCGGCCGTCCATCATCTCGGGGAAGCCGGTGAGCTCGGAGACGTCCTTGACCTTCAAACCGGCTGCGGCGATGGCTTTGGCCGTACCGCCGGTCGAGACCAGTTCGACGCCATGTCCGGCAAGCGCCTTGGCGAAGTCGATCAGGTCAGTCTTGTCGGAAACGGACAACAGAGCGCGGGTCACGCGGCGAAGCTGTTCGGTCATGCTGGAAATCCTTGGCTGTTAAGGCAGCCGGGTAGCACGGTTTGGCAGGGCGCGGAACCGGAATGGGCCGGTTTCGTCACAAATTTACAACGGCAGTTCCGGCTCGCGCCGGGCATTGCGCCGGGCGTTGGTGGCCGAGGCAGAGGCCGAGGAGCGCACGAAGCTCCAGCGGACCGTGGAGGCCTGCCGGGCGTCCTGCCGGATCACGATCTGGGAGGTGCGGCGCGGGCCGTCATTGCCGGCCAGGAAGACGCTGTCCTCGAGATCGACCTTGTCGTCGTAGGCCTCGAAGGTCCAGACGTCGCGGTTGGGCAGCACAAGCATGACGCCGCGTGCGTCCGACAGGCGGCTGGCCTTCACCGATGGATGCAGTTGGAAGCGCAGCGCAAAGTCAGCCTCGGCGCCCTTGATGCGGCCGCCCTGCGCCGGCGCTACCGAATCCTCGCCCTCAAGGCGCGTGCCGTCGTGCGCCAATATCAGCACGCGGCGATGGATCACGCCAAAGCGGGAGAGATAACCGTCATGCGAGGTGGTCAGCATGTCGCCTTCGGTGACGGTCTCGCGGTAGTTCTCGACATGGCTGGGGCCGCTGGTGATCGGCGCACCGCGGAGCAAGCGCTTCATCGCCGACAGTTCGACGAACTGGCACGACGAGGTCTCGTGATAGGTCAGCGTCGAATGCGCCGCGGTGGAGCGCGCGAACGGCCGCCAATTCTCGCGCCCGGTGGACGGCATCCCGCAATTGACGACGATGCGGCTCGGACCGGACGAGAGCTCGAACGACAGGCAGCCGGCATGTGCGTCCTGGCTGACGCTGGGCGGCGGTGGCAGGCCGGTGTCGACGATCACGGTCGCCGTGCCGGCGTCGATCCGCTGGAAGCCGGAATGCGGCATGCTCGACATCGGCACGCCACGCGTGTCGTCATAGGCGAGCAGTGTCGCCACGAGATCGGATGGCGCGGTGCTCATGCCGTTGAACAGCGCGAAGCTGCCGTCGCCGTGCCGGAAGAAGCGCAGCATCGGCATCATGCGGTCGATGGCATTGAGTAGCGCCGGCGGCGGCGCGATGTTCCGCGCGGCAAACGTCTGCCGCAGCGGCAGCAGATCGCTGAGCAATTCGACCAGCGCGCCGGGATTGCGCGAGATATGGCCGCCATCGGGCAGGATCTGGCGCTGCAACTCCTCCGACAGCTTGCGTGAGGTCGCCTTGATGTTGCGCGCCTGGTTGGCGAGGCAGAGCGAGGCGTAGCACAGCGCGATCAGCGCCTGCAGCCGCGGAACGCCGTCATTGTCGAGCGCGGAGTAGCGCAAATAGCGGATCTCGCGCGCCAGCCCGCGCAGATATTTGCGGTAAAACTTGCTGTCGCTGTCGCCGAGCACCAGCGGTGCCTGCGACAACAGCGAGATCACACGGCGGGCGCGCACATCCGCGCGGCTCTCCAGCGGCCGCTTGCGCGCCTGGTTGGAGATCCAGTCGTCGACCAGCGAGCGGGCGTTGGCGCGGGTCAGCGCGGTGTCGGCGGCGCGCAGATGGCGCAGCCAGCCGAAGCCGAGCAGGGCGGCTTCCCAATCTTCCGACGGCGGCTCGAGGTCGAAGATCGAGCGTCCATGGCAGGTGACGATCTTGCCGGCGAAGACGAATCGGCCGGCATAGATTTCCGCTGCGCGGGTGGCGTCCGCGGTGCGGAGGTCGTGCGGCGCGATGATCAGCCGGTCGGTGCGGCCGGGCCACAGCCGCGACAGCGCGACGGTTCCACCGCTGGCGCGCGCGACCATGCTGCGGGCGAAGCGGCCAGCAATCAGCGTCGAGATGCGTCTGCTTTGAGCGACCGACACGCCTAACCTTGTGGGGAGGGGATCTTCAACGAATCCTTTATTAATCCGGAAACGCGCTCAAGACACCCTCTTGAAACCGCGCGAATCAGTCGGAGCCTAGAAGACACAAGTTTAGAAATCAGGATTTAACCAGCCTTGCCGCGTAAAATCCATCCAGCCCGCCTAGCCGCGGGTCGGCATGAGGCAAATGGCAGGGCAGGGTGCGCAAATCCCCGTCGGGGGTGATGATTTCGTCGAGGTCCGCGACCTCGCCTTTCTCGACTGGCGCACGCCGCAAGCCTGATTCGCCGGCCAGCAGCGCGGCAATCGCCTGTTCGCCCTCCTCGGGCTCCAGCGAGCAGGTGCAGTAGACCAGCGTACCGCCCGGCTTCAGCAGTCCGACCGCCTTTTGCAGCAACCGCTTCTGCAGCCCCGACAGCGCGGCGATGTCGGCCTCCTGCCGCAGCCAGGCGACGTCGGGGTGGCGGCGAATCGTGCCGGTCGAGGTGCAGGGCGCATCGACCAGGATGCCGTCGAAGCTTTCGGCCTGGGCCGGCCATTCGACCGTGTCGCTCACGACGTTCTCCGCTTGCAGCGAGAGACGCGTGAGGTTGTCGCGCAGCCGCGCCATCCGCGCCGGCGACCGGTCGACCGCGGTGACGCGCGCGCCGGCGAAGGCGAGCTGCGCGGTCTTGCCGCCAGGCGCGGCGCAGAGATCGGCGATCGCCTTGTCCTTGACGTCGCCGAACAGCCGCGCCGGCAGCGCGGCGGCGGCGTCCTGCACCCACCATTGGCCTTCCGCGAAACCCGGCAGCATCGTCACGGAACCCTGCAGCAGCGTGCGTACGGTTCCCGTCGGCAGCGTCTCGCCGTGCAGGCGGCTGGCCCATTGCGGCGCATCCGACTTCACCGTGAGATCGAGCGACGGCTCGTGGCCGAGCGCGAGCGCCATGTCGCGCGCGGTCGATTCGCCATAATGCGCGATCCAGCGCGTCAGCATCCATTGCGGCAGATCGAGCGTCTGCAGCTTGATCTCGTCGATCAAGCCGTGGCCCTCGCGCGCGCAGCGGCGCAGCACGGCGTTGACGAGCCCGGCATATTTCGCCGCGCGCCGGTCCGACTGCACCAGCCGCACCGAGAGATCGACCGCCGCATGATCGGGTACATCCATCCAGAGAATCTGCGCGGCTCCGATCAGGAGCGCGCTTTGCGCGCGCGGCGCATCGGTCGGGATGCCGCGGTCGAGCAGGCGCGACAGCAGATGGCCGAGTGTGCCAAGACGGCGCAGGATGGTCGACACCAGGCGCCGCATCAGCGCACGGTCGCGATCGGCGAGCGATTTCAGGCCCGGATGCGCGCCGGCGCCGTCGAGCTGGTCGTCGAGCGTGCGATGCTTGTGCAGCACGCCGTCGAGAATGTCGGCCGCGATTCGTCGTGCCGCGAGACCGGGTACTTCGGAAGGAACTGCAAATCTTGAAGGAGGCATGAAGCGGAGATATCTCGGAAGGTGCTGAGTTACATTCGGCTCATGCCTATGAACTGGAAAAACACCTCTGGCACGCGAATATGCCAAATGTAAGAATCGCTCCGAGATATCTTGTGATCGTGATGCCGCCGCTGCAGCGACATCAAAATGCGTGACGCGCAGCCGGAAGGTTTTGCCATGTCTGATAAATCTTCAGCGTCGCTGGATCCAACGCCGCGCAAGCCGCTGACGCCGGCCGCGCAACGCGCGCTCGCCGAGGCCGAAGCGCGGCGCAGGTCGGCCGAGGAGGCTGCCGCGCAAAACGCGGCCGCGCGGCCGAAGGAGGTTCAGGGCCCGAAGGGCCCTGAACCGACTCGTTATGGCGACTGGGAAACCAAAGGCATCGCCTCGGACTTCTGAGATCCTTGCCGGACGACCCGACTCAGGCCTAGTCAGGGAATATGTCCCCATACGAGAGAATAAATGCTCATCGTGCGTCGGGACGCCCGCCCTTCGGCCGGTCGCGCTGGGGCCGGCGCTTCTCGGCGGCGCTGCCATGGGTCTTCGTTCTCGGCATCGCCGCCGGCACCATGTTGCCGGTCCGCCGATGGGTGCATGTGCCGCTGCCGCATTGGTCCGACAGCCGCTCCCGAGATACCGATGCGATCTGGACGCGTGCCGGCGCACCGGACGCCCGGCATCCCGCCGACGTCATCAGGACGATCGATGGCGACACCTTCGCGGCGCGGGTGCATGTCTGGCCGGGTCTCGACCTGACCACGCACGTCCGTCTGCGCGGCATCGATGCGCCGGAGCTGAAGGCGTCCTGTCTGCAGGAGCTGCGTATGGCGGAGGCGGCGACTTCAGCGCTGCGTGATCTGCTCAGCCAGGGCGATGTCGTGATCTACAATGTCGGCCCCGACAAATATCAGGGCCGGGTCGTCGCCGACGTCGCGACCAGGAAAACCGAGAACGTTTCGGCGGCGCTGCTCGCAGGCGGTTACGCGCGCGCCTATAATGGCGGGCATCGCAGCGGCTGGTGCGCCAACGCCACGCGTTGAAGCGAGAGATAGTCTTTCTGGAAAGCCGCGGCGCCTCTTTGGGCCGATCATGTCCCGATGCCGCAATAAACAAAAGCCGCGCGGATGCGCGGCTTTTGTTTCGCCAGGCTCCAATCGATGTCAGCGGGTGACGACGACGGTCGTGCCGACCGAGACGCGCTGATAAAGGTCGGTGATGTCGGAGTTGAGCATGCGGATGCAGCCGTAGGACACGAAGCCGCCGACCGAGCGCGGCACATTGGTGCCGTGGATCGCGTATTCGCCGCCGGCGAGCGTCATCGCCGCAACGCCCATCGGATTGCGCGGCGAGCCGCCGGGGATCACGTCCGGGATGCTCGGCTTGTCGTGCTTCACTTCGGCCGGCGGCGACCAGGCCGGGTTGCGATATTTGCCGTCGATCCGGGTGGTGCCAGCCCACTGCTTGCCGGCCTTGCCGACGCCGACCGGGTAACGCATGGCGTGGCCGGAATCGAGGATGAGATAGAGCCGCCGTTCGTTCGTCTTCACCACGATGGTGCCCGGCGAATAATTCTCGGCGTGAATGCCGACCATCTCCGGCCGCGCTTCGGCTGCTGACGACATCAAAACGCCCGCCCCGATGGTGGCGGCCAACGCCACCGCAATCCTCAACGACATCACTTTCTCCACTGCCCAACAGCTCCTCGCGGAGCCTTAAAAAACAAGGAGCAGAGCCCAAGAGCCGGGCCTGCCGGTCTCGTACGCAATGTTAACCGCGTGGCTTAACCGGATGGTTGCCACGCCGGTCGCGAGACACGTCCTGATAGCGGGAAGAAAGGAAATGTTCGGATTAAAGTAAATGACCTGGAAACAACACTTTGCCGCAAATCCGCCGCAGGGGCGCCTTGCCTCTGACAATTACGTGAAAGCCAGACCTAGTCAAATAAAAGGGCCGCGGCGATCATCGCGGCGACCCAGCACTTCTGTCTCGCGTCTTCCCAGAGTCGACCTATGCCGGCGCGCCCTTCTTGTTCTGGCGGTTCTTGACGAGATCGTCGACCACGGCCGGATCGGCCAGCGTCGAGGTATCGCCGAGGCTGGACGGCTCGTCCTCCGCGATCTTGCGCAGGATGCGGCGCATGATCTTGCCCGAGCGCGTCTTCGGCAGGCCGGGCGCGAACTGGATCAGGTCGGGGGAGGCGATCGGGCCGATGTCCTTGCGGACCCAGGCAACCAGTTCCTTGCGCAGCGCCTCGGTCGGTTCCGTGCCCTTCATCAAGGTGACGTAGGCGTAGATGCCCTGGCCCTTGATGTCGTGGGGATAGCCGACGACCGCGGCCTCGGACACGGCCTCATGCGCGACCAGCGAGCTTTCGACCTCAGCGGTGCCCATGCGGTGGCCGGAGACGTTGATGACGTCGTCGACGCGGCCGGTGATCCAGTAGTAGCCGTCGGCATCGCGGCGGCAGCCGTCGCCGGTGAAGTACTTGCCCTTGTAGGTCGAGAAGTAGGTCTGCTCGAAGCGGGCGTGATCGCCATAGACCGTGCGCATCATCCCCGGCCAGGAGCGGATCAGGCAGAGGTTGCCCGACGTCTCGCCCTCCAGCGTCTTGCCGTCGGCATCGACGATCTCCGGCACCACGCCGAAGAACGGCCGCGTCGCCGATCCCGGCTTCAATTTGGTCGCGCCGGGCAGCGGCGTGATCAGGATACCGCCGGTTTCGGTCTGCCACCAGGTGTCGACGATCGGGCAGCGGTCGTCGCCGACCACGCGATAATACCACTCCCAGGCCTCCGGATTGATCGGCTCGCCGACGGTGCCGAGCAGGCGCAGCGAGGCGCGCGAGGTCTTCTTCACCGGTTCGTCGCCGCCCTGCATCAAGGCGCGGATCGCGGTCGGAGCGGTGTAGAAGATGTTGACCTTGTGCTTGTCGACGACGTTCCAGAAGCGGGAGTTGTCGGGGTAGTTCGGCACGCCTTCGAACATCAGCGTGGTGGCGCCGTTGGCGAGCGGCCCGTAGAGGATGTAGCTGTGGCCGGTGACCCAGCCGACGTCGGCGGTGCACCAGTAGATGTCGCCGTCGTGATAGTCGAAGACGTATTGATGCGTCATCGCCGCGAACACGAGATAGCCGGCCGAGGTGTGCAGCACGCCCTTCGGCGTTCCGGTCGAGCCCGAGGTGTAGAGGATGAACAGCGGGTCCTCCGCATTCATCGACTCGCACGGGCATTCCGAGGTGACCATCTTGGCGGCGTCGTGATACCAGAGATCGCGCGAGGGATTCATGTCGACCGCGCCGCCGGTGCGCTTCACGACCACGACCCAGTCGACGCCTCCGGTCTTGGCAATCGCCGCATCGACATTGGCCTTCAGCGGCACCTTCCTGCCGCCGCGCAGGCCTTCATCGGCCGTGATGACCACCTTCGAATCGCAATCCTTGATGCGCTGGGCGAGGCTGTCGGGGGAGAAGCCGCCGAACACCACCGAATGGATCGCGCCGATCCGCGCACAGGCCAGCATCGCGTAGGCCGCTTCCGGAATCATCGGCAGGTAGATCGTGACGCGGTCGCCCTTCTTGACGTTCCGCGTACGCAGGATGTTGGCCATCTTGCAGACTTCGTCGTGAAGCTGGCGATAGGTGATGTGCTTCGACTCGGAGGGGTCGTCGCCTTCCCAGATGATCGCGGTCTGGTCGCCGCGCTTCTCCAGATGACGGTCGATGCAGTTCCAGGCAACGTTCAGCTCGCCGTCCTCGAACCATTTGATCGCGATGTTGCCGGGCACAAAGGAGGAGTTCTCGACCTTGGTGAACGGCTTGATCCAGTCGACCCGCTTGCCGTGCTCGGCCCAGAAGCCGTTGGGGTCCGATACCGACCGCGCATACATCTCGCGATATTTGGCATCATCGATATAAGCGCGCTTGGCCCAGTCAGCCGGCACGTCATAAATCTTCTCGGACATCATTTCCTCCACTCATTGCCGATCGCAAACGAAGCGGTGGCAAGCCGTCTTGATCATTGCCGCAATAATTATGCGTGGCCGCGTTCTGGCCGGGCAAGGAAAAAGGACTGTCACCATTGTCGCGCAGAAGCCGTCAGGCGCGTCCCCTCCGGCTTTTGCATATGCTAAGACGGCTTTACCGTAATCTATCGACGAGAGAAACCTATGCTCCATCGCGTGGCCCGGGTCACTGGTCTCTTGGTCGTAGTGATGTCGCTGGCCGCACCGCTTGCGCGCGCCCAAACGCCAGCGCCGGCGCCTTCACCGGAGGCGCTCGCCGTCGCAAGGGAATTGGTGACAACGATCAACATGATGGATCAGTTCAAGGCGTTGATGCCGGCCATCATGCAGAGCATGAAGCCCGCGATCGTCCAGGGCCGCAGCGACGTCGACCATGACTACGACACCCTGACGCCGATGTTGCTCGCTGGCTTCCAGGCGCGGTTCAACGAACTGTCGGAAGCCGTCGCCATCATCTACGCCAGCAACTTCACGCCGGACGATTTGCGAGGTCTGATCGCCTTCTACAAAACCCGGGTGGGCCAGAAATTCCTGCAGAAGTCGCCCATCGTGACGCAGCAATCGCTGCTGGCCGGCCAGAAGTTCGGCCAGTCCGTGGCTGCGGAGATGCGGCAACGGATCATCGAGGAACTGCGCAAGAAGGGGCACGACCTCTGATCCGATTTCCGGGTCGGTCACCGGCTCGAAATCGTCGTGCCGCGCTGCCGTGACGGCTGGCTCAGGCGGTCAATTTCGCGTGCTGCGGCAGGCTGACATCAACGTTATCGGGCGAATGGCACCTATGAAAGGTAATTAGAAACCGTTTTGGGTGATTCGCGACTCGCAATATGGGCCGGGACCCCCTAAATGGCCTCCCCGGGGCCGGTGGCCCAACCGGACCGAAGCCACAAGAAACGGCATTGCCGGGAGAACAGGAAGAACAGGGCGTCTTGAGCAGATGATGGATCAGCAGAACAGTGCGGCTGTGCGGCCCGTTTCCGCCGATCCTGCTGTCGCCCTGGCCAAGGCGCTGGGCCAGTGGCCACCCAAACCGCAAGCAAAGCTGTCATTGCGGGCAAAGCTGCCCTCGCCGAAGGTCAAGTTCGACACGCCCGCCGCCATCAAGACCACGGTGGAAGAACTCGCGCGCGACCTCGGCTTAAGGCTTGGCGACCAGAACGAGTTGACCATCCGCCGCATCAAGCGCGGAAACGGCTATTCATTCATTCGTGCCAACGGCACCCGGATCCGCGACGCCCGCACCATCCGGCGACTGCACGCGATGGCGGTGCCGCCGGCCTATCGCCAGGTACGTTATTCCAGCGATCCCAGTTCGCACCTGCAGGCAGTCGGCCGCGATGCCGCCGGCCGGCTGCAATACCGCTACCACGCCGACTGGGAAAAGGTCCGCGAGCAGCGCAAGGCGCATCGCCTGGCCAAGCTGGTCGCGGCGTTGCCGAAGATCCGGCGCAAGGTCTCGACGTTCCTGTCCGGCGACGAGCCGACGCGCGAATTCGCGCTGTCGGCGGTGATCGAGTTGATCGCGCGCACCGCGATCCGGCCCGGCAATGAATCCTATGCCCGCCTCAACGGCACCCGCGGCGCCACCACCCTGCTGAAGTCCAACGTCACGCTGGAGGACGATTCCCTGGTGCTGACCTTCAAGGCCAAGGGCGGCAAGGCCGTGCGCAAGGAGTGCGATGCGGCCAAGCTCGTACGCGCGGTCGGCATTTTACGCACGGTGCCAGGCAAGCGCATGTTCCAGTATTACGATCGGTCGGGCGTCGTGCGCGCGGCGTCGACCACGGCGGTGAACGCGTTCCTGCGCGAGATCGCCGGCATCAAGATTTCGCTGAAGGATTTCCGCACGTTGATGGCGTCTGCGGTCGTCGTGGAATCGCTGTCGCGGATCACGCCGGCCACCAGCCAGCGCGGCCGCAAGCGCCAGGTGCTGGAAGCGATCCGCGCAGCGGCCGATCAGCTCTCCAATACGCCGGCGATCTGCCGCAGGAGCTACGTCCACGACACCATCGTCACCGCCTTCGAGGATGGCATCCTCGAGCGCTTCGCCGCGACGATGAAAGGCTACCGCACCCAGTCCAAGCGCGAGCAATTGCTGGCGCAGGTGGTGATGGCGGCGGGGGCGTAACAACGTCTCATCATGCGCGGGCTTTGACCCGCGCATCCATCAAGAGTGACTCTTTTGGACGATGGATCACCGGGTCAAGCCCGGCGATGACGGAAGCCTACAGCCCGCCCATCTTGCAGACGTGCTTCCATTGCTCTGACGTCACCGGCTGCACCGAGAGCCGCGAATACTTCACGAGCGCCATGTCCGCGAGCGTCTTGTCGGCCTTGATCGCGGCCATCGTCACCGGCGTCTTCAACGGCTTGTCGGCCTTGATGTCGACGCAGACGAACTTGCCGGTCTTGTCGGTCGGGTCGGGATAGGCTTCCTTGATGACTTCGGCGATGCCGACGATCTCCTTGCCCTCGTTGGAGTGATAGAAGAACGCCTTGTCGCCCTTCTTCATGTTCACGAGGTTCTGCCGCGCCGTGAAGTTGCGCACGCCGGTCCAAGCCTCGCCCTTCGCGCCCTTGGCGACCTGCTGGTCCCATGACCAGACCGAGGGTTCGGATTTCACCAGCCAGTAATTCATGTCGCCGCAACCTCTTCGTCATGGCCGGACTTGTTCCGGCCATCCACGTCTTCCTTCCGCGTCATTATTCAAGACGTGGATGCCCGCGACAAGCGCGGGCATGACAGAATGGCGATTATTCCTCCGCTTTGAACGGCCGCGTCAGCAGGCCCTCAATCGCCGCATCGATCGTCAGCCTGTTGCTCAGGATCGCCGCGACGGCTTTTGATACCGGCATATCGACGTTTTGCGAAGCGGCGAGTTCGATCAGCACCGGCGCGGTGAACGCGCCTTCGGCGAGCTTGCCCACGGGCGCGGCTTCGCCGCGGCCGAGCGCGCGGCCAAGCGCGAAATTGCGCGATTGCGCGGTCGAGCAGCTCAGCAGGAGGTCGCCCAATCCCGACAGGCCGGCGAGAGTTTCGGCGCGCGCGCCGCAGGCGCGGCCGAGGCGGGCGAGCTCGCTGAAGCCGCGTGTGGTCAGCGCGGCGAGCGCGGAGGCGCCGAGGTCGCGGCCGACCACGATGCCGGCCGCGATCGCCAGCACGTTCTTCGCCGCGCCGCCGATCTCGACGCCGCGCACGTCGGTCGTGTGGTAGGGCCGGAACGTCGCCGAGCCGAGCGCCTGCACCAGGCGACTTGCCAGCGCCTCGTCCCTTGCGGCCAATGTCACCGCGGTCGGCAGTCCGCGCGCGACGTCGTCGGCAAAGCTCGGTCCCGACAGGATGGCGGGTATAGCCTGAGGCGCGGCTTCCACGACCACTTCGGTCATGAACTTGTGGGTGCCGTGCTCGATGCCCTTGGCGCAGGCGATCACCGGCGTGCCCGGCTTCAAATGTGGCGCAAGATGACTGACGGCCGCGCGCAGATGCTGGGCCGGAGTCACGGCCAGGATGATGTCGGCGCGCGCGGCGGCCGCGATATCGGATGTCACGGCGACGGCTGGATCGAGCCGGACGCCGGCCAGCCGTGGATTGACCCGCGTCGCCTCAATCTGCGCTGCATGCTCGCCATTGCGTGCATAGAGCGTGACGGCGCGTCCCGCGCGCGCCGCGACACCGGCCAGTGCCGTGCCCCAGGCACCGGCACCGATCACGCTGACTGAGCAGTGCGTGGGCATCAGAACCCGAGCTCAGCTGCGCTCCCTCGCCCCGCTCTTGCGGGACAGGGGCGGGGTGAGGGGCTGCATCCGCGCAGACACCGGGCCTGTCGAGACCCCCCCTCACCCGGATCGCATCTTCGATGCGACATAGCCGAAGCTTTGCTTCGGCGTCCCTTCGTGACGGCCGCCAGAGGCGGCCTATGCCTCTCCCCGCAAGCGGGGCGAGGTGGGTTGGAGGTCGTGTCGCGGCTCATCTTCATCTTGACGAACTCAATATCCGGCGCGGCTATTGGCGTAGCCGGCTGGCGCCTTGGCGTTGGCGTCGAGCAGCCAGCGTGCGCGGGGCGGCGCCTCCATGGTGTCGGTCAGTCCGATCGCCATCCGCTCGGCGCCGGCCCAGGCGATCATCGCGCCGTTGTCGGTGCAGAGCGCCGGCGGCGGAATGATCAATGTGGTCTGCGCGCGTGCCGCGACATCCTGCAACGCGTCGCGGATGGCGTGATTGGCGGCGACGCCGCCGGCGGCGACCAGCGCCCGCGGCGTGCCGAACTGCTCCTGAAAAAGCCTCAACCCGACGCTCAGCCGGTCTGCGGTCGATTCCAGCACCGCGGCCTGGAAGCTCGCGCAGAGATCGCTGATGTCCTGCGGCTCCAGGGGGGTCAGCCGGCTGGCCTCGTTGCGGACCGCCGTCTTCAACCCCGACAGCGAGAAGTTCGCATCCGGCCGCCCGAGCATCGGGCGCGGGAAGGCAAAGCGCTTCGGATCGCCGCCTTCGGCCGCGCGCTCGACCTGTGGTCCGCCGGGATAGGGCAGCGACAGCATTTTCGCCACTTTGTCGAACGCCTCGCCCATGGCGTCATCGACGGTGGTGCCGAGCCGCACATATTCGCCGACGCCGACCACGGCGACGATCTGGGTGTGTCCGCCCGAGGCCAGGAACAGGCAATAGGGAAACGCCAGCGCGCAGGTCAGCCGCGGCGTCAGCGCATGCGCCTCGAGATGGTTCACCGCGATCAGCGGGGTGTCGTGCACCATCGCGATCGCCTTCGCGGTGGTCAGGCCGACGATCACGCCGCCGATCAGGCCGGGCCCGGCCGCGGCGGCAACCGCCGACAATTGCGGGTAGCCGACGCCGGCCTGCTTCATCGCGCTCGCGACGATGCCGTCGAGCAGGTCGACATGGGCGCGCGCGGCGATCTCCGGAACCACGCCGCCGAAGCGGGCGTGCTCCTCGGTCTGCGAGCGCACGACGTTGGAAAGGATCCGCCCCGAGCCGTCGCCCTGGCGCTCGACCACGGCGGCTGCGGTTTCATCGCAGGTGGTCTCGATCCCCAACACCAGCATCGGTCGTTCGTTACTCAATTGCGGCCCTTGTGCTACGAGCACGATCCGGAAAGCCGGAACCGGCCTTCCGATCCAATCCTGCTCAATTGCAGAGAAATGTCCCTTTCGGGGTAGCATTGCGAGGTCTTGAAGTGCAATCGGTAGCGAATCTCCATTTCGCGCGGCTGGAGCGCTGAACCGTGGCTGTTCTCGTCACGCGCCCACATCCCGACAATGAGGCGACGCTCGCCAGCCTGCGGGCGCGAGGCTTCGATGCCGTGGCGGCGCCGATGCTGCGCTTCGAGCCGTTGCCGTTTCATGACGATGACGACGCGCATTATGACGCAGTCATCCTGACGAGCGCCAATGCGCTGCGCGCGATCGATCTCACAGGTAGCCGGCTGTTGCGGTTGCCGCTGTTCGCGGTCGGAGCCCACACCGCCGATGCCGCGCGCGCGGCCGGCTTCGGCGAGGTGCTGGTGGCCAAGGGCGATGCCGTCGCGCTGCGCGATCTCGTGCTGGCGCGCGTCGAAGCCGGAGCGCTGAAGAGTGCCGCCACGCTGCTCTATCTCGCCGGCGCCGACCTCTCGCGCGATCTCGCGGGCGAGCTTGGCAAGAAGGGAATGACCGTCGTCACCCGCACCACCTACCGGATGGCGCCGGTCGCAAGCTTTCCGGGCGAGGTCAGCGAGGCATTTCTGGCGAACCGGATCACGGCGGTGCTGCACTATTCGCGCCGCAGCGCGTTGGCCTTCCTGGACGCGGCGCGCGCGGGCGGGCTCGAAATCTCGGCTTTGGCGCTGCCGCAATGCTGCATCTCGGCCGCCGTCGCCTTGGTGCTGCGTGACGCCGGCGCCACCCAGGTGGCGGTGGCGGCACGGCCGGACGAGAGCGCGCTCCTGGACGCGCTGGTCCGCGCCTTGCGATCCTGATCCGGCCTAATTCTTTCGTCTGGCCATGACGTTAGCCATTTCCCAGTTTTTCGGATCGTGCTCTGAGAACCCAAGCCGATTCTGCTAGAATGCGCCGTCATTCGTTTTGAGGACCCTGCGATGGCTGAAGAGAGGCCCGAGGATACAGCACCGTCGCCGGATTCCGCCCGGCCTAAGCGCGCGCCGCCGACCATTGAGCTCGGGGCGACCGAGGTCTCCAGCGAGGCCCCGAAGACGGAGCAGCCCGAGGCATCCGCTGATACGGCTGCGCCCGAAGCCCCATCCCAGCCCGAGCCGCATCCCGAGACCGCTTCGGAAGCGCCGGCGTCCGAGCCGCCGCAGCCGGTCTCGCCCTGGGTGGTGGCGCCGGTCTCCGGTGCGGTGGCCGCCGCGCTGGTGATCGGCGTCGGCTGGCTGCTCGGCTGGCCACAAATACAGCCCGCGTCACAGCTCAACACCGCGGCAATCGACGATCTCAGCGCGCGCGTCGCCGGGCTGGAATCAAAGGTCAACAGGGCGCCGGCGGCCGATCCGCGCCTGGAGGCGCTGGACAAATCGATCGCCGCGTTGCGCAGCGAGCTCGCCGCCACGCGCGCGCAGTCCGACAAGCTGGCGGCCACGGCCACTGGCGCGAAGGCTCTGCCCGATCTGTCGGCGATCACCGCGCGCATCGACAGGATCGAAGGCGCGGTGAAGTCGCAGAACGCCGAGATCGCCAAACAGGATAGCAAGATCGCCGACACCCGAGCCGAAGCGAAGCCGGCCGACGACACACCGTTGCGCCGCGTCGTCGCCGCATCATTGCTCGACGTCGCGGTCCGCCACGGCGATCCTTTCGTCTCTTCGCTTTCGGCGGCAAAGGCGCTCGCCGACGATCCCGAGATCCTGAAGCCGCTCGACGCTTTCGCTGCATCCGGCGTTCCGAACGCGAACGCACTCTGCCGCGAACTGATCGAAATCGTCCCGAAGCTCGCGCCGCCGCCGCAGGATACGACGACGGGCGCGGGGCTGGTCGATCGCCTGCAGGCCGGGGCTTCCAAGCTGATCCGCATCGAGCGGACCGACGGCACGGGCACCGATCGCGGCAGCATCGTCGCGCGCATGACCTCGGCCGCCGTGCACAACGATCTCGCGCGCGCCGAGCGTGAGTTGAGGTCGCTGCCGCCGGCCGATCGCACCGCGGCGCAAGCCTGGATCGAGAGGGTGGACGCGCGGCGCGCCGCGCTCGACGCATCGCGAAAGTTCGCCGACAACGCGATGGCGGCGCTCGCCTCGGTCAATCAATAGGCCCTCGATGATCCGGATCATTCTGTTCCTGCTGTTGATCGCGCTTGCTGCAGCGGGCGCGGCCTGGGTGGCCGACCAAACCGGCGACGTCGTGCTGTCATGGGACGGCTGGCGTGTCGTGACGACGCTGCCGGTGCTTGTGCTCGGCATCGGCATCGTCGTGGTGGCCGCGATGGCGGCATGGACAATCCTGCGCGCGCTCTGGAAGATGCCGGAAGGCATCCGCCGTGCCAGCCGCGAGCGCCGCCGCGCCCGCGGCCGCCACGCCATCACCCAAGGCCTGCTCGCGATCGGCCATGGCGACGCGTCTTCTGCCCGCATGCATGCCGACGTGGCGCGCCGCCATGCCGAAAATGATCCGCTGACGCTGCTGTTGCACGCGCAGTCGGCGCAGCTCGACGGCGACCGCGCCGGCGCGCAGCGCGCGTTCCGCGCAATGGCCGAGCGCGAGGACACGCGGCTGCTCGGCCTGCGCGGTCTCTTCATCGAGGCGCAACGCGCCGATGATCCGGTTGCGGCGGTGATGATCGCCGAGGAGGCGCTGAAAGTGTCGCCCTCGTCGTCATGGGCGTCGCATGCGGTGCTCGGCTTCTGCTGCGCCAAGGGCGATTGGGCCGGCGCGCTGGCGATCCTCGACAACAACCAGTCATCGGGATTGATCGACAAGGCGACCTACCGGCGGCAGCGCGGCGTGCTGCTGACGGCGCGCGCGCTGGAACTGGAGACGGTCGATCGCGATCTGTCGCGCGAGAGCGTGATGGAGGCGCTCAAGCTCGCGCCGACGCTGATTCCGGCCGCGGTGCTCGCGGCCAAATTCGACAGCGAGGCGCATCAGGTACGCCGCGCCATGCGACTCGTCGAGGCGGCGTGGCTGGTGCAGCCGCATCCCGATCTCGCCGACGCCTATGCGCATGTGCGGCTCGGCGATTCCGCGCGCCAGCGCCTGGTGCGGGTCGAGACGCTGGCGGCCAAGACGCCAGGTCATATCGAAGGTGCGCTGGCGGTCGCCCGCGCGGCGATCGACGCATCCGAGTTCGCCAAGGCGCGCTCCGCGCTGGAGCCGTTCATCGCGACGCCGACCCAGCGCGTCGCGCTGTTGATGGCCGAGATCGAGCGCACCGAGCATGGTGACAGCGGCCGGGCGCGGGCCTGGACCTTGCGCGCGGTGCGGGCGCTGCACGACCCGGCCTGGACCGCTGACGGCTATGTCTCGGACCGCTGGCGTCCGGTCTCGCCGGTCACCGGCCGGCTCGACGCCTTCCAGTGGCAGACGCCGGTGGCGGCACTGCCGTCGGACAAGCGCGGTCCGATCGACACCTCAGCGTTCGAGGAGGCGATGCTGGCCCCGCGCCGGGTCGAGCCGCCGACGGAGGCAGCCACCGAACTCCCGGAGCCAAGGCCGGTCGAGCCGATCGAGATGAAACCCGCCGCGCCGGCCGCACCTGCCGCGCAGGACAATGCCCCGCCGCCGCCTGCGGAGGCCATCGAGGCAGACCCCGCCCCGGCCGAGCCGGCTCCGCCTCCCGAATCAGCCGCACCGGCGCCCGCCCCGTTGTTCCGCTCCCGGACCGACCTGCCCAAGGCCGCCCCGGCGCCCATTCCGGCCGTGATCCCCATCGTCCGCGCCCCCGATGACCCCGGGGTCGACGAGGACGGCGCCAGGGACGAATTTGCCGAGCAAATCGGCCCGCCCAAGGCCCAGATGGGCGGCTGGCGCGGATTTCTGTCACGTTTGGGGAGTTAAATCCGCAAGCCTACGGCCCGGCTTGTCCTTGCCAATCGAGGCCATGCCCGATATCAGGTGGCTGCCCTTCAAGGCCGTTGCCGAACGGTCCGCCGCAATAGCTCAGTCGGTAGAGCACGTCATTCGTAATGACGGGGTCGGGGGTTCGAATCCCTCTTGCGGCACCAGCACTTAGCCCCGATTTCGCGACTTCGAATTTTACCAAAGGTACGGGAGAGGTACGGGCCCGGGAGTTATCCCGGCGCAAGCCCTTGATTTGACTCGCTGCGACCACGCGGTTTTTTGACCGTTTGCATCACGTGAAAAATCGTGCGTACGATCCGCGTGAAACAAAAAACGAATCAATTGGCGCGGCCACGCTGCGGGAGACTTTCACGAATTCCAAATTGGCTGCGGCGCTAATCAATTCTGCGCTGACGCCGAACGATTCTCAGCCAGTGATGGTTGGGAGGGGTGGACTGGGCGGGGTGCCACCCGCCCGAGTCCGATTACTACTACGCTACCACTAGGTCTCTACTGATCCGTCAGCGGGTTGGTAGAGACCGGCAGTGGGCACGAACGTACTCCCATTTGCCGAGCCGAAAGCGGACATAGTCCGTGACGGACACGGGCTGCAGCATCGAACAACTTATTCGCATGATAACCTCTCTGGTAACGGAGCGCGGAATTGCGCCCCGCCGCGAGAGGGCACATCCGTCCGTTCAGAAGAGGCTCACGACCAATAAGGCCGATACAACCTAGGAGGCGAATCAGCCACGCCGACTCGCGCTAGGACTCTCACGGAGATGGCGGCTCGTTTCAAGGGAAACGGGGAGGGTTTCCCGAGTTTTGGGGTATTTCATCGTGGTTACCTTGCCACCTAATCCTGCTGCCGAGATTGGTCGGCTGCACCATCGGCAACGGGCTTAGCGGCCTGTAGGTCCGGCAGTTCAAGATCGGGCCAGCGCTTCAGGAGTTGAGACCGATAATTCTCGAAGTTCTCTAGTCTGGCGAAAGTCAGATACAAATGCAGTCCAATCATTAGCACGATGCTTATGCCAGTTAGGGCGACTGCCAAGGCGAGTACCCTAAGGCCCAGCGGGTCAGAGGACGCGCTAGATACTGCCGGTCCTAGTACCCTTCGCGCCGCAAATCCCATCCCCCCAGTTGCGATGCTCATAAGCGTTAGGGCATTCAATGAACCCCAGCCGATTATCGCGTAGAGATACTTGTCTCGTTTTCCGAACTTGAGGTCATGCACAACAGTGTATGCCGCCAACGCCCTGGCCTTGTTGCGCTCAATGAAGCCGGACTTGAGCTTGCCGAATGCGTTGCCGATTGACGGTGCTGTGAACGTGGCCAGCAAGCTCGCGAGAAAGCCGAGCAGGGTCCCGGCCAACAAGAGCCACACGTCCTTCGCTTCCATCGATTGCCCCTCCCCCAGTCCCCCGATGACTACCACAAGATCGCACGCGGCCCGCAATACACCTCTGGTAGCGTGCGGGTGCCCGAAATTTCTGCAAAAATTTTTTGTAGTAGGCGGTCGGAATTTCTCACACATTGCGCGGGGCCATATGCGCGCATCTCGGGCCGACGAATTTTGGCCTCGGGGGTGGAGGCGCATCGCGCGGCCCGTATCCTTGCGAGCGTCGCCGGTGCGCAGCCCCGCCCCCTCACGCTCCGCCCATTCCTCGCAGATGGCTCTGAGGGTCTGGGGCTTCGCGAGTACTGTGCGCGGATCACGGCCCTCTTCAAATGCGGCGTGGGCCTCATCGGCGCGGGTGTGCGCCTTGGCGAGGCTGGTGGCTGGGTAGGTCCCGAACGTCATGCGGACGCGTCGGCCGCCTAGGGTGAAGTGGTAGGTTCAGGATTTCGACCCGCCCCGCGATACCCGCAACGCGAGCACGGCGCGGCCTTCGTCAAAGTAATCGGTCTGGGGCTCGCCTTCGGCCGCCTTGGCGTGCTGGCAAAATCGGTCGGTGAGAGTTCGTCGCGGCAGGCCCCGGCTCCGTACCTCGCTAGGTACTCATGAGGCTGCGGGTCAGGTGAGCTTGCGTGTACGGAAAGCCAAGAAAACAAGCTGATTCTACAACGCCACGCCTCACGATGCGTTCGGCTGCAACGGCCCGCAAGTGGATTAAATTTCATTCGTAATGACGGGGTCGGGGTTCGATCCTTCTTGCGTCACCAGCACTCACTGGCCCGGAAACGGCGGCCGCGGGCTACTTTGCATGGGGTTGTTTTCGATATTTGGTGGGAGCCGCAGCCGCCGGGCGCGATGGCGCCTCTTTCCGCGCTGTCGCTCACATCGTGGGTTTGGTCCCGGCAGGTCGACAATTCTGCTTTCAGTGAAGATTGACTGACACGCTCTCCGCCACCGCTCAAAAAAGGTCGAACCCAGCCAAGGTCGTCCGGCCGTGTCGGACCAGCAGAAGGTGGCTGCGATCAGAAAACGAAAGCGCCCCTGGATCGTATCCAGGGACGCTTTTGCATTGAGCGGATCGTCGTAACGGGTTCGCTAACTTACTCCGCGACCGTCTGCACGACGTTGCCGATCGGGCGGCCCGATGCGGTCGGTTTCTCGAGCTTGGTCATCATCGCATCGTATTCGGGCAGCGTCTCGAGCTGGGTCTTGGGCTTCATCCAGACCACCTTGTAGCCGCCCGCCTTCAGCCGGCGCAGCAGCGTCGGCAGGGCTTGCGCGGTGTGCTTCTGCAAATCGTGCATCAGGATGATGCCCTTGCCCTGCTTCTCGAGCTTGGTCATCACGTTCTGGATCACTTCGTCCGCACTCTTGGACTTGAAGTCGTTGGAGTCGACGTCGACCGAGAACATCGCGATGTTGCGCGAGCCGAGATAGGCCGTCGTCGCCGGCGTGTGCGCCAGTGCCGGGAAGCGGAAGAACGGCGCGGGGTCGGTGCCCAGCGCGATCTTCACGGCGCTGAAGCCCTTCTCGATCTCGTCCTTGGCCTGCTGCTCGGTGATCTTCTTGCTCGCAAGATGGGCGTGCGACCACGTGTGGGCGCCGATGGTGTGGCCGGCAGCCAGGACCTGGCGGAGGATGTCCGGGTGATAGGTGGTGTGCAGGCCGATCGGGAAGAACACGGCCTTGGTGCATTCATCCGCCAGCGCCTTGAGCACGGCCGGCGTGGTCGGCCACGGACCGTCGTCGAACGTCAGCACGACCTCCTTGTCGGTGAGGAAGTCGTACTGCTTGTACTGCAGGAAGCCGAAACCCGGACCGCCTGACGTGTCGACCACAACGGTGCGGCTGACGCCGAGCGCATCGGGATTGGCGCAGGCCTGCTTCGGTGCGGCCGCGACCGGCGCGGGCACCGGCACAGGGGCAGGTGCCGCAGCGGGCTGTGCCGTGACGGTGGTGGCGTCGGCGCGCTTCGACAGCGCGGCGGTGGTCTCGACGTCATCCTTGGCTGCCGCCTTGGCAGCCATAGGCAGCGGATCGGCCGTGCGGGCAGCCACGGTTTGGGGAGGAGAAGCGTCGGCGCGCGGGGAGGAGGTCCAGAACCACACTCCGGCGATCACGACCGCCGCTACAAGACTGGCCAGCATCAGGCCCAACGCATTACGCATCGCTACACACTTCCTAAGGACTCGGGATACGCCACAGCCGTAACGAGCGATTAATGCCAACAAGGTCTTAACGCGGTCCCAACAAGTCGCCGGGAGCGCAAGAAAAAGAGCGCACCATGGTTCGTCGCTGACGCGATGCCCCGGAATGACGGCAGGGGGCTACGTGCTGCTTCCGGCCGCCGTCGCGACCACCGGGATCACCTCGTTGGCGGCGCGGTCCGGCGTCTCCTCCTTCCAGCGCACCGATCCGAACGGACGCTCCAGCATCCGGCGCACCCGGATCGGCTCGGCGCCGATGTGGAAGCTGGCCGCCTTCTGGTGCAGTTCGCGCTCGATCTGGGTGGCGCGGTTGCGCTGGCGCAGGAAATCGAGCCAGGTCGGGCAGTGATAGCGCTCGGTCCAGAGCTCGGGATCGGCGATGTCGCGCGCGATCGACCAGCCATAGGCGCCGTTGCGCTGCCGGCTCAGCTGCACGTCCTGCATCACGTTGTGGAAGGCGCGGGCATTGTCCTGCGCCACGCGATATTCGATCTCGACCACCAGCGGCCCGCTGCGTCCGGTCAATTGCAGCCGCACCTCGGGATCGGCGAGTGCCTCGGTCGCATCCTCGTTGCGGGCGCCAACCGGCGGCATCCTGAGCCAGAGGCCGAGCAGCGGCGACAGCAGCATCAGAGCGGCGGAGATCAACAGCGCCGTCTCGACGCCGGCTATGTCGGTGATGCGGCCCCAGCCCCAGCTTCCGATCGCGATGCCGCCGGCGATTGCGGCCTGGAAGGCGGCCAACGAGCGGCCCGCGACCCAGCGCGGCGCCGAGAGCTGCACGCCAATATTGAACAGCGCGACCGCGAGCATCCACGCCGCGCCGGCGATCACCAGCGCGGCGGCCGTGATCACCGGTTCCCTGCTCAGCGCAACGCCGGCGATCGCGCCTCCCATCATCAGCGTGCAGGCGCGAATTGCGGCCTCGCCGCTGAGGCGGCGCCTGATCTCGCTGATGTTGAGCGCGCCGATCACCGCGCCCATGCCGAACGCGCCGAGCATGATGCCGTAGGTCTGCGCGCCGCCATGCAGGAGGTCGCGCGCCACCAGCGGCATCAGCGCCGAGACCGAGCCACCGATGATGCCGGTGACCATGGTGCGGGTCAGCACGATCTTGATCGATGGCGAATTGGTGATGTAGCGCACGCCCGAGACGATGGCGCGGTTCAGCCGTTCGCGCGGCAGCCGCGACGGTTCGCTGACGCGATTCCACAGGAACAGCACGACCAGCAGCGGCAAATACAACACGGCGTTGGCGGCGAACGCCGCCACGGCGCCGGCGGCCGCCACCACGATGCCGCCGATTGCGGGTCCGAAGCTGCGCGCGATGTTGTAGCTGATGCCGTTGAGTGCGACGGCGGCGGGCAGCGTCTCCGCCGGCACCTGCTCGCTGACCGAGGATTGCCAGGCCGGGCCGAACAGCGCCATGCCGCTGCCGACGACGAAGCACAGCGCCAGCAGGATGTTCGGCGTCACCAGATTGAGCCATGCCAGCACCGTCAGCGTGGTGGCGCCCGTGAGTGCGATCGCCAGCGACAGCAGCGCGACGACCCGGCGGTCATGCATGTCGGCGATGGCGCCGGCCGGCATCGAGATCAGCATCACCGGCAGCATCAGCGCGGTCTGCACCAGGGCGACCTTGTCGGCCTCTGATGTCATCTGCGTCATGGCCCAGGCGGCGCCGACGCCCTGAATCAGGATGCCGAGATTGGAGAGAAGGCTGGCGAGCCAGATCCGCCTGAAGATTGAGTGCCGTAACGGTGCAGTGATACTGTCGGTGCGATCAGACGGTGCGGTCATATCCGGTTCCGTTTGGCCTGCTATGGTTTGCTGATGATTCCGGCAGCATCAACTGATGCCTGCGAAAAGCGTGTCCTGTCCAGCGATTACGGTATCCATTGCGGACCTAAGGCACAGCTAAAGGCCTGAAAGGCTTGGGGAAGCGGACAATGGACCTGTCGCGGCGGACGATTCTGAAGGGGGCCGGCGCCCTGCCCCTGCTGGGAAGCCGTCTTGGCACCTCGGCCCTGGCGCAGACGGTGCCCGCGGCGCCGGGTGCCGATCTCCCGCCGATCCTGTTTGTGCACGGCAATGGCGACCAGGCGCCGCTCTGGGTGACGACGATCTGGCGGATGGAATCCAATGGCGTGCCGCGCGAGCGGCTGCTCGCGCTCAACTTCACCGATCCGCTGGCGCGCACCGACGACAAGGTCGAGCAGGCCAACCGCTCCTCGACGGAAGACCAGCGCCGCGAACTCGGCGAGGCAATCAAGGAGCTGAGGCAGGCGACCGGCGCCGCACGCGTCGCGCTGGTCGGCAGTTCGCGCGGCGGCTACGCGATCCGCAACTACATCAAGAACGGCGGTGGCGGCGATGTCAGTCATGCCGTGCTGTGCGGCACGCCGAACCACGGCGTCTATGCCTGGGACGACGGGCTCGGCAACGAGTTCAATGGCCGCGGACCGTTCCTGCGTGCCCTGAACGACGGCGACAGCGAGGTGACCGCGGGCACCGCGTTCCTGACGCTGCGCAGCGACGGGCTCGATAAATTCGCACAAGGCGACGGCCGTTTTGTCGGCAAGCCGGGTAGGCCGACCAACGTCACCGCTGATGGCCCGGCCCTGAAGGGCGCCACCAATCTGGTGCTCGGCGCGCTCGATCATCGCGAGACTGCGTTTCATCCGCGCGCCTTTCGCGAGATCTACAAGTTCATCGCGGGGCGCGAGCCGTCGCGGATCGGCATCGTGCCGGAGGCGACGGTGAGGTTGAGCGGCCTCGTCACGGGCACGCCCGGCGGCGTGCCGACCAATCGTCCGGTGTCGGGCGCCTCCGTCGATATCTATCGTGTCTCGACAGAAACAGGCGAACGCATCGGCGGCCCGCTGCACAGCTCGCAGACGGGATCGGACGGGCGCTGGGGGCCGGCGCAGGTCGATCCCTCCTGGTCCCTCGAATTCGTGTTGACCTCACCTGATTCGGTGACGACGCACATCTATCGTTCGCCGTTTCCGCGCTCGTCGGACATCGTGCATCTGCGCGCGGCACGGCCGTTCCTGCCTGCCGATACAGGCGCAGGCGTCATCGTCATGATGTCGCGGCCGCGCGGCTATTTCGGCCTGCCGCGCGATGTCGTGCTGCTCGACGGCAAGGAGCCGACCGACGTGAAGCCGGGCGTGCCGACGGATTCGGCGACGACGTTGCGGCTTCCGGCAGCCGAGGTCGGCCGTCCGGTGGTCGGCCTCTTCAACGAGGAGCGGATCGTGGCGCGGGCCTGGCCGGCATCGGAGAACCGGATTGCCATCGCCGAGCTGACCTATTAGCTCTTGCTGTGGTCCGCGCCTTCACGGCGCCGGGATTGCGTGTCTGGATCTGACGTCGCGATAGGCTGGAGCGAGGACCATGAGCATAGCCGAGGTCTACGACACAACAGTCACGCGCCGGCCGCTGGTGCCGCCGGCCCCGCCGCGCGCGCCCGACAATATGACCGCGTTCGGGCGGATGCGGGCGATAGGCAACTCGCCGATCGAGAGCTGGGGCCGGCGCGCCTATGAGGACGACATCATCCAGGGCCGCTTTTTCGGCCGCAGCAGCTTCATTCTCAACACGCCGGACGCGATCCGGCATGTGCTGGTCGACAATTACGAGAACTACACCCGCACGCCCGCCGGCATTCGCGTGCTGCGCCCGATGCTCGGCGAAGGACTTCTGATCGCCGAGGGCCGCGCGTGGAAACATCAGCGGCGCACGCTGGCGCCGGCATTCACGCCGCGCGCCGTGATGACGCTCGTGCCCACCATGATCGGGGTGACCGACGAGACGATTGCCAAGCTGAAGGCCGCGAGCAGCGGCCCGGTCGATCTGCGCGAGGCGATGCAGCGGATGACGCTCGAGATCGCCGGCCGCACCATGTTCTCCTTCGGCATGGATCGTCACGGCGCGAAGCTGCGCGACTTCGTGATGGAATACGGCGTGACGCTGGCCCGGCCGCACTTGCTCGATCTGCTGCTGCCGCTCGGCTGGCCGAGCCCGCAGGATTTCCGGCGCGCCCGCTTCCGCAAGCGCTGGACTGCTTTCGTAGGCCAGCTGATGGCCGAGCGCCGCGCCGCCGGCAAGAACGACAACGCGCCGGCGCGCGACCTGTTCGACCTGATGGAGGCCGCTCGCGATCCCGAGACCGGCGAGGCCTTCACCGATGCGCAGCTCGGCGATCAGGTCGCGACCATGATCCTGGCCGGTCACGAGACGACAGCGACCGCGCTGTTCTGGGCGCTCTATCTGCTGGCGCTGGATCCCCCGACGCAGGAGCAGTTGGCAGCAGAAGTCAGCAGCGTGGCAGCAGCGGGCAGGCTGGATGTCGAGCGGCTGAAATTCACGCGCGCGGTGATGGACGAAACCATGCGGCTCTATCCGCCGGCCTTCCTGATCGCACGCGCGGCTGATGGTCCGGACACCATCTCGGGCCTGCCGGTCAGGAAGCATGACGTAATCCTGATCGCGCCATGGCTGTTGCACCGGCATGAAAAGCTGTGGCGTGATCCAAACGCATTCGTGCCGATGCGATTCATGAGCGGCACGCCGCCCGATCGCTTCGCCTATCTGCCGTTCGGGGTCGGCGCGCGGGTCTGCATCGGCGCGCATTTCGCGCTGGTCGAGGCGACGCTCGCGCTCGCCAGGATCATCGGTACGTTCCGCGTCGCATTGGCGGACAAGGAGCCGGTGATGCCGATCGGCGTAGTGACGACGCAACCCAACCGCTCGCCGATGTTTGCGATCACGGCACGCTGAAAACCCTTGCGCGACACCTCCAAGATGCTCATCTAAGGCGCGATGAGTTCAGGTTGACCCGTCATCGTCTCCTTGCCTCCATTTGAGCGCGTTCGTCCGGAAAGCGGCTTCGTATCTTTCCGGCTCATGCTTGAGGTCTCACACCATGAGCGATACGCAGGCCCAGTTCGCAGTCCTCAGGCAGACGGCCGATAGTGCCGTCGTCGATGCCATGCAGCAGCTGATCGCGGATGGTCATGATCGCGATCTCAATCGCATCAACCTGCTGGATTTCTCCCGCCGTACCGGACTTGATCAGGAGAAGGTGATCTCCGGCTTCCTGCATGCCTCGCGGCTCGGTCTGTTCGACATGAGCTGGAACGTGCTGTGTCCAGGCTGTGGCGGCGTGCTCGACGCCCATGCGACGCTGAAGTCGCTGCGCCACGACGACTACAATTGCGCGTTGTGCGCGGCGGGCTACGAGGCCTCGGTCGATGAACTCGTCGAAGTGGCTTTTACTGTCAGCCCGCGGGTCCGCCACATTGCCGCGCACGATCCCAATACGCTGCCGATCTGGGAATACTTCCGGCAAATGTTCTGGAGCTCGGGCATCGAGCTCGATGAGAGTTCGCTTTCGACGTTGATCAACGAGGTGACGCTGGAGGGGTTAGAGCTGCCACCCGGTGAGAAGGCAATTCTGTCGCTCAATTTGCCCAACGAATTCGTCATTGTGTTTGAGCCGGTGACGCATTCGGCGCACTTCTTCGCCATTGAGGGCGAGCCCACCACCGAGCGTCAGCAGTTTTCGATCGCATTCAACAAGCTGCACGCGCCGACCGGGACGTCGACGATGCGACCGGGGCCGCTGCGGCTCTCGCTGGAAAATCAGGCTGACGTCCGCGTGCTGCCTTCGGTCTGGATCGCAGGCGATCCGCTGCACAAGTTGCTGGGCAAGCGCAAGCCGATCCTCACGGCAAAGCGTATGTTGTCGAACCAGACCTTCCGCGACGTGTTCAAGGCCGACAATCTCAACGTTGACCAGCGGCTGAAGATCACCGCGCTGACCTTCCTGTTCACCGATCTCAAGGGCTCGACCGCGCTCTATGAGCGCGTCGGCGATCTCGCCGCGTTCGATCTGGTGCGCGCGCATTTCCATGCGCTGCTCGAGATCATCGCCTCCGAACACGGCGCGGTGGTGAAGACGATCGGCGATGCCGTGATGGCAACGTTCATCAAGCCCGAAGACGCGCTGTCGGCGGGCTTGCGCATGCGCGCCGCGATGAAGAAGCTCAATGCCGAGCGCGGCCGGGAGGACCTGATCGTCAAGATCGGCATTCATGAGGGCCCCTGCCTGGCGGTGATGCTGAACGAACGGCAGGACTATTTCGGGCAGACCGTGAACATCGCAGCGCGGGTGCAGAGCCTGTCGACCTCGCAGGAAATTCATCTGACCCAGCCGGTGATGGAATCGCAGGCGGTTGCCGGCATTCTGGATCGTGCGGCCATCAGGCCGATCCAGAAGGAGGCCGCGCTGCGTGGAATCGCCGACAAGCTCGTAGTGTACGAGATCCCTTGAGCTGATTTTCACCGTCATTGTGGGGAGCGACCACGACGAATGGATTGCTTCGCTTCGCTCGCGATGACGGACACACTCGGGACATTGCCGAAACGTAATGCTTGTGCGGGAACCGGGGCCGATTGCGCCGGTTCTGTTTCCGCGCCATATAGTTTTTCATCAAGCCTATTCGACAGAGAGAGCGATGCTCGACGGACTCCGCCAATTCATTGCCGATATCGTGTCCCCCGACGCGCAGGCCGACCGGACCTTCGACGACAGCGACTACCGTCTGGCGGCCACTGCGCTGCTGGTTCACGTCGTGTCGCTGGACGGCGAGCCGACGGCGGTCGAGAAACGCAAGCTGCACAGCCTGATCGAGAGCCGTTTCCAGCTCGATCCCGGCACCGCCGACAAGCTGATCGCATCGGCCATGCGGGTCGAGGGCGAGGCCGTCGATCTCTATCACTTTACCAGCGTGATCATGCGCTCGGTGAACGAGGAGGGACGGCTGCGCATCGTCGAGATGATGTGGGAGTTGGTCTATGTCGACGGCCAGGTCAGCGAGTTCGAGGACAATGTGGTCTGGCGTGCCGCCGACTTGCTCGGCATTTCCTCGCGCGACCGCATCGATCTCAAGCATCGCGTCGCCGAGAAACAGGCGGCGCTGCCGAAAGGCCCGTGGGGCACGGCAGACGCGGCAACCTGACACGCCCCGGTCTGACACGCCTATTGTGTCAACTCGGACATCATCACAGCAGCATCACAGATGACGAAACTTTAATGTCCGGTGTGATTTGCCGCGATCATGGGCGATCCGCCTGAAAATCCGGCGTTTCGCGTGAAACTTGCGCGAGCTCCCTGTCGACAAGCTGACGGGCGGCTTGCTCCCACCGCATGCCTATGCTCTCGTCGCGACCGTTCGAGAGCTCTCTGCAATTTGAAATAAGAGTTTGGATCGTGACCGAGCGTGTGACGCTGATAACCGGGGCATCGGCGGGCATAGGTACCGAACTGGCGCGTGTGTTTGCATCGAACGGTCACCGTGTGGCGCTGGTGGCGCGGCGTGCCGATCGCCTGAAGGCGCTCGCCGACGAGCTCGGCGGCAAGGGCGGCGCGACGCCGATCGTGATTCCCTGCGACCTGCAAGAGAACGATGCCGGCGACAAGATCGCCGCGGCCCTGACCGAGGCCGGGGTCGAGATCGAATATCTCGTCAACAATGCGGGTTTTGGCCTGTTCGGCCTCGCGATCAAGCGCGACCGCGTCGAGCAGCTCAACATGATCGCGGTCAACGTCCGTGCTCTGACCGATTTGTCGTTGCGCTTTGCCGACCAGCTGATCCGTCATCGCGGTGGCATCCTCAATCTGGGCTCGATTGCCGGATTCCTGCCGGGACCCGGCATGGCCGTCTACTACGCCACCAAGGCCTATGTGCTGTCGTTTTCCGAGGCGCTGCGCCGCGAGCTGGCGCCGCAGGGCGTGCGCGTCACCGTGGTGTGCCCGGGTCCGGTGCCGTCGGAGTTCCAGGCGCGCGCCGGCTTTACGCCCGGATTCGATTCCGCCATCCTTGACGTTGCGCCGGCAGAGGTCGCCAGGCAGGCTTATCAGGGGCTGATGGCCAACAAGCGTGCCGTGTTGCCCGGACTCTTCATCAAGCTCGTGCCATTCCTGCTCCGCCTGTTCCCGCGCTCCTTCATCCTGACGGCTGTCGGCGGTTTTCAGCTCCGCAAGCGCTAGCCATCGTCGCGACGGTCATTCATGGCCCGCGACTTGCTTCGCGTGAGCGTGCGCAAGCTCACGCGATATCAAGCTCACGCGATCTTAAGAATTGCTTAGCTATGATCCTGCCTGACGTGCCGAATCCTTAAGCAGAGACAATGTCGTTCCGGTCGGACCAAGCCAGTGTCGTGGTGCCCTTCGCAAATCGAAGGCCGGCCGCGGCCACGCCGGAGCCGGCCCCGATGCAGCCGATCCTGATCGTGCTGCACCAGGAGACATCGACCCCCGGCCGGATCGGCAACGCCCTGCACGCGCTGGGCTACAAGCTGGACATTCGCCGCCCGCGCTTCGGCGACGCGCTGCCTGAGACGCTCGACGAGCACGCCGGCGCCGTTATCTTCGGCGGCCCGATGAGCGCCAACGATCTCGACGACTACGTGCGGCGCGAGATCGACTGGATCGCCGTGCCGCTACGTGAGCAGCGGCCGTTCCTGGGCATCTGCCTGGGCGCCCAGATGCTGGCGCGGCAACTTGGCGCAAAGGTCGCGCCGCATCCGGAAGGGCGCGTCGAGGTCGGCTACTATCCAATCAGGCCGACGGCCGCGGGCCGTGCGCTTTGTCCGCACTGGCCGGCGCGCGTCTATCACTGGCACGGCGAGGGATTTCAATTGCCCGACGGCGCGGAGCTGCTTGCCGCGGGCGATGACTTTCCGATCCAGGCGTTCCAGTTCGACAATGCCTTCGGCCTGCAGTTCCATCCCGATGTCACCTACGCGATGATGCACCGCTGGACCACGCGCGGTTGCGTGCGCATGGATTCGCCGGGCGCGCAGCCGCGCCATCTGCATTTCGCCGAACGCGCCGTCTACGACGCCGCCGAGCGAGCGTGGCTGAAGCATTTCATCGACGACTGGATCGCGCGCACGCCGCGCACGATAATGCTGCAAGCCGCGGAATAGCCGTCGCGCGGAATATTGCTCGCGGCATCGCACGCCTTTCATTTCGACAGATGTGTTAGTGTTGCGCGCAGCGGCCGGTGCCGCAGCAATTGCGCGTGCGCCGATAACAACAAACCACAGGGAGATCGCCGTGAGCTACGAACACATCCTCTACGACGTCAGCGACAGCATCGCGACCGTCACGCTCAACCGCCCCGATCGCATGAATGCGTGGACGGCGATCATGGAGCGCGATGTTCGCCGCGCGATGGAGGCTGCGGCTGATGACGACAATGTCCGCGTCATCGTGATCACCGGTGCGGGCCGCGCGTTCTGCGCCGGTGCCGACATGGAGGCGCTGAAGGGGATCGATCCCAACGAGGTCAGGCGCGGCGAGAGCATTCCGTTCGACATGAACCGTCGCGCCGACTGGCAGACACGTTACGCCTACTATCCCGCGATCAAGAAGCCTGTCATCGCGATGCTCAACGGCGCCGCCGCCGGCATCGGCCTCGTCCACGCGCTCTACTGCGATCTGCGCTTTGCCGCCGACAATGCGGTGTTCACGACAGCCTTCGCGCGGCGAGGCCTGATTGCCGAGCACGGCATCAGCTGGATGCTGCCGCACATCATCGGCCACGCCAACGCGCTCGATCTGCTGATGTCCGCGCGGCGCGTGTCGGCCGAGGAGGCGCTGCGCATCGGCCTCGTCAACCGGCTCTGCACGCCGGACAGGCTGCGCGAGGAAACCTACGCCTATGCCCGCGATCTCGCCGATTTCGTCTCACCTAGCGCGATGGCCACCATCAAGCGCCAGCTCTACGACGTGCCGTTCCAGACGCTGGCCGAAGCCACCATCGACGCCAATCGCGAGATGCAGATCGCGCTCAAAAGTAACGATTTCAGGGAGGGCGTCGCGAGCTTCGTGGAGAAGCGGCCGCCGCGGTTTACGGGGACGTGAGGGGAGGGGTCGAGAGCAGGAAGGCTTGCCTCGGCCCGCCTGTGGGCTATGGCGGGGCCGCCTTCGCTCACTTCGCCAGGATAGACTCCCCGGGTTTACCCAGCCGTAGCTCGCGAGACGTGGATTTGCTGGACCAGTCCGGCTTCGCCCTCCGGGCTACGCCGCGGCAGCTTCGCTACGAAAAGGCTTGCCGAGCCGAAGCGGGCGTAGCCTGCGAAGGCTGGTGGAGCCAGGCGGGATCGAACCGCCGACCTCATCATTGCGAACGATGCGCTCTCCCAGCTGAGCTATGGCCCCATCGCAGCCGGGTTGTGCTGAGTATCCCGGCCGACAGTCGGGCGCCATTTACAGTCCGGCCCAAGGCCAAGTCAAGAACGGTTAAACTGCGGTTTTCGGCCCGGCGGCCGGGGAAGTTCCCTTGTTTGCGGGGGGATGAACCGATATCTAGAGCATGACCCGGTCCCGGAAGGCCGCGCCAGCGCAAAATGCGTAGCGGTTTTCCAGAAAGATCATGCTCAAAAAGAAGCGCGATGACGGTTCATTCCCAGTCTCGTCGTGCTTCAACTGACTGTCCCACCCGCGAGCCCCCACCACATGCGTGCTGTCCTCGACATCGTCATCATCGTCCTTGACCTCTATGTCTGGCTCCTGATCGCCTCCGCCATCCTGTCCTGGCTGGTGGCCTTCAATGTCGTCAACACGCGCAACCAGTTCGTCTCAGGGGTGGCCGAGTTCCTCTACCGGATCACGGAGCCGGTGCTGCGGCCGATTCGGAACGTGATGCCGAACCTGGGCGGGCTCGATATCTCGCCGATCATCGTGATCCTGATCATCATGTTTATCGAGCGAGTGATCATGTATTACATCTACCCGAACGTCATCTGACCCTTTTCGAGGGACTCGTCGATGGACCCTTGGCGCTATTCCACCGAGGGCATCAGCATCTCGGTGCGCGTGACGCCGCGCGGCGGACGCGACGGCATCGACGGGATTGAAACACTGGCGAACGGCCGGTCCGTGGTGAAAGTCAGGGTGCGCGCCATTGCCGAGGGCGGGGAAGCCAACCGTGCGGTGACCGAGCTGCTTGCCAAGACGCTTGGCGTGCCCAAGGCCAGGGTGAATATCCTCTCCGGCGCCACCTCGCGGCTCAAGCAGGTGGCCGTCGACGGCGACCCGAAAGAGCTTGGCGGGACCTTGCGGAAGCTGACCGCAACGCGAGAGACAAAGGACTGACATGACTGCCCGTATCATCGACGGAAAGGCCATCGCCGCTGAACTTCGCGCCCGCGTGGCTGACGAGGTTGCCCGGGTGAAGCGTGACCATCAGCTCACGCCGGGGCTCGCCGTCGTGCTGGTCGGCAACGATCCCGCGAGCGAGGTCTATGTCCGCAGCAAGCACACCCAGACCCAGGCCGCCGGCATGGCCTCGTTCGAGCACAAGCTGCCGGCGGATGTCTCGCAGGCGGATCTGCTGGCGCTGATCGAGCGGCTCAACCGCGATCCGCTGGTGCATGGCATCCTGGTCCAGCTGCCGCTGCCCAAATCGCTGCACACCGAAACCATCATCAATGCGATCGATCCCGCCAAGGACGTCGACGGCCTGCACCCGAACAATGCCGGACGGCTCGCCGGCGGTCTCGCGGCGCTGTCGCCCTGCACGCCGCTCGGTTGCATCATCCTGACCAAGAGCGTGCATCCGTCGATCGAGGGCATGAACGCGATCGTGATCGGCCGCTCCAATCTGGTCGGCCGTCCGCTGGTACAATTGCTGCTGAACGAGAACGCGACGGTAACGGTCGCGCATTCGCGCTCGCGCGATCTGCCCGGGCTCGTTGCTCACGCTGATCTCGTCTATGCCGCGGTCGGCCGGCCCGAGATGGTGCGGGGAAACTGGCTGAAGCCGGGCGCGACCGTGATCGATGTCGGCATCAACCGGATTCCGGTGCCGGGCGGCAAGCCGAAGCTGGTCGGCGACGTCGCGTTCCAGGAGGCGCTCAAAGTCGCCGGCGCGATCACGCCGGTGCCGGGCGGCGTCGGGCAGATGACGGTGGCGTGCCTGCTGGTGAACACACTGCGCGCGGCTTGCGCGATCCACGGCCTGCCCGCGCCGGCGGTGTGAGTGGGCTCCCTCGCCCCGCTCTTGCGGGGAGAGGGTTGGGGTGAGGGGCTCTCTCCGCGAGCGTTGACGGTTGAGGGACCTGTACCCCCTCACCCGGATCGCATCTCACGATGCGATCCGACCTCTCCCGCAAGCGGGGCGAGGTTCGCTACTTCTTCTTCGCCCGCTCAATCCCTTCCAGGATCAGCTTGCAGGCTTCCTCGGCGTCGCCCCAGCGCAGCACCTTCACCCACTTGCCTTTCTCGAGATCCTTGTAGTGCTCGAAGAAGTGCTGGATCTGCTGCAGCGTGATGTCGGGAAGGTCGCTGTAGCTCTTCACCTTGTCGTAGCGCTGGGTCAGCTTCGATGACGGCACCGCGATGATCTTCTCGTCGCCGCCGGCCTCGTCCTCCATCAAGAGCACGCCGACCGGGCGCACGCTCATCACCGCGCCGGGGACGATCGCGCGGGTGTTGATGATCAGCACGTCGCAGGGGTCGCCGTCGTTGGACAGCGTGTGCGGGATGAAGCCGTAGTTCCCGGGATAGCGCATCGGCGTATAGAGGAAGCGATCCACCACCAGCGTGCCGGCCTCCTTGTCCATCTCGTATTTGATCGGCTCGCCGCCCACAGGCACTTCGATGATGACGTTGACGTCGTGGGGCGGGTTCTTACCGGTCGATATGGCGTCGATACGCATGGATTGCTCCGCGTGGCCTTTTGGAAGTTGAGAACGATGTGATTTTTTGTTTGGCGCTATCAGGGCGCGAAAGCAGCATGAACCCCGGCTTGTCGCGGGGCAGGCCTTCGCGCAAAGCGCTCCGGCTGGTTTAGCCTTGCTGCAGCTGCGAGAGAAGCAGGATTTTCAGTTGGCCCAGGCGAAAGCGACCTTGTCGAGCGATTTGGGTCCGAATCGCTCCGAAGAGCGTGCCACCATGCGGCCGCCCAGCGCACGATAGAACTCGGTCGCCGGCTCGTTGTCGGACAGTGCCCAGATCACCATGCTCTTCAGGCCGCTCTGGATCAGGTCGCGGCGCGCGGCGGTGAACAGGCGCCGGCCGAAGCCGAGACCCTGGAATTCCGGCCGCAAATAGAGCTCGTAGATCTCGCCTTCAAAGTGCAGGCTGCGGGCGCGGTTGCGGCCGTAATTGGCGTAGCCGGCGATCTTGTCGCCGAACACCAGCACGCTGACGCGGCTGCCCTTGCGGATCGCGCTGTCCCACCATTGCGGGCCGCGACGGTTGATCAGCTTTTCGAGTTCGGCGCCGGGGATGATGCCCTGGTACGCCGAGCGCCAGGCTTCATCATGCGTAGACGCCACCGCGGCTGCGTCTGCAGCTTTGGCCGCCCGGACCTCGATCAGCGTTGTGCTCATGGCCATAATCAAAGCAAGTCGGACGGCCGCCTTCAAGGTCTATCCTTAATTATCGGTTAATCTGTGGGCTTTTTGCATCAGTGTCATGAAGACTTGTGTCGAAAGAGGACAGGGCGGCTGCCACAACCGACGGATTTCCTGATCCATCAACAGGTAAGGCCACGGCGGCGGCGTGTTGTGACAGCGCCGGCGTCCCCGGAAAATGCCTCCGGACTGATTCGAGCGCGGTATGTGCCCAGGCGTGCCAACCTGCCGACGTTGCCGGCCTCGGCGCCAGAGTGGATTTCGGCGCCCGTCCGGCCTATGGCAGCGAAGTCCACAGGTTGCCGGAAACGAGTAAGCACGTGAAGTTTCGGACTGTGATGATGCTGTCGGCGACGAGCCCGACCAAGCGCTGGCTGCTGACGTCGCTTGCGCTCTATGCCGTGGCCGGGATGTTCCGGGTGCCGGTGATCTTCTTGCAGATCGAGATGCGCGTGCGCAGCGCGGCCCTCGGCCTGGTCGCAGGCATCGTTCGCGTGAAGAAAAAACGTGTCAAGAGAATCAACGATGACCGCCTGGCCCGACGACGACGTGATCCTCTACGACGGCGTCTGCGTCTTCTGCTCGCGCTGGGTCCGCTTCGTCATCGCCCGCGACACGGCACGCCGCTTTCGCTTCACGCCGATCCAGTCGGACTACGGCACGCGGCTGGCAAAGGCTTTTGGCATCGACCCCGATGATCCCGACACCAACGCCCTGGTGCGCGGTGGCGTTGCGTATATGAAATCCGATGCCGCGCTGACCGTGCTAAGTCATCTGCCGGGATGGGAGTGGACACGCGTGCTGTTCGCCGTGCCAAAGCCGCTGCGCGATGCGGTCTACAGCCTGATCGCGCGTAACCGCTACCGTATCTTCGGGAAGTACGAGACGTGCTTCGTGCCCGACGCCGATACGCGGGCGCGGGTTCTGGAATAAAGCCGTCTAGTATATCTGAGGCAATTCGGATTAGACTTTCTTGCCGCAAGTAAATGAATCACTGGGCTGAATGGCCAAAGCAGTTTTCACAACCAAGGTGGTGCCGGGATACAGAGATCTCCCGGAAGCTCGTTATCACTTTCCGAAGACATACCTCAATCACGTGAGGCAAGCAGTTGGCGATCACATCGTCTACTACGAGCCGAGACGATCAAGCGTCGAACTATCAAGCTTTGGAGGTCGGCAATCTTATTTCGGGGTCGCCCGAGTCACGGCTGTCGTCGAGGATGAGGAGCTTGCGGATCACTATTACGCGCTCATCGACAACTATCTTGACTTCGACGCGCCTGTGCCGTTCGCGGTGGGCAAGGAGTATTTTGAAAGCGCGTTGAAGAAAGCGGACGGTTCGACGAACAAGGGAGCCTTCGGAAGAGCTGTACGTCTCATCCCCGACGCCGAGTTTGATCTCATATTGAAGGCTGGTTTTGCTCCAGTGCTGAATGAAAGCCCTGCGCTTCAGCAGGAACCAGCTTTGGGACTATCCGAGCCGACAACGCCATTTGAGCGTTCTATCGTAGAGATGACTATTTCTCGGCCATTCCGAGAGCGATCATTCATGCATAACGTCCGCGCTGCTTATGCAAACCGGTGTGCAATGACAGGACTTCGCTTGATCAACGGCGGAGGCCGGCCGGAGGTTCAAGCGGCGCACATACAGCCGGTGGCATCGAAGGGACCAGATTCGGTCCGAAATGGAATTGCGCTTTCCGGAACCGTCCATTGGATGTTTGACCGGGGGCTGATTTCGATCGGGGACGATTACAAAATTCTGGTAGCGGCAAACCACGTTCCTGAGGATGCCACTCGTCTCTTAAATCTAAATCGGAGTGGTACGATTCATCTGCCGAACGATGGAGCTTTCCACCCCAATGCCCAATACTTGAAATTTCATCGAGACAAGGTGTTCAAGGGCTAGAACCGGTACCTTTACTGCGCGCTCGCCGCCAGCACCTCCTTCGCCGCCCTCTCTCCGCTGTCCCTCGCTCCATGCGCGGTCGAAAAGAAGTGCGGCGAGGTCGCCTCGCCGGCGAAGAACAGCCGGCTGTCGAGCGGTGCAGCGAGCACGGCGCGCTTGTCGGCGTGGCCGGGCAAAGCGTGCGAATAGGAACCGCGGGCGAACGGGTCGTGCGACCAGCGGGATTCGCTGAGCGGCTTCAGCTTGCGGCGGAAATCATTGCCGAGGAATGAGACGATCTCGTCGATGCTGTGCGCGGCGAAGGCGCCATCGCCAGCGTCTTCGAGCGCTTGCGCGAAGCGGCCGCCGAAGAAGCCTTCGATGCAGGGCTGGCCGAACGGGCGGATGTGATAAGTGCCCATCTCGGTGCGCATGGTGGCGCCGCGCAGATTGCCTTCCTTCGGCAGCGCTGCCGCGTCATCGAGCGCCAGCGTCACCTTGTCGGCGAGACCGAGCGGCAGGCCGCGCGCGGCATCCACCTTGTCCGGCAGCGCGGGCGAGAAGCGGATCGCTTCATCGGCGATCAAATTGGTCGGCACCGTGACGATCACTCTGTCGGCCTCGAGCGTGCCGCGTGAGGTCTCGATGCGCACGCGCTTGCCCGCGTGATCGATCAGCCTGACCGCGCAGTTCAGGGCCACGGGCACAAGCGCGCCGTAGGCCGCAATCAGCGCGCCATAGCCGCGCCGCACGCGCCAATTGATGTTGGTGTCTTCGTATTCGTCCACATCGAGGATCGAGACCCGGTCGAGCTCGCAGCCGTTCACATAGGTCGAGATCGCATCGATCATCGGGTTCCAGCGGTTGCCGGGCTCGAGATAGATGCTGGCAGGCGCGTCCTTGCCGTCCTGCGCGGCCGCTTCGATGCGATCGTAGAATTGGTCGAGCGCAAGCGTGAACGCGTCGCGATCGGCCTGCGGGAACGCGTTGCCATAGGCCCGCTGGCCCCAGGGCGGCAGGTCCTTGCTGATCTCGAATTTGAGCCGCTCGGCGATACCGACGAAGCTGTTCTGGTCGGCCGAATGCAGCCAGCCGCAGCCGACATCGAACACCACGTCGGGCGCAGCCTGGATCGTATGCGCCCGCCCGCCGACGCGGTCGCGGGCTTCCAGCACGATGATCGAGAGGCCGGAGTCCTTCAGCGCATGCGCGGAGCCGAGGCCGGCGGCGCCGGCGCCGATGATGGCGACGTCGACTGTGGAGGGAAGCGAACTCATGTCCCGGCTCTAGCACGTCCAGAAGCACGTCTAAAGTCGCAACGCGCATGACTGTCATCACCCGCGCATGCGGGTGATCCAGTATTCCAGAGACAGTAATGATTGAGCTGACGGGCCGCGGCGTACTGGATGCCCCGGTCGAGCCGGGGCATGACAGATTGGCTCACGCCACCGCTTCCTTGGCCTTTTCGGCGCGCTTGCGCTCGTTCGGATCGAGATGCTTCTTGCGCAGCCGGATCGACTTCGGCGTCACCTCGACGAGCTCGTCGTCCTCGATATAGGCGAGCGCCTTTTCCAGCGTCATCCGGATCGGCGGCGTCAGGCGCACCGCTTCGTCCTTCGAGGTGGTGCGGATGTTGGTGAGCTGCTTGCCCTTCAGCACGTTGATCTCGAGATCGTTGTCGCGGGTGTGCTCGCCGACGATCATGCCCCTGTAGACCTTCCAGCCCGGCTCGATCATCATCGGGCCGCGGTCTTCCAGCTTGAACATCGCATAGGCCACCGCCTCACCCTGGTCGTTGGAGATCAGCACGCCGTTGCGGCGGCCCTGGATCTCGCCCTTGTAGGGGGCGTAGCCGTGGAAGATGCGGTTCATGATCGCGGTGCCGCGGGTGTCGGTCAGCAGTTCGCCCTGGTAGCCGATCAAGCCGCGGGTCGGCGCGTAGAACACCAGCCGCAGGCGGTTGCCGCCGGACGGACGCATCTCGATCATCTCGGCCTTGCGCTCGCTCATCTTCTGCACGACGACGCCCGAATGCTCCTCGTCGACGTCGATCACGACCTCCTCGATCGGCTCCTGCCAGCCGCCGGTGGTCTCGTCCTTCTGCAGCACGACGCGCGGGCGCGACACCGAAAGCTCGAAGCCCTCGCGACGCATGGTCTCGATCAGGATCGCGAGCTGCAATTCGCCGCGGCCGGAGACCTCCATGGAATCCTTGTCGGCGGCCTCGACGACGCGCAGCGCGACATTGCCCTCGGCTTCGCGCAGCAGGCGGTCGCGGATCATGCGCGAGGTCACCTTGTCGCCTTCGGTGCCGGCGAGCGGCGAGTTGTTGACGATGAACGACATCGACACGGTGGGCGGATCGATCGGCTGCGCCGGCAGCGCTGTGTCGACGCTGGGATCGCAGAAGGTGTCGGCGACGGTGCCCTTGGTGAGGCCCGCGATCGCGACGATGTCGCCGGCCTCGGCCTCATCGAGCGGGGTGCGCTCGAGGCCGCGGAAGGCGAGGATCTTGGTCAGGCGGCCCTGCTCGATCAGCTTGCCGTCGGCGGACAGTACCTTCACCTGCTGGTTCGGCTTGATCGAACCGGAGGAGATGCGGCCGGTGATGATGCGGCCGAGATAGGGGTTGGCTTCGAGGATGGTGCCGATCATGCGGAACGGACCTTCCTCAACCTTCGGCGGCTCGACATGGCGCACGATCAGGTCGAACAGCGGCTGCATGCCGAGATCCTTCGGCCCTTCCGGGCTGTCGGCCATCCAGCCCTGCTTGGCCGACCCATATAAAATCGGGAAGTCGAGCTGCTCCTCGCTGGCATCGAGCGCCGCGAACAGGTCGAACACCTCGTTGATGACTTCGGTCGGGCGCGCGTCGGGGCGGTCGACCTTGTTGATGACGACGATCGGCTTCAGGCCGATCTTCAGCGCCTTCGACACCACGAATTTGGTCTGCGGCAGCGGGCCTTCGGCCGCGTCGACCAGCACCAGCGCGCCGTCGACCATATTGAGGATGCGCTCGACCTCGCCGCCGAAATCGGCGTGGCCGGGGGTGTCAACGATGTTGATGCGGATGTCTTTCCATTGCACCGAGGCGGCTTTCGCCAGGATGGTGATGCCGCGCTCGCGCTCCAGGTCGTTGGAGTCCATGGCGCGCTCGGTCACCTTCTGGTTTTCGCGGAAGGTGCCGGATTGCTGCAGCAGGCGGTCGACGAGGGTGGTCTTGCCGTGGTCGACGTGGGCGATGATGGCGACGTTACGAAGGTTCATGGCTCTTCTTCTGGTCGTGCAAAGGGTCGTGAACGCGGTCTCGCCGGACAACTCGGGCCGGCCGCAGACGTGGCCCATCCGGGCCCGGATCACGCTCATACCTAAGAAATTTGACGGGGACGCATCGCCCCAAAAAGGAAGCCCGGCCAATGGACCGGGCACCTGGCGCGTTGCGACGCAATATAGTCAGAAAACGCCAAAAAACAACGGTTTGTTGGCGCTTTGGGTGACCGAATTTCGGGCCGGCGCCGTGGATTTTGCAGGCTTTCCGGCGACTTTTGGTGCGATCTGGCCGCGCTGGGAAACGGAACACGGTCGGATTGCGGGGCTTCCGCCTCGCAGCCGGCGTGTTCGTCATCTACGATCTGAGGTGTCGGATCCGGCGAAGCTCAGCCATCGGGAAGCCGTTATGGCGATCAGGACATCTGCCGCTGCACTCGCGGCTGCGCTTTCTGTCGCGCTGCTCCTCACGCCGCAGCTCGCAACGCATGCGATCTTCGGTGCGGCCGGGTCGCTGGCCTCGGTCGCCATCGGTGGTTTCGTGTCTCCAGCCAGGGGCCAGCCGGGCGGACTGACGAGCAAGCAATCGGCCGCGCGCGAGACCTACGACAAGGCCGTGAGGGACTTCGAGTCGATCCTGCGCCAGCGTCGCGCACAGATCGATTCCCACCAGCCGCTGCCCAACCTGCCGGGCCAGGCCCTTTACCTTGCCCGTGTCGAAATGATGAGCGCATACAAGGATCTCACCGACGCGCTTCCGTCCAGGATTGGAAGACCCAACAGATTCGGAATCCCTCCGGCATATTTTGATGCTGACAATGAGCCGTTGTTCGATGAGTACAGGAAGCTTTTCGACCTCATGGAGGCCCCGCCCACCAGCGCGCAACGATCGGATACTCCATTCAAGGACGTCATCGATCTGGCGACTGCGATCGCGCGGGCCAAGAGCCTGGATGCCGCGAATGCCGCAGCCGCGGGCCGCATCAGCCTCGGCCTTTTCTTTGCCGAGACGGGCGGCAAGCAGAATGCAGGAAATGCGCGGTCGAACACATACAAGGGGAGTCTGCAGACGGGTCCGTCCGAAGATCGAAACGGTCGAAGGAAATGGGCAGCGATCAAGGGATCAATCGCAGCCTTCGATTCTGCACTGAGCCGTCGCGACGACAAGGAAGAAGCGCGGGTCGGCAAACTGGATCATCGGCTCAATCACTGGACCGCCGTGCGAGACGCCCTCATGAACGCGCACGCGGATATTTTCCCGGAGGTCCCGGCGATCCTGAAAGCCTTGCCTGACACGATCGATCAAATGAAGCTCTTTGAGCTTATCCAGATCATTCCCACGCCGACCAGGGCCGCACTCGGCTCGGGCAACCTCGTCGGCTACAGAATTTCCGATGCCAGGATCATGCGATACCTGCGGAACAACAGCATCTTCGCGTTCGGTCGGGCCGACAGGGCAAGAACATCTGCGACCTTCCGCGAAATCCTCGATGCCATGTGGCTTTTCAACGGCAAGTTTGAGCAAGCGCTTGCCAAATTCGAGGAGATCAAGGCGGGCAAGCGGGGATGACATCAGCAGGTGCCAATCGGATCGCGTTTCGCTGAGATGCTCGGCGGTGCGTCACAGGGCGATCAGAGCGGACCGAGGATGGCCCATCGCGGCTCACAGAACTCCTTGACGGCGGCCGCGACGCTGCTGCTGATCATGTTCTGCCGTTCGGGCGAGTCCATCTCGAGCTCCTCGTCCCGGTTGATTATCGAGCCCGCCTCCAGCAACACGGCGGGCATCCGGGTCTTTCGCAGCACGATGAGCTCATCATAGCTGTAGACGCCGGTCTCCTTGTTCAGCAGCGGGTGCTGATAGCGACCCATGATGGGTTGCGTGTATTGCTCGGCATAAGGAAGCCCCTCGGCCTTTAATTCCTTGCCCATCAGTTCGGCGAACGAGAGGCTCGTCTTGAAGTCCGGATTGTCGCGGGAGACGAAGATGGAGTACCCGCTGAACCGATCGCTGTAATGGCTTTTCTTGCCCTCGAAATCCCAGTCCTCGAGCAATTTGTTGGGCACGGAGTCATGGTGGATCGACAGGAAGAGATCTGTGCGCAGATCATTGGCCGCAGCCACTCGTTTGAAGAGGCTGGGTCTGGCCTTGCCCTCAGTCACAAGGAGTCTGGTTTCGGCAAAGCCTTCGGCCTTCAATTTCTCGTCGATCAGCCGGGCAAGGCGCAGGTTGAAGGTGTACTCGGCGACATTGCGAGCGCTGATCGCGCCCTCCGATTCAGCCGTATGCCCCACATCGAGAACCATCCGGAATGTCGAGGGATCGCATTTTGCCGAGGCCGGTTTGAGAGCGGAACGAGGCAGGACGGCCGGCCCGAGGGCGGCAAGCCGCGTGGCGTGGGGTTTTGGTGAGACTCTGTGCCTGGCCAACTTGGCCGGCCTCACGCGCTTTGGCGATCCGGCGTGCTTTGACGAGCTCTTGAAGATATGCGGCAGCCTGCCGGCATCGCTGGCTTCGATCGGCAGCAGCACGAACGCTGCTATGGCGACGACAATGAGGTGGCACGGCCGAGACCCCGCGACGATGCCACCGAGCACGCGAATGGACTCGTAGCGCCTCATGCTCCGCCCCTCCGGGCCCCCAGCACAACGGCTCTGATATCGATACCGGAACAGGTCGGTGACGTCCATCCCCGGTCAATCGCGTCGCCCCGGCCTTGGGCCAGGGACGTCCAGGAAAGGGGCGGTTCCGTAGTGGATGCGACCGGACTACGCCTGCTTCGGATCGAGCGTGATCGACCACAATTCGGCGTCGGCACGATCGCGCAGGCTCACCGTCATCTGTCCGCTCTTGCCGTCGATCTTGACGTGACCGAAGAACTGCATGCCGGCCGACGGCGGCAGGTTCTGGTTCGCTTCGCCCGGCGCCTTCACGAACTTCACTTCGGGGCCGAACGTGTTGTCGAGTTCGTTCGGGCCGAACGTACCGGCATGCAGCGGGCCGGAGACGAATTCCCAGAACGGATCGAACTCCTGGAACTGCGCCTTGTTCGGGTTGTAGTAGTGCGCGGCGGCGTAGTGCACGTCGGCGGTCAGCCACACCGTGTTGACGATTCCAGCGGTCTTGATGAAGCGCAGGACGTCGGCGATCTCGAGCTCGCGGCCGCGTGCCGGACCGTCGCCCTGCGCGAAGGCTTCCGAACCCTTCTTGTTGGCCGCGTCGTCATAGACGAGGAGGGAGAGCGGCATGTCGGAGGCGATCACCTTCCAGGTGGCGCGCGAGTTGAGCAAGCCGCGCTTCAGCCAGGCGAGCTGGTCGGGCCCGAGGAAATAGGCGTCGGGACCATAGGTCTCCTGCAGGTTCGGGCCGTTGGGGCCGCGATAGCTGCGCTCGTCGAGCATGAAGACGTCGAGCAGCGGGCCGTAGCTCAACGTGCGGTAGACCCGGCCCGGCTCGACGATGCTCTCGCGCATCGGATACATCTCGTGGAAGGCACGGGCCGAACGCGCGGCAAGCAGCATGATGTCGCGCTCCTTGTAGGCGTCGGGCAGTTGCTTCGACAGCGACCAGTTGTTCATCACTTCGTGATCGTCCCACTGCACGAAGATCGGCACTTCGGCATTGAAGGCGCGCAGATTCTCGTCGAGGAAATTGTATTTGTGGGCGGCACGGAATTCGTTGAGCGTCTCGGCGACCTTGGCCTTTTCCGGAATTGTGATGTTCTTCCAGATCTTGCCGTCGGGCTGCTTCTGCTCGGCCGTGATGATGCCGTCAGCATAGATGGTGTCGCCGGAATGCAGGAAGAAATCCGGCTTGTGCTTCTTCATGGCGGAGAAGGTGACCATACCGCCGTCATCGGGATTGATGCCCCAGCCCTGGCCGGCCACGTCGCCGCCCCACACGAAGGAGACGTCGCGGCGATCGCTCGGCGCGGTGCGGAAGCGGCCGATCACCGGCTCGCCTGCGATGTCGATGTGGGAGAGATCGCGGAAGCGCACGCGATAGAAGATGTCCTGGCCGGAGGGCAGGTTCTCCAGCAGCATCTTGGCGGTGAAGTCGCTCTCCGGCAGCGCCGCGATCGGCGGCAGCGTGCGCGCATCCTTGAACGATTCCGTGGTCGCGACCTCGACCATCATCTGCGACGGGCGATCGGCCCGGGCCCAGACCACGCCGCCGTCGACACCGACGTCGCCGGACTGCACACCATGGGTGATCGCCGGCCGGTCGGCAGCGCGGGAGAGATAAGGCATCGCAACGACGCCGGCCCCGGTCGCTGCCGCGGTGGACAGGAAGCGTCGGCGAGTGATCTTGCGCGAAAACCGGATCGTCATGGGGGCCTCCAGGAATAGGACGCGACACTGCGCCGCAAGCTCGCAAAGACCTAGAAAAATTCCATGACGGAGAGATTACAGGGAGTGGCTGCGCGGGGGAGAACTGCGACGTGCCTCGTAAGGTGAGCACGTCTGTCAGGCTCCCTCTCCCGCTTGCGGGGGAGGGTGGGGTGGGGGCTTCCTCCGCGAATGATGCCGCGGAGAGAGCCCCCCACCCGCCGCGCTACGCGCGTCGGCCTCCCCCGCAAGCGGGAGAGGCGGAATGAGTTCGCGGAGAGGGAGTCGTCCCTTATGCCGAGCCCGCCGCGCGGAACTGGGTGGCGGCGCGCTGCAGGTTCTGCGGCATGCTCATCAACAGCGCCTTGCGGTCGGCGACCGCGTTGTGGAACTGCTCGAGCGCGATGTTGAACGCGGTCAGCGTGCCCTGTTCGATCGCGCCACGCTCGAAGCACACCAGCGTGTCGCGCAGGATGTCGTCGGCCTCCGCCTGCATCTGGTCGAGCTCATCGGTCGAATCGCTGCGCCGCGCGGCCTTCAGCATGTCCAGCAGGCGATCGCGCTGCGAGGTGTTGGTGTTGCGTTCGTCCTGCTTGAGATAGCCGGCGAACCACGCGCCGGCCGAGCCCATCGCCGAGAGCGCCATCAGGCTCCACCAGATGTAATCGCTGTAGCGGTCGAGGAAGGTCTTTTCCTCGCCATCGACGAAGGCGGCGGCGCCCGGATGCACCGGGATGACGGCGTCCTTGTCGGTGTCGGGGGTCTCGATCTTGGCGGCGAGCGGGAAATCGCTCTTCAGCGACTGCCGGATCGAGAACAATTGCCGCGTAAACGCTGCCACCGTCGATTCCGATAGGCCTTTGCGGGCGACGATGTGATGCGAGAAGCTGATGGTCTTGACCTCGTCCTCCGGCCGGTCGGCAGAGCCGAGCGAGCCGGCGGGGATTTCCGAGGCTTCATAGGCCGGATGGTTCTGCGCGATCGCCTCGGAGGCATCGATGGCGAGGAAGGTCGGCTCGTTGCCGTCATGGGCCGATGCCGCGATCGCGTCGATCGTGATCTTGCTGTTGGCGGGACCTGCGGCGAGATAGGCGTCGGCCTTCTGGTTGCGGATCGCCTCGACCGCCTCATTGACCGGGAACTGGACGATATCGACCTTCATCGGGTCGATGCCATATTGCACCAGGATCATCTTGAGCAGATTGACGTTGGCCTGGGTACGGCCAACGACGCCGATCTTGTGGCCGGCAAGCTGCGCGATCTTGGTGATCTTCGGGCCCTTCCGCCGCTTGCCTTTCGCCGCGGGTGGAACCCACATCACCACGACATTCTTGCGCAGCGTCGCAACCGCCTGTGCGTTCTTCGGCACTTCGAGATCGCCGCGGATGATGGCGAGATCGGCCTTGCCTTCGGCGAGCACCTGCGCGCTCGCCGGAGCGCCATCGGTTTGCATCGGGCGAAGCTTGACCTGGCTATTCGCCTGGTTGTTGAAAGCCTGGGCCAGTGTCTGCACCAGCTTGACATCGTCGCTGTTGGGCGGGCCGACCGCGATGCGCAGCGTCACCGGCCGCATCGCGAAATAATAGCCTGCAGCCATCGTGCCGATGATGGCGAGCACACCCGCGATCAGCACGAATATCAGCCGTTGCCGCGCAGAACGGGGCGGCTTCGGCAATATGTCGGCGGGGCCAGTGCCGTTGGTCATCGATCTCGCAAACAAAAGCTTGGGGCTCAATCTCAAAAGGGCCGGCGCGCATACATCCCCGATTTGTAGCAAATTCCGGGGACGACCGACGTTACATCTCCGTCATGGTGAGCAGCGGCGATAGGACGCAATTTCGGCCTTAATTTCGGCGTGGATCCCATCGCGCAGGCCGGCCGTTAGGTTAAGGTTGGGGCCAAACAGGAGGGCTGTCATGGTGGAATTGCTGTCGGCGGAAGCAAGGAAGGCCGCGCTCTGGGAATTGGCCGGCTGGGCGGAGATGCCTGGCCGTGCGGCCATCACAAAGACCTTCGTGTTCAAGGACTTCAACGAAGCTTTTGGCTTTATGTGTCGCGCGGCCTTGGTCGCGGAAAAGAACGACCATCATCCTGAATGGAAGAACGTCTACAAGACGGTCGAGGTCATGCTGGCGACCCACGAGGTCGGCGGGGTGACCAAACGCGACATCGAGCTCGCCAAGGCCATGAACGCGATCGCAAGGCAGCTCGGGGTGAGCTGACTTTGTCAGCCCTCATGGCGAGGAGCGCGGAACGCGCGTCTCTGGACGATGCTGCGCATCGCCAGGCGAACCATGAGGCCCGGGCCTGCATCCTTCGAGACGCTGCTTCGCGGCTCCTCGGGATGAGGGGTCGGGGCGTTGATGCAGCGCGCCTTGCGGCGGCCGTCTGACATCACCAGATTCGCAGCGAACGTCGCCCGACTGCCGCGCGGCGTCGAGGAGCCTTGCGATGGCATCGACCGAACACAGCGTGGGATTCGAGCCCGCCGACCGGCTGGCCCAGGATCGCGAAAGCGTGCGCCGCCGCTTCTGGATCAAGTTCAAGAAGGTGGTGGCGCGGCTGCCTTTCGCCGAGGATCTGCTCGCCGCTTATTACTGCGCCTTCGACCGCCAGACGCCGCGCCATGTGCAGGCGGCGCTGCTTGGCGCCATCGCCTATTTCATCCTGCCGTTCGACTTCATTCCCGACATGATGCCGATCCTCGGCTTCACCGACGATGCGGCGGTGCTCGCGACCGCGATCCGCATGGTGGCAAGCCACATCACGCCCGAGCATCGCGAGGCCGCGCGTGCCGCGCTGAAACGCGCCACGCTGAGCGAGGAGTAAGCGCCGCGTAGCCCGGATGAAGCGAAGCGCAATCCGGCGCCGATGAACCGTCCCGGATTTCGCTGAGCCTGTCATCGGGCGCGCGTTCGCGCGACCCGTTGGCTTCATCCGAGGCTACGCGATCTCTTCTCAGCTTCCCGGATGCAGGATCACCTTGCCCATCGCCTTGCGGCCGGCGAGCACCTTCAGGGCTTCCGCGGTCTGCGACAGCGGGAAGGTGCGGTCGACATGCGATGAGATCTTGCCTTCCGCGGTCCACTGCACGAGCTTCTCGAGGTTCTTGCGGTTCTTCTCCGGATTCTGCCGCGCCCATGCGCCCCAGAACACGCCTCTGATGTCGCAGCCCTTCAGGAGCGCGAGGTTGAGCGGGATCTTCGGGATCTCGCCGGCGGCAAAGCCGATCACCAGGAAGCGGCCTTCCCACGCGGTCGAGCGCAGCGCAGCTTCGGCGTAAGCGCCGCCGACCGGATCGAACACGATGTCGGCGCCCTTGCCGCCGGTCAGCTTGCGCAGACCTTCCTTCAAATCTTCCTTGGCGTAGTTCAGCGTCAGCTCGGCGCCGTGCTGCTTGGCGAATTCGAGCTTCTCGTCCGACGAGGCGCAGGCGATCACCTTCAGGCCCATCAGTTTGCCGAGTTCGCAAGCGGCAAGTCCGGTGCCGCCGGCGGCGCCGAGCACCGCGAGCGTCTCGCCCGGCTTCGGGCTCGCGCGATCTTCCAGCGCATGCAGCGCGGTGCCGTAGATGATGATGATGCCGGCGGCGCGGTCATAGTCGAGATTGTCGGGGATCTTCACGATCGCATTCGCCGGCAGCGCGATCTTGTCGCGCGCGCCGTTATGGCCGCAGGACGCCACGACGCGGTCGCCGGGCTTGAGATCGGTGACGCCTTCGCCGACGCTCTCGATCACGCCTGCGACTTCCGCAGCCGGCGAGAACGGGAACGGCGGCTTGATCTGGTACTTGCCCTGGATCATCAAGATGTCGAAGAAGTTCAGCGCAGCCGCCTTGATCGCGATCACGGCTTCGCCGGGACCTGCCGCGGGATCCGGCACGTCAGCCAGCACGAGATCGTCGGGTTGACAGTATTGCGAGCAGAGGATGGCTTTCATGGACACACCTGATTTTCGGACACACAAAGGTTTCAGCGTTCTAGGCTGAGAGCTTCATGCCGGATTTACGGCGGAGCGACAATACAAGCGGAGGATCAAACTATGTTTGAAAAAGGCCTGCTGGCGAACAAGCGCATCCTGATCACCGGCGGCGGCTCCGGCCTTGGCGCTGTCATGGGGCGTCGCTTTGCCGAGCTTGGCGCCGAACTGATCATTTGTGGTCGTCGGCAGGAATTGCTGGAGGAGACCGCAGGAAAATTCCGCAGCGAATTTGGCGCGAAAGTCTCCACCGCGCGATGCGATATTCGCGATGGCGCTGCGGTTGAAGCGATGATGGACCAGATCTGGCAGGAGGCGCCGATCGACGTACTCGTCAACAATGCTGCCGCAACCTTCATCGCGCAGACCGAACATCTGTCATTCCGCGCGGCGGACGCGATTCTCGCCCCGACGCTGCACGGCACGCTGTATTGCACGCTCGCAGCCGGCCGCCGCTGGATCGAGGGCAAGCACAAGGGCGTGGTGCTCTCGATTCTTTCGACCTCGACCATCACCGGCCGCGCCTTCACCGTGCCGTCGTCGATGGCCAAGACCGCGGTGCTGGCGATGACCAAGAGCCTCGCGGTCGAGTGGGGTCCGAAGGGCATCCGCACGGTGGCGATTGCGCCCGGTGCGTTCCCGACGCCCGGCGCCACCGGACAGTTGCGTCCCGAGGGCCGCGGCGAGAGCTGGTCGCACCGCAATCCGCTCGGCCGCGCCGGCGAGCATTCCGAACTTGCCAACCTCGCGACCTTCCTGATCTCCGACCAGGCCGGCTACATCAACGGCGAGATGGTGGTGCAGGACGGCGGCTCTCACTTGCGCAGTTCCGGCGCGGAGGACCTGCTGCAATGGACCGACGCGCAGTGGGAGAAGCAGCGCGCAGCGCGCGCCAAGAGGTGACGCGCCGCTTCTGTGCCGCACGCTCGTCTCCTGGCGTAACTGCCTTCCCAAGAAGACGTTTCCCGGTTATCCATCCGAGCCGGCGGAGGGGAATCGCCGAGCCATCTTCCAGTCACAATGATGGGGGAACCAGTTGGCCGTGCGGCAAATACTGACATCGCTGGTTGCGGGTAGTCTGGTGTGCGGGATCATCTCGCTTGCACCGGCGCACGCTGCGCCGAAACAAACTGCGCCGAAGAAGGAAGCAGCCAAGCCCGCGTCGCCTGCCGCGGCTGCGGCCGGCGGTGCGGAGCCGACGCTGATCGGCCAATACGGCACCTGGGGTGCCTACATGGCTTCGCCGAACGGCAAGAAGGTCTGCTTCGCGCTCGCCAAGCCGTCGTCGTCGAAGACCAATCCGCCGAACAGGCCGCGCGATCCGGCCTATGCCTTCGTCTCGACCCGTCCGGCGGAAAAGGTCGTCAACGAAGTCTCGGTCATGATCGGTTACACCCTGAAGCCGGGCTCCGAATCGACGCTCCAGGTCGGCGGCGGGACCTACGCGATGTACACGCAGGGTGACGGCCTCTGGATCAAGAACGCGGCCGAGGAGGAGCGGATGGTGGAAGCCATGCGCAAATCGGGTGAGGCGACGGTGAAAGCGGTCTCGGCCAAGGGCACAGAGACCACCGATACGTTCTCGCTGAAGGGCCTGTCGCAGGCGCTCGACCGGCTGGCGCACGACTGCCGACGCTAAGTCCGAATCAGCGTTGTTTATCGGCGGCAGAAGGCCTATTTGAGGGTTGGTTCCCCTCATGGGTGAGAAGGCATCAGGGCCATCTCGAGCCATGCGGCCCGGCCGATGGCCTCATTCTTCGAGATGCGGCGGAGGCGCCGCTCCTTAAGGGTGAGGATCGGAAATCCCACAAGCACAGACACGCGATGACCGCAGAATCGATCGTTCAACATGCCACGGCCAATACGCTGGTCGAAAAGGTTCCGCTCGAAACCTATGTGCCGCCGGCCAAGCCGTCGCTGATCGGGTTGTCGCGCGCCGAGATCGCCGATCGCCTCGGCGAGGTCGGAGTTCCGCCGTCGCAACGCAAGATGCGCACGCAGCAGCTTTGGCACTGGATGTATTTCCGCGGCGCCAGGAACTTCGCCGAGATGACCAACGTCTCGAAGGACATGCGCGCCGAACTCGAGAAGCATTTTACCGTCGACCGTCCCGAGGTCGTCGCCGAGCAGATCTCCAATGACGGCACGCGCAAATGGCTGCTCAGGCTGCCGAGCGGCGACAAGCTCGAGAAGCCGCATGAGGTCGAGTGCGTCTACATCCCGGAGACCGATCGCGGCACGCTGTGCGTCTCCTCGCAGGTCGGCTGCACGCTGAACTGCGCGTTCTGCCACACCGGCACGCAGCGGCTGGTGCGCAACCTCACCGCCGGCGAGATCGTCGGCCAGGTGATGGTGGCGCGCGACCGGCTGAACGATTGGGGCGATCGCGAGAACGGCTCGCGCCTCGTCACCAACATCGTGATGATGGGCATGGGCGAGCCGCTCTATAATTTCGACGCGGTGCGCGATGCACTGCTGATCGTCGCCGACAATGAAGGCATCGGCATTTCCCGCCGCCGCATCACGCTGTCGACCTCGGGCGTGGTGCCGAACATCAAGCGCACCGGCGAGGAGATCGGCGTGATGCTCGCGATCTCGCTGCATGCGGTGCGCGATGAGCTGCGCAACGAGCTGGTGCCGCTCAATCGCAAATATCCGATTCAAGAACTGCTGCAGGCCTGCCGCGACTATCCCGGCGCGTCGAACGCGCGGCGCATCACCTTCGAATATGTGATGCTCAAGGGCGTCAACGATTCGCTCGATGACGCGAGGCTATTGGTGAGGCTGCTCAAGGGCATTCCGGCCAAGATCAATCTCATTCCGTTCAACCCGTGGCCGGGCACGGCCTACGAATGCTCGGACTGGGAGCAGATCGAGAAATTCTCCGAATACATCTTCAATGCCGGCTATTCCTCGCCGGTGCGCACGCCGCGCGGCCGCGACATCCTCGCCGCCTGCGGCCAGCTCAAGTCGGAAACCGAAAAGCTCTCGGCGCGCGAGCGCCAGGCGCTGCGCGCGATGGCGATGACGGATTGAGAAGTGTCTCCATATTTCGTCATGGCCGGGCTTGTCCCGGCCATCCACGTCTTGGCTTTCTCTCCCCGAGAGAAGACGTGGATGCCCGGGCCAGGCCCGGGCATGACGATCGAGTGGGTTGGTGCCCAGCCTTATCTGACAATGGAATGACCCAATGGCCCTGATCGGCCGCCTGTTCGTCGTCGCCTTCGCATTCCTGGTGGCCTGCCTTGCCGCCGGCATCATCGTGGTCGGCGCGGTGCTCTATCCCGAGATCAGCGATTTCGGCGCGCAGATCGACCAGAGCGCGATCAATATCGTGCTCGGCTTTGGCTTCATCTTCATTTCCGGTTTTGCGCTGCTGCCGGCGCTGATCATCGTGCTGATCACCGAGGCCTTCTACGTCAGGAGCGTGTTGGCCTATGCCGTGGGCGGCGCGCTGGTCGGCGCGGCCTGCTATCTCGGCCTGGTGCCGTTCGATCCCGACACCATGCAATTCCATGGCATCGTGCAGCGGCACATGGAGATCATGACCGGCGCCGGCATCGTCGCGGGCCTGGTCTATTGGCTGATCGCCGGCCGCACCGCCGGCGCCTGGCGCGAGCCGTCGCGTCCCTTGCCACCGCCGCCGCTGCCGTCGCAGACGCCGCCGCAGCCGTGAAGCTTCCCATGCTCATCCGCCTCGGCTAAACCGCGCGCCATGAACCGGACCGGACTTGTCATCGCGCTCGGGCTTGCGCTCGTCATCGGCCTCCTGTTCGGGATCTATCCCGAGCTCGACCTGAAGCTGGCGGCGCTGTTCTACGACAGCACGCAGAAGGCGTTCCCGCTGAGGGCCGATGGGCTCGCGGCGTTCGCGCGCGACGCGGCGATGTGGATCGCCTGGGCGCTGGTGCTGCCGGCGATCGTGGCGATCGTGGTGAAGTTCATCCGGCCGGACCGGCCGATGCTGATGTCGCCCCGCGCGGCGGTCTTCCTGCTCGCCACGATGCTGCTCTCGGCCGGCGTGCTCACCAACCTCACCTTCAAGAGCTATTGGGGCCGGCCGCGCCCGGTGGCGGTCGCCCAGTTCGGCGGCGAGCTTCCGTTCGTCGCGTGGTGGGATCCGCGCGGCGCCTGCCCGCGCAACTGCTCGTTCTTCTCCGGCGAGGGCGCGACCGCGTTCTGGACCTATGCGCCGGCGGCGCTGGCGCCGGCCGCTTGGCGGCCGCTCGCCTACGTCGGGGCCACCGTGTTCGGCGTGGTCACCAGCGGGCTCAGGATGGCCTTTGGCGGCCATTTCTTCACCGACGTGGCGATCGCGGGCCTTGTGTCCTTCCTGGTGATCTGGCTGTTCTATGCCCTGATCTACCGCTGGGCCGCCACTCGCCTGACCGACGAACAGGTCGATGCGGCGCTGACGCGGCTGGCCATGCCCGGCCACCGGCTGATGCAGCGTTGGCGCGGCCGCGAAAGCCGCGATTAAAGGCGTGCCCAGCCTTCCGAAATTTGATATTCGCCAGCTCCAAACACCCCTGATTTCGACCGATTGGACCGTTCCATGAGTACGATTCTGAAAAGCCTGCCCAAGGGAGAGAAAGTCGGCATCGCATTCTCGGGCGGGCTCGACACCAGCGCGGCGCTGCTCTGGATGAAGCAGAAGGGCGCCCGCGTCTTCGCCTATACCGCCAATCTTGGCCAGCCCGACGAGGCCGATTACGACGCGATCCCGCGCAAGGCGATGGACTTCGGCGCCGAGAAGGCGCGCCTGGTCGATTGCCGCACGCAACTGGTCCATGAGGGCATTGCCGCGATCCAGTCGGGCGCCTTCCACATCTCGACCGGCGGCATCACCTATTTCAACACCACCCCGCTCGGCCGCGCCGTAACCGGCACGATGCTGGTCGCCGCCATGCAGGAGGACGGCGTCAACATCTGGGGCGACGGCTCGACCTTCAAGGGCAACGACATCGAGCGCTTCTATCGCTACGGCCTTTTGACCAATCCGAGCCTGCGGATCTACAAGCCCTGGCTTGACCAGCAGTTCATCGACGAGCTCGGCGGCCGCGCCGAGATGTCGGCGTTCATGACCGTGCATGGCTTCGCCTATAAGATGAGTGCCGAGAAGGCGTACTCGACCGACAGCAATCTGCTCGGCGCAACGCATGAGGCGAAGGATCTCGAGCAGCTCGACAGCGGCATCACCATCGTCAACCCGATCATGGGCGTGCCGTTCTGGCGCGCCGATTGCGACGTCAAGCCCGAGAAGGTTGTGGTGCGCTTCGAGGAGGGCCAGCCGGTCGCGCTGAACGGCAAGACTTTTGCCGATCCGGTCGCACTGTTCCTCGAGGCCAACGCGATCGGCGGCCGCCACGGTCTCGGCATGAGCGACCAGATCGAGAACCGCATCATCGAGGCGAAGAGCCGCGGCATCTACGAGGCGCCCGGCATGGCGCTGCTGCACATCGCCTATGAGCGGCTGGTCACCGGCATCCATAACGAGGACACCATCGAGCAGTATCGCATCAGCGGTCTTCGCCTCGGTCGCCTGCTCTATCAGGGCCGCTGGTTCGATTCGCAGGCTTTGATGCTGCGCGAGACCGCGCAGCGCTGGGTGGCGCGCGCTATCACCGGCGAGGTGACGCTCGAGCTGCGCCGCGGCAACGACTACTCGATATCAAACACCGAGAGCCCGAACCTGACCTATGCGCCGGAACGGCTCAGCATGGAGAAGGTCGAGGACGCGCCGTTCACGCCGGTCGACCGCATCGGCCAGCTCACGATGCGCAACCTCGATATCGCCGACACCCGCGCCAAGCTCGGGCTCTACGGCAAGACCGGCCTGCTCTCGAGCGGCGAGGGCTCGCAGATCTTCCAGCTCGAAAGCGACAAGGGCTAAGGCGGCGGACACAAGCTCTCAGTCGTCCATGCCTTCGCAGGGACGACAGGAGAGAGTTCGGCTACTTCACCCGCAGCGCATCCAGCAGCGAACGGAACGCGCGCGCGTAGTCGGTGCCGGCCTTGCCAATGTCGGGGCCGGCGGAGACCGCAACCGCGGCCTCCGTCACCGCCCCGAGCAGCAGCCGCGCCAGCGGCTCGATCGGCTGCTTGGCGATCACGCCGGCCTCCATCGCAGCAGTCAGCGCGTGTGAAAACTTGCCGCCGAAATGCCTGGCGTCGATCTCGCGCCAGCGCTCCCAGCCGAGCACGGCGGGGCCATCACGCAGGATGATCTGGCCGGTCGGACCCTTGGAGCACGCCGCGAAATACCCCTGCGTGCCGGCCGCCATCGCGGCGAGCGGATCGTTCTCGGCGCGCGCGACGCGGTCGAGATCGGCGACGAGATCGACCGAGACCTGCTCGAACACCGCCTCGAACACCGCCTCCTTGGTCGCGAAGTGATGATAGACCGCGCCTTTCGCCACGCGTGCACCGGCGGCGATGTCGTCCATCGTCGTCGCCGTAAAGCCGCGCTCGCCGAAGATGCGCCGCGCCGCCTTGACGATCGAAGTCCTGGTTTTCTCGCGCCGTTCGGCCTGGGTTGCCATGCTCTTTGTCTAGCGCAGTTCCAGAAACAAGCCAATTGACTTACAAACTATCAGTCGGTAAATACCGACCATTAGTCTGTAACTTGAGCGACGCGACAAATGCGAAGCGTTTGCGCGGCGATCATGCCCGGACAATCAGGGAGATCCCTCATGCCCTCACTAGAGACCCTGCAGGCGTTCGCCGATACGGTGGAATCCAACGATCATGTCGGCGCGATCATGAATTTCTACGCCGCCGATGCCCGCACTCAGGAGAATGTCGGCGAATGGCGCGTCGGCCGCGAGGCGCTGGTGGCGCGCGAGGCCGCGGTGCTGGCGCAGGTCGCCGGCGTCAAGACCACGCGGCTCGGACCGCTGCTGATCGACGGCGATCACTCCGCGATCTGCTGGCGGTTCGAGTTCACCGGCAAGGACGGCAAGGTCCGCAGCATGGAAGAGGTTGCCTGGCAGACCTGGCGCGGCGACGAGCTGATCGAGGAGCGCTTCTTCTACGATCCGCAGCAGATGGCGGGGTGAAGGGCAGTGCTCGAGTTCTCGCCGCATCGCAGATGCGCTCCCTCTCCCGCTTGCGGGGGAGGGTCAGGGTGGGGGTGTCGCCACGAAGGCGCCGTTCATTTGGGTGGAGACAACCCCACCCGACGCGCTTCGCGCGTCGGCCTCCCCGCAAGCGGGAGAGGCGTCAGGAAGCGGCGTAGTTCGACCATCAATTCACAATCGCTGCACAACAAAAAATGGCCGGGATCGCTCCCGGCCATTTCGCTTTATTGCGCTTAACCGTCGGCTCAGTGCGGCGGTGCCGCAGCCGCCTGATCGCCGTTGAGCAGCGGGGTGATGCGGCGGACGGTGACGCGCCGGTTGATGCGGCTCGGTCCGTCGGTCTGCTCCTTCAGATACTGCTTGCCGTAGCCCTGCGACGTCAGGTTCTCCGCCGGCACGCCGAACTGCTGGGTCAGCAATTCGGCCGCGGCCTGCGCGCGGCGATCCGACAGCGACAGATTGTCGACGTCGTTGCCGACCGCGTCGGTGTGACCCTCGATCAGGAACACCTCGCGCGGGTTGCGCTGGATCGCCCGGTTGAGGCCGTCGGCAATCACCTGCAGCTTCGCAGCCTGGTCCGGCGGGATCGCCCACGATCCGGTGTCGAAGTTGATGGTGTTGATGTCGATCGACGGCATCAACATGCGCACGTTCGGGCTGTAGCGGATCTCGTCGAGCGAATAACGTCGCTGGATCCGGTCCACCGGCGGCGCTTCCATGGTCTCGTAGATCACATCGGGCGACGCATCCTCCGCGCTGACGATGTAGCGGTCATAGGGAATGCTGACCACCGGCGGTGGCGCGTCGACATAGAAACCGCCGACCGCCTGCGGATCGCGGTAGGTGTTGTCGATGATCACGAGCTCACGCCCGCGGGGATCCCTACGGATTCGCCGCAGCAGCTGACCGTCCGGACCGACCACGGTGATGATCTCGCTGCCGTCGGGACGGATCACGACGGTGCGGGTTTCGCCGCCGACGGTCTCGGTGCGGATGTCGCGGGCGCCATAGCGGAAGCGATACAGATCGTTGCCGCGCACGTACTCCTGCCCGCTCGGATCGCGGATGATGATGCGGTCGGGCTCGGTGTAGATCGTGCGGCCGCCTTCGACGACCTCCTGCCGCTGATTGTGGAGGTCGGCGATAGTCGCGCCGATCACCGCGCCGGCCACCACGCCTGCGCCGATGGCGAGCGGTGTCAGGTCACGCCGCGGCGGTGCTGGTGGTGGCGGCAGCGGAGCCGCAACCGCAGGCGCGGCCCGGAAGGCGGGCGCAACCGTCGGCGGGGCGTATTGCGCCCTGCCGGGCGGCGGCGCTGCGGCCGCAGAGCCTGGGACCACAGTCGGGGCAGCGGCGCCCGCCGGCAGCGGGGGCCGGGCCGGGCCGCCGGCCTGCGGGCTGGCCGGTGCCGTCGGCAATGCACCGGGACGCGCGGGCGGCGTCGCACCGCCCGCCGCCGGAGGCTGCGTGGGCAGGGTGCCCGGACGCGCCGGAGGCTGTCCGCCGGCAGTAGGCGGTGTTGTGGCCGAAGGTGTAGGCGCAGGCGTGGCTGCGGCGGGCGGTGTGCCCGGGGCCGGCCTTGCACCGGCGGCTGGCGGTCCGCCCTGCGGGCGCGCGCCGGGGGCCGGAGCTGCCGGCGTCTGCGCAGCGGGCGGTGACGTCGGCAATGCACCGGGCCGCGCTCCAGGAGTCGCACCAGGAGCCGCGCTTGGCGCCGGGCTCGGCGCGTGCGCCGGACCGGCCGCGGGCGGCGGCGTCGGAGCCGGACGCGTTGGTGCGGCCGCAGGCGGCGCTGGCGGGGTCGGGCGCGCAGGCGCTGCTGCCGGCGGCGGTGTCGGAGACGGCCGCGTAGGTGCAGCAGCGGGCGGCGCTGGTGGGGTGGGGTGTGCGGCCGCGGGCGGCGGGGTCGGAGCCGGCCGTGCCGGGGCGGCTGCCGGCGGAGTGGGGTGTGCGGGCGCGGGCGGCGTGGGGTGCGTGGGCGGCGTGGGGTGCGTGGGCGCGGGCGGTGCAGGCCGCGCGACCGGAGGTGCCGGCGGGGTCGGACGTGCCGGCGCGGCGGCAGGCGGCGGCGTCGGCCGCGCGGGGGCCGCGGGCGGGGGCGGCGTGGGATGCGGAGCCGCTGCCGGAGGCTGTGCCGGACGCGGTGCGCCGGCCGGCGGTGCCGGATGCGCCGGGCCGCCCGGTGTGGGGCGCGCCTTAGGCTTTCCGTCGGGTCCGACCTCTTCCCTCGGTTGCGCCTGCGCGACGACAAGCGGCGATGTTTGTGCGTGCGACGCTGTGGCAGCGAACTGCATCACCGTCAGCGCAGTCGTGGCAAGCAGCACGAGACGAAGCTTTGTCATGTAGTGGAATCCCCGGAGAAACGTCTGGGCAGGAAGGAAACGAGAGAACCGAACAATTCGGCGGGACGATGAACGGCCAGCCGTTAGGCCGGATTGTGGCGGGCGACGAATCAGAGCCGAACTTTATTTCGACATCATAACGGGTTGCATGCGCGTTTATTCATGGCGCATTCAGAAGAAGTGCTCAGACATACGAAGGTCCGCAGCGGAACCTGGTCGGACAGATGTTGCGCGGCGCCGCCAGGCGATCGGCCGCAGGCGGCGGACTGGGCGGGCCGGGGGGCCCGGGCGGAGTGGGGATCGGCAATTCATCAGGCATATCACCGGGAAGTTCGTGCGGCCGCGACGGCTCGCCGGGCTCATGCACCGGCTGTGGCACTTCCGGTCGCGGGTTGCCCGGGGGAATTCCCGGCGGTGGTTCGCTCGGTGTGCCCGGCGTCGTCGGTGGGACCTCCGGCGGCTCGATCGGCGTCGACGTCGAGAGCTTGCGGGGGTCAGGGGTGCCCGGTCGGCTCGCAGTCATTGATCGCTCCATGCCTCTCATAGCGACAACGGGCCGCGTGCAGCGACGTTCCTGATTCGCGCCGGGAACTCACACCGGCATGTGACAGACCGCCTCGATGTTGTGCCCGTCGGGGTCGCATACGAAGGCGCCGTAATAATTGGGGTGATAATGCGCGCGAATGCCGGGAGGGCCGTTGTCCGTACCGCCGGCCGACATAGCGGCCTTGTAGAAAGCGTCGACGGCGGCGCGATCCTTGGCTGATATCGCGATATGCACCGGCTTGTTCATCGCGCCTTCGCCGCCGATCCAGAAATCCGGCTTGCCATCGGCGCCGAAGCCGGCCGCGGCATCGTGACCGGTCTGCTCGGCCGTCACTTCCATGATCAGGCTGTAGCCGAGCGGCGCCAGCGCGGTCTGATAGAATGCCTTCGCGCGTTCATAGTCGGATACTGAAAAGCCGATATGGTCGATCATCGCGAGCCTCCCTTGTTACGACCGTTGTATCCGCAGTCTCGGTCACCTCTCCCGCCTGCGAAGGAGGTCGGATTGCATCGGAGATACAATCCGGGTGGGGGTTCTCTCCACAACATGACTCGCGGATGCATCCCCACCCCGGCCCTCCCCCGCAAGCGGGAGAGGGAATCGACGCGCGCCGTGGCTACATCCTAGCCTCGCACGAGCAGTGTGTTGCTTCGCGTGCGGCCCTGCTCGACGTAACCACGTGCGCGCATGTCCGCAATGCAGTCGCTGGTCCATTCATCCTTCGACAGATGCTCGATCACCACGGCGCGCGGCCACAGCGCCTCCGGGGCTTTCCGGAAGAAGCCGATGAGCACGCGGTCCTCGAAACCTTCGACGTCGATCTTGAGCGCGTCGACCCTGGTCGCGCCGGCCTCCTCGAGAATGCGTTGCAGCCGCAGCGACGGCACCTTGAATGCCTTGCCCGATGGGGTGCCGGTCACGATGTGGCTGGCACCGAGATTGTCGCCGTCGGTCTCGATCATCAGCTCGCCGTCAGACGGACCGGCGGCGGCCGCGACCAGCCGCACCTGCGCGTAGCCGGAGGCTTGCGTGTTGAATTTGAGCCGTGCGTGCGTCACCGGATGCGGCTCGATCGCGATCACCTTGCCGGTGGGCCCGACGTCGCGCGCCAGCGCCAGCGCGTAGGTGCCGACATTGGCGCCGAGATCGACGAAGGTGCCACCGGCGCCGACATGCCGGCGCAGGAATTCGAGCTCTTCGAGGTTGTAGTCCGGATTGAACAATGCGCCGCGCTCGGTCGCGCTCGCCTGGTGATAGAAGCGGAACGATGCGCCCTGATACGGCACGTCGAGCGGCCCCGAACCGAACAGATTGACCAGCCGCGACAGCCAGGGGCGGAACGCGCCGCGTTTCAGTTCGGTGCCATGCGCCAGGCGGATGAGCGCAGCCTGCGCCGCATTTGGCGCGAAGGCGCCGAACGGCGCGGGCGAAGTATCGTTGCTGGGGATCACGCGTGGCCCTCGTCAAAAGCGGCGCATGGATAGCCGGTTTTGGTCGCGACTCCAACGCCCGCTTCGCTCGGGCGGAGCCGGATAGGAGAGAAACAGCGCGCACGGGGGAGTTGACGCCAATGTTGTGCCGATTCACCCGTCATTCCGGGCTCGACGCTACGCATCGGCCCCCCGGAACGACGGTGAGCGCGGGGCTCAGGCTCCCTCCGCCACAAGGGGGAGGGAGCCCTTTTCGCCGGTGCCTTCCTGACGGGCCAATCACTGAGTTGCCCGACGTGGCAAGTCCCTTACGCACAAGTATTTCTGTTTTACAGAAATGAAGCTCAGTCTATGATCCTCGCCATCTCACCCGATGAGGGGCGACTCGCGATCGTCACGAACGTGGTGTGAGATGTGGTGGACGCGGATTGCGCAACTGACGAGTGCGCATGAGGCGGACGGTGAAGTCGTGTGGTTCTGACGCCCCAGTGGCAGATGTCTCCTCGCTAAGCACGCGAAGCATCTTTGCGAAGACGGTGACAAAAAGCCAAGTCTCGCCGGAGAGAGCACGAAGTAAGCCGTAATCCATCGCGCAGGGAAAGCCGGGATTGATCCGGTTTCACCTGTGGTCCTACCTCCGGTGCTTTTTCTGTTGCACCGGACTCATGGGTGCGATCGGCACCCGGCTTTCCCTGCGCCCTCTGTAATTCAGGGAGGGGCAACGAGATGCAAGACTCGGACAAATCGTGTCGCGAGAACGCGGGCGTATGACCCGCAAGCCGCGCAAGAACCCTCACGACGATGCCGGGGCCTGATCGCGCCTCGCCGTCAGCGTTCGTCCGATCTTGTGCAGCATCTGCCTGAGCTGCTCGATCGAGTAGGGCTTTTGCAGCAGCTCGAAGCCGGAGCTGCCTTGCTGCGACAGCACCTGGCTGTAGCCGCTGGCGAGCACGATCGGCAGATTGAGCCCCAGCCGGCGGATTTCCTTCGCGAGTTCGATGCCGCTCATGCCGGGCATCACGACGTCCGTGAACACCATGTCGAAGCGGCTCGCGCCGGCCGCAAGCTCCTCCAGCGCGTGGACGGCGTTGTCGACCAGCACGGCGTTGCAGCCGAGCTGGGTCAGCGCGTCGGCAGCAAACTTTCCGACCTCGGGATTGTCCTCGACCACCAGCACCGAGGTGCCGTCCTGACCGGCCGGCGGTGCATCGTCAGCGAGCAGCGCTTGCGGGGAGCCGTTGCCGGTCACGCGCGGCAGGTAGAGCGTAAACGTGGAGCCCTTGCCGACCTCGCTGATAACGTCCACCTCGCCGCCGGACTGCTTGGCGAAGCCGAACACCTGCGACAGGCCGAGGCCGGTGCCCTGGCCGACCTCCTTGGTGGTGAAGAAGGGTTCGAAGATCCGTTCCAGCCGGTCCTGCGGAATCCCGACGCCGGTGTCGGCGACCGACACTGCGACATGGCCATGCGGACTGGCCGGATTCGTCGGGGCAGACGGCAATTTGTCCGCCTGCCGGACCGTGATCGTGAGCCGGCCGGCGCCATTCATGGCGTCGCGCGCGTTCACGGCGATGTTGATGATCGCGGTCTCGAACTGGTCGGGATCGGCGTTGACGAAATTGGGCTCGTCCGGCACCTGCGTGACGATCTCGATACGCGGCCCGATCAGCGTCGCGACCATCTCGCTCAGGATCCGCAGGCTCTGGCCGACGTCGAACATCTCGGGCTTGAGGGCTTGTCGGCGCGCGAAGGCGAGCAACTGGCTGGTCAGTCTGGCGGCGCGGTTCACGGTGTTGGAGATCGCATCGATGTAGTGCAGTCGCCGTGGCTCCGGCAGATCCGGCCGTCGCAACATGTCGACCGATCCACGGATGACGGTCAGCAGATTGTTGAAGTCGTGCGCGACGCCGCCGGTGAGCTGCCCCAGCGCCTCCAGCCGCTGACTGTGCCGCAGCGCCTCCTCGGCCTCGATGCGCCGGTTGGCCTCCTCGTACAGGCGCCGCGTTCGCCGCAAGGCGAGGCCGAGCACGGCGAACAGCAGTGCAGTGGCCGGTACGCCGAAGATCAGATGCGGGGCCATGGTCGCGATCCAGCGCGCCCGGATCGCCGAGGTCTCCAGACCCGCGCTGACATAGACCGGGTATTCGGCAAGCCGTTGATAGCGAATGCGCCGCTCGATGCCGTCGGCCGGGGACTTTATCGTCATGATGCCGGAGAGCGGGTGGGCGACGATGTGCTGCCCGAGCGGCCCGTTCGGCTCGTACCTGAAATCGTGGTGGACGACGGGGAAGTGGGCCAGCACGGTGCCATCGATCCGGATCAGCGCGAGGAAGCTGCCGGGCTCGCGGCCAATCCGCGCATAAAAGTTCTCGAAATATTCGGGAAGGACCGAGGCCTGGATGACGCCGGCAAAACTGCCGTCGTCGTTGTTGCGGCCTCGGCTGACGCTGAAGAACCGCGATCCCTGGTAGGGCGGCCGCGGCGTCAGCACCTCGCCGATATAGGTGCCGATGTCGCCATCGGCATGCATCTGGAAGTAATCCCGATCGGAGAAATCGATATCGGGGGGCGGGGTGACGAGGCTGTTGACCAGGGCATGACCCCTGGCATCGAACACCCAGACCGATTTCACCTGGGGCAGCGTATCGGCGAGCCGGCTCAGCCGCTGGTGGAGACCCTGCTGATGCGAGACGATATCGGCATCGGACATGCCGCGGATGATCTCGGCGGTCTCGGACAGGCTGCGGTCGATGGTCTCGAATACCTTGAGCGCGTGCTCATGGGCGACGTCAAGCGTGCGCTCGATCTCCCGGTCGGCGGCCTCGTTGGTCGAGATCCAGGTCACCGCGGAAGCAAAAACAAACAATGCCAGCGGGAGGGCCAGCGAAGCGGCCATCATCCATTGCAACAATCTCAGCGAATTGCGTTGTGCGGTCTGCAAGGTCGCTCCGGCTCCGCGCGAACCTTAACGCAAACCTTAGCGCGGGAGAACGACAAAACCCGACCCTCGGTTGCAGTCGCCGGTTTGTCGCCCTCCGACCGCATACGGGGCTGGAAATCGACGTGGATCGACAAATTGGTAGCCGATTTGGTTCACATCGCTCGGGGTGGTCGCGGATGGCGGTCGCGGGCGACGCGCTCGCCCCCGCCAAGGTCGCACGGCGGGTGGTGCGCGCAGCCCTTCACGGCCCCGTTAGCCGTGGCCGGCGGCCCGGCGGTGAATCTACCGGGACGACGCGTATGGACGCTGTTTTTAGTGGTTCTAAAACCTGTCGCGGGCAAATGCTTGACCCTGTAACTACCTGCTGAAAAACAGGCCCCATGACGCGCGATATGACACGTGATCCCCAAAGCTCCCAGGACATCCGGCTCGGACGTGCAGGTCGCGGTTTTGTCGGCAAAATCATCAAGCTCGATGCCCCGCAGACCGGCTCGTCGCTCTCACCGCAGGAGCTGGAGCAGCGCCTGGTCGAGATGGGATTTGTGGAAGGCGCGCGCGTGGAAATCCTGCACGAAGGCACGATCCGGCGCGATCCGATCGCGGTGCGCGTCGACAACATCACGATCGCACTGCGCCGGAGCGAAGCCATGGCCGTGATCGTCGAATGACAACTGCATCCCTGCGCCTGGCGCTGGTCGGTGCCCCGAACACCGGCAAGACGTCGCTGTTCAACAGCCTGACCGGCAGCCGCCAGAAGGTCGCCAACTATCCCGGCGTCACCGTCGAGCGCAAATCCGGCAGCTTCGTCACGCCGGAAGGCCGCAGCGTCACCGTGCTCGATTTGCCCGGCACCTATTCGTTGCGCGGCCGCAGCCCGGACGAGGAGATCACCCGCGACATCGTGCTCGGCCGCTTCGAGGGCGAAGCGGTGCCCGATCTCGTGCTCTGTGTCGCTGATGCAACCAACCTGCGGCTGACGCTGCGGCTGGTGCTCGAGCTCAAGCGGATCGGCCGGCCGATGATCCTCGTGCTCAACATGATCGATATCGCCAAGCGCCGCGGCGTCGATATCAATCTGGAGCGGCTGTCGCAGGAGCTCGGCCTGCCGATCGTGACCTCGGTCGCCGTCCGCAAGGGCGGCATCGCCGACCTGCTCAAGCGGACCGACGAGTTCCTGGCCCGGTCGCATGAGACACACGCGGCCGGCCAATGGACCGCGCCCACGATCACCGACCTCAAGGCTGCGCAGCGCGAGGCGGACCGCATCATTGCCGCGAGCGTCAGCCTGCCGGCCAAGCCGGATACCGTGACCAACCGGATCGACGCCGTCGTGCTGCATCCGGTCTGGGGCCTGATGATCCTGGCGCTGATCCTGTTCGTGATGTTCCAGGCGGTGTTCACCTGGGCCCAGCCGGCCATGCAGTTGCTGTCGGATAGCTTCGCCGCGCTCGGGCAACTGATCCACAACGTGCTGCCCGAAGGCTGGAGTCTGTTGCAGAGCTTCCTGCAGAACGGCCTGATCTCCGGCGTCGGCAGCGTCATCGTGTTCCTGCCGCAGATCATGATCATCTTCCTGTTCATCCTGCTGCTGGAAGATTTCGGCTACATGGCGCGCGCCGCCTTCCTGATGGACCGCATCATGGGTGGCGCCGGACTGCACGGCCGCGCCTTCATTCCGCTGCTGTCGAGCTTTGCCTGCGCCATTCCCGGCATCATGGCGACCCGGGTGATCGACAATCGCCGCGACCGGCTGACCACGATCCTGATTGCGCCGCTGATGACCTGCTCGGCGCGGATTCCCGTCTACACCCTGATCATCTCCGCCTTCGTGCCGGCGAAGACGCTGTGGGGTTGGGTCAATTTGCAGGGGCTCGTGATGTTCGGCCTCTATGCCGCAGGCATCACCAGTGCGCTGACGGTCTCGGCGGTCGCGAAGTTCTTTCTGTGGCGCGACCATGCGCCGGCGCCGTTCATGCTGGAATTGCCCGACTACAAGGTGCCGCAGCTGCGCAGCATCGCGATCGGCGTGTTCACCCGCGCCAAGATGTTCCTGTATCGCGCCGGCACCACCATCCTTTCGATGATGGTCCTGATCTGGTTCCTGGCGTCGTTCCCGACCGCGCCGGCCGGCGCCGAGGGGCCCGCGATCAATTACAGCTTTGCGGCGATGATCGGCCACGCGCTCGAGCCGCTGCTTCGGCCGATCGGTTTCAACTGGCAGATCGCGGTGGCGCTGATTCCGGGCATGGCGGCGCGCGAGGTCGCGGTGGCAGCGCTCGGCACCGTCTATTCGATCGAGGGCGGCAAGGAGGCGGCGGATGCGATCGGCCAGGTGCTGGCGCAGAAATGGACGCTGGCGACCGCGCTGTCGCTGCTGGTCTGGTACATCTTCGCGCCGCAATGCGCCTCGACGCTGGCGGTGATCCGCCGCGAGACCGGCAGTGCGAAGTGGATGGTGGTGACGTTCGTCTACATGCTCGCGCTGGCCTATGTCGCGAGCTTCCTGACCTTCAACCTGGCGCAGGCGCTCGGCCTCCATTAGGTAGGCAACCGAGTTCCGGCATCCGGCCCCGAGACCGCGATGGGTGCAGGCAGCGAAGCGAAGCAGTAGAATTCCTCCGAGGGCGTCCGAAGCGGCAGGCGCCTTCGCGTGTTCGCTGCGAGATCATGTAATGTCGACGTTTGGCCTGGAGCGGGTATTCTCGCCTCGAAATATCGCGGTCGTCGGTGGCAGCGCGCGCCCGTCGTCCCTGGGCGCGGCGGTGCTCAGAAACCTCAAGGCAAGCGGCTTCGCCGGCGGGATCGCCATGGTCAATCCGCGGCATGCCGTCATCGACGGCGAACGCTCGTTTCCCGATCTGAAGTCGCTTTCCTTCGTTCCGGATCTCATCGTCGTCACGGCGCCAGCGGCGGCGATCCCCTCGATCATCGCGGATGCTGCCGCGGTCGGCGTCGCCGGCGCAGCGATCCTGTCGGCGGGCCTCGGTCACGACGCAGGCTCGCTCGCCGAGACCGTCGCGCGGACGGCGCGCATGAGCGGGATGCGCCTGATCGGTCCGAACTGCCTTGGCGTCATGGTGCCGCGTGCGAAGCTCAATGCGAGCTTTGCGGCCCATCGCCCGGCCGAAGGACATGTGGCCTTGATCTCGCAGTCCGGCGCGGTCGCAGCCGCGATGATCGAGTGGGCGGCCGAGCGGCGGCTCGGCTTTTCCGGCATCGTCTCGATCGGCGACCAGCTCGACGTCGATGTCGCCGACCTGCTCGACTATTTCGCGCTGGATGACCACACCAGCGCGATCCTGATCTATCTCGAAGCCGTCAAGGACGCGCGCAAGTTCATGTCGGCGGCGCGCGCGGCGGCACGGTTGAAGCCGGTCATCGTCGTCAAGTCGGGGCGCATGGCGCACGGCGCGAAAGCCGCCGCGACCCACACCGGCGCGCTGGCCGGATCCGATGCTGTCTATGATGCAGCCTTCCGCCGCGCCGGCATGCTGCGTGTGTACGACCTGCGCGAGCTGTTCGATTGCGCCGAGCTGCTCGGTCGCGGCTTCGTGCCGCGCGGCAACCGTCTGGCGATCCTGACCAATGGCGGTGGTCTCGGCATCCTCGCGATCGATCGGCTGGCCGAGCTCGGCGGTGTTCCCGCGACGTTGACGGCGGAGACGATCACACGGCTCGACATGGTCCTGCCGCCGGGCTGGTCGCGCGCCAATCCTGTCGACATCTCGGGCGACGCCGATGCCGCTCGTTACGTGTCCGCGCTCGGCGCCTTGCTCGACGACGCGAACAGCGATGCCGTCCTGGTCGCGAACGTGGAAACCGCGGTGGCGCCGGCCGACGGAATTGCCGCGGCTGTGGCGCAGTGCGTTCGCGACCGCAGGGCAAAAAGAAGTGCCGTCGCCGCATTGGTGCTTGCGGCGTGGGTCGGCGCCGATGATCGCACCGGGGCAACCTTCGAGGCCGCGCGCATCCCGCATTTCCCGACCGAGGACGACGCGGTGCGCGCCTTCATGTATCTGGTACGATATCGCGAGGCTTCCACGGCGCTTGCTGCAACTCCGCCGAGCATTGCATCGGTGTTCACGCCCGACACCTCGGCGGCGCGCCGGGTCGTCGCAAAAGCATTGTCGGAGGAACGGGCCTGGCTCGATCCGGTCGAGATCGTTGCCTTGTTCGATGCCTACGACATTCCGATCGTTCCAACGGTCGCCGCGCATGACCCCGAGGACGCAGCGAAGAAAGCAGCCCCGTTCCTGGCCAAGGGACTTGCGGTCGCGGTCAAGGTGTTCTCGCGCGACGTCAGGCACACGTCCGATGTTGGCGGGGTCATCCTCGGCCTGCGTACGAAGGAAGCTGTCGTCGAGGCCGCCACGACTGTGCTGGCGCGAGCGCGCAGCGCGCGGCCGGACGCGAAGCTGCAGGGTCTCACGATCCAGCCGATGATCGTGCGGCGTGCGGCGCGCGAGCTGATTCTCGGCACCGCCGACGATCCGACCTTCGGTCCGGTGATCGTGTTCGGTCGCGGTGGCACCGCGGTCGAGGTGATCAACGACAAGGCGCTGGCGCTGCCGCCGCTCGACATGAATCTCGCCCGCGATCTGGTCGGACGGACACGGGTCTCGCGGCTGCTCGGCGCCTATCGCGATGTGCCCGCCGTCCCGCCTGACGTCGTGCCGCTCACCCTCGTCAAGCTCGCGCAGATGGTCGCCGACATTCCCGACGTCGCCGAGCTCGAGATCAATCCGTTGCTGGCGGACGAGACGGGAGTGTTCGCGCTCGATGCGCGCGTGGCGATCCGCAAGCCTGCGCGACTGTTTGCCGGTCAGACCCGGCTGGCTGTCCGGCCCTATCCGTCGCAATGGGAGGGCGAGCTCGCGCTCAAGGACGGGTCGCGCGTCCTGGTGCGGCCGATGCGGCCGGAGGATGAACCCATGGTCCGGGCTTTCTTCAAGCGCGTGACCGCCGAAGACCTCAGGCTGCGCTTCTTCCACGCGATGAAGGAGTTCTCACATGCGTTCATCGCGCGTCTCACTCAACTCGATTATGCGCGCGCGATGGCCTTTGTGGCGCTGGATCCGAACACCGGCGAGATGATGGGAGCGGTCCGGCTGCATTCGGACTCGCTGTATGAGAACGCCGAGTACGCCATCCTGCTGCAGTCCGATCTCAAGGGCAAAGGGCTCGGCTGGGCGCTGATGCAACTCCTGATCCACTATGCAAGATCGGAGGGGCTGAAGCGTCTGTTCGGCCAGGTGCTGACCGAGAACACCACGATGCTGGGCATGTGCCGCGAGCTCGGGTTCACCGTCACGATGGATCCGGCCGATCACAGCATCGTCGATGTCATGCTCGATCTCGATCGGTCCATCGCCGATGCCGTCGGCGCGGACATCCTGATCCGATCCGGCGCGGATCAAAGCGGTGCGACGGCAACGGCCCGATAAGGATGTGCCGTCCGTCTCGCGGATGAAGACATATTCGCCGCGGCGGCAAAGACGGTGCTGACAAGCTTTTTCCGTATCTTTCCTTAGCCATTTCGATCAACGCGAAGCCGCCTCTGGGCCTTCAACAGGACTGAAGAACTTCGTATCAGGGTTTCTTCAGGCGAGCCGGATGCATCGATCCGGGGCCAGTCGAGCTGGCCGATGCTGTATTGTTCTTGCCGGGCGGCAACTTCACGCGTCGCGTCGGAAGCATCTGTGCCACGCGATGCGACTCGGTCGAGGCGGGTGGACAGATCTGCGCGCAGGAAGATCGGCCGAAAGTCGGCTTTCATCCTGCGCGCTTCCAGCTCGAGCGCGGACCGCTCGCTCTCGCGCAGGAAGGCCGCGTCAAGTATCACGGAGAATCCTTGCGCGATGATCTGCGTGGCGCGCTCGAACATCACCTTATAGACGCGTTCGCTCACCTCGGCGCCATAGGCGCTCTCCGGCAACGCCGTGAGCGGGTCAACGTCGAACAGTTCCTTACGGATGACGTCCGAACGCAGGATGATCGCGCCAGGCGGCGGCTGCAAATGGCTGGCGGCGTCGCGCGCCAGCACGCTCTTGCCCGTTCCGGACATCCCTCCGATCGCAACCAGCGAGGGGCTTGCCGGGGCGATCAGCCGTAGTGCCAGCTCGAAATAGGATGTCGCCTCGGTCATCCCCGCAACGTCGCGCGATTGTTCGCATTTGGTGAAGAGCACCTGGCTGCGAATCGCCGCCCGCATGGAAAGAAACAGCGAAAGCGATTGCAGCGCGGCGCCGTTGTCGCGCCAGCTTGGTTCGAGATAGCGATTGAGCAGCCGGCCTGCTGCGCGCTGCGAACGAAAATGGATGAGATCCATCAGCGGGAAGGCAAGGTCGTAGAGAACGTCCGTGGTCGCCATCGCGGGATCGAATTCGATGGCGTCGAACAACACCGGCTTCTGGTTGATGAGGACGACGTTGCCGAGATGAGCGTCGCCATGACAGCGTCGGACGCATCCTGCTGAAGCCCGCCGCTCAAGCAGAGGCCGGCAGCTTACCAGCCATCCATGGCTTCGTTCGTGCAACTGCTCGACGGCGCGACCTTCAAGTGTGGGCTGGCTGCGGAGCCTATCGGTGTTGCGGTCGATAATAGTGGCAATGGAGACAAGCCACGCGGCGCCGTCGGAAATCTCTGCGTTCTCGTGCGATCGCTGGATCGTATCGGCCAGCGCATCACCGATCTCCGGCTTGATCTCGCCGGCGGCAGCCAAATGATCGAGTGTGCAGCGTTCGTCGAACCGCGCCATCTCGACGGCCCACTCAAGCACGGGTCCGGCGCCGCCGATTTCGGGGCCGCTTGTTCCCTTGGTGATCGGAATGACCTGCCGATAAAGCTCAGGAGTATAGCGCCTGTTGACGGCAAGCTCCGCCTCGCAGGCTTGCTTCCGCTTCTCCAGGGTCGAATAATCCAGGAACGGCAGGCGAACGGCCCGCTTGATCTTCAGAACGCGATCTGGCTCGAGGAAGACCACGGAGATATGGGTGTCGACCCGTTTCGCCGCGCCGCTACGGACGCGCTCGTCCATGAAGGCAAGCACCGCACGCTGGCCGTCCTCGCGGCTGTTTGTGCGGGTTGGCGCCGTCATGGTCGCAGCACAGCCGCGCCTACCAGCTTGCCGTCGCGCAGCTGCGCCAGCGCTTCGTTGGCTTGATCGAGCGGAAAAGCCGTGATGTGCGTCTGGATATCGGCGCCGGCCCAGGTGCCTAGAAAATCAATGCCGTCCTGCCGTGTCAGGTTGGCGACGGAGACGATCTGCCGCTCGCCCCAGAGAATATCGTAGGGGAACGACGGAATGTCGGACATGTGGATTCCGGCGCATACCACGCGCCCGCCCTTGCGCACCGCGCGAAGTGCCTGCGGCACCAATGGTCCGAAGGGCGCATATATGATTGCAGCGTCGAGCTCGACCGGAGGCTTGTCCTCCGACGCGCCAGCCCAACTCGCGCCCATGGAAAGCGCAAGCGACTGAGCGTCATCGTCGCCCTTGCGGGTGAACGCAAAAATCGACCGGCCCTGCGACCGCACGACCTGCGCCACGATGTGTCCGGCCGCGCCGAAGCCATAGATGCCAATGTTCTTGCCGTCGCCGGCCATCACCAGCGATCGCCAACCGATCAATCCGGCACAAAGGAGCGGGGCAAGAGCCACGGCATCGCCGCGCTCTCCGAGCGGGAAGCAATAGCGAGCGTCGGCAACGACGTGGGTGGCGAAGCCGCCGTCGCGGGTGTAGCCGGTGAACTGCGGACGATCGCAGAGATTTTCCTGGCCCGCGCGGCAATAGGGACAGTCGCCGCACGTGCGGCCGAGCCAGGGCACGCCGACGCGCCTGCCGATCGGGAGCTCGGTGACGCCGTCTCCCAGCGCATCGATCCGGCCGACGACCTCGTGGCCGGGGATGATCGGGTAGGACAAATCAGGCAGCTCGCCATCAACGACATGGAGATCGGTGCGGCAAACGCCGCAGGCACCGACCTTGACGCGAACCTCGCCGGGGCCCGGAACCGGGTCAGGCCGCTCCTGAAGGACGAGAGGCGCACCGCGCGCCGCAAGCACCATCGCATACATAGCAACCCATCCGAAATCGTAATGGACGCAGTGTGAGCAGGCGATCGTCGCGAGCCTTGATCTCGGTCAAGACAGAGATTTTGGACCTCACCTTAAGGATATGGTCCGTGAATTGGGTTCAGTCAGGAGAGAATGAATGACCGAAGCTACAGTTCCCGTTCACGTCGAACGTTCCGTGCCGCGCCAGCACGCCAGTCCGTTCGCGGTTCTGCGGCAGGAAATCGATCGGCTCTTCGACGGTTTTAGTTGCAACCTCCCCGCCTTCGCCGGCAACAGCGCGCTGCGGCAAATGACGTTCGGCCTGCTGACGTAACCTGCTCTAACTGGAGAAGGCACGGAACGCCGATCATTGAGCGGAGCCTGGTCGATCGATGGCCAGGCTCCGGCGCCTGCGGCGGGTCAGATCTGCCGTTCGACCAGCTTGAACTTGAGCTCTGCGATCGCTTCCGACGGGTTGAGGCCCTTCGGGCACGCCTTGGCGCAATTCATGATGGTGTGGCAGCGATAGAGGCGGAACGGATCCTCGAGGTTGTCCAGGCGCTCGCCGGTTGCTTCATCGCGCGAGTCGGTGACCCAACGGTTCGCCTGCAAAAGCGCGGCCGGGCCGAGGAAGCGTTCGCTGTTCCACCAGTAGCTCGGGCACGAGGTCGAGCAGCAGGCGCACAGGATGCATTCGTAGAGCCCGTCGAGCTTCTCGCGGTCCTCGTGGCTCTGCCTCCACTCCTTCTGCGGCGTCGGCGTGGTGGTCTTCAGCCACGGCTCGATCGAGGCGTATTGGGCGTAGAAATTGGTGAGGTCGGGAACGAGGTCCTTCACGACCGGCTGATGCGGCAGCGGATTGACCTTCACCGCGCCGCCGGCGGCGACGTCGTGCATCGACTTGGTGCAGGCGAGCGTGTTCTGGCCGTCGATATTCATCGCGCAGGAGCCGCAGACGCCTTCGCGGCAGGAGCGGCGGAAGGTCAGGGTCGGATCGATGTGGTTCTTGATCCAGATCAGGCCGTCCAGCACCATCGGGCCGCAATCATTGACGTCGACATAATAGGTGTCGACGCTCGGATTCTTGCCGTCGTCTGGATTCCAGCGATACACCTTGAATTCGCGCGTCTCGGTGGCGCCGGCCGGCTTGGGCCAGGTCTTGCCGCCGGAAATCTTCGAATTCTTCGGAAGTGCGAATTCAACCATGCTTGCTCGCCTTCGTTCTCAGTAGACCCGCGCCTTCGGCGGGATGTACTGCACGTCGTTGGTCATCGTGTAATCGTGCACCGGGCGATACTCGATCGAGGTCTTGCCGCTCGAATCCAGCCACGCCAGGGTGTGCTTCATCCAGGTCTTGTCGTCGCGCTCGGGGAAATCCTCGCGAGCATGCGCGCCGCGGCTCTCGGTGCGGTTCGCCGCAGAGTCCATCGTCACGACCGCCTGGACGATCAGATTGTCGAATTCAAGCGTCTCGACCAGGTCGGAGTTCCAAACCAGCGAGCGGTCGGATACCGAGATGTCGCCGACGCCGCCATAGACCTTGTGGATCAGGTTCTGGCCTTCCTGCAGCACTTCGCCGGTGCGGAACACCGCGCAATTGTTCTGCATCACGTGCTGCATGCTGTCGCGCAGCTTCGCGGTCGGCGTGGAGCCGGAGGCGTGGCGGAAGTGATCGAGCCGGCCGAGCGCGCGGTCGGCGGAATCCTTCGGCAGCTCAGCCTGCTTGGCGTTGGCGGTCAGCTTCTCGGCGCAGCGCAGCGCGGCCGCGCGGCCGAACACCACGAGGTCGATCAGCGAGTTGGAGCCGAGGCGGTTGGCGCCGTGCACCGACACGCAGGCCGCTTCGCCGATCGCCATCAGGCCCGGCACCACCGAATTGTCGTCGCCGTTGCGCTTGGTCAGGACCTCGGCGTGATAGTTCGTGGCGATGCCGCCCATGTTGTAGTGCACGGTCGGCACGATCGGGATCGGCTCACGGGTGACGTCGACATTGGCGAAGATCTTCGCCGATTCGGAAATGCCCGGCAGCCGCTCGTGCAGCACCTTCGGATCGAGGTGATCGAGGTGCAGGAAGATGTGATCCTTCTTCTTGCCGACGCCGCGGCCTTCGCGGATCTCGATCGTCATTGCGCGCGATACGACGTCGCGCGAGGCGAGGTCCTTGGCGGACGGCGCATAGCGCTCCATGAAGCGCTCGCCCTCGGAGTTGACGAGATAGCCGCCTTCGCCGCGCGCGCCCTCGGTGACGAGGCAGCCCGAGCCGTAGATGCCGGTCGGGTGGAACTGCACGAATTCCATATCCTGCAACGGAAGACCGGCACGCAGCACCATGCCGCCGCCGTCGCCGGTGCAGGTGTGCGCCGAGGTGCAGGAGGCATAGGCGCGGCCATAGCCGCCGGTGGCCAGGATCGTGGTCTGGGCGCGGAAGCGATGCAGCGTGCCGTCATCGAGCTTGAGCGCGATCACGCCACGGCAGACGCCCTGGTCGTCCATGATCAGGTCTATGGCGAAGAATTCGATGAAGAACTCGGCCGCGTGGCGCAGTGACTGGCCATACATCGTGTGCAGCATGGCGTGGCCGGTGCGGTCGGCGGCGGCGCAGGTGCGCTGCGCCTGGCTCTTGCCGAAGTCGATGGTCATGCCGCCGAACGGACGCTGGTAGATTCGGCCGTCCTCGGTGCGCGAGAACGGGACGCCCCAATGCTCGAGCTCATAGACCGCGTCGGGCGCGTTGCGCACCATGTACTCGATCGCATCCTGGTCACCGAGCCAGTCCGACCCCTTCACGGTGTCGTACATGTGCCAGCGCCAGTCGTCCTGATGCATGTTGCCGAGCGAGGCCGAGATGCCGCCCTGAGCCGCAACGGTGTGCGAGCGGGTCGGGAACACCTTGGTGATGCAGGCCGTGCGCAGGCCCGCTTCCGAGCAGCCGACCACGGCGCGCAGGCCGGCGCCGCCGGCGCCGACCACGACGACGTCGTAGGTGTGGTCCTGAATCGGGTAAGCCTTGCCGTTCGTGGCCGGGCCACCGTTGGTGGCCTTGCCGTTTCCTTCACCGGCCATGGGTTACACTCCCGACGACAATTTGAGGATTGCGTAGATCGAGGCCATCGCGACCACGAAGCAGAAGAAGTTGTTCGCCATCACGCTCGCGATCTTCAGCTTCTCGTTATGCACGTAGTCTTCGATCACGACCTGCATGCCGATCTTCATGTGCCAGGTGCTGGCGATGATGAAGAGCAGCAGGATGACTGCGATGGGCAGCGAGCCGAGGATTTGCGCCGCGCCGGCCTGGTTGCGGCCGAGCAGCATGATCACCACGACGATCACGGGGATGATCAGCAACGTCATGGCGACCGCCGTGAGGCGCTGACGCCAGAAGTCGCCCGTGCCGCTGTGCGAGGCGCCGAGGTTGCGGACGCGCGCCAGCGGCGTGCGCATCGAAGACGGGCCGCTCATCGTCCACCTCCGACAGCGTAGGCAATGATCCAGATGAGGACGGTGAGCGAGACGCCGCCGACCAGGGCGCCCCAGGTCAGCGCCTCGCGCTCATTGGCCTTGAACCCGTAGCCGAGATCCCAGACGAAATGCCGGATGCCGCTCAGCAGGTGGTGCATCAGCGCCCAAGTGTAGCCGAACACGATCAGCTTGCCGATGACGCTGCCGGTGAAGGCCTGGACGTTGGCGTAGGCGGTGGGGCCGGAAGCCGCCGCAATCAGCCACCAGGCGAGCAGCAGCGTGCCGAAATAGAGCGCAATACCCGTGGCGCGGTGGACGATGGATAGCGCCATCGTCAGAGTCCAGCGATAGGTTTGTATATGGGGCGAAAGGGGTCGTTCGATCCTGGCGGTCATCGGCGGGCTTTATGTTGTGTGGGACCGCGGCCGGCCCATCGGGGAACGCGGTAGATCAATTCTATTTACGGAGTCGGACAGGTCCGTGCAACGCCCAAATAGCCTTCGGTCGAACCGAAGTTCATTGTTAGCGCAGCCGAAATCTGATTGATCAGCAGTCTGGTATACCAGTCTCTGCGTCAGGTGAACCAACAAATGAATCTAAATATCTAAGTGCGAATCGGCGTGGATGCCCGGGTTCCGAAGGCGTCGCCGCTCCGCCATCACTCGACCGGATAATCGACGAAAGCCCTGATCTTAGGCGACGCGACCCGGGATGGCTCGAAGGTCAAATGCAGCTCCGTGGGCGCCGGTTCGTGCTCGATCAGCAGGCCTTGCAATCGCCCCGCGGCGAGATCGGACGCCACCTGCCACGACGGCACGCGGGACGATCCTTGCGCCGTCTCTCGCTGCGCAGGCCAGTGCATCCGGGCTTCTGTAACGGGCCTTGGTTAGTCAATCCCTTTTTGCGTGGTCCACTTGCCGGGCACTTGCTTCTGTACGGGATCGGCGCAGTGGCCGTCGCCTGATGGGGTGCATTGAGGAGCCGGCCGGCCAATCTACGGAAGCGTGGTTGTGAACCGACTTCCCGGATGGCGGCCTGACCGGATCCGTCGTCCCGGCAAAGGGACTTCGCTCGGGGAAGGCCTGGTGTCGTGGCCTGCCCAGATCGGTTGAGGCTCCTTCCTTAGGTTGCGTGGGCCATCGGATTGAAGGGTTTCGCATCAGCCAGCATCCGATGCAGGATGACTGCGAGCTTGCGCGCCAGCGCCACCTTGGCCTTGCGCATGCCCGCACGTTTGGCAAGCCGCATGGCCCAGCTCTTCAGCGCCGAGCAGTTCCTGACCGGCTTGGTCAGCATGACGTGGGCGGCCTGGTACAGCGCCTCCCGCACCGACGCGTCGCCGATCTTGCTGATGCGGGCAGTGTAGTCGGTTTGCCCCGACTGATACTTCTTCGGGGTGAGCCCAAAATGCGCGCCGGTCGCCTTCGAGGAACGGAACCTGATCGGATCGTCGATCGCGGCGGCATAGGTGAGCGCCACGATCGGGCCGACGGCCGGCGTTGTCATCAGAAGCCGGGCCGGGGGATGCGATCTGGCGAGCTTCTGGGTGTGTCTGTCCAGGCCATTGAACTCGCGCAGCAACACGGCATGGGCTTCGAGCAGGGCCTGCGCCACCAGCTCAAGTCCGGGGTGGCCGGCGACGAGCTCCCGGATCCGGTTGGCGAACGTGCGCTCGGTGGTCTTGCCGACCTTCAGGCCAAAGCCCCGCAGCACGCCACGTACGCTGTTCTCGATGTCGCGCAGCTTCGACTGCAGCAGCTTGCGGGCCGTCAGAACCGCCCGCGTCTCCTGCGCTTCAATCGACTTGCAGTGGACCGGCCGGAACCAGCCGAGCCGCATCAGTTGGGCGATGCCGCGGGCATCGTTGCGGTCCGACTTCACCGGCATCGCCTTGAAGGCATCGCGGACGTGCCGGGTCTCCAGCAGCTCGACGGCAAGCCCGGCCGCGCGCAGCGCCGTGGACAGCCATTGCGACAACGGACCGGCCTCCAGTCCGATCCGCTCCATCGCCTGGCCCAGCGATCGGAACCAGGCGATCAGCGCTTCCGGCTCGCTGGCAACCTTCGCCTCCCGCAAAATCTTGCCCGCGCCATCGACAACGCAAACGCTCGAGCTTTCCAAAGACACGTCGATTCCTGCATAGTGGTACATGGTCGTCCCTTAATGATGCTTGGAGCGGGCTCGCCCGACTCCGTTTGAACACCATCAGTTTGAGGGACGACCGCCTGCCCGAAAAGCCGCACGCGAGCGCGCTTCCACATCGCGCCGTCGCGACCGGGCGGCTATATCCGTCGGCCCGTTACCCCATCTATTCATCCAGAGCCGGGCGGATATGCGGATTTTGCGGCCCGCTGTGGTGCCGTCGGCGAAGCGCCACGCCGCGCTGCCGGGTGCGTCCGAGGATACGAGACAGTTGTGCCCGGCAAGATCGTCCGGCGTCTGCGGCGTGCCGCGCCGCGCGATAGTCCGGCGACCCGCACAGGATCATGCTGACGTCGCCGAGCCAGCACGCGAAGATACCCTCCAATCCCCGAACGGGCTAATGCTCGCTTGGCTAGCCCCTGGGGCTGGTGCCCCAAGGCTTGCGCCCTGGCGGCCGCAGAACACTCAAGCTGCCCAAGGACATGATGGCCGGCCTCGATCCCAAGGAGCTTCTCGAACTCGCGCTGTTGCTGATCGCGGTGGGAGCGCTGTCCGGCTTTCTCGCCGGCGTGTTTGGCATCGGCGGCGGCGCGATCCTGGTGCCGGTGTTCTACGAGTGCTTCCGCCTCGCCGGCGTGCCGCTCGAGGTGCGGATGCCGCTCTGCATCGGCACATCGCTTGCGATCATCATCCCGACCTCGCTCAGTTCGTTCCGCGCCCATTATCACCGCGGCGCGGTCGACATGGAGATCCTCAAGCGCTGGTGGCTGCCGATCGTGCTCGGCGTCCTGGCCGGCAGCGTCACCGCGCGCTTTGCGCCGGAGCGGCTGTTCAAGATCGTGTTCGTGATGGTGGCATGGTCGGCGGCAGCGCGGCTGCTGCTGGCGCGCGAGACCTGGAAGTTCGGCGACGACGTGCCCAAGGGCCTTCTGATGCGGGTCTACGGCTTCTTCGTCGGCCTGCTGTCGACGCTGATGGGGATCGGCGGCGGCCTGTTCGCGAACCTCCTGATGACCTTCTACGGCCGGCCGATCCATCAGGCGGTCGCGACGTCGTCGGCGCTCGCCGTGCTGATCTCGATCCCCGGCGCGCTCGGCTATGTCTATGCCGGCTGGCCCGCCGCGGCGCGCTTTCCCGACGTCGCCGCGCTGCAGCTGCCGTTCGCGCTGGGTTACGTCTCGCTGATCGGCACGCTCCTGGTGATGCCGGCCACGCTCGTCACCGCACCGCTCGGCGTGAAGGTCGCGCACGCGCTGTCGAAGCGGGCGCTGGAGGTGGCGTTCGGGACGTATCTCTTTATTGTCGGCGGACGGTTCGTGATCAGCCTGTTGAACGGTGCGTAGGTTCGTAGCCCGGATGGAGCGAAGCGTAATCCGGGATCAGTCTACCCGCCCGCAAGAGCCCGGATTGCGCTTCGCTCCATCCGGGCTACGGCGCTATTCCTTCAACCGGACTTCGCTGTGTCTCCACAACCGCAAATCGCCAATGCCTTCGATGCGATCGGAGTCGGAAAGCGCGCGCAATCGAGCTGCAATTACGTGGTCACTGATCGGTAAGCCGAGCTCCTTTGCAGCGCTTTTCTGCATAGATCAGGATCGCTGCTGTCTTTTGCCAACGCGGCTTCAAGAGCGAGAAGATGATCTCGTCGAGTTGGCCCTCGGTCACCGTGGATGGAAGATTCACCTCGCTCCATGTGAGCTCGCTGCACACTACGGGCGGCTCCGCTCGGGCTCGGGTGGCAACAGATCCGGATATTGCTCGCAGATCGGCAGGAGCAGTTTGTCTTCTAAATCCTGGACGACCTCGTAAAGCAGGCGATCGAACCTGAGCCGCTCCTCCTTGCCGAGCCCCGCAATGGCCATGTCCGCCTTGTCCAACGCCTCGCAGGCGTCGAGTAGGTGATCGGTAATCCGAACGGCCTGCTCCCGTTTCATTGCTCCTCGCGGACGACCCGCGTCCCTCATGCCTTCGTGTAAATATCCTTATACTTATCCCGCAGAATGTTCTTCTGCACCTTGCCCATCGCGTTGCGCGGCAATTCGTCCACGACGAAGACCCGCTTGGGCATCTTGAATTTCGCCAGCCGCCCGTCGAGCGCCTTCAGCACCGAGGCTTCGCTCACGTCGGCGCCCTTGTTGCAGACCAGGACGGCGGTGACGCCTTCGCCGAAGTCGGCATGCGGTACGCCGATCACGGCCGATTCGACCACGCCCGGCATGGCGTCGATCTCGCTCTCGATCTCCTTCGGGTAGACGTTGAAGCCGCCTGAGATCACCAGGTCCTTGCCGCGGCCGAGGATGTGGACATAGCCCTTGTCGTCGATCTTGCCGAGATCGCCGGTGATGAAGAAGCCGTCGTCACGGAACTCGGCCTTGGTCTTCTCCGGCATCCGCCAGTAGCCCTTGAAGACGTTCCGGCCCTTGACCTCGATCATGCCGATCGTCTCCGGCGGCAGCACCTTGCCGGTCTCGGGTTCGGTGACCCGCACCGACACGCCGGGCAGCGCGAAGCCGACGGCGCCGGGCACGCGGTCGCCGTCATAGGGGTTGCTTGTGTTCATGTTGGTCTCGGTCATGCCGTAGCGCTCGAGCACGGCATGCCCGGTGCGCGCGGACCATTCGCGATGCGTGTCGGCGAGCAGCGGCGCGGAGCCCGAGATGAACAGCCGCATGTGCTTGGTCGCTTCCTTGTTCAGGCCCGGGTTCTGCAGCAGGCGGGTGTAGAAGGTCGGCACGCCCATCAGCACGGTGGCGCGCGCCATAAGCTTCAGGATCAGATCCGGATCGAACTTCGGCAGGAAGATCATCGAGGCGCGGGCGAACAGCGTGACGTTGCTCGCTACGAACAGGCCATGGGTATGGTAGATCGGCAGCGCGTGGATCAACACGTCCTTGTCGGTGAAGCGCCAATAGTCGACCAGCGAGTACGAATTCGATGCCAGATTGTCGTGCGACAGCATCGCGCCCTTGGAGCGGCCGGTGGTGCCCGAGGTGTAGAGGATCGCGGCAAGATCGTCATTGCCGCGCTGCACCGTCGTAAAATCCTTGGCCGCCTTGTCGGCGGCCTCGGTCAGCGAGCCGTTGCCGGTGGCGTCGAGCGTCTCGACCTTGGCGCCGACCTTGGCGGCGATGGCCTTGATCCCCTCCAGCTTCGAGGGATCGCAAACCACTACCGTCGGCTCAGCGTCGGTGATGAAGTATTCGAGCTCGTTCAGCGTATAGGCGGTATTGAGCGGCAGATAGACGCCGCCGGCCCGCACAGTGGCGAGATAGAGCACGAGGCCCGAGACCGACTTCTCGGTCTGCGCGGCGACGCGATCGCCCGGCTTGACGCCACGGCTGACCAGCACATTCGCCATCTGCCCGGCGCGGGCGATCAGGTCGCCATAGGAGATGCGGCTGCCGTCGAGTTGCTCGATTGCGAGCCGGTTGGGATCGTCGAGGCCGTCGAACAGGCGGGAAAACAGGTTGGCGTTGGCGGTCATGTTCATGCAACATCCCCGAGGGGCCGAAAGAGCCGATAAATCCTGGTTGGATTAGCAAAAACGCCCTTCGGAAAGCAACGGAGACAGTTTGCATGACAAAAAACGAGAAACGCGTGGCCTGGGTGACTGGCGGCGGCACGGGAATCGGTGAATCCGGGGCGGAGTTCCTGGCCGCGGATGGCTGGACGGTGGTGGTCTCCGGCCGCCGAAAGGAAGAGCTGGATCGCGTCGTCGCCAACGTTACGAAGAACGGCGGCAAGGCGGAGGCCATCCCGCTCGACGTCAGCAACAAGGCCGACGTTAACAAGGCCGCCGAGACGATCGTGTCCAGGCACGGCCGGATCGATCTCCTGGTCAACAGCGCCGGCATCAACGTGCCGAAGCGAAGCTGGGCCGATATGGAGCTTCAAGGCTGGGACAAGCTGGTCGAGATCAACCTCAATGGCGTGCTCTACTGCATGCACGCGGTGTTGCCGACGATGCGCAAGCAGAAGGACGGCTGCATCATCAACGTCGCCTCCTGGGCCGGCCGCCATGTCTCGAAGATGCCGGGCCCGGCCTACACCACGACCAAGCACGCGGTGCTGGCGCTGACGCACTCCTTCAACATGGACGAATGCGTCAACGGCCTGCGCGCCTGCTGCCTGTCGCCGGGCGAGGTCGCCACCCCGATCCTCAAGCTGCGGCCGGTGGTGCCGAGCGAGGCCGAGCAGGCCAAGATGCTGCAGCCCGAAGATCTCGGCCGCACCATCGCCTTCGTCGCCAGCATGCCGCCGCGCGTCTGCATGAACGAGATCCTGATCAGCCCGACGCACAACCGCGGCTTCATCCAGACGCCGGCGAACCGGGATTAGGCGAGGCACCCTCACAACTTCGCAGCCGGATGGAGCTATTGGGCGCTTCGCGCGACTCGCTGGCTCCATCCGGGCTGCAATCGGGTTCGGCCTCACGATCACGCCTGACATTAGTTTCACGCATCACGATAAATTATCCGGCGAAACCGTCCGCAAAACCTCCCGTAGTTCGAGCCAACGACGACGCATTCACTCATCACCCCCTGTCGTCGTTGACCCTTTCATCCCGGCGGAGCCGCCGGTCACACCAATATCGGGAGACCTTCCATGTCCAAGCCTATTGCACTGTTCTCGGCTGCAGCCTTCGCCGCGCTCGCGCTTACCCCAACTGTCGTCGCGCCGGTCAGCGCCGCGGAGAAGACCGTGATGGTCGGCGGCGCCGCGATGTTCCCATCGAGAAACATCATCCAGAACGCAGTGAACTCGAAAGATCACACCACGCTCGTCTCCGCGGTGAAGGCCGCGGGCCTGGTCAACACGCTGGAAGGCAAGGGCCCGTTCACGGTGTTCGCGCCGACCAATGCCGCGTTCAGCAAGCTGCCGGCGGGAACCGTCGACAATCTCGTGAAGCCCGAGAACAAGGCGACGCTGACCAAGATCCTCACCTACCATGTGGTCCCCGGCAGGCTCGAGGCATCCGACCTCACCGACGGCAAGACGCTGAAGACGGCCGAGGGCGAGGAGCTCACGGTGAAGAAGCAGGACGGCAAGGTCTGGATCGTCGATGCCAAGGGTGGTTCTGCCATGGTGACGATCTCCAACGTCCACCAATCGAACGGCGTCATCCACGTGATCGATACCGTCCTGATGCCGGCGACGTAACACCCGACCGCCCTGTTTAATCCCGACAGGGCGGGCGGAACGGCGAGCCGGCGCCCCGCCCCGGCTCGCATTTTTGTGACCGTGATAGGCCGCGTGCATCAAACTGATAACGCGAGTTTCTGTAACGGAATGGCGGTTCCCGGCGTATAAGCCGATAATGACCTTGAGCAGAGAACCCCCCAATGTCGAGCTTCGCCGTCACCGACGACCACGCAGACACAGCGACGCCCGCGAAGGTCATCCAGCCCGTGTGGGTGCGCGTGCTGCACTGGATCAATGCGCTCGCCATGATCATGATGATCATGTCCGGCTGGCAGATCTACAACGCCTCGCCCTTGTTCAACTTCACCTTCTCCCCGAGCATCACGCTCGGTGGCTGGCTCGCCGGCGGGTTGCTGTGGCACTTCGCTGCGATGTGGCTGTTGATGGTCAACGGCCTGATCTATCTGATCCTCGGCTTCATCACCGGCCGGTTCCGTCGCAAGCTGTTGCCGATCACGCCGGGTGGCGTGATTTCCGACGCCAGGGCGGCGCTCACCTTCAAGCTGTCGCATGACGATCTCAGCACATACAATTACGTGCAGAAATTGCTCTATGCCGGCATCATCATTGTCGGCGTCGTGATCGTGCTGTCCGGCCTGTCGATGTGGAAGCCGGTGCAATTGTACTGGCTGTCGGTGCTGTTCGGCGGCTACGACATCGCGCGCTACGTTCACTTCACCTGCATGGCGCTGATCGTCGCCTTCCTGGTGATCCATGTCGCGCTCGCGGTGCTGGTGCCGCGCAGCCTGCGCGCCATGATCATCGGACGTTGAGGAGGACGTTATGGGTCGCATGCGCAAGCTTCTGATCCCCGGCGTCGACGAGAAACTGCTCGTCGGCGACGCCGTGAAAACCATGCCCGGTCCGACGCGGCGCCGCTTCATCACGACCGGCGCGAGCCTCGGCGCGCTGACGCTGCTGACCGGCTGCGATGTTGTCGATTCGTCCTCGGCGGAGGAACTGCTGAAGAAGGTGTCGAAGTTCAACGACGCCGTGCAGGCCTGGATGTTCAATCCGGATGCGCTGGCGCCGACCTTCCCGGAGAGCATGATCACCAAGCCCTTCCCGTTCAATGCCTATTACGATCTCGACGATGCGCCTGACATCGCGGGCCCGGACTGGAAGCTGGAGGTGCGCGGGCTAGTCGAGAACAAGAAGTCCTGGACGCTGGACGAGCTCTACAAGCTGCCGCAGGTCAAGCAGGTTACCCGGCTCATCTGCGTCGAGGGCTGGAGCGCGATCGGCAGCTGGACCGGCACGCCGTTGCGCGATTTCCTCAAGCTGGTCGGCGCCGACATGCGCGCAAAATATGTCTGGTTCCAGTGTGCCGACAAGGACGGCTACAATTCGCCGCTCGACATGCGCAGCGCGCTGCATCCGCAGACGCAGATGACGTTCAAGTTCGCCGACCAGATCCTGCCGCGCGCCTATGGCTATCCGATGAAGATCCGGGTGCCGACCAAGCTCGGCTTCAAGAATCCGAAATACGTCGTCTCGATGGAAGTCACCAACGACTACAAGGGCGGCTACTGGGAAGACCAGGGATACAATTCGTTCAGCGGGAATTGAGGCGGCGAATAGCGAATGGGGAGTGACGAGACGCGTTTCTGTTCGCTACTCGCTATTCGCTGATTTCGGCCCGACCTTTCTCTGAAAGGCCGACAGCACCGCTCCCAGCGCCAGCATCGCCGCCGAGACGTTCAGCGCAAATGACAGGCTGCCGACCGCGTCGGTGATGGCGCCGACCACGATCGGGCCGAGTGTCTGGCCGATCCCGAAGGCGATGGTCATTGCGGCGATTGCCGTGGGCCATGCTTCCGGCGGGTAATTGAGGCGGACGAAGGCGGTGGTCGAGCTGACCACGGCAAAGAAGGCGACGCCGAACACCAGCGCCGAGATTGCGAGCAGCAGCGGTGAATGCCCGAAGATCGGCAGGCTGGCGCCGAGCGCGTTGACGCCGAGGATGATCGTGGTCGCGAGCCCGCCGCGGTCGAGCGCCAGCACGCGCCGCCAGACCCAGGGCGTCACGAAGGCGCTGACGCCGATCAGGCTCCAGAACGCGCTCTGCGCCACAGCGCCGCCGCCGCCGTCGCGGACGTAGGCGATCATGAAGGTCATGTAGGCGATGTAGCCGGCGCCGAACAGGAAATAGCTGGTAAGATAGATCAGGACCGGTGAGATCGCGAACTTCGTTCGCACGATGCGGCCGGCGATGGTGTCGGCGTGAAACGGCGCGAACCACAGCGGCAGGATCATGGCGACCCCGAGCAGCGTCATCGCCCACCATACGATCCACCAGGAGCCCGCGCCGAAGCCCTGCAGCACGAAAGGGGCGATCAGGCCGGACGACAGGATGCCGATGCCCGGTCCGGCGTAGAACAGGCTGATCAGGAAATTCGCGCGGTGCGGCCGCGATTGTGCGATGGTCGCCGCAAGCGTGCCGCCGCCGACAAAGCCGACCGCGGCGGCGAGGCCGAGCAGGAGGCGGGCGAAACTCAACACGACGAAATTGCCCGAGATGGCCGAGAGCGCCAGCGACAGCACGCAGGCGAGCGTCGACCAGCGCACCGATGTCGCCAGCCCGAAGCGCTGGATCAGGCGCGAGGCGAACAGTGCGCCGACCAGATAGCCGGCGGCGTTGATCGTGTTCATGAAGCCGGCGGCCGAATAGGACCAGGCCAGCGAGTCGCGCATGTCGGGCAGCACCAGCGAATAGGCAAAGCGGCCGATGCCGAGGCCTATGGTCGGTGCCAGCGACAGAATAAGGATCAGCCGCGCGGGACGCGCGTAGGATGGGGTGGGGGCTCTCACAAATCACTCCGGCAATGCCGGCATTGTGACAGGCCGCGCCGGTCCTGCCCAGCGCCTCGCGCCGCAACGGTGTGTTGCAGAACGGACAATCAGGCGATCAGCACCAGGGCCACGCCGATCACGGTCAACGCGGTTCCGGCGACGATCCGCATCGTGATCTCGATGTGCTTCAACGCCATCGCGCTCAGCGCCACGGTGACCAGCGGATAGATCGCGGCGAGCGGCGCCACCAGCGTGATCGGGCCGTTGCGGACCGCCGCGAACAGGCTGAGCGCGCTGAGCCCGTTGCTGATCCCGGTCATCGCGAACCAGAACCGGCCCTCGCGCGGGGCCTGCACCATGAAGCTGCCCTTGCGGATCCGCTGCACCATCAGCACCACCAGCGAGGACATGATGTAGCCGACCAGGCACGCCCAGAGCGGGCTTGGCCAGACCGCCAGACCGAGCTTGGCGATCGGCGGCACGATTCCGCGCACCAGCGCGCTGGTGAGCGGCAGCAGCAGCGCCCAGCTCCGCCAATGGCCGAGGTCGCGCGGCCGGGTCACGGTGATGATCGCGGCACCCGCGACCGCGACGACGAGACCGATGAGCTGCTGCAGTTCCAGGGGCTCGTGCAGCAGGACCACGGCGGCGGTGACCGCGAACAGCGGCGCGAGATTGCCCAGCGTCGAGGTGATGACCGGCCCGAGCGCCCGGTTCGACGCGAAGGTCAGGAACGTCAGCGACGCCGGAAAGAACAGGCCGATCGCCATGAAGATCGGCAAGCCCTGCCAGACCACCGGCTCGCCGTGCAGGATCAGCGGGGACAGCAGCACGAACAGCAGGGTGAAGGAGGGCACGCTGATGGCGGCGCCCGATAGCGGCTCGACGGTGCGGAGGCCGAGTTGCGCCAGCACGACCCCGGCGCCGAGGAAAAGGGCCGAGGCAAAGGCGTAGAGGATGGCGGCGGTCATGAGGTCCGTCTTGTTGGCTTCTTGGCGCGGCGCGGTTGGCCATGTGGGGCCATTCTGGCCCTGTCCGAGGCGCCTTGCCAATCCGCCCTGGGCGTTTTAGCACTCGCGCCGGATTTTCTTCGCTCGTCATGCCCGGGCTTGACCCGGGCCTCCATCTTCAAGGCTTCATCGAAGCGAGATGGATTGCCGGGTCATCTGTGCGAGGACGCGCTTCGCGCTTTTGCCCGGCAATGACAACAAACAGTTAGCTCGAGGTAACACCATGGCGACCCATAAACTGCTGCTTCTCCCCGGCGACGGCATCGGCCCCGAAGTGATGGCCGAGGTGCAGCGCCTGATCGACTGGCTGAACGCGCAGGGAATCGCGAAATTCGAAACCGAGCAGGGGCTGGTCGGCGGTTCGGCCTACGACGCCCACAAGGTGTCGATCTCCGAGGGCGACATGGCCAAGGCGCTCGCGGCCGATGCCGTGATCTTCGGCGCGGTCGGCGGTCCCAAGTGGGACAGCGTGCCCTATGAGGTGCGCCCGGAGGCCGGCCTGCTGCGGCTGCGCAAGGACCTCGGCCTGTTCGCCAATCTGCGCCCGGCGGTGTGCTACCCGGCGCTGGCGGAGGCCTCCAGCCTGAAGCGCGAGGTCGTCGAGGGCCTCGACATCATGATCGTGCGCGAGCTCACCGGCGGCGTCTATTTCGGCGAGCCGAAGACCATCACCGATCTCGGCAACGGCCAGAAGCGCGCGATCGACACCCAGGTCTACGACACCTACGAGATCGAGCGAATCGGCCGCGTCGCCTTCGACCTTGCGCGCAAGCGCCGCAACAAGGTGACGTCGATGGAAAAGCGCAACGTCATGAAGTCGGGCGTGCTCTGGAACGAGGTCATAACCCAGGTGCATGCGCGCGAGTACAAGGACGTCACGCTGGAGCATCAACTCGCCGATTCCGGCGGCATGAACCTGGTGAAGGCGCCGAAGCAGTTCGACGTCATCGTCACGGACAATTTGTTCGGCGACATGCTGTCCGACATCGCGGCGATGCTGACCGGCTCGCTCGGCATGCTGCCCTCGGCCTCGCTCGGCGAGATCGACACCAAGACCAGGAAGCGCCGCTCGCTGTTCGAGCCGGTGCATGGCTCGGCGCCTGACATCGCAGGCAGGGGCCTCGCCAATCCGATCGCGATGATCTCATCGTTCGGCATGGCGCTGCGCTATTCCTTCGACATGGGCGATCTCGCCGACAAGGTCGATGCCGCGATCGCCGCCGTCTTGGCCAGCGGATTGCGCACCGCCGACATCAAGTCGGAAGGCACCACATCGGCCAGCACGGCGCAGATGGGTGAGGCGATCCTGAAGGAATTGCAGAAGCTGCACGCGTAACGGCAGTGCCGTTATTCCGGGTTCGATGCTTTCGCATCGCCCGGATTGACAAAGCCAAAACAAAATGGCCGGGGCGAGCCCGGCCATTTTCGTGTCGGCTGATCGCCGAAAATCTCAGTACAGCGGGAAGTTCCGCGGATAGCCGCCGAGATCGGCCGGCGGGCTGAGCGGCTGGCGATCGATCGGACGGTTGTTGTTCTCGCGCCCAAACGACGGATAGCCGACATCCGGCGGGAAGGCGTAGTCGCTGAACTTGCGATCGCCCGGCAGCACCTCGGTGCCGGCGTCGAGCCACGAGCGGGTGGTCACGTAAACGCGGGTGCGGGGGCCCTGCTGGTAGACTCGGTTCGGACCTTGCGGGCCGTAATAGTGGCGACCGTCGCGGTCGTAGCGCTGCTGCTGGCGCTTGGTCGGGGCCTGAGCGTCGGCCGGGGTCACGCTGAACGCGGTTGCGGTGACGGCAGCCGCAGCAAGCAACACCACGAGCTTGTTCGCGGCAGGGAATTTCACGGTCATCGCATCCTCGTCATTACGGCCCGAGAGGGGCTGGCGCGTCGCCAAATCGATTGGAACACATTGTAGCCGCGGTGGCTGGGCCGTCACTAGGTCAATTGCGCCACACCAGCGGACATAATGCCGACCGCGGAGCAAAAGTTGCATCAAAACCAGTGTCTTGCCACGGTGCCGCCATCAAAGCGCGCCGCGCAACCTCGGGTTTTCGCTGCCCATGACCCAGTCGGGCGACAGGGCCGGCGGGCCGGAGGTAACGCGGTCGGTGGTCCGCCTCAGCTCGGCATGCGCGAACAACTCGGCGATCGGCTTAAGCGCAGCATCATTCCAGCGGAAAACGTCCTTGCGGCCGCCCTGCGGGTGCCGGAAGATTTCGTAAGCCTCTGTTTTGTCACGTGGATCGAGCCGGCTCATGGCAAAGGCCGGGGCCGAATGGTCGGCTAGGCCCCAGCCCGCGGCCGCCGGCTCCATCGCCGTTGCGTCCGGCAGACGTTGCCATAGATAGACGCTGAGACCACCGAGCAGCGCCAGTGCCGCAACGTAGGCGAACAGCTGCGACAGCGCGGCGTAGACCTCGTCGACGAGACTCCTCAGTGCTGATGGAATTCCCGTATGATGGCGGGCGGCCGGATCGGCCCGAAACAGACGCATCAACGCTCAAACGCTACGCAAACGTTGTCTTGATGGGGTTTCTCGCCTAGAAATTTTAAGACTTTCTCACGCTGGATCATGCCGGATCATTTCGGCTAATTTACCAAGGTGTTAGATCGGGTCTGATTTCTCATGCCGGCTCTTGTTGGATCAGGCCGGAAGGCATATTGTGGGTACAAAGGTGGGTACAAACGGAGCCTTTGCCCATGGGCAACCTCAGCCCGGCCGACATCACGAAAGCCATCGCCAGCGGGACCGATCAGACGCTAAGCGATGGTGCCAGCCTCTCGTTAAAAATCCGGGGCGGTTCCGCGCTCTGGATTTACAAATTTCGGGACGGCATCAGCTTCCGCTCAACAAGCCTTGGCAGCTATCACCACGGGATGAGCCTCAGCGCTGCGCGCAATGCGCGCAACGCCTTCGCGGCGAAGCGGTACGAAGAGCGCATCCCGCGTCGCGGCCTCGCCGTGCTCAACTCGGCCGCGCCAGCGACCGAGCCGAAGAGCGACGCGCCGAAGCGCATGCGCTTCGCCGATGTTGTCGATAGCTTCATCACGTTGAAGGCGTCGGAGTGGAAGACGAAAAGCCGCGAGCCCGAGAACTACCGCCGTTTGAAAACCGGCGCGCTCGCCAAGAAATGGGCCGATGAGATCGACCATACAGCGGTCGCGAGCGAGCTGACCACGCGATGGGGCGATGCGCTGGCGAACGCCGAGAAGATGCGCGGTCGCATCGAACGCGTGATTGACCACGCGGTGGCGAAAGGGGCTCGGTCCGATGGACCCAATCCGGCGCGCATTGAGATCATCGGGCAACTGATGCAGAGCGCGCCGAAGAGCACGCCGCGGCCTGCGATGCACCGCGACGACGTGCCCAATCTGATGGCTGAGCTTGTCGCCGATGGCTCACCCGCCGCGCGTGCGCTAGCCTTCACGATCTTGACCGTGGCGCGGAATGCGGAAGCACGTCTAGCCGACTGGCAAGAGATCGTCGGTAAGGATTGGATCATCCCCGGCGGTCGTGAAGAGCGATCAATGAAGGAAGGCGAAGAGCACGCCGTTCCGCTGTCGCCGGCCGCGTTTGCACTGCTCGGCAAGCGCAAGCCATCTGGCCTGATCTTCGGCGAGATGCACAAGTCGGCCTTGAATGATGTGCTCGGCGCGCTTCGCAGCGGCCTCACCGTGCACGGGTTCAGGACTAGCTTTACCTCATGGGCCAAGGCGGCTGGCTATCCGAAGGACCTTCGCGAGCTTGCCAAGGCGCACGCGGCCGGGCGCACCGCGACCGAGGCGGCATACGAACGCTATGACAGAGCCGACCAGTTGAAGGCGTTGCGGCCGATGCTTCAGGCGTGGAGCGACTACGCGATGAGCAAGGTGAGGACCGTGTAATTTTCAACACGCTTTTGGCGTGTTGAAAATCGGCGCTGTTTAGAGTGATCCATGACACATCCGCTACGGGAAAAAGTCTTCGGCAAACCGGACTGGCGCAAGCGCCCATTCTGGCGATGGCTCGCGCGCTTCAATCACGCCATGGGCCGGGTCGCTGTTGCTGTCCTCGCCTTCGCAACGGCTTATCATGTGCGCTCGCGTCATCGTCGCAGCGTGCGCGATCTCTTGTCCTAGCCGCGCGCCTTATAGTCGCGCCTCAATCCCAAGGCTGGGGCTCTTTGCGAACGAATCCTCTGAGGGTGCTCCCGTTGATGCGTACTGATTGCGGACCCTTCCAGCCCAAATCTCGCATCACGTTCGCGGCGCGCTTCGCGAGTTCTGACGTGCGCCGCTCCGTTGGGATGTTCAGTTGATCCATCACATAGGCGGACGCTATGCGCTCTTCCGCCTCGCCACTAGACAATTCGATGCGCTGATAGATCGCTTGGTCGCTGTAGTCTTCGAACTGATCCCGAGCAGCGGAGACCGAGATATCACGCAAATCTTCCTCCCAAGGGTCGGATTGAGTGAAGGCCTGCCGCTCGTTGAATGCGTTCTGCCAGAGATGTTCGGGCAGCATGCAGCTCTCGCCACTGTCCGCGTAGAACTTCGCCTCCGCCCATAGCTGATCGCGATCGGCGAGAATTCTGTCGATATCGATACGCCCAACGGTGACCGGCAGGAAACGCCGGTTCACGCCAGAGGAAGGCTTCAGAAATTGCACCTCGTTTGTGGTGCCCCACGCGATGAAGGTGCGCGGAACGTCCATTGCCAGCCGATCATATGGCCGGCGGATGCGCTCTTTGGTCCGGGACAATTGGGCCTTTATCAGCTCCATTTCGCCCTTCCTCAGGCCCGCGATCTCGGCACATTCGACACACCACATTCCACGACCGATCTCGTCAGTGTGTTTCGAGTCCGCACCGAGAAACGACGTGTCGGTGAAGAACTCATCACCATAGAGCACCTTCAGGGCAGTAGACTTGTTCAGGCCCTCGGCGCCTTGCAGGATCGGCAGATAGTCAAACTTCGTGCCGGGACGATAGATGCGCCGAACGGACGCAATGAAGGTGATGCGCGCAACCGCGCGCGTGTACTCGTTGTCCTCGGCGCTCATGTAGTCGGACAAAAAGGAATCGATGCGCGGAACGCCGTCCCACTTCAGCGGATCGAGATAGTCTTTGACCGGGTGAAATGCGCGGGCCTCGCAAGCGGCCTTTGCAGCGTTCACCATGTTCGATTCACCGGGTTCGAAAAAGAAATTCTGCCGGATAATGATGCGAAGCTTCCGGCATGCGACATCGGACAATTCGCCAGCCTTCTCGGATGACAACGAGAGCTTATAACCGTTGATCAGATACTGCTCGCGAAACAGATCATAACGACAATCGAGATCGAGCCGGTTTAGAGCAATTCGCGCATTGATGAATGTATCCTTCGCTACGGCCGTAGGCCCCTTGCCAGCCAGATCAACAAAATCGACGGGCAACGGCGCATCAAGGATGACCGGCACCAATTCCTGCTTGCTACGCTTTGCCATTGTGGGGCCTCGTATGGCTTAGGTGCGAACAATGCCCGCGCGTCGATCGGCGCGAGCCTGCCGCTGGTGATCTTGGAATTTCTCTTCGGCAATCTCATACCGTTCGCGCGCAAGCCATGCTCTGGCGTGTGCGTCGATCCGTTCCCGCTCCGTGGAGAAGTCGAAGCCGAGCTTTTCGAGCAAGTCCAGATGGATTTCTGCGTCATACATCTCCTCGCGCAGCGCGATGGCGTCGCGTGCCCGCGGAGGTTGGACACGGTTGCGAAATTTATCGCGAGCGGCGATGACGCGCTGCCAAAGCGCGCGAGAATAGATCGACGCCGCCTCGTGTCGCTTATGCAAGAGGCCATCGTATTCTGCGTTCGTGACGCCGGGGGGATATAGCCCGGTGTCGCTCGCCCATACCGACGCGAGCGCATGATCGACGTTGTCAAGTCGATCGCCGAGCCGCAAGACTGTCTGGTTCATGATGTCCCTCTTCGTATCTGCGGAAGGGGGACTTCCTGTTTTTGGTACTCCGTCCAGAGGCCGCGCGCGATTTGGATCGTGTCGCGATCGACGCCGCGGCGATCTAGCCAGCGGAAAAAATCGCGCCACGACGTGAAGTCGGGCACGATCTCGGTATCGATCCAGCTTTTTAGGAGGGCGAGAAATTTACCGCGCGGTGTGTGTGCGACACTGCGGCAATGAAGCGCGAACGCCGTGAAGGAAAGCAGATTTCCCGGACAAGCCGTTGACGCGATAGTGGGGGATGGATAAGGATTGCGCATGCGATCAAGTACGGTTGGTTGCATCACATCGTCGGACCTTGCCGGGTCGCGACGAAAATTCGAATCAGAGGCCCGCACGTTCTGCCGCGTGTGGGCCTTTCGATTTCTGGGCAGTAAACGAAGTCAAATCCTTAGATGTTTTCTGTGCTCGCCTCTTCGTGATCGCGGGACAAGCGCGACCGTTGCCGTTCATTTTCTACGGGAGCCGATCTAGCTTCTACGGGAGAAGGTCGCCGAAAGTTCATGTTCAATCCGTTGCGCGAATGCCTCTCCAGAGTCCTACGGAGTCGCTGGAGAGGCCTTCCGGCGCTCCGGTGTATCTGTGCGGCCGAAGCGCGCCGACGAATCCTGCCCTACGGCAGGAAGAGCAGCCACATATCCGGTCCGTATCGAGGGTCAGGCTTTGCATCCGGTGTCGGGATCGGGCATTCGATCCGGTGATCGCCCCGGAAACAGGCATTCCAGCGCGCTCGCGTCGCCAGCGAAGCCAGTCTGAACCGGCGCTGTTGATCGGGCTCGGCCGCAGCAAGCTCGGCGAGGCGATAGTGGCGCAACATGGAAATGTCGCCCTTCATCGGTCCAGCTCCGCAGCGCGCTGATCGAGCAGCTTGGTCCAGAGCGCCAGAACACGCGAGCTGAAGGCGAGCGCTTCTTCCTCGGTGGGAAGGCGATCGAGTCCCATGAGTGCTTTAAACTCCTCCGCGTTGGCGAATATCTCTTCCCCGTTTTCCCCCTCATGGGTAAACACTGGTGGCAATCGGCAGAACGCATCATCGCTGTGAAAAAGCTTGGCGGCGATCTCAGCCTCTGCTGGAGACCACGGCCTTTCAACGGGGAGGCCGGTGGTCTGCTCCTCGGACGGCGCATCGTCGATATTCCCGACAGGCTGGTTGAGTGCGTCCCAGTCGATCATGCGCCACCTTCCTGCGGGTCGTCCGCGCGCGGCGAACTTCCGCCACAAGTATTGACCAGTCCGGAAGGCCGCGGATTTTTCGGACCCGCGGCCAACTTGGCGAGAAGGTCGCGCTCCAAATCGCTGATGCCGACGCGTTCAACGATCGCCGGCTCGGGCATAGTGACAGGCTCGGCAGGAACTTCCTCGAAAACTGCATCTTCGACAGGTGCGGGCAACGCCTCGACAACAGGCACAGGTGGTTTGATCAGTTTGTGCTCATGCTTCACAACGTGCACTCCACCGGACTTGTTGGTGACCTCGATGCTCTGATGGTTGCCGTAGAGCTTCGGGAAATGTGCGCCCGCGACAGCTAGAACCAATTGCGTCGGGGGCATGTAGTGGATTTTGTACGGCACCTTTTCGCCGGTCACGGGATCACGGAGGTAGCGATCGGGGACGCCAAGGATGGCTAGAGTCTCGTCATCACAGTGCTCATATCGCTCGTCGATCTGATAGACAGGAGCCCCATGCCACATCGAGATTTCTTCATGGCCATTGAGGGCTCTTTCTTCCATGCGCGCGACCGCCTCCATAATCACCATGCGGCGCGAGAGCGCGACGGCCACATGCAGGGGCACGACTTGCCCGCACCACTCCAGCTCAAAGCCCGGCTCGCCGGCCTGCGACTGCGATAGCCATGAATAGAAGGTGGCGCGGGAGATGCCGGCCCGGGTGCACGCCAGCTCAATGCGCGGGTTCTCGCTCAGTGACTGGCACAACGTGAGCAGGGTCTCGGGATTTTTACGCGTCATGATCCGGAATTCCCAGCTTGGCCCTGACAAGGCGATCAAGCGCACGTCCGCGGGATGCAGCTCCATATCCGTCGCGCTCCATCTCATGATACGGAAAGCGACGATCCCTCGGTCGAAGCTCGACGCCGAGCGTGGCAGCTTTCCGCTGAGCCGCGCAAACGTTACGGACGCGCCGACTATTCGGCGTGAGTGTCTGCATCACGCGTACCTCGGGCGCTTCGTGCCGTACTCGATCGAGGTTTGCCGCCCGGCGCCGCGCAAGGCGCGATCGATCGGCGACAATGGTGCCTCGGGCGTTGGTTTCACGACATTGCCGGCCGCCTTGTGCTCGGAACTGAGACGCAAGTGCTCTCTGCGAGCCTCATCCGCGCTGACCGGCGTGACGCATCGGAGAAATGCAGCCTTGAGGTTTCGGCGAACTTCGCGGAGAGCTTCCTCCGCGCGTTGCTTCGTCGAGAGCTTCCTCCGCCAGTCACTCTCTGCCTGCTCGGCGCGTTCCTTCGCGGCGAGTTGCTTTTTGGTCGGCGGCTTGGGCTTGGGCAGCTCCTTGCCGAGCCGGACCGCATCATACGCGGCGATTGCAGCGAGCCGCGCCTCAAGCGCGGTCTGCGGAGGGTATGCTTCGTTGAGCGCCTGCTCTGCGGCATTGCGTTCGCGAACCGAGGCGTGAAGGTCCTTGGTCGCGGCGTCGAGCGCTGCAACCGCCTCATCCTCTGCGACACGCTCTTGCAGGAAGACGACAAATGCCTCGCGCTCATCGTCGGACATCTGCGCGAAGTCGGCTTCGTCGAAGTCGCGGCGCGGAGTGCCGTCCGGGTTGGTCATGACTGGATAGGTCATTTTGAAAAATCCTCTTCCGTGGTTGCCCGGCCGCGGCGCGACGGAAGGAGAAACCGTCGTCAGCCGCGGACTGGGTCTGGGTGCGCACCGTCATGGACCATGTCCACGACGCTGAGCCGCTGCCAGCGCTTAGCCACTGGCCTCAACGCTCCAGCAAGCGCTTGCTGGAAACGAATCTGTTGGCCGGCGTCACACAAGGGGACACGCGAGAATGACGCCGGCCGGTTCGATCGCGCGGGCATGAAACGCGCGATCGAATCTCGTTAGTGGTGACGGCCTGCGAAGCTGTCGTTGCGCTCGGCGAAGGTCTTGCCCGGCCGCTTCTCGCTCTTTGCTTCCTGCGTCGTTACTGGGCGACCGCTCGGCGGGACATTCACCGGGTTCTTGTTCACGTCGCGCATGCCGTGCGCGATCGGCGCGGCGAGATGGGGATCGATCTTGCGGGTCTGGGAGAAGTCCATCCCGGCATCCTTGATCACCTTGTGCGCTGGGCTCTCTTTTGGAGCGAAGTCGTTTGGCTTCGGTGCCTGCGCGCCCGGGACAACGCTGGACGGACCACGATATCCATTTTGCCCAAACGAATCGTTCGCGGGCAACTCGCTCTCGATGTAGGTGTCGGCCGGCGTGCCGGCGTAGGTGTCGATTTTCTTAGACATGATGTTCACTCCATGGGTTCGATAGCGCAAGCGATGGGATACTTGCCGCCGTCCGCCTTGATCTTCATCTCGGCGAAGCGGACGCGAGTGCCTGCCCGAAGGTCGTCAAAGCGGGCGGAATGCTTGCGCGTGAAGTAATAGCTCACACCCCAATCGTCCTTCAGAAATCCGTAGCTCTTGCCGTTGCGGTCAACGATGTTCGCGATCGTCCCGCGCTCCAGCTTGGGCTCAAAGCGGCGGATGTTGCATGCGCGCCGATGCTTGCCTCTGGTCGCCTCGGCTCTGATCTCGAATGAGACCTCCGCGCCGAGCGACGACAGAACGTCGTCCGGATCACAGAGGCAATCATACGTGTCGAAGAAAATCCAAGACGCATTCGGACCGGCTTCAAGATCGGCGATCAAGCCAAATTTGTGATCGTCCGCGATGTGCACGACAACGCCCTTCATTGGAGCACCCGCACATTTGCAGCGCGCGGCCGTCCGTGACGATCGCCCTTGACGATATCGCACTCGATCACCGCGCCGGCATAGGGCGCACCAGATACGATGTCTGCGACGTGCACCATCAAGTCATGAGTCAGGCCGGCGGCCTTGGCGAAGCCGTAGCGCTTCTCCGGTAGCCAGCGTGTTAGGGTCGCGCGCATAGTCGTCAACTCGCGCTGTCCAGCCCCACGACGGAGGCGAATTGATCGAGCGCATCGGCCGCTGGCGACAGCTCTTTCGAGGCGAGGCGAGCGCGACCGCGATTGACGCGGCTCGGTGTGCCCGGATGACTGGCGACTTGCTTTTGCTTCGGGCTCTTGAAGAAACCGGAGCGGCGAAGATAGTCGCGCTCGAAATCCGGATCGCCCGGGACCGTTCGAACAGCGGACAAGCTCGGCGATGACGGCGCGCTCATCAGCATAGCAGGTCCGGTGCTGCCCGGTGCGCGATATCCGCGCGTGATCGAGTAATCGGACGGGAGACTTCCGGATTCGTTCGTGATCTTCGCTTGCTTCTTTGCCATGGCCTAAGACCTTTCGTGATTGCGCGAGCGGCATCCCGGATTGATCGGTGCGGGTCCGACGCCGCGCTTGATGACGCTGGTCGAGGCGATCGGTTGGCCTCCGTCAATGTGGTTTCGGAGCGCATCGACCTTGCCGAATTCGTGACCCATCTCGGTGCGGCTGATGCCGAGAACTTCGACACGCCGGCCGCCGATGTGGGTGACGTGCACCATTCCATGATGCAGGCCGGCGGGATGCAGATGCTTCTCCGCGCCGCGCAACAGCGAAGTCTTGTCGATCATCGCGGCCTCCCTGACAAAAGATGCACGCCTGCCTCAGCGCTTAATTGCTCGCATTTCTTGATGCCATACACGCGCAAGGCGTGAGCCTTCGCGTCGGCCCGATCGCGCTCTTGGCCCTTCCACTCCTTGGACCACGGATTGTTGCGGATATCAGCCGGACGGCCGCGCTCGCGCTTGACGTTTCCTGCCGGCGGCTTCGCAGTCGGGTCTTTGCCCGGGTTCAAGCTGCCGAGCTGGGTCTGCCAATCGGCCGCAATCTCCTTCGCGGCATCTTCGCCATACTCGCGAACGATCCGACCCTGAGCGTAGAGGCTCGGCCGTTCGCCGAACGCTTGACGCGCGAGCGAGGGATCGACCGCAGTAGAGGTTCTGATGAGGTGCGAACGGGCGTCGATCGCTTCCTTGATCCGGGCAACGGCATCTTCGTCGGTCCGGGCTGATGCGACGGCGTCGCCGACAGCGTGCTCGATGTCGTCGGCGAATGCTGCGAGCGGCACATGCGATTGCAGGCGCGGCGCGATCTTCTGCACTTCGCGCTCGATCAAGAGACGGGTAAGGGAAAGTCTAGCCATTGTCTGCGGCCCATTGTTTCAGTTGGTCGTGGGTGACGTAGGTGCGCCGGCCGATCAGGACGGAGCGCAACGTGCCATCGGCGAGCGCAGCGCGGATGAGGTAGTCGGGCATCGGTGGCACGAAGGCCTTACAAGCGGCCCTCGGTGAATACGCGACGATGCCGTCGTCGAGCAGAATGTGCGTGCGTGGTCCGGGACGGCCCATGAATCGATCACCGCACGCTGATGCGCGCGGTCCTCTATGTCGGTGTCGATTGAATGTGGAGGCCCGGCCCCATGGCCTGCCTGCGGCGATCTCCGGCGGCCCATGCGCGCCTCGATCTGACAAGGCGGATTCTAACGCCGAGCGTGTAGTTTGATCAACTATCAATTAGCGGGCATCAAGACACGGTGCCGATATGACGAATTACGCTATGATTTGAGGGGTTTGCTGCGATTTCCGCGGCGACGGATCGAGCGGACGTGCATTTCTCGGTCATGCCGCCGAAACCATGTGACGGGCTCGTCGATCGCGGTTCGAGACCGACGTGGATGATCACTATGGGGGAGCGCGTCACCGATCTGAGGCCGGCCGGGAGATCGGCAAGGCGCATAGGAGGAGGATCACCGATCACGTGCTGATCAACCGGAGAGGCCGGCCGGCGCGTGATCACGGGGAATGACTGATGAGCGGGCGACCGCGGCGCGCCGGATGACTGATGCGCGAGCGCGCTTTTCAAGCTGGCGGAGGCCTGTAACGGGCGTAACTGGTACCCGTTACAAAATTCTCCAGTACAATCACCGCTGTAACTGCATAATGGGTGTAATGGGTCACGCGCATATAGAAGAGAGGGTAGTATTATAGGTATGTTATAGAAGTGACCCGTTACACGTTATGCCGTTACATGCAATTTCGTGAAATTACTCTCTGGGGCCTCCGGCTCATGGTTTCTGGACAATCTGGAGCAGGCGTCAAAGTTGAGCAACGCTCAAGATCGTTGGAACAGGCCTTCGGAGGGGCGCGCCAAATTTTTTCTCTCAATTTTAGCGATCTGGAACCCGTTTTAACGTTAATTCCTAACCCTACCGAGCCGTAGGCGGCCCAGCCGGCCAATTTCGCGCAATTTCGTCTTATTCCGGCACATTCGGCCGCAAAAGTGGCTTCCGCCGGCAAGACCCTGTTAACGCCAAAAGGTAACCTTACCGACAGGTCGGCCTTGCCTTCGGATTTTTCGAATAGCTCGAATTGTATCGATCGGATCGAGCGCGGGGCCGGCGCATGGCTTCGTGACCCGGCGTAGAACGATCTTCCCGGCCAGATCGGCCTCATCTTATTCTGTTCTCTTAAAGTTGTGTTATCCATACTTACGCTTTTCAGTTGACTTGGAAAAGCTCAACAACGTCAAGGCCCGACTTCCGATGAGGGGTGTTATGGAATCTACGATCGTTTGTATGCTAACAATCTCTTCTGATTATCAGCATTCGATCGCTCCGCGTGGTTAACAGGGCCTTGGGCCGGGCGCATAGGCGCGCGACCCGGCTGGGCATCTCTGAGCCTCCCCGCGTCCGGCCCGCTGGAAACTGCTATGGGGTAGGACCCTGTATTTCGGGTATTGCGAAATGGGCTATGCGCCCTAGCGTCCGCTCGCTCGCTGACGGAGAAGTCCGGATTGTGAAAAAATATAGAATCCGACGAAATTTCGGAAAAAGGCTGGACGAATTGAGAACAACTTTAGCGTTCACCTTCCGCGAGCCTCAATGTGTTTGTGCGCACGGTCGAAGCTTGGAGGCGACAGTGACGACTTGGTGGCGCGAAGGCTTCGAACAGCTTTTGGATATTCACCCGCGCGACTCAAAAGCCGAGCGCGCGATAAAGTATGTCGGCGGTAGCATCGGGATCGCAAAAACGCTCGCACCGTTGGTGCTGCCCGCGTTGGTCATTGGCGCGATGACGGCTCCGGTGTGGGGCGGCGCGATACTATGGGAAAAGACAAAGAGACGAAGAGACCTCCGCGCCGCGCAAGACGGGCTCGCCGCACATGGCTTTAAGCCGGAGAAATATCTTCCCTAGATGAGGACCCGCTCCGCAGGATCACGGGCCGGAGCCACCGACCATGTAAGACGTTGCCACGGGGCGCCGGCTGGGCTCAGATGGCTTCCATGGATCAGATAGCAGCCGGCTGGATAGTGACGGTCGGAATCATCAAGGCCGATAACAGTATCGGACACGTCGTCTACGCGGTCGCATTGATCGACCCAGCGGAAGCCATAGCCGCGGCGATAAGAGCCTGCGACGGAGAAGCCGCGGTGATCAATCAACAGCTCAACGCAGCGCAGTTGCGCGACCTTGGCCTAGATGCCGGCGGAGTGCTCGCACTGTTCGATGAGAAGACCGATCCAATCACGTCAAACATGCCGCGCCACTAGACCTCAACGGACTTGAGCACAAGGCCCAGCGAACCACATGGATCGAGAAGCGAAATGAATATGCAGGTCGAAAGCGAGCCGTTGAAGATCGGTGATACTGTGTCGCTGCGCAGCGGCGGCCATATCATGACTGTTATCTCCATCGACCAAGACGGGATCACGTGCGCATGGTCAGTGAGGGATGACGTGAAGTCGAAGTCCCTCCCTCGTGCAGCCTTGATCAAGGCCAGCAAGCCACAAACGTTGGAAGAACTTCTCTCAGAGAGCTAACCATCCGCCGCGGCTTTCAGCTCCTCAGGGGCGAGAGCGGCAAGCATTTCGGCTAACTCAGCTTCGCTAACCGCGCGGCCGGAGACGAAGGCACGGGCCAACGAAAGCAGCGCGTAATATGTAGGATGGTTCACCTCACCGCGCATCAATGTGTCGGTGACGACTTGGCGTATGTTATACGAATCTATCTTGCCGTTGCGAGAGTACCAGAGATGCAACGAGGTGGCTCTGAACTCCACGCGATCCACGGGCTTGCTAAAATCGTCGTGCATATCCACCGGAACGTAACGTGGCTTGCAATCGGCGAACATTTCGTCACGACCAAGGCAGCCGATTGCATGCAGCCAAAGCGCAACGTCATTATGGGCCGTGCTGGTTACGATCTCACGTTTGAGGTCGGCGAAATCGTTTGCGTGCCAAATGCGATAACGCTCTCCCTCTAAGGCGAAGTGCCAACCTGTCGCGGCCACGCGGGCCGTCATCACGTCAAAGCTGACATCCTTCGGTTTAACCGTGAGCTTCCTAGCGGCCTCGCCGATGGCATGCGTGATGGCTGCTACCGCCGCCAACGCAATGAATGCAAGAGCGAGAAAATCCCAAATCGTCAACATTTCAGTTCCCCAATGCGCCGATCCAAACGACCTTAGATAATCCCGCGCTCAACGGCCATGGGCGCGGCATGCTTGTGTGACTAACCAACCGCTGCGATATCGCTGTTGGTCGCTTGCAACGCGGCTCTCTGCTCCTCCGTCGTCATCTGACCGAGCTTCGTAAGTTCGTTGAGGCAGTAAGCATTCATGCCTTTGAGTGCGGCGCCCTGCATCGAGAGCCTGCCGCGATAGATATGAAACCTGCCTGAGGCGAGATAATCCCGCACCACGTTCATCGTCAGAAACAACGCTAAGACGCGCGGCGGCTTGCCGTCTTGGATGTCCTTTTCAATGCTCTTTGACCAAGTCAGCACGTCGCTGACGACCTTCGGCATGACAATGTCAGTCGCGATCCCTCCGCCTAGCTTTCGGTCGTCCCTGAATAGTTGCGCCTCCATTGAAAGAGCCGAGAGCACGAGCTTCACCTCGACAGGGGCTAAGAATTTTCGAATGAAGAGAGGTAGGGCCATTTGTTAGATAACGCCACGCTCTATAGCCATGCGTCGGGTGCTGACTTCGAGATAGCGGCGGCCCGCACGGATGGCTTGTTCATGCTCGCGGTGCGGATCAGCTAGCAGTCGCTGGAGCCGCACCCTGCGCCATGCCTCCACGCGTCGCAGGCGGATCAGCACTGACCGCTCCTCCACTATGATGCGTCCAAGCTCTCGCACGCTACGCCTCCTCCCGCCCGGGTTGAGAGCCTAGCCGAATTCTCGGCCGCGTCCAGCGCGGACATATGTTTGCCGCGATCTCCGCATTACATGGCGTCGTTAGATTGGGTGCAACGCATCATGTATTTCAACCTTCAAATCGAGAACAACCGAACGCTATCGACCCCGGCGCAAGATCGCCGCGAAGCCCTCGCGATCTTCGGCAAAGAACTAGGGCAGACCCTGACATTGGAAGACCCGGGCTCTTCCGCGACCGCTTATCTACTCGACGAATGGACGATCGGTCCGCATTGGGTCAACCCAACCATTCCGGTCTATGCAGTGCGACGGGCCTAACGGTTTGTTCACCGGGTGCAGCGACACTCTGCGCCGGGTTGCGTATCACGCCCGAACGTAAACGAGCCGCCGCACCGATCTCAACCCGGTAGCGGCGGCTTTTCCGTTCACTGATCCTGTCCCCGACAGAATTTACCATCACCGAATAGATGGCTTCCTTACATGGTTGCAACGGCCGCTGGCGCATGCCATCTCCCGGTCGTTCGGAATTAGTTGTCCACCTCGGACCCCGCAGAGCGGGGCGTCCGTAAGAACTACCGGAGCAATCCCCTATGACGACCAAGACAGAGCCCGGCCGGCGCGCGGTCGATCTTGCTGACGACGCTAAACAATGTGCGATCGGCGCATTCTTCGATGCTCACTTGCTTGTGTGCGAAGCCGCTATCAAGGCCAACCGCAAATATACGCCCGAGCTTGAGGCTGCTGAGATTGCACGCGACGAAGCGCTTGACGATTTGATCAATGCCGAGTGTACCTTCCGCGCGGCCGTGAAGGGATTGGCGAATGTGCGGCGATCCGAAGAGCAACACGCCGGCACCACGAAGCATTGATCATGGGCAAGCGAACCGACGCGGCATTTCGCCGACACGTGATCGCGCTTCCGCCGGGCTCTTGGCTCGATTGGCGCGACATGGATGCATGGGCCAAAGACAACTGTCCGAAGTCAATGCGGATCGATGATCCCCGCGATGATCCGTGGGGCGATCTCCGCGTCGATTGCATGTCGCTCTCGGAGACCATGATGGCGGAGGGTTGGCTAGTCCGGGTCTTCGGCTTTTGCGGCTATGACGACTACATGCGCACCGACAAGCTCGCCTGATCAACGAAAAGCCGCCGCTACCGGGTTGAGATCGGTGCGGCGGCTTTAGGCTGGATACGCTGCCCGTGCGCAGTGTCGCCGCGATCGATGAAGAAACGGTTAGTTACTCGTGATCCCCAGCGTCGCCATCTAACCACTTGTTGGGGTCTTTGTTGGCACTGAACGTGCCCTTGCACTCAACGCAATTGTATATCAGTTGCCGCAGATGCATTTGATGCGTCGATTGAGGAAACGATTTCTTGCCTTGAGCGAAGCAATTGGGGCAGAGCCAATAAGGCGGCTCGCTGGCTCGGGCCTCGGGCTTCAACATGTAGACCATTGCTCCCGAGCCTACAGATTTAAGCTCGTATCTTTCCCTCTCGCGATCCCAGTTCTTCGATGCCGCAAGCTCGGCCTTGAGCGCCTGCAATTCGTCGGTCTGCTCAATATACGATTGCCTCGCAGCGATGCTCTTATCGAGCACGTCAAGCATCATCGCATTCAGTTCGCGGGCTTGCTTTGCTAGCAGGTCGCTGTCGCGAACAGCAACCATGCCCTTCGTGAAATCATACGCGGCTCGGATACTGGTAATGGCAGCCGTGATTTCTGCGGCGGGCATGATGGTGCTCCTAGTGGTACGTCGCCGTTTGGCGTCAGGCGCTCTTCGATAGCGGCTTAAACTTGATCATGCAGCCGTCTGGATATGTGCCTGCCTTTGTGCGAGTGCCAGGTTTCACCTCCAGCCGGCCCGCGACCTCCATCGGCTTCAACGTCTTGGTTTTCACCTGACCGGAGTGATAGTCCGTCTTGTCAGATTTTACGAAGCTAACGATCTCAGAAATGCCGTGCCAATTCCCATCAGCGAACTCCGCGCTCAACTGATCCATAAGAGGCCCGAAGTTTGGTGATGCGACGAGTTCAAGCTGCGGAGTTTGCGATCCGTGGAATGCAAAGTCACCTTGGGGTGCAGCCTTCCAAATCGCTTGCTTCATTCGGTCTGCGCCGAGTTCGTGCTGCGAGGCGAAGAAGATGCTGTATTTCAGCCTATTGCCGTCGAAGATGTCGAAGTGGATGACTTGCTTGGCACCGGCCGCGCGAAGCTGCCTTTCATACAAGTCGTAGAGAGCCATTCGGCGCTCTTCCGTATCAGCGATGTTGATCAGGTCCCTCCAGTCGGAGCAGCCAAATAGCTCGTCAAGGTGAGGCTCAAACTCGGCAGAAGCCTTAAACCGGTTGAGGAATTCATACATGAGGGAGAAGTAGATTTCGCACCGTGGATTTTGCAGCAGTCGTTTTACGACCGACATCGGCGTTCCCTTAACGCCGAACGGATCGACCATGACAAACGCAGGCGCTAACTTCGAATTCTTGTCGTCGAGATAATCGAAGATGCTGGTCATCGTGTCGTCAAAGGCCCCGGTGATGACCGCGACTGAGGTCGATGCCGGCACCTTCGGCTTCCACCCCTCAACGACTGTCTCTAGATGTTTCGCCCGATCGGCTTCCTTCTCGATAAAGAAGTAAGCGACCTCAGCCTTAATGCTCGCTGAGTGATCAACGAGAGCCCTCATTGCGATTTGGGGCGACCCTTCTTCGCCCCCGGCGTATTCGCCGGGGCCTGCAAATCCGTCTATGAACAGGACGCGGCTGTTTGCCGAACTCATGATGGGAAGCCACGCATCCAAGTAGGCGCGAAGCACGAGGTGCTTCCCAACGGTGTGCGGGTCAAGCTTCCATAGCGTTTCTGTGGTCGCCATTGATGGGATTGCGCGCGGATTTCCGAGGATTGAGTGGGTTCTTAAAAGGTAGTTTGGGGTATTGGCTCCACTCTACACCATCTAGTTGCCGACCGCCAGACTTCGGGTTCCGGCCGCCCCATTGCTTGAAGAAAAAGGCTGTGCCGCTCGCGTGGCATTGATCCCGGATTTCCCTCACCCAGTGAGGTTCGATGGGCCGATGCTTTGGACCGCTCTCGCCGCCTGCGATCACCCAAGCAATGCCGTCAAGGTCGAGGTGCCCAATTCGGCCGATCAATGGTTCAAGCGAAAGAAATTTGATTGGCGCATTGGTCGCCCGGAGATGCTTGAGCCGCGAGAGCCTTTGTCCATCTTCGATCGATACGCCCAGCCAAATATGCGAGGGTGCCCCCGCCTCGCCGTAGCGACGGTTTATGTACCGCTGCAATCGAGAACTGCGCTTCGTCAGGATTTGGAAAACGTGCCAATCGGCCTTCTCCATGACATCAAAAATCCGATCGACGAAGCTCTCCGGGACGGCCTTATGGAATAGGTCGCTCATCGAATTCACGAAGATCATCTTCGACGACTTCCATCCGAACGGCTGGGACAGCCGCTCCGGCCGGAGTGTCAAATCGAAGCCGTGCTCATATGGGTGATCCGGGACGCCTCGAAAGCGCTCAGCAATCCGCTCCGCGTAACAGTTCTGACAGCCAGGACTGATCTTCGTGCAGCCGGTTGTCGGGTTCCACGTCGCGTCCGTCCATTCGATCTCAGTGTAGGGAGCGGTCATGGGTACACCATAGAACAAAAAGAGAACATTGTAAAGTCGGTCTTCGTCGAGCCGGCTATTCGTTACCAACGCAAGAGGTCCGGCGCGAGTGCCGGCTGCTCAAATGGCGCTCATTCCAGCTTTGGCAATCGAGGCAGTCGGCTTCCCGGATCAGCGCCTCGCCGGCTGCACGCTTCTCCGCTGCGCGTTCGACGAGGATGGTTGTCATGGCGCGAGCCCGGCGCAATTCCTTCCCGAGCGCCTTGCGGTCGCCTCCCGAGATCGGCGGTTGACAGTGCTTCGGAGCCATGGGCTACTCAAAGCGGAGTCCCTAACGGCTTCTAGGGCCTTTCCTGCGGCGGGTCGGCAGGGACTGCGGCGCGTTGGGGATCGAGTTGCCGGCCGCGTAGTCCGGCAAGCTGGCGTAGAATGCGCGGACTGATTTGCCGTCGATCAACGTGCGCGTTCCGTGGCGCTTGCCCGTCAGGGTACCGGCGGCTAACAGGCGATAGATGGTTGGCTTGCTTAGGGAGAGATATTCGGCGGCCCCTTGCGGGGACAGGGACAGAGGCTCAGACATGGTAGTATCGTGATGGCCGGCTTAACGGCACTCCACGGGGCCATGGTGGCTGTATCCCGTTGCCCGAGGCGACCACGTTTTTCCCCACGAAGGGGCGCTTTCGTCCTCACGACGCCGTTGGCCTAGGCCTTATGGCTTTCACGGTCAACCCGGTTAGGATAGATCAGGCTGGATCACCGCGGCGCTCGAAATTCCCGTGGGTACAGCCGTGGGTACAAATTCGAAAACCGTAGTGGTTTCAACGCGAAATATCTTCTCGCATAGAAGCGCTGCCTCTTCCCTTTCCGCATGTAGCGTGGGAACGGGCATTTTTCGTCGGAGAGTGAACGATGGGTTACAAAGTCGCGGTGGTCGGTGCGACCGGCAATGTCGGGCGGGAAATGCTCAACATTCTCGACGAGCGCAAATTCCCTGCCGACGAGGTCGTCGCGCTGGCGTCACGCCGCAGTGTCGGCGTCGAGGTCTCCTATGGCGACCGCACCCTGAAGGTCAAAGCCCTCGAGCACTATGATTTCTCCGACGTCGATATCTGCCTGATGTCGGCCGGCGGTTCGGTCTCCAAGGAATGGTCGCCGAAGATCGGCGCCGCCGGCACGGTCGTGATCGACAATTCCTCGGCCTGGCGCATGGACCCGGACGTGCCGCTGGTCGTGCCCGAGGTGAATGCGGACGCCGCGGCCGGCTTTACCAAGAAGCACATCATTGCCAACCCGAACTGCTCGACCGCACAGCTCGTCGTTGCGCTGAAGCCGCTGCACGACAAGGCCACTATCACGCGCGTCGTGGTTTCGACCTATCAATCGGTGTCCGGTGCCGGCAAGGATGCGATGGACGAACTGTTCTCGCAGACCAAGGCCGTCTACACCAACGACGAGCTGATCAATAACAAGTTTCCGAAGCGCATCGCCTTCAACGTCATCCCTCACATCGACGTCTTCATGGAAGACGGCTACACCAAGGAAGAGTGGAAGATGATGGCGGAGACCAAGAAGATCCTTGATCCCAAGATCAAGCTGACCGCGACTTGCGTGCGCGTTCCGGTCTTCGTCGGCCACTCCGAAGCCGTCAATGTCGAGTTCGCCAATCCGATTACACCGGACGAGGCGCGCAACATCCTGCGCAACGCGCCGGGCTGCCTCGTGATCGACAAGCAGGAGCCGGGCGGCTACGTGACGCCCTATGAGGCCGCGGGCGAAGATGCGACCTATATCAGCCGCATCCGCGAGGACGCGACCGTCGAGAACGGCCTGTCGTTCTGGTGCGTCTCGGACAATCTGCGCAAGGGTGCGGCGCTCAACGCCGTGCAGATCGCGGAAGTCCTGATCAACCGCAAGCTGATCACCGCGAAGAAGAAGGCGGCGTAACTGGCGAATAGGGAGCAGCGAATGGACGTCTGCGCTATTCGCTGCTCGCCATTCGCTATTCGCCCCGCTCCAGCGCGTCGTGCACGCTGATGAATTCCTTCGCGACCCGGTCGAGCACGAACAGCGAGCCCTCGGCGACGCCGAAATAGGCGCCGTGCAGCTGCATCTCGCCGCTCTCCACCCGGTCGCGGACGAACGGGAAGGTCATCAGGTTCTCCAGCGAGCGGAACACCGCGGCCTTCTCGATGCGGACGACGAAGTCCTGCATGCTTTCATGGTCGCGTTGCTCGACCACTTCGCCCGGCTTGATGAACATCTGCATCCATTTGCCGATGAAGTCGCCAGGCGTGAGCGGCTTGATCTTGTCGACGAAGGCGCGGATGCCGCCGCACTGCGCATGGCCCAGCACCACGATATGCTTCACCCTCAGCACGGTCACGGCATATTCCAGCGCAGCCGAGACGCCGTGGGCGTTGCTGTCGGGCTGATAAACTGGAACCAGGTTGGCGATGTTCCGGACCACGAACAACTCGCCGGGTCCGGCATCGAAGATCACCTCCGGCGAGACGCGAGAGTCGCAGCAGCCGATCACCATAGTCTCGGGAAACTGGCCGCGTTCCGATAGCTCCCGGTATCGCGACTGCTCAGTCGGCAACCGCTGGGTCGCGAAGGTCCGGTAGCCGTCGATCAACTGCTTCGGAAAGAGCTTCATGCCCTCTGCCTAACCACATGGAGGTGACCGGAACAAGACTTTCGGTTGGGAGCCCGAAATGGTACGGCAGGGGTTCCAGCTACGCGGCCGCGCAATGCCCAGACAGTAGTGCCGAGCCAAAGCCGTCAGGAGATGCCGATGACCCGCCCGCGCCGCAGCCTGTTGTTCATGCCCGGATCGAATGCGCGGGCGCTGGAGAAGGCTCGCACGCTGCCGGCGGACGGCATTATCCTCGATCTGGAGGATTCGGTTGCGCCGGACGCCAAGGCCGTGGCCCGCGAGCAGATCGCCAAGGCGGTCGCCGCCAAGGGGTTCGGCAAGCGCGAGGTGCTGATCCGCATCAACGCGCTCGACACGCCCTGGTGGGTCGACGACATCGGCATGGCCGGCAAGGCGCAGCCGGACGGCATCCTGGTTCCCAAGATCTCCACGGTCGACGATCTCAACGCCGTCGCCGATCGCCTCAGCGACGCCAATGCCCCGGCCCCGATCCGGGTCTGGGCCATGATCGAGACCGCACGCGCGGTGCTCGACGCCGACAAGCTCGCCGCGGCGTCGAAGGATTCCGGGGTCAGGCTCGCGGGCTTCGTATTCGGACCCAATGACATCGCGCGCGAGACCCGGATCCGGATGAAGCCGGGCCGCGCGGCCATGATCCCGATGATCACGCATTGCATCCTGGCGACCCGCGCCCACGGCCTGGAAATCCTCGACGGGCCCTACAGCGACATCGGCAACATCGACGGCTTTGCCGAGGAGTGCGCGCAGGGGCGCGATCTCGGCTTCGACGGCAAGACGCTGATCCATCCGAGCCACATCGACGCCTGCAATGCCATCTTCACGCCGCCCGAGGCCGAGGTCGCCGAGGCACGCAAGATCATCGCGGCTTTCGAGAAGCCGGAGAATGCGTCGCGCGGAGCGATCCAGCTCGACGGCCGCATGGTCGAGCGCCTGCACGCCGAGATGGCCAGGCGCACCATCGCGATCGCGGACGCGATCACCGCGATGGGGCATTAGCAGGTCGGCGACCTTCCCTTCTCCCCTTGTAAGGCAGGGCAATCGCATATGACATCGCCGGGCCCGGGCACGACGAGTTTGTGGGTAGACCAACCAAACCACAGGCGTCGAACGCGCGGCATAAGCGGCATGTGCGATTGCCCTGCCTTGTAAGGGGGAGAGGGTAAGGCCGCGCTTGCGGTCAGTCCGCAAACCTCTCCGTCGCCCAGGCGTACAGGCTGCCCGGACGCGGGGGCTGCTTGGCGCGTCCCTTTCCCGAGATATGCAGGCCAATGATCTCCGGATCGTTCAGGTACTTGGAAAAATCCATCGGCTCGAAGAACAGCCTCGGCTGGGCGTGGACGGCGTAGAACGATCGCTTCGGCAGCGCATGCTGCAATTCGTTCTCGCGGCGCACCAGCGCGGTGAGCGCAGCCGGGCCGTAGATCGCAATGCGAATATCGGAGACGCGGTTCGATTTGCCGATCAGCCGGTGCATCGCAAAGGTCAGGCGGTGGCGCAGCGCCAGCCAGTCCGGCGTGAGTTCGTCCTGTGCCATCAGCGCTTCGAATGCGCGCACGATCGGATCGTCCGGCGGGAAATACAGCACGGAATTGCCGATCTGCCGCGGGCGTTCCCAGGCAAAATACGGCTTTGCAGAATCGAGCTCGACGGGTCTCAGCAACAGCACATCGGCGTCCAGCCAGAGGCCGGCGCGCTGTGTCATCAGCCGCATGCGGAAGAAGTCGCTGAATTGCAGGATGGTCCAGTCGCGCCATGAACCGTCGGGCTGCGGCGGGCGCAGCTTCTCGGCGAACGCATGCGGCAGCACCGCCTCGGCTTCGGCGTTGCCGATGCCGTCGGGCAGGCCGGGAATCGGATCGAAGCTGTAGACGGTGACCTTGTGCCCGGCCGCCAGCTGCGAGCGCAGGCAGGTCTGGCGCAACGCATCCATCGGGCCGTGCCAGAAGGTGACGACGTCAGGCAACATGTGCGGCAGCTATAAGCAGTTTTGCGTTGAAGACAAACCGGCAAAGAAAAACCCCGGCGCCGACAGGCACCGGGGGGCATGATGAAAAGGCCGCGCCTCAAGCCCAGGCGCGCTCCTTGAGCTTGGACTCGTAGGCGTCGATCGAGCTCTTCTTCTCCATCGTCAACCCGATGTCGTCGAGGCCGTTGATCAGGCAGTGCTTGCGGAACGGATCGATCTCGAACTTCACCTTGCCGCCGTCGGGACCGCGGATCTCCTGGTTGGGAAGGTCGATGGTCAGGGTCGCATTGGCGCCGCGCTCGGCATCGTCGAACAGCTTGTCGAGGTCCTCCTGCGACACGCGGATCGGCAGGATGCCGTTCTTGAAGCAGTTGTTGTAGAAAATGTCGCCGAACGAGGTCGAGATCACACAGCGAATACCGAAGTCGAGCAGCGCCCATGGCGCGTGTTCGCGGCTCGAGCCGCAGCCGAAATTGTCGCCGGCGACCAGCACCTTGGCGTTGCGATAGGCCGGCTGGTTGAGGACGAAATCAGGGTTTTCGCTGCCGTCGTCCTTGTAGCGCTGCTCGGAGAAAAGCCCCTTGCCAAGGCCGGTGCGCTTGATGGTCTTGAGGTACTGCTTCGGAATGATCATGTCGGTGTCGACATTGATGATCTTCAGCGGCGCCGCAACGCCTTCCAGCGTGGTGAACTTGTCCATCGATGCACTTCCCGGTCAAAAATGAGGGATACGGGCGGGATGTGTATCGCGAATGTGACAGCGGTAAAAGGGCCATTTCTGCAGGACTAAGGTCCGGACTCAATCAGGTCCACCAAATGATAGCGGCAGCAAGATTGACGGCCGAGAGGAAGTTTCTGGCGAGCTTGTCATAGCGGGTTGCAATGCGCCGCCAGTCCTTGAGCCTGCAAAACATGCGCTCGACGAGGTTGCGCCGCTTGTATGCGGCGCGGTCGAACGGATGGAAGCGTTTTCGGGTGGGATTGTTTGGGATGACCGGGGTTGTTCCCCGTTCGATGAGGAATTGCCGCAGTTCGTTCGCGTCATAGGCCGTGTCGGCCGCACAGCAACGCGGTGGTGGCAGAGAGCTGAGCAGGGGCAGCGCCGCGCGGATGTCACCACGCTGACCTGGCGTTACTTCGAGCGCGATGGCGCGTCCGAGACTGTCGCAGACGGCGTGGATCTTGGTGGTCCTGCCACCGCGGGAACGACCGATGGCCTGAGCCTCCGCCCCCCTTTTCCACCGGCCGCCGCACGGTGCGCCTTGGCGGTCGTGGAATCGATGGCCTGGAAGTCGTCATCGGGCGACAGGCCCCGAAGTGCTTCGAACAGATTGCGCCAGACCTCGCGCCGCGACCAGCGGTTCCAGCGATTGTAGACGGTCGTGTAAGGGCCGAACACTGCCGGGCAATCGCGCCAGCGGCAGCCGGACTTCAACACATGGATGATGCCACTGATCACGCGGCGATCATCGACTCGACGAGCGCCGGGCTGATTTTGCGGCAGCAAGGGCTCGATTGCTGCCCACTGCCGATCATTCAACCAAAACTCGCCCGCCATGATCCAAGCCCCGCAAATGCAGAGCTTGAATCATATCTCCACGTAAAATTATACATCTGATTGAGTACAAACCTTAGCCCGCTTCCGACTCAATCGCCTCCATATCGGCGTCCGACAGGCCGAAATGGTGGCCGATTTCATGGACCAGCACGTGGCGGACGATATGGCCGAGGGTCTCGTCATGCTCCGCCCAGTAGTCCAGGATCGGCCGGCGGTAGAGCCAGATCAGGTTAGGCAGCCGGGCCACGTCGCCAAAGCTCTGCTGCGGCAGGCCGACCCCTTGAAAAAGGCCGAGCAGGTCGAATTCGCTCTCCACTTGCAACTCGTCGAGCACTTCATCCGTCGGGAAATCGTCGACACGGATGATCAGGCCCTCGCAGAGGGTCCGGAACGTGTTCGGCAGGCGCTCGAAAATCTCGTGCGCCATCGCCTCCATTTCGGCGAGCGAGGGGGCTTTGGCTGTGGTCCACATGACACTCCTTTAGCGCGAGTGCGGCCGGCGGCGCCAGCGCAGTTGACCTTGGCGGCCCAATGGGAGACCGTGCGGCCCAATAACGGGGTGGCGTGATGAAACGGATCGTGGCGACAGCGCTGTTGGCGACATCAGTCGGGATTTGGCTTCCGGGAGCGGCGGCGCAAGCGCAGACCGCTCAGGCCGATGTGCGCGTGGCCCAGGCGGCGCCGCCTGCGGCGGGCAGCACAGTTGTCGTCGGGCGTCGCCGGCTGCGGCGCGTACCGATCTACCGGCCCGAGCATTGGGAACCGGATGTCATTCCACGCTACAATCCCGGTCCGAACGCCGTGCGCGAGTGTACCGCGACCTATGTGCAGGAATATCGGCCGAGCGGCACCGTGATCACGCCGCGCATGAACTGCTTCTGGCGGCCAGGCTAACGCGTCTTGGTGCGAGCCGGATACCGGCTCGCACGATGATGCGAAAAATCATGTGTCCGCAAGGAACCCGCCTCGGGGCCGCGGCATTCATGATCGTGGCGCAGTCATTCATTCTCCATTCACGTCATCCAAACTCTGCTTGCGATCTGCGTCGCGGCAACGGGGCTTGATGAGCCTGTCAACTCCATCAACGCATCGCCGTTGCAAGACGTGACATCCAGGAATCGAGGAGACAACAACTCATGAAGGTGACGAACGTTCTGGGGCTCGCGGCCGTCGGTGCCGTGCTGGTTTTGGCGGCACCGACTGAGCGCGCGCAAGCGCTCACGCTCGCGACGCCAGGTGCGGCCGCAACGGTTCAGGACGACTCGAACCAGATGACCACACAAGTGCACTGGCGCGGGCGCGGATGGCATCGTGGGTGGTATCGTGGACATCACCGTGGCTGGTATCACCGTGGCTGGCACGGTCGCCACTGGCGCCGCTGATCGCGCGGCGTTTCAGCGCAGATGAGACACAGGCCCGTGAGCAGCGGGCCTGTTATCGTTCTTAGCCATGAAACCGGCAGATTCGAGCGACCCAGATGATGTTCATCGAAATCTGCAGGAGTTGATCATGATGAGATGGATCGGTGTTGCCGTTGTCGCAGGCGTGCTCGCGCTTCACGCGCCGGCATCGGCGGCTGCCGCCGCGCCAGCCAAGTCGCAACCGGCCGCGCAACAACAGGGTGCGGGCAAAGCGACGGACCTCAGCGCACAACGCCATCATCGCCGCTACCATCGTCACCACTTTCACGGCTACCGGCCCTATTATGACCGGCCGTACTACCGACCCTACTACCGGCCGTATCCTTATTACTACGGACGGCCCTACTACTATCGGCCCTATCCGTATGCTGCGCCGGCGCCGTTCACCTTCGGCTTCGGATTCGGCCCGTTCTGGTGATGCAGGCGCTATTGCTGCGTGCGTAGCAGGAGACGGAAGGCAGGAGCAGTTCCGCTCGATCGGAACTGCTCCTGCTGATCAAGATCGTTCGGCGAAGACTGAAAGAAAGTCAGTGAATCGGATCAGGGCGTGAAGCCTTTGACCAGCAGCACGATAGCCTGCACGCCTGCTTTGCAGCTCCTCTCGGACTTTTCGTCGCACGCGCGTTCATGGCGCATTCACTTGGGCATTTCTAGCGTCACGGCGGGAGCGACTGCAACGAACGCAATGAGACCGGCTGCGATGCGGCGCGGTTCTAATTGCTGTTGTCAGGGAGGTCCAGAGATGAGGGAGGGATATTTGCGGCGCGGATTGGTGCGCCATCTCGGTGTCGCAGCGGCCGCGATCTTCGCGTTGTCGATCGCTTCGCAGCAGCGCGCCGAAGCGCTGTCACCGGCGAGCCCAGGCACATCGCCTGCGGCGAAGTCTGCAGCAGGCGGAATGACGACTCAAGTTCGGCATGGCGGCTTCCATGGCGGCGGAGGTGTTCATGGCGGTGGTTTCCGCGGCGGTGGTTTCCATGGAGGCGGTTTCCACGGTGGTGGCTTCCGCGGCTTTCACGGCGGCGGCTTTCGTGCCGCGCCGGCGTTCCATGGCGGCTATCGCTATGGCGGCTTCCATCGCCACTATGGCGGCTACCACCGCTTTTACGGTGGCGGTTATCGCTACGGCTACCGGCCTTACTATCGCCGGCACTTCCATCACCGGCGTTTCTTCTATGGTCCGTCCTACTACTATCATCACCGCCGTTGCCGGGTGATCTGGACCTATTACGGGCCGCGCCGGATCTGCCGGCCGTGGTGGTGGCATCGCCGTCACTATTGGCGGCCCTACGGCTATTGGTGAGGGTTGAAATGACAGCGGGCGCCAAACGGCGCCTGTCTTGTTAAGTCATGCGATCCGCGCTTAGTCCCAGTCCTTCAACTTCCAGGACTTGATCTTCCACGGCGTCAGGTTTTCCATCCGCCACTGCGTCCAGCGCTCCGGCGGCCAGTGGCTGAGACGTGAGGTCTGCTTCACCTCAGGCAACGGATCGATGATGCGCGGCGCGGCGCGGCGGCGCTTCTGCCGCGTCGCCTCGCTGATCATATCGACGAATTCGCGTTTTTCCGCCACGTCCGGCTCCTCGCGAAGCTGATCTTCGCGAGGAGCCAGTGTGCGTAAGGTGCGTTAACGAGCCGTTTCTGAAACGGCTCGAGCTTGAAGCAAGAGCCGTAGCGAAACGCCGGCGTTTAGCGCCAGTCGCGGACGTCGACGAAGTGTCCGGCGATCGCGGCGGCGGCGGCCATCGCAGGCGACACCAGATGGGTGCGGCCCTTGAAGCCCTGGCGCCCCTCGAAGTTGCGGTTCGAGGTCGAGGCGCAGCGCTCCTCCGGCTTCAGCTTGTCCGGGTTCATCGCGAGGCACATCGAGCAGCCCGGTTCACGCCATTCGAAGCCGGCCTTGATGAAGATCTTGTCGAGGCCCTCGGCTTCCGCCTGCTCCTTCACGATGCCCGAGCCCGGCACGATCATCGCGTTGACATTGGCGTTGACGGTCTTGCCCTCGGCGATCTTGGCCGCGGCACGCAGGTCTTCGATGCGGCCGTTGGTGCAGGAGCCGATGAAGACGCGGTCGAGCTTGATGTCGGTGATCTTCGTGCCCGCCGTCAGGCCCATATATTTCAGTGCGCGGTGCTTGGAGATGCGCTTGGCCTCGTCCTCGATCTTGTCGGGATCGGGCACGTAGCCGGTCACCGAGATCACGTCCTCAGGGCTCGTGCCCCAGGTGACGATCGGCGGCAGCTTGGCCGCGTCGAGCCGGATCTCGTGGTCGAAATGCGCGCCCTCGTCGGAGCGCAGCGTCTCCCAATAGCGCATCGCGGCGTCCCAGGCCGCGCCCTGCGGCGCCTTCGGGCGGCCGCGCAGGAAGTCGAACGCCTTCTGGTCCGGCGCGACCAGGCCGGCGCGCGCGCCGCCTTCGATCGACATGTTGCAGACCGTCATGCGGCCTTCCATGCTCAGCGCACGGATCGCCTCGCCGGCATATTCCAGCACGTAGCCGGTGCCGCCGGCGGTGCCGATCTCGCCGATGATCGCGAGGATGATGTCCTTGCCGGTGACGCCATCCGGCAATTTGCCGTCGACGATCGCGCGCATGTTCTTCGCCTTCTTCTGGATCAGCGTCTGCGTCGCCAGCACATGCTCGACCTCGGAGGTGCCGATGCCGTGCGCGAGCGCGCCGAACGCGCCATGCGTCGAGGTGTGGCTGTCACCGCAGACGATGGTGGTGCCGGGCAGCGTGAAGCCCTGCTCCGGGCCGATGACGTGGACGATGCCCTGACGCTTGTCGAACTCGTTGTAATATTCGATGCCGAAGTCCCTGGCGTTCTCGGCGAGCGCCTTGATCTGCTCGATGCTCTCGGGGTCGGGATTGGGCTTGGTGCGATCGGTGGTCGGCACGTTGTGGTCGACAACGGCGAGCGTCTTCTCGGGCGCATGCACCTTGCGGCCGGAGACGCGCAGGCCTTCGAACGCCTGCGGCGAGGTCACTTCGTGCACCAGATGGCGGTCGATATAGATGAGGCAGGTGCCGTCCTCGGCTTCGTGGACCAGATGGTCGTTCCAGATCTTGTCGTACAGCGTGGTCGGTTTGGACATGAGCGTCAGCTCCAAGGGAAACTCAGTGTGAAATTCAGTGATGGGCGGCTTGAGCGCGGCGACGCGCGAGCAGGCGAAAGCGTCCGGCAGCGTTACGCTGCGCGCGTAAGCTCCGACGTCGCCGACGTTGCAAAGCGTCCGAAAAACCGGCCGGGCAGCCGCGAGCGATCGTCGATCACGACGCGCTGGCAGGGCTGGCTAGCTTGATCCGGAACCATTCTAAATTTCTAACACAGGGCAAAGCCCTGCGACAATCAATCGATGCGCGGGGCGCCCTTGTCGTCATTGCCGGGCTTGGCCCGGCAATCCATCGATCCTGAGCACGGCGTTCTCATGATGATGGATGCGCGGGTCATCCCCGATCAGGTCGGGGACAGGCGCCCGCGCATGACGAGTTGGGGCTGTCCACCAGATAGGTATGCCGCAACAAAAAAGCGCGGGGTGAGCCCGCGCTTTTGATCACACCCCCTGCGGGATCGGTCACTCGTTGACGGCAGCGGCGCGGTCCTGCTTCTCGACGATGCGGGCCGACTTGCCGCGCAGGCTGCGCAGATAATAGAGCTTGGCGCGACGCACCTTGCCGCGACGGACCACCTTGATCGAGTCGATCATCGGCGACATCACCGGGAAGACGCGCTCGACGCCTTCGCCGTAGGATATCTTGCGCACGGTGAAGCTCTCGTTGAGGCCCGAGCCGGAGCGGCCGATGCAGACGCCCTCATAGGCCTGCACGCGGGTGCGTTCGCCTTCGACCACCTTCACGTTGACGATGACGGTATCGCCGGGTGCGAATTCCGGGATCTCCTTGGTGGCGGAGAGCTTGTCGAACTGCTCTTTTTCGAGCTGCTGAATAAGGTTCATTGAAATCTCCATCGGCGGCGCGCCCAGCCTTTGGCGGGCTGCGCAAACGTCCATCTATCCTGCGCGTGTGCGGATTTGCGCGCTCCTATAAGGCAAAGCACAGGGTTTGTCACCCGTCTGTCGTGCTTTTTGTCCGCCCGGATGCGGCTTTTTGGCCGGCCCTTCTGGCCCAGAGGTCCGGCCGCCGGGCCTGGGTCAGGGCCTCGGATTGGGCCAGACGCCACGCCGCAACCTTGGCGTGATCGCCGGAAACGAGGATTTCCGGGATCGGCCGCCCCTCGAACTCCTGCGGGCGGGTGTATTGCGGGTATTCCAGTAGTCCTTCGGAGAAGCTTTCATCGGTTCCGGAGGCCTGCTTCCCCATCACCCCCGGCAACAGCCGGACGCAGGCGTCGATCAGCGCCATCGCGGCGATTTCGCCGCCCGACAGCACGTAATCGCCGATCGAGACCTCCTCCAGCGCCCGCGCCTCGATCACGCGCTGGTCGATGCCCTCGAAGCGGCCACAGACGATCAGGGGGCCGGGTCCCGCCGCAAGCTCAATGACCTCTGCCTGGGTCAATGGCCGACCGCGCGGGCTCATCAGGAGCCGCGGCCGCTCCGCCGCTATCGCCGCGGCATCGATCGCGGCGGCCAGTACATCGGCGCGCAGCACCATGCCCGGGCCGCCGCCGGCTGGCGTGTCGTCGACGCTGCGGTGCTTGTCGGTGGCCGAGGCGCGGATGTCACGCGCCTCCAGCGCCCACAGGCCGCTGGCCAGCGCCCGTCCGGCCAGGCTCACGCCAAGCGGCCCCGGAAACATGTCCGGGAACAGGGTCAGCACGGTCGCGCGCCAGGGTGCGGAGTGGGATGTCATGGCCTCTGGTTACGGCACCACGGCCGTGAGGTCGAGACTCTGCATCATCGCGGCAGCGTCTACGGCGCGGCGTAAGTCGGCGAGCTTGAAGGTCGCGACGTTGATCTTGCGCAGATCCAGCAGGCCTTCGGCGGCGAGGCCGGCAAGCTGTCCCGGCGCGGTCCGGTCATACATGAACTGCCCGACCACCTCCCAGTCGTTGGCGAGCATCTCGCGGAAGGAGAGCTCGAGCGGCACCTCGGCGCTGCCCATCAGCACCATCCGGCCGCCACGACGCAGCGCGCGCAGGCACGACAAAGTCGTCGATGTGCTCTTGGCGGCGCCGAGCAGATCGAGCGCCGCGTCAGCGGTGCCGCCCGCGGCGCGGCGGATGACCGGCAGGTCGCTGGCAGCATCGCCGGTGACGATAGCCGGAACGACGCGCGGTCCGAAGGCATCGCGCAATTGCTCGAGCATCGCCTGCTTGCGTCCGACCGCAACGACGCGGCCCGCACCCATCGCGACCGCGAGCATCACGGCGCCCGAACCGAAATAGCCGGTCGCGCCGTTGATGATGATGGTTTGGCCGCCGCGCAGGCCGGAGCGCTGCAATCCGCCGAATGGCACGATCAGCTTCGCCAGCCCGATCAGCTCGGTTGCCGGCCTGTCGTCGAGATTGGCGAGCGGCGTCACGCAGGCGGCCGGCCAATGCGCTGTTTCCGCGAACACGCCGTCGCGCCAGCGCGCCTGCAGCGCCAGCGCCTCCGGCGTCGTCACCGTCGCGGTGAGGCCGATCAGGATCTGCGGCGGATCGCGGTCCGGCACGTCGCCGCGCAGATGCGGGCTCAGGAACACGCGGTCGCCGCTTTGCACATGCGTCACGTTCTCACCGGCCGCGACGACACGCGCGATCGCGTTGGTGCCGGGCACGAACGGCATCGGCGGCAGGCTGTAGGGCAGCGCACCCGACAGCAGCTTGTTGGTGTAGGACAGCACCATGCCGGCTTCGATGCTGACGACGACGCCGTCGGGCGCGGGCTTCGGCGTCGGGACGTCATCGAAGCGGAGATCATTGTGTGCGTGCAGCCGCCAGGCCTTGTGCGTGCTTGTCATTGTGGTGCGTTCCCGTTGCTCGTCCCGGGCAAGGGAGGCAGGACCCGGGACTCATCGTCGCAACAGTCCATGTATGATTAAACCGGGACAGTGCCAGCCGGCGGGAGTTTCGTCACGCCGCCGACGGATCGTCGCCGTCGATTTCCTGCGGCAGCTCGATCACCACGCGTCCGCCGGCGAGATCGACGGTCGGCACCACGGCATTGGTGAAGGGAAGCAGTATCGTCGCGCCTTGCGGCGGGGCGATCTCGATGATGTCGCCGGCGCCGAAATTATGGATGGCGATTACCTTGCCGAGCGGCTGCTCCGCGGTCGTCACCGCGGCAAGCCCGATCAGGTCGGTGTGGTAATACTCGCCGTCGTCGGTCTCGGGCAGCCGGTCGCGCGGGACATACAGTTCGAGGCCGTTAAGCCGCTCGGCCTCGTCACGCGTGGCGACGCCCTTCAGCGTCACCACCAGATGGTCCTTGGCCTCGCGCACATGCGTGACCTCGAACTGGCGTGTGCCGTCCTTGGTCAGCAGCGGGCCGTAATCCTGCACGGCCAGCGGGTCTTCGGTGAAGGTCCATAGCCTGACGGCGCCGCGCACGCCATGCGCAGCGCCGATACGGGCGACGCAGACCGGTGCAGCCACCGCGGTCGCCGTTCAGCTTATGCCTTGGCGGCGGCTTCAGCCTGCGCCTTGCGCTCCTTGCGCGGCACGGCCTTCTCGGGGTTGTTGCGCGCCTTGCGCTTCACGACGCCGGCGGCGTCGAGAAAACGGGTCACGCGATCCGACGGCTGCGCGCCCTTGGCGAGCCAGGCCTTCACCTTGTCCATGTCGAGCTTCAGGCGCGCCTCGCTGTCCTTCGGCAGCAGCGGATTGAAGTGGCCGAGACGCTCGATGAAGCGGCCATCGCGCGGGAAGCGCGAGTCGGCGACGACGACGTGATAGACCGGACGCTTCTTGGTGCCTGCGCGAGCGAGGCGGATAACAACGGACATTTAGTTCTCCTTCAAAATACGATGTGTTCGTTTGATTGGCATTCCGCGTCGCGCAGGCCGCATGCGAACCGTCGCGACGAATTGCTCATTTCTTCTTGCCCGGGAAGCCGCCGAGGCCCGGCAGCGTCGGCTTGCCGCTGAGGCCGGTCAGTCCCGGCAGATTCGGCAGGCCGCCGCGCAGGCCGGCGGGTAAATCCTTCGGCAGGTTCGGCAGGCCGCCACCGGCGCCGCCCTGCATCTTCTCGGCGAGCGCCTTCATCTCCTCGGGCGAGGGCGGCTTCATGCCGCCGCCAAAGCCCATCGCCTGCGCGATGCCGGCGAGCGGGCCGCGCTTGCCGGAGCCCATGGCCTTCATCATGTCGGCCATGTTCCGGTGCATCTTCAGGAGCTTGTTGACGTGCTCGACGCTCTGGCCGGCGCCGGCCGCGATACGCTTCTTTCGGCTCGCCTTCAGGATGTCCGGGTTCTTGCGCTCCTGCCGCGTCATCGAATCGATGATCGCGACCTGGCGCTTGATGATCCTGTCGTCGATGCCGGCCGCGGCGATCTGGTTCTTCATCTTGGCGATGCCGGGCATCATGCCCATCAGGCCGCCGATGCCGCCCATATTCGCCATCTGCTGCAATTGCTCGCGCATGTCGTTGAGGTCGAACTGACCCTTGCGCATGCGCTCGGCGGTGCGCGCGGCCTTCTCGGCGTCGATGTTGGCGGCCGCCTTCTCGACCAGCGAGACGACGTCGCCCATGCCGAGGATGCGGCCGGCGATGCGGCTCGGGTGGAAGTCCTCCAGCGCATCGGTCTTTTCGCCGGTGCCGATCAGCTTGATCGGCTTGCCGGTGACCGCGCGCATCGAGAGCGCCGCGCCGCCGCGGCCGTCGCCGTCGACACGGGTCAGCACGATGCCGGTGAGGCCGACGCGCTGGTCGAATGAGCGCGCCAGGTTGACCGCGTCCTGGCCGGTGAGGGAGTCCGCGACCAGCAGCACTTCGTGCGGATTGGCGGCGGCTTTGATCTCGGCCGCCTCCTTCATCATCTCTTCGTCGAGCGTGGTGCGGCCGGCGGTGTCGAGCAGCACGACGTCGTAGCCGCCGAGCTTGCCGGCTTCGAGCGCGCGCCGGGCGATCTGCGGCGGCATCTGCCCGGTAACGATCGGCAGCGTCGGGATGTCGAGATCGCGGCCGAGCACGGCGAGCTGCTCCATCGCCGCCGGACGATAGACGTCGAGCGAGGCCATCAGCACCTTGCGCTTGTCGCGCTGGACCATGCGGCGGGCGAGCTTCGCGGTGGTGGTGGTCTTACCGGAGCCCTGCAGACCGACCATCATGATCGGAACCGGGGGCACCGTGTTGATGTCGATGGTCTGGCCATCGGAGCCGAGCGTGGCGACGAGCTCGTCATGGACGATCTTCACCACCATCTGGCCGGGTGTCACCGACTTGACGACGGTGGCGCCGATCGCCTGCTCGCGGACCCTCTCGGTGAAACTGCGGACCACTTCGAGCGCGACGTCGGCTTCGAGCAGCGCGCGGCGCACCTCGCGCATCGCGGCATCGACGTCCTTTTCGGTCAGCGCACCGCGCCCCGTCAGACGATCGAGAATGCCACCAAGCCTTTCCGACAGATTGTCGAACAATGCCGTTGTCCTTCGTTGCGCTCGTGAGCGCTCGCTTCATTCGCTTCCCGTCATACCCCGCGAAGGCGGGGTATCCAGTACGCCGCAGCATCTCGGTTCAATCCGATACGCCCTGGAATACTGGATCACCCGCTTTCGCGGGTGATGACGACATAGTCTGCCCTGGCACCGTGCCAAGACGATGGTCCAAACACTTTCGCGCCCGAGGGCGCATCGCGCTGTCGGGCGTTGACCTCCGGCCTCCAGGACCGGTCGGCGGGTCGAAAAGACGGATCTTTCCGAGAAAGTGGCCGCGTTAAACGCTGCCGGGGGCGAAAAGTCAAGGAAAGTTTGCCCGTCGGCGGCTCGATGCAAACAGTAAGGCTATGAAAATACGTCATTTTCTTGCGCGGGTTCCGAATCCGGCGGCGCCACCCATATAGACGGGGCCGCCCATCTGGCCATTTCGGAACCCCACTTGCCATTACCCGTCGCCGTCTTCTCGCTACCCTGACCGGCGCCGCCGCGGCGATCGGTGTTCCATCCATCTGGATCTCATCAATGAAAACCTATGACGGCCCCATCTCCGATCATTTTGACGGCCGGTGTTTCTTCGATCCCGACGGCGCGCCACCGAAGGCGCTCGGCGAGTTGCTGCGCTGGCAATTCGGCGGCGGCCGGCAGCGCTTCGTCTGGCCCGATTGGGTCCCGAGCCCCTACGCCGATACGCCGCCGCCCCGCGTCGATGGCGGCAAGGTGCGGTTATGCTTCGTCGGGCATGCAAGCTGGCTGATCCAGACCGGAGGCCTCAACATCCTGGTCGACCCCGTGTGGTCGATGCGCGCTTCGCCGTTCCGCTTTGCCGGGCCGAAGCGGCACAATGATCCCGGCATTGCCTTCCAGAAGCTGCCCAGGATCGATGTCGTGCTGGTGTCGCACGGCCACTACGATCATCTCGACGTCGCGACGCTGTCGAAGCTCGCCAAGACGTTCGGCCCCCGCGTGGTGACGCCGCTCGGCAACGACATCACCATGCGTGAGGCCGATGCCGCGATCAAGGCTGAAGCGTTCGACTGGCATCAGCGCGTCGAGCTCGGTAACGGCCTTGCCGTGACCCTGGTGCCGACGCGGCACTGGTCGGCGCGCGGCCTGTTCGATCGCAACAGGGCGCTGTGGGCGAGCTTCGTGCTGGAGACGCCGGCCGGCAAGCTCTACATCGTCTGCGATTCCGGTTACGGCGACGGGCGGCATTTCCGGCGCGTCGCCGAGGCGCACGGCCCGTTGCGGCTCGCGATCCTGCCCATCGGCGCCTACGAGCCGCGCTGGTTCATGCGCGACCAGCACATGAACCCGGAAGATGCCGTACAGGCGCTCGCCGATTGCGGCGCGGAACAGGCGCTGGCGCACCACCACGGCACATTCCAGTTGACCGATGAGGCGATCGACGCGCCGCTGATCGCGCTCGGTAAAGCGCTGGACGCGGCAAAAGTGCCGCGCGAAAAATTCGCAGCGTTGAAGCCCGGGCAGGTGTTCGAGATCTAGAGCGGGATGAGAGTAAGTCGAACTGCAACTGCGAAGAGACTGCGCCCCCTCGCCCCGTTCTTACGGGGAGAGGGTTGGGGTGAGGCGCCCTCTCCGCGCAGACGGTCTGGGGAAGCTTCCCTCACCCGGATCGCATCTTGCGATGCGATCCGACCTCTCCCCGCAGGCGGGGCGAGGTGAAGGAGAGGCGGCCGCTCGTTTCGATCTTAAATCATCCCGCTCGAGCCGTCATTGCGAGGAGCCAACGGGTCGCGCGCATGCGCGCCCGATGACAGGCTCCGCGACGAAGCAATCCATCTTTCCTCTCGCTGACGGGTGGATTGCTTCGCTCCGCTCGCAGTGACGGTTACGCCTACTTCTCCTTGATCGCCCAGGAGACGCTCACATTGACCGTGAGTGTTTCTTCGCCCTGCGCGACCGGCGTCGGTGCCGCGAACCCGGCCGTGGCCATCCTGGCGCGGAACGTCGGTCCCGGCGCCGAGCCGACTTCCGCGATATCCAGGGGTGCTCCGAGCGTGACGCCCGCGGCCTTGGCGTAAATCTCCGCTTTGCGTCGGGCGTCGGCGATGGCCTTTTCACGCGCCTCATCGCGCAGCTTCGAGGCCTGCGATACCGAGAAACTGAGCCCGCCGATGTCATTGGCACCGGCGCCGACCAGCACATCGATGATCCCCGCGACCTTGCTCACATCGTGCAGCTTGATCGTGACGCGGTTGCTCGCGTGATAGCCGACGATGCTCGGCGGCGTGGCCGGGGACGGCGCCGGACGGTTGGCGAATTGCGGCTGCAGCGACAGCCGTGACGTCTGATAATCCTTCTCCGCGATCCCGGCGCCTTTCAGCGCGGCCAGCACCTTGCCCATCGTGACATTGTTGGCCTCGGCGGCCTCGCGTGCGGTCTTGGCGTCAGTGGTGACGCCCGCGTCAAGCTGCGCCTGGTCCGGCGGGGCGGAGACGGTCGCCTCGCCGGTGACCGAAATCGCCGGCGGAAAGTCATTGTCGGCCAGTGCGGGCGCAGCCAGCAGCGTGGTCGCGATCAGGGTGGCAGCGAAGGGCAGGCGATGGGTCATCTGGCTCACTTCAGGGGTACGTAGACGTTGATCACAAGCTTGTCTTCGGCGGTCTTCAGGGGATCTGTCATATATTCTTCGATGAAGGTGTCCTTGGCTTCGAGCTTCTTGTCGTCGAGGTGATTGGTGATCGCCTCATAGGTGTTGTCCATGTTGTCGTAGGAGCCGCGATGCACGAACTTCAGCGACTTGCCCTCGGGTGAATTGCCCATGCTCATGTTCTTGCCCAGGTTCTTCACGTCCTGATCGACCGGAATCTCGGCGATGAAGGTGAAGCCGGTGTCGTCGGTCGAGGTGTAGACGATCATCGGATTGCCTGATGCCCTGACGCTCTGCTTGTCGAGCAGCGCGGTGAGGGTCTTGAAGGCATCGATCAGGGTATCGAAGGCCGAATCCCAGTTGGCGGTGCCCTTCAGCATGACGACCTTCTTCGGCTCCAGCGTGATCGGCTCGCCGAACGGGTCGGCGGTCTGCACCGGCGCAGCCGGTGGCGGCGCTGGAGTCTGGGACGCGGCGGGGCTGTCAGCCGGCGATTTGGTCTCGGCCGGCGGCGGGACCGGGGTCGCCGGTGCGACCGGGGTCGCGGGTGCGACCGAGGTCGCCGACGGCGCGGGGGTTGGTGCCGGGCTCGCCGCGGGTGCGGGCGTGGCCACCGGCGACTGGGCGGGCGCCGGGCTTGCCAGAACGATCGCGGCCAAAGGCAGCAGCGCGACCAGGGCCGCGCGAAGCGTGCTGATACGGTTCATTCGGTATTCTCCATCCCCATCCTCAAAACGGCCGCTCGATCTGTCCCGGCGCACGGTCCGCGAGGTGCGATATTCCTAACACGCAAGTTCCGCTTTCGTCCCATGACAGATGCGTCATAGGCATCTTCGATGCTGGCCTTTCAGCCACCACTCGCCATATAAGCGGGCAGAAATTGGGAAAATCCATGAGTGCGCTCGCCAACCACGCATTCGCCAAGATGAACGGCATCGGCAACGAGATCGTTGTCGTCGACCTGCGCGATTCCAAAGCGCGGGTTTCGGCGGAGGAAGCGCGCGCGGTGGCGTCGCCCTCCGGCGGTGTGCCCTATGACCAGCTTATGGTGCTGCAGCCGCCGCGGCTGCAGGGCACCGAGGCGTTCATTACGATCTTCAACAATGACGGCTCGGAGGCCGGCGCCTGCGGCAACGGCATGCGCTGCGTGGTGCGACGCGTGTTCGAGACCACCGGCCAGACCACGGCGACGTTCGAGACCCGCGCCGGCCTGCTCAATTGCTGGCAGGGCCCCGCGCCCGATCTCTACACCGTGGACATGGGCGCGCCGAAGTTTGGCTGGCAGGACATTCCGCTCGCGGAGGAATTCCGTGACACCCGCTATATCGAGCTGCAGGTCGGGCCGATCGACAATCCGGTGCTGCACTCACCCTCGGTGGTCAGCATGGGCAATCCTCATGCGATCTTCTGGGTCGAGGACGTCAACGCCTATGACCTCGAGCGGTTCGGACCGCTGCTGGAAAATCATCCGATCTTCCCGGAGCGCGCCAACATCACACTCGCTCATATCGTCGACCGCGACCACATCACGATTCGCACCTGGGAGCGCGCCGCGGGTCTCACCAAGGCGTGCGGCTCGGCGGCTTGCGCCACGGCGGTCGCCGCGGCCCGGCTGAAGCGCGCCAACCGTATCGTCGAGATGACGCTGCCGGGCGGCAAGCTCGGCATCGAGTGGCGCGAGCGCGACGATCACGTGTTGATGACCGGCACGGCCGATTTCGAATATGAGGGCCGCTTCGATCCGGCGCTGTTCGCCGGTGCGGCCTGACAATCATGGGCGTCGACGTCGTCACCTTCGGCTGCCGCCTCAACGCGTTCGAGTCCGAAGTGATTCGCCGCGAGGCGGAGCAGGCGGGTCTTGCCGACACCATCGTCATCAATAGCTGTGCCGTCACCAACGAGGCGGTGGCGCAGGCCCGGCAATCGATCCGCAAGTTGAAGCGCGAACGCCCGGCGGCGCGCATCGTCGTCACCGGCTGCGCGGCACAGACGCAAGGCCAGATGTTCGCCGGCATGGCAGAGGTCGATCGCGTCGTCGGCAATGACGAGAAGATGCGCGGCGAGGCCTGGCGCGCGACGCGCGCAGCGTTCGACATCGGCGCAAGCGAGAAGGTCGCCGTTGCCGACATCATGGCGGTGACGGAGATGGCGCCGCACCTGCTCGACGGCTTCGAGCGTGGCTTGCCGCGGGTGTTCGTGCAGGTGCAGAACGGCTGCGACCATCGCTGCACCTTCTGCATCATCCCCTATGGCCGCGGCAATTCGCGCTCGGTGCCGATGGGGGCTGTGGTCGATCAGGTCCGCACGCTGGTCGCGCGCGGCCACGTCGAGATCGTGCTGACCGGCGTCGATCTCACGAGCTACGGCGCCGATCTGCCTGCTACACCCAAGCTCGGCCAATTGGCGCGGCAGATCCTGCGCCATGTGCCCGAGCTGAAGCGGCTGCGCATCTCTTCGATCGACTCGATCGAAGCCGACCGCGATCTGCTTAACGTCATCGCCGACGATGCCCGGCTGATGCCGCATCTGCATCTGTCGCTGCAATCCGGTGACGACATGATCCTCAAGCGGATGAAACGCCGGCATTCGCGAAAGGACGCGATCGATTTCTGCGCGCAGGTGCGCCGGCTGCGGCCGGACATCGCTTTCGGCGCCGACATCATCGCGGGCTTCCCGACCGAGACGGAGGAGATGTTCTCGCGCTCGCTCGATCTGGTCGAGGAATGCGATCTCACCTTCCTGCACGTCTTCCCCTATTCCAGGCGTCCGGGGACGCCGGCCGCGCGAATGCCGCAGGTCGACGGCGGCGCCATCAAGGAGCGCGCGAAACGCCTGCGTGCGGCAGGCGAGGCCGCGCTGCCCCGGCGGCTGGCGGCGGAGGTCGGCGCCACGCGCGACGTGCTGATCGAAAGCGCCCGGCAGGGCCGCACCGAGCACTTCCTGCCCGTCGCGATCGACGGCGATGTGCCGGGCCTGGTGCGGCGGCTTATGATGACCGGTCACGACGGCGCGCGGCTCCTGGCGCAAGCCGGGAATTCATCGAGCCGCACGCTCCATGGTGAAATGGATTCCGGGCTTGACGCTGCGCGTCGTCCCGAAATGACGGTAAGGGGAGCACATTGCTCAGGCACCCTCCCCCCTTGCGGGGGAGGGTGGGGAGAGGGGTAAGCCGCGGGCTGAGATAGTCGATGCGGGCAGCACCCTCGCAAATTGTGGTCGCTTGCCGTCATGACGAATGCGGAGAGGGCGCGTCGTGTGGCACCCCTCTTCCTAACCTCGAGAGCGAGCTTCGCTCGCCTCGGACCCCGCAAGGGGAGAGGGAACCCTTTCGCCGGTGCCTCCCTTGCGTGCAATCACTGATTTGTCCGACGGCGCAAGCCCTCGCGCGAAAAAAATTTCTGTTTTACAGAATTGCAACTCAGTGTATGAATTGACCCATCTCACCCCGCTTGAGGGGCGCTTCGCGATCGTCACGAGTGTTGGGGCGAGATGCGGTGGACGCGGAAGGCGCAACTGACGAGTGCGCATGAAGCGGACGGCGAAGTCGTGTGGTCTCGACGCCCCAGTGGCAGGTGTCTCTTCGCAAGGGATGAGCGTCTCTTGCTGAAGACGGTGACAAAAAAGCCAAGTCTCGCCGGGGAGAGCACGAAGTAAGCCGTAAACCATCGCGCAGGGAAAGCCGGAGTGTTCTTCGGTCTCGCCTGTGGTCCTACCCCCGGTGCTTTTTTTGTTGCACCGGGCCCATGGGTGCGATCGGCACCCGGCTTTCCCTGCGCCCTCTGCTCAAGAGGGGCGAAATGAAGAGCAAAACTCGGGCAAATCATGTCGCGAGAATGCGCGCTTGCATCCTCCCGGCTGTCATGCCCCGCGCATGCGGGGCATCCAGTACGCCGCGGCCTCTCAATCAAGCCCTGACGTCTCTGGAATACTGGATCACCCGCATGCGCGGGTGATGACACTGAGCAAGCTGTTTGACAGTTGAATCAGAAACTCGCCGTCGAAGCCTTCGCGGAGCCGGTCATCGGGCGCGCGTTCCTGCAATAACGACAGTTGCAGTCGTTTTGGGTTCCTGCTGTCGCCGCAAGATCCGCCAGCGCAACGATCACTGCCCGTTCCAGCCGCAGGCCTTGAGCCGCTCACGCATGTGCGCCGGCGCCGGCGCGACCACCTGCACCGGCTCCTTGTTCCTGGAGATCGGGATTTCGATCTCGCGGGAGTGCAGGTGCAGGATCGGCTCGCCGAAGCGCGGGCCGTTGCCGTAGATATTGTCGCCGACAATCGGCCAGCCCGCGGCGGCGGAATGCACCCGAAGCTGATGGGTGCGGCCGGTGACCGGCTCCATCGCGAGCCAGGTGAGGCCCTCGCCGCGGCCCAACACCTTCCAGTTGGTGACGGCCTTCTGTCCGTCCGGGTCCGGCTTCTGCCACCAGCCGCGCTCCGCGTTGAGCCTGCCGAGCGGCAGGTCGATGGTGCCCTCGTCTTCAGCAGGGCCGCCCTCGACCACGGTCCAATAGGTCTTCGAGATCTTGCCATGCTTGAACAGCAATCCGAGCGAGGCGGTCGCCTTGCGGTGGCGTCCCAGCACCAGGCAGCCGGAGGTGTCCTTGTCGAGTCGGTGCGCCAGGACCGGCGGCCGCGGCAGGCCGAATCGCAGCGCGTCGAACGACGCCTCCAGATTGGGCCCGCCCTTGGGGCCGCGATGCACCGGCAACCCGGCCGGCTTGTCGATGACCAGCATCAACCCGTCGCGGTGGAGCACCCGCGCCAGGATTTCATCCGCGCTCAAAGAGGGAACATCGATCAATTGGTCGAGACTTTCGTTTGCGAGGCGAAACGGCTAACACACCTGCACCATGAACGATACTCCGGGAACTCCAAAACTGAGCTGGTGGCAGCGGCTGAAGAGCGGCCTGAAGCGGACCTCCGGTGCGCTCGGGACGGCAGTCGCCGATCTCGTCATCAAACGCAAGCTCGATCGCGCCATGCTCGACGACATCGAGGATGTGCTGCTGCGCGCCGATCTCGGCACCGAGGTCGCCGTGCGCATCGCGGATGCAGTGGGCAAGGGACGCTACGACAAGGCGATCTCCGCCGACGAGGTGAAGGAGGTGGTCGCAACCGAGGTCGAGAAGGTGCTGTCGCCGGTGGCGAAGTCGCTCGAGATCGACACCTCGAAGCAGCCGTTCGTCATCCTCGTCGTCGGCGTCAACGGGTCCGGCAAGACCACCACGATCGGCAAGCTCGCCGCGAAATTCTCCGCCGAGGGCCGCAAGGTGATGCTCGCCGCCGGCGACACGTTCCGTGCCGCGGCGATCGAGCAGCTGAAAGTCTGGGGCGAGCGCACCAAGTCGCCGGTCATCGCCGGCGCGCAGGGATCGGATTCGGCGAGCCTCGCCTTCAGCGCGCTGACCGCGGCGAAGGAGCAGCAGCGCGACGTACTGCTGATCGACACCGCCGGTCGGCTGCAGAACAAGTCCGAGCTGATGAACGAGCTCGAGAAGGTCGTGCGCGTCATCAGGAAGGTCGATGCGACGGCGCCGCACGCGGTGCTGCTGGTGCTCGATGCCACGGTGGGACAAAATGCGCTGTCGCAGGTCGAGGCGTTTCATCGTACGGCGGGCGTCACCGGCCTGGTGATGACCAAGCTCGATGGTACCGCGCGTGGCGGCATCCTGGTCGCGCTGTCGGAGAAGCACAAGCTGCCGGTGCATTTCATCGGCGTCGGCGAAGGCGTCGAGGACCTCGCGCCCTTCACGGCGAAGGATTTTGCCAAGGCGATCGCCGGAATTGAAACTTAGGTTTTCGTCATGCCCCGCGAAGGCGGGGCATCCAGTACGCCGCGCCGCTCACTGGAATCGAGACCTCTCGGAGTACTGGATCACCCGCCTTCGCGGGTGATGACGGCAACAAAGGTTAGGTGATGGACAAGACCCAGCCGCATCCGCTGTTCAAACTCGCCACCGAGCTCGGGCCGCTGCTCGTGTTCTTTGTCGCCAACGCAAAGTACCATCTGTTTGTCGCGACCGGCGCGTTCATGGTCGCGATCGTTGCGGCGATGATCGCTTCCTACGTGGTGACCAAGCACGTGCCGATCATGGCGCTGGTGACCGGGGTGATCGTGCTGGTGTTCGGCACGCTGACGCTGGTGCTGCACGACGAGACCTTCATCAAGGTCAAGCCGACCATCATCTACGGCCTGTTCGCGGCGGTGCTCGGCGGAGGGTTGCTGTTCGGCCGCTCCTTCATCGCCGTCATGTTCGACCAGATGTTCAACCTGACGCCGAAGGGCTGGCGCATCCTCACGCTGCGCTGGGCGCTGTTCTTCGCCGGCATGGCGATCCTGAACGAGATCGTCTGGCGCACGCAGACCACGGATTTCTGGGTGAACTTCAAGGTCTTCGGCGTGACGCCGCTGACCATGATCTTCGCCATCGCCCAGATGCCACTGACCAAGCGCTACCACCTCGAGCCGGTCTCGCTGGAGGCCAGCGAAGCCGAGGCGGGCGATGTGCGGAAGGGCTAGCTGCCCGCCGCGAGCGCCTTCTCGATCTCGGCTTTGAGCACGGTGTTGACGTTGTCCGGGGTCACCGGGCCGACCAGCTTGTAGACGATCTTGCCCTCGCGCCCGACCACGAAGGTCTCGGGCACGCCGTAGACGCCCCATTCGATCGAGGCGCGGCCGTTGCCGTCGACGCCGACGATGCCGAATGGATTGCCGTAGCGGCCGAGGAAGCGCCGGGCGTTGTCGGGCGCGTCCTTGTAGTTGATGCCGATGATCTGGAAGCGCTTGTCCTTGCCGAGGTCGGTCAGCAGCGGCGCCTCGTCGTGGCAGGGCACGCACCAGGACGCCCAGACATTGACCACGCTGACCTTGCCCTTGAACACGGTGGGGTCAAGGCCCGGCACAGGTGCGCCGTCCTTCACCAGGCCGTCGAGCGCGGGCAGCGGGGTCTGCGGCGCGGGCCGGCCGATCAGCGCCGACGGAATCTTCGAGGGATCGTCGCCATAGAGCCGCAACAGGAACAGGCCGGCAAGACCGAGGAAGATGATCAGCGGCAACGCCACCAGCCAGCGCCGGCCCTGCGGTGGGGAGTCCGTCGCCTGCTCGCTCATCGGACATCTCCAGCGCTGCGGCCCGAGCGGCGTGTCACGCCGCTGGCCTCGATCTCCTTCAGGCGCGCCTGTTGCCGGCGATAGTCGGCGGCGATCCAGATGATCAACAGCAGCACGACCGCCGTGACCACCGCGTAGGACGTCACGATGAAGGGGGCGTAGGGTCCGAGCGACATGGTCAGGCCGCCCCAATTTCTTTTGACGCGTTTTCTTCACGCGAACCGGTGCCCACTTCGCTCGTAAACGCTATGCGGCTGGCTTGCATCATCTGCAAGCTGCGCACGCGGCGGCGCAGGATCTCGTTGCGCATCGCCGCCAGATGCAGCGTGACGAACAAGAGCGAGAAGGCGAGCGCCATCACCAGCAGCGGCCACAGGAACGCCTTGTCGAGCGTCGGCCCGCCCATCCGGAACACGGAGGCCGGCTGATGCAGCGTGTTCCACCAATCGACCGAGAACTTGATGATCGGGATATTGATCGCACCGACCAAAGTGAGGACCGCCGCCGCCCGCGCTGCCCGCGAGGGATCCTCCACCGCGCGCCACAGCGCCATCAGGCCGAGATACATCAGGAACAGGATCAGCACCGAGGTCAGCCGCGCATCCCACTCCCAATAGGTGCCCCACATCGGCCGGCCCCAGAGCGAGCCGGTAACCAGCGCGAGAAAGGTGAAGGCGGCACCGATCGGTGCTGCGGCCTTGGCCGCGACATCCGCCAGCGGATGGCGCCACACCAAGGTGCCGAGCGCGGCGACGCTCATGACGCTCCAGACGAACATCGACAGCCAGGCGTTCGGCACATGGATGAACATGATCTTCACCGTGGCGCCCTGCTGGTAGTCGTCGGGCGCCATGGCCGATTGATAGAGGCCGATCGCGAGCAGGATCGCGGTCGCGCCCGCCAGCCACGGCAGGATGCGTGCGGTCAGCGCCAGAAACCTGGTCGGGTTGGCAAGGTCGATCAGCGTCATGGCACCCTGATAATCGTCTGATGTGTCGCAGGCAATTGGCCGAATTCCCCTCGTCAAGAATTGATCGGACGCAACCTCAGTCCAGCCCGTGCCGCAGGCTCGCGGCCGCAGCAAATGGGCCGATTACGAAGCTGACGAGCGACAGCGCGCAAAGGATCGAGAACGGCGTTCCGAACGAGAGGGGCCCCGATATCGCCGCCTGAGAGGCCGCCACGCCGAAAATCAGCACCGGAATCGATAGCGGCAGCACCAGCACCGCCAGCAACAGTCCGCCGCGATGCAGCGTCACGGCCAATGCCGCGCCGATCATGCCGGTGAAAGTCAGCGCTGGCGTTCCCGCGAGCAGCGTGAGTGCGACCGCCAACGTCGCGGCGCCGTCGAGATTGAGCAGCAGGCCGAGCACAGGCGTTGCCACGATCAGCGGCAGGCCGGCGGCGAGCCAATGCGCCAATGCCTTGGCCGCGCAGGCGAGTTCCAGCGGCGTCCGGCTCATCACGATGAGGTCGAGCGAGCCGTCGTCGTGGTCGGCCATGAACAGGCGATCGAGGGTGAGCAGGCTCGCCAGCAGCGCGCCGAGCCATAGGATCGCCGGGCCGAGCCGCGACAGCAGCGCGAGATCCGGTCCCACCGCGAACGGCATTAGCACCGTGACGGTGAGGAAGAACAGCACGCCGATCAGCGCACCGCCGCCGACGCGCAACGCGATCTTGATATCGCGGCGGATCAACGCGGCGAGGGCGCTCATTGGACGCCTCCCATCCGCAGGTGGCGTGATTCGAGTCCGAGCGGCATGTGGGTCGCGGCCATGATGATCCCGCCGCCGCCGAGATGATCGCGCATCAATCCGACAAACAACTCCTGACCGGCCGCATCCAGCGCTGACGTCGGCTCGTCGAGCAGCCAGACCGGCCGCCGCACCGAGAGCAGGCGTGCGACCGACAGGCGGCGGCGCTGGCCGGCGGAAAGATAGGCGGCCGGCAGATGTGCGGCGTGATCCAGCGCCACGGCGGCGAGGCACTGTTTGGCATCCTCCGGCTTGCCGCCGAGGAACTCGCGCCAGAACGACAGATTTTCAAGCACGCTGAGCGCCGGCTTCAGCGCGTCGCGGTGGCCGAGATAATGGGCCTGCTCGGGCAGGCTCAGCTCGGCCTCGCCGCCTTCCAGTGCGATCGCGCCCTCGGCGGGAACCAGCAGCCCCGCAATGACGCGCAGCAGTGACGTCTTGCCTGAGCCGTTCGGGCCTGTGACGGCGATGACCTCGCCGGAGGAGGCCGAAAAATCCAGGCCGGAAAATACCTCGCGACCGCCACGTACGCATTTCAGATTTCGTCCCGAGAGCCGCATGTTTCTCCTTGTCACAGCCCTCTGAAATCTTTGGCTACCGCGTGAGAATTTTTGGGTCGCGCAACGCTGTCGCACGCTTGTCGATGTGGCGGTGCTTCTAGAAAGATTCTATAAGCCCGGAACTTGATGCAGCACACACAGTCGGCGGCCGCAAGCCATCAGGCCGATCCTCACGGCCGGCGCGGTCGACGGTGTTCAAATACCTTTCCTGGGTATAACTGAGAATTGGGATTCCTCGCATGACCTCGCTCGACAGCTTCAAATGCCGCAAGACCATGAAGGTCGGTGGCAAGACCTACGTCTATTACAGCCTGCCTCAGGCAGAGAAGAACGGACTGAAGGGCATTTCGAAGCTGCCATACTCGATGAAGGTTCTGCTGGAGAACCTGCTGCGCAACGAGGACGGCCGCACCGTCAAGAAGGACGACATCGTCGCGGTGTCGAAGTGGCTGAGGAAGCGCCAACTCGAGCATGAAATCGCCTTCCGTCCGGCGCGCGTGCTGATGCAGGACTTCACAGGCGTTCCGGCCGTGGTCGATCTCGCAGCAATGCGCAACGCGATGCAGAAGCTTGGTGGCGATGCCGAGAAGATCAATCCGCTGGTGCCGGTCGATCTCGTCATCGACCACTCGGTGATCGTCAACTTCTTCGGCGACAACAAGGCGTTCGCAAAGAACGTGGTCGAGGAATACAAGCAGAACCAGGAGCGCTACGAGTTCCTGAAGTGGGGCCAGAAGGCGTTCTCGAATTTCTCGGTGGTGCCGCCCGGCACCGGCATCTGCCACCAGGTCAATCTCGAATATCTGGCGCAGACGGTGTGGACCAAGAAGGAGAAGATGACGGTCGGCAAGAAGACCGGCACCTTCGAGGTCGCTTATCCCGACTCGCTTGTCGGCACCGACTCGCACACCACGATGGTTAACGGCCTCGCCGTGCTCGGCTGGGGCGTCGGCGGCATCGAGGCCGAGGCCTGCATGCTCGGCCAGCCGCTGTCGATGCTGCTGCCGGAAGTCGTCGGCTTCAAGCTCAAGGGCCAGCTCAAGGAAGGCGTCACCGCGACCGACCTCGTGCTCACGGTCACCCAGATGCTTCGCAAGCAGGGTGTGGTCGGCAAGTTCGTCGAGTTCTTCGGTCCCGGCCTCGACTATCTCTCGGTCGCGGACAAGGCGACCATCGGCAACATGGCGCCCGAATACGGCGCGACCTGCGGTTTCTTCCCGGTCGACGCCGCGGCCATCGACTATCTGAAGACCTCGGGCCGCAAGGCCGATCGCGTCAAGCTGGTCCAGTCCTACGCCAAGGCGCAGGGCCTGTTCCGTACCGCCAAGTCGGCCGATCCGGTGTTCACCACCACGCTCACGCTGGATCTCGGCGACGTCGTGCCGTCGATGGCCGGGCCGAAGCGTCCCGAAGGCCGCATCGCGCTGCCGGCGGTCGCGTCCGGCTTCGCTACCTCGCTGGTCAACGAGTACAAGAAGCCCGATAGTGAATCGAAGCGCTTCGCAGTCGAGGGTCGCGATTTCGATCTCGGCCATGGCGACGTCGTGATCGCCGCGATCACCTCCTGCACCAACACCTCGAACCCGAGCGTGCTGATCGGCGCCGGCCTGTTGGCGCGCAACGCGGCCGCCAAGGGCCTGAAGGCCAAGCCGTGGGTGAAGACCTCGCTCGCGCCGGGCAGCCAGGTGGTTGCCGAATATCTCGCCAATTCCGGCCTGCAGAAGGATCTCGACAAGGTCGGCTTCAACCTGGTCGGCTTCGGCTGCACGACCTGCATCGGCAATTCCGGGCCGCTGCCGGAGGAGATTTCGAAGTCGATCAACGAAAACGGCATCGTTGCCGCTGCCGTGCTGTCGGGCAACCGCAACTTCGAAGGCCGCGTCTCGCCGGACGTGCAGGCGAACTATCTCGCCTCGCCGCCGCTGGTGGTCGCGCATGCGCTCGCCGGCACCGTCACCAAGGATCTCGCGGTCGAGCCGCTCGGCATCGGCAAGGACGGCAAGCCGGTGTTCCTGAAGGACATCTGGCCGACGGCGAAAGAGATCAACGCCTTCATGAAGAGGTACGTCACGGCGACGATCTTCAAGAAGAAGTACGCCGACGTGTTCAAGGGCGATACCAACTGGCGCAAGATCAAGACCACCGAAAGCGAGACTTATCGCTGGAACATGAGCTCGACCTATGTGCAGAACCCGCCTTACTTCGAAGGCATGAAGAAGGAGCCCGATCCGATCACCGACGTGGTCGACGCGCGGATCCTTGCGATGTTCGGCGACAAGATCACGACCGACCACATCTCGCCGGCCGGTTCGATCAAGCTGACCTCGCCCGCCGGCAAGTTCCTGAGTGAACACCAGGTGCGCCCCGCCGACTTCAACCAGTACGGCACACGCCGCGGCAACCATGAAGTGATGATGCGCGGCACCTTCGCCAACATCCGCATCAAGAACTTCATGCTGAAGGGCGCCGACGGAAATATTCCGGAAGGCGGATTGACCAAGCACTGGCCCGACGGCGAGCAGATGTCGATCTACGACGCGGCGATGAAGTACCAGCACGACGGCGTGCCGCTGGTGGTGTTCGCCGGCGCCGAATACGGCAACGGCTCGTCGCGCGACTGGGCTGCGAAGGGGACCCGCCTCCTCGGGGTGCGTGCGGTGATCTGCCAGAGCTTCGAGCGCATCCATCGCTCCAACCTGGTCGGCATGGGTGTGCTTCCACTCACCTTCCAGGAGGGCACCTCGTGGTCCTCGCTCGGCCTGAAGGGCGACGAGAAGGTCACGATCCGCGGGCTCCAGGGTGATCTGAAGCCGCGTCAGACGTTGACCGCGGAGATCACCTCAAACGAGGGTGGCAAGAAGGAAGTCCCCCTGCTCTGCCGTATCGATACGCTCGATGAGCTGGATTACTATCGCAACGGCGGCATCCTGCATTATGTGCTGCGCAAACTCGCCGCCTAACGCGGATTTGTGATCCGTGGCTCACTGCTTAGTGAGTAGCGGCTAAAGGGAAGGCGGCCTATGAAAAAGGCCGCTTTCTCGCGTTTGGGGCACGCGGTTCAGGGACAACTCCATGCTCCGTACAAATACGGATGGAAATCATCACGACTGGTTCGCAGTATGACAGCGATGATGGCCTATAATCGTGTCTCGCGATGGTCCCGCGCGCTTGGTATCTGCGCAATCGTCGCAATCATCCGCCCCGCTCACGCCGATCCGCGTGCTGTCGTCGAACTATTTACCTCGCAGGGATGCTCGTCCTGTCCGCCCGCGGACAAGATCATCGGCGAGCTTGCCAAAGATCCCAGTGTCATCGCGCTGAGCATGCCGATCGACTATTGGGATTATCTCGGCTGGAAGGATACGCTGGCCGATGCGCGTTTCAGCGCGCGCCAGAAGGCCTATTCGCATATGCGCGGCGATCGCGATGTCTACACGCCGCAGGCCGTGATCAACGGCTCGGCGCATGTGATCGGCAGCGATCGCGCCTCCATCGAGAGCGCGATCAGGGACACCGACAAGAGCGCCGGCGTGATGTCGGTGCCGGTGTCGATGACGCTGACCGGCAAGCAGATCAATGTTTCGGTGGCGGCGTCCAGGTCGCCGACGGCGTCGCGTGGCGAAGTGTGGATCTGCTCGATCTCGAAATCGGTGCCGATCTCGATCGGGCGCGGCGAGAATCGCGGCCGCGAAATCACCTACCACAATGTTGTGCGCAATCTGCTGAAGGTCGGCGACTGGAACGGTTCGTCCGGAAGCTGGACCGTGCCGCTGGAGAACATCGCGCGTGACGGCGTCGATGCTGCCGCCGTGTACGTCCAGGATGGCAGTCGCGACAAGCCGGGTCCGATGCTCGGCGCGGCGTTCACGTCACTGCGCTAAGGTGCGCATCATTGTCACGGAGGTCAGCGTCACGCTTCGTGTGAACGCAGGCCTCCGGATCGCGTGCTGATGCGCGCCGTCTCTCCGAGACATTGGCGGCGATATCGATCTCGAATTCTGTTGAGGTGAGGGCGGCTCGACTCTGCGCATTCGCTTCGATCGCGCATGAGGACACTCAAAAACAAAAAGGACCAACTTTCGTTGGCCCAGTGTTGGGGATCAACTCCCCTGCGTACAGGCCCGATCCTGACGGCCCCGGGGGGCTGGGGGCTGAGGAATCCGGAACCGAAAGGACCGGGCCAACGCAGGGCTTCCTTTTTGCAGAGCCGCGGGGCGGGCGATGGGCGGAAGTGGGGCGGTAATATGATTCTTCTAACGTTCCTGTGACTCTTTTTTGGACAGTCTTTTGGACAATCCGTCGCGCTCCGACACGGTTCTGCCTGATTGCATCGAGAATGGCCCCTTGCGGTGCCTCCCGCTTAGCGCGATCATGTCAGTCTCGTGACGATCCCGAAGAGGGGGCACCGGCCTTCGGAACAAGATCGTCGCCGGGATGACAGGAGGCGCTCGATGAGTTTGATGTCGGAGGACACTGATCCGAGCGGGATTCGCGCCGTGGCGCGCGCCGCCGCTGCGGCCCCTCAGCCCAACCGCGTGACATTCAATCGACTTGAACTTAACCGCATCCTCAATCTCTATGGCCGCATGGTCGCCGACGGTGAGTGGCGCGATTACGCGATCGACTTCCTGAAGGACCGTGCGGTGTTCTCGGTGTTTCGCCGAGCCTCCGAAGTGCCGATCTACCGCATCGAGAAGGACCCGCGCCTCGCGCGCAAGCAGGGCATGTACAGCGTGATCTCGGCGACAGGCCTGATCCTGCGCCGCGGCCATGAGCTCGAGCGCGTGCTGCTGGTGATCGACCGCAAGCTGGCGCTGGTCTAGGCGCGTCAATTGCGGCTATTGTAGCCCGGATGAGCGTAGCGACATCCGGGGACGATCTCGCCAAGCAGATGCGACTTCCCCGGATATCGCTTCGCTCATGCGGGCTCCGAATCCCATACCCTCGGCTCGTCTAATCCGCCGGCACCGTTGCGCCGCCTTCTCCGAGTTTGCGCTGCATCATCACGGTGTCGAGCCAGCGGCCGAACTTCAGGCCGACGCTGGGATGTGTCCCGATCATCTGGAAACCGCATCTGCGATGCAGGCCGATCGAGCCGGCATTGGCGGAATCGCCGATCACGGCGATCATCTGCCGGAAGCCACGCTCTGTGCATTCGGCGATCAGGCGCTCCATCAGCTGCAGGCCGACGCCGCGGCGATGGATCGCGGGATCCAGATAGACCGAGTTCTCGACCGTGAAGCGGTAGGCGGGGCGTGGCCGGTAGGGGCCGGCATAGGCATAGCCGACCACGCCGCCCTCGTGCACGGCGACGAAATGGGGAAAGCCGCCATCGATCAGCGCCCTGTAGCGGCGGGTCATCTCGGAGAGGTCGGGCGGGATCAGCTCGAACGTGGCGGTGCCGAAGCGCACCGCCTGCTCATAGATCGCGGTGATGGAGGGGAGGTCGGCTTCGGTGGTGGGCCTGACCTCTGTTCGGGCCATTTCTGCATCGGACATGGCGCGACACTATTTTTGCTCCGCGCAAAAGAAAAGCCCCGGCCGTTGGGCCGGGGCTTCGATCTGTCCGATCGGCGTTGCGCGTCAGTCGCGCTGGCCGAGGAGCTGCAGGAGCAGCGTGAACAGGTTGATGAAGTTCAGGTAGAGCGAGAGTGCACCGGTGATCGCCGCGCGCTCTGCAATCGCGCCGCCCTGCGAGGCGTAGCCGTAGATGTAGTCGTTCTTCAGCCGCTGGGTATCCCAGGCGGTGAGGCCCGCGAACACCAGCACGCCGACCACCGACACGATGAACTGCAGCGCTGAGCTCGCCAGGAACAGGTTGACCAGGCTGGCGATGATGATGCCGATCAGGCCCATGAACAGGAACGAGCCCATGCCGCTCATGTCACGCTTGGTGGTGTAGCCGTAAAGGCTGAGCGCACCGAACGTCGCTGCGGTGATGAAGAACACGCGCACGATCGAGGTGTGTGTGTACACCAGGAAGATCGACGACAGCGACAGGCCCATCAGCGCCGAGAACACCCAGAACAGCATCTGGGCGGTCGAGGGTGCCAGGCGGTTGATGCCGGCCGAGATGACGAACACCATCACCAGAGGGGCGAGGATGAACAGCCACTTCAGCGGGCTGACGAACATCGCGTAGCCGAACTGCGTCAGATAGGCACTGCCAAACTTCGCGACGGCGGCGGACGGATCGCCGGTCACCGCAGCCATATAGACACCGAGCGCGGCGAGGCCGGTGATGGCCAGGCCGATGCTCATGTAGTTGTAGATGCGCAGCATGTAGGCGCGCAGACCGGCGTCGACGGCCGCAGCGTCAATGCGCCCGGCGGCCCGGCCGAAAGGAGAAGCGTAGTTACGGTCTAGGTCCGACATGGTCGAATTCCCGTGGTTGGTCCCGGTGGAGCGCAAGGGATTTGCGGCGCCGGTCGTAAATCTATCTCAGATGGCGCGGTTTGCGGAACATTAATTCCGTGTCATCAAACCGATCATCCGACCCGGTTGGTATGTGGGAAATTAACACATGCGACGCAAGCTTCCACGCGCGGCTGAATGTCGCTCTGATGCGGCATTTGCGGCGAAAAACGGTGTAGCCGGCGCTACAAATTGTCACAAATTCCGCAGCACCGAAGCGGGTTTCTGATTGAGTGCGAGCAGTGTTCCGGCCAAACCCAATCCGACGGTAAGGATCAGTGCGGCGACCACGACCAGCGCGGAGCTCCCGGCCTGCCAGATGAAGCTCAGCGTCATCAGCCGCGTGACGATCAGCCAGGCCGCGATCGAGCCGGCGATGATTCCGAACGCGGCGGTTGCAAAGCCGATCATAAGGTACTCCAGCGCGTAGGCGCCGAGCAGCCGTGCCCGTGTTGCGCCGAGCGTCTTGAGGATGACGGCGTCGTAGACCCGGTGGCGGTGGCCGGCGGCCAGCGCTCCGCCCAGCACCAGGATGGCGGAGATCAGCGTCACGGCGCTGGCGCCGCGGATCGCCAGCACAAGGTTGCTGACGACGCTGCCGATCGTTTCCAGTGCCTCGCGGACCCGCACGCTCGTCACCATCGGGAAGGCGTCGGCGACCTGCTTGATGATGCGGGCGTCATCGGCGGAGCCCGGATGTGGTTCCGTCAAGGTCGCGACGTGGCTGTGCGGTGCGCCCTTGAAGGCATTCGGCGAGAACACCAGCACGAAGTTGATGCCGAGCCCTTGCCAGTCGATATCGCGTAGATTGGCGATCTTCGCCGGGACATCGCGGCCGAGCACGTTGACCACGATCTGGTCGCCGATCTTCAAGCCGAGCCCGTCGGCGATCTTCTTCTCCATCGAGACCAGCGGAGGCCCGCTATAGTCCGGCCCCCACCATTCGCCCTCGACGATCTTCGAGCCCTTCGGAACTTCCCCGGTGTAGGTCAGGCCGCGGTCGCTCTGTAGCACCCATTCCGAATCGACGGTGGGATTGAGCTGGTCGGCTTTCACGCCGCGGGCGGCGACGATGCGTCCGCGCAGCATCGGCACGTCCTCGACCGTCGAATCCGGGGAGATCTGCTTGAGGAAGGCGCCGAAGCGGTCGGCTTCGGTGGAGGGGATGTCGATGAAGAAGAACGACGGCGCCCGCTCCGGCAACGCAGCCAGGAATTGACGGCGCAGGTTGCCGTCGATCTGGGTGATGGTGACGAGCACCGCTAGCCCGAGGCCCAGCGACAGCACGACCGACGGCGTTAGCGCCCCTGGCCGATGGATGTTGGCGATCGCGAGCCGCAGCATGGTCATGCGGCTGCGTGGCAGCCGCCGGGCCACGACCATCAGCAGTTCGGCAATTCCACGCAACAGCAGGAACACCGCGATCGAGGAGATGACGAATACGGTGGCAACCCGCTTGTCATAGGACAGCCCGATGGCGACCGCGATCAGCAGGGCAATCACGACCCCCATGAGTGCGAGATAGCTCCAGCGCGGACGGTGCCATTCGCTGGCGACGGTCTCGCGGAACAGCGCCGCCACCGGCACGTCGTGGACCCGGCCGAGCGGCCACAGGCCGAAGGCGAGCGCGGTGAGCTGACCATAGATGAAGGCGAGCGCAAGCTCATCCGGATGCACGGCCGGCACCACCGGCAGCGGCAGCAGCGTGCCGAACAGGCCGACGATTGCGAAGGGCAGCGCGGCGCCGAGCGCAAGGCCGATCACCGAGCCAATTCCGGCGAGCACGACCACCTGGGTGAGATAGATCGTGAAGACGTCGCGGCCGGTGGCGCCGAGCGCCTTGAAGGAGGCGATGACGTCGCGGCGGCGGTCGATATGGCTCTTCACGGCATTGGCGACGCCGACGCCGCCGACCAGTAGCGCGGCAAGGCCAACCAGGGTCAGGAACTGCGTGAAGCGGTTGATGTTGCGTTCGAGTTGCGGCGAAGCATTGCTACGGCTGCGGACTTCCCAGCCGGCCTCAGGCGCCGCGTTGCGCGCGCCGTCGATCAATGCGGTAGTGGCCCGATCGTCGTTGGTGCCGTCGGGCAGCTTCACCCGGTAGATCCAGCGCACCAGGCTGCCCGGCTGCAGCAGGTCGGTGGCGCGCAGGCTGGCTTCGCTGACGAGAAACCGCGGGCCGAGGCCGACGCCGGCGGCGAGCTTGTCCGGCTCGGCCGCGACCACGCTGCGGATCTGGTAGGTCGCGGTGCCGACGGTGACGCGGTCGCCGAGCTTGAGGTCGAGCCGTGCGAGCAAGGTCGAATCGACGGCCGCGCCATAGGCGCCGTCGCGCTCGGCGAGGAGATCGGCGAGCGGCATGTTCGGCTCGAGCGTCAGTTCGCCGAGCATCGGATATTTGTCGTCGACCGCCTTGAGCTCGACCAGTGCCAGCTTGCCGTCATTGCTGCGCGCCATCGCGCGGAGCTTGGCTGCGACCGAGACCTCGCCGCGCGTGCGCAGGAACGCAACTTCGCTCGGCTTGGCCTCGCGCGAGATCAACGAGAACGCGACGTCGCCGCCGAGCAAGGTGCGACCTTCGCGCGACAGGCCGTCGCCGAGGCTCGCGGCGACCGAGCCGACGCCGGCGATCGCCATCACGCCGAGCGCAATGCAGGCGATGAAGACATAGAAGCCGCGCAGGCCGCCGCGCAGTTCGCGCATCGCGTAACGGAAGGCGAGCGACGATGCGCGGCCCTGCAACGCGACTTCGGACGCGATGCTCATGTCGCGGAGTGCCCGTCGATCCGGCCCGAGCGCAGCCGCACGACGCGATCGCAGCGCTGCGCGAGCGAGATGTCGTGCGTCACCAGCACCAGCGTCATGCCGCGCTCGGTGTGCTTGCTGAAGAGCAAGTCGACGATCTGCTTTCCTGTCGCCTCGTCGAGGTTCCCGGTCGGCTCATCGGCAACGAGGATCGCGGGATCGGGCGCGAGCGCGCGCGCGATTGCGACACGCTGCTGCTCGCCGCCGGAGAGTTGCGTCGGATAGTGATGCAGACGTTCGCCGAGGCCCACCGATTGCAGCTCCTGCGCGGCACGCGTTGCCGCATCGGCATTGCCGGCGAGTTCGAGCGGCACCGCGACGTTCTCCAGTGCCGTCATGGTCGGGATCAGATGGAACGACTGGAAGACGATGCCGACCTGGCGGCCGCGGAAGCGCGCAAGCGCATCCTCGTCGAGGGCATTGAACGACGTGCCGTTGACGACCACTTCTCCACTGTCAGGACGTTCGAGCCCCGCCATCACCATCAGCAAGGTCGACTTGCCCGAACCCGACGGGCCGATCAAGCCGATGGCCTCGCCCGCTGCCACACGAAGGCTGATATCTTTCAGGATATGAACCCGTGCCGCGCCGGTGCCGAGCGAGAGATTGACGTTCTTGACAGAGATGGTGTCCGGCTCGACGCCGGTCAGGGAAGAGGATTCGATGAGACTGTCCATGGTTCGGTCATATGGCACTTCCGCCGCTGCGGTCGAGGCCCGGTTGGGAATCTTCGTGCACATACTCGTGTTGCTTATGGGCTTGATGACGGCGGCAAGCGTGCAGGCGGCGGATCCCGCGAAACCGATCAAGATGGTGGTGCTGGGTGACTCCTTAAGTGCCGGCTATGGCCTCCCGGCCGCGGCGGCGTTCCCGGTTCGCCTGCAAAAGGCCTTGGATGCCAAGGGGATAAAGGTCGATATGATCAATGCCGGGGTGTCCGGCGACACCGCCTCGGGCGGTCGCGACCGAGTCGACTGGTCGGTGCCTGATGGAACCGATGCCGTGATCCTCGAGCTTGGCGCCAACGATGCCCTGCGTGGCACCGATCCCGCCGTCACCCGCGCCGCGCTGTCCGACATCATCACAAAGTTGAAGGTGCGCAAGATCGCAGTACTCTTGTGCGGGATGCTCGCGCCGCCGAACTACGGCAGCGACTATGCGGCCAAGTTCAACGCGATCTATCCAGATCTTTCGAGGTCCTTTGGCGTGCCGCTCTATCCGTTCTTTCTCGATGGCGTCGCCGCCGACGCCAAGCTCAACCAGGCCGACGGCATGCATCCGACGGCCGACGGAGTGGATATCGTCGTGAAGAAAATCCTGCCCACGGTGGAGGCATTCCTCAGTGCACTATCGGGGCAACGCAGTTGAAATACAGGCCCTGCTGCGCATGATGATGTAGGTTTACGAGCTGTTAACGCATCATGCTTCGCAGAGTCATATAACTCGGGTACAAAGAGACGTCGGTGATTCGTCACCGGGTCGTAACAGGGCGCGGGCTCCCAAAACTCGCGCCACCGCATCGAGGATTATTGCGATGCCGCGTCTGTTCACTGGACTGGAAATCCCGGCCGATATCGGCCAAACCCTCTCCAGCTTGCGTGGTGGCCTTCCCGGCGCACGCTGGATCGATCCCGAAAATTATCACGTCACCCTGCGTTTCATCGGCGATATCGATGGCGTCTCAGCCAACGAGATCGCCATGATGCTGTTTCGGGTGAATCGCAAGCCATTCGAGGTGAAGCTGCAGGGCTTGTCGAGCTTCGGCGGACGCAAGCCGCGCGCGGTGGTTGCCTCCGTCGAGCCGAGCCGGCCGCTGATAGAGCTGCAGGCGGAGCTCGAGCGGTTGATGCAGCGGATCGGGCTTGATCCCGAGGGGCGCAAGTTCACGCCGCATGTGACGCTCGCGCGATTGCACGATGCGTCGAGCCAGGACGTGGCGGATTATCTTTCCGTCCGCGGCTACTTCCCGAGCCGCACCTTCATGGCGGATCGCTTCGTGCTGTTCTCGTCGCGTGCGTCGACTGGCGGCGGCCCCTACGTGGTCGAGGATTCCTACGCGCTCTGCGCGTGAGATAGCCGCCAGTTCTGGGCGCCCGGCCGGGGTGCGCAAGGCCGTGCTCGTGCATAGCCGTCGCCAAAATTCACGGCTTGCAATTTTCCGCGAGGTAGGGCCGTAAGATGGCTCATGCTCTCCACCTCGCCCAGTTCCTTCCTCGACCACTACAAAGCCTTGGTCGCCTCCGGCGCGATCGAGGCTGATCCCGCGCAGGCGCGCGCCGCCGACGCGTTCGGTGCGCTGGACGAGCGGCTCGCGAGCTACAAGCCACAGCGCAAGCAGAGCTTGTTCGGCCGGCTGTTCGGTGGCGACAAGGACGAGAAGCCGCCGCGCGGGCTCTATGTCCATGGCGAGGTCGGACGCGGCAAGACCATGCTGATGGACCTGTTCTTCCAGCAGAGCCCGATCGAGCACAAGCGCCGCGCGCATTTCCACGAATTCATGGCCGAAGCGCATGAGCGCATCTACGGCTATCGCCAGCAGATTGCGCGCGGCGAGATCGACGAAGCCGATGTCATCGCGCTCACCGCGCAGGCGATCTTCGACGAGGCCTGGCTGCTCTGCTTCGACGAATTCCATGTTACCGACATCGCGGATGCGATGATCCTCGGGCGGCTGTTCGCAAAGCTGTTCGATCTCGGCACCGTCGTGGTCGCAACCTCGAACGTCGCGCCGGAGGACCTCTATAAAGGCGGCCTCAACCGTGCGCTGTTCCTGCCGTTCATCAAGCAGATCTCCGACCATATGGACGTGCTGCGGCTCGACGCACGCACCGACTTCCGGCTGGAGAAGTTGTTCGGCGTAAAGATGTGGCTGGTGCCGCCGGATGATGAGGCCGACGAGGCGCTCGACGCAGCGTGGCGCAAGATGACCGGCAATGCGCCGTGCAAGTCGCGCGACATCGCGATCAAGGGGCGCACGCTGCACGTGCCGTGCTCTTCGAATGGTGTCGCGCGCTTCAGCTTCGCGGATATCTGCGAGAAGCCGCTTGCTGCCTCCGATTACCTGCGGCTCGCGCACGACTACCACACGATCCTGATCGACCATATACCGGTGATGGATTATGCCCAGCGCAACGCCGCCAAGCGCTTCATCTCGCTGATCGACACGCTCTATGACAATGCCGTGAAGCTGATGGCCTCGGCCGAGGCCAACCCGGTGTCGCTTTATCTCGCCACCGACGGCATCGAGGCGATGGAATTCAAGCGCACTGCGTCCCGTCTGATCGAAATGAGCTCGGAATCCTACCTGGCGTTGCCGCACGGTCGGAAAGACTCGTCGGCGAGCGGCACATCGACCGGTCTGGTCGAGACCTGAATACAGCCTCGAGCGCCCGTTCCGGGCAACTTTTCGAGCGTCCGCACGGTTATCGCTGGCATGCCTGATCGAATTCCGGGCAGGGGCGACAATTGGGCAGGCCGCGACTTGAACGTATCATTCGAAAGGGATAACCACCCTTCCAACCGACTTCTCTCCCTCCTGCTACCAGTTCAAAGGACTGATTTCCCATGGCACGCGACAAGATTGCTCTGATTGGCTCCGGACAGATCGGCGGAACGCTGGCGCACCTCGTCGGCCTCAAGGAACTCGGAGATGTCGTGCTGTTCGATATCGCCGAAGGTGTGCCGCAGGGCAAAGCGCTCGACATCGCGCAATCGTCGCCGGTCGACGGCTTCGACTCCAATCTCTCCGGCGCCAATTCCTATGAAGCGCTCGACGGCGCCAAGGTCTGCATCGTCACGGCCGGCGTGCCGCGCAAACCCGGCATGAGCCGCGATGACCTGCTCTCCATCAACCTCAAGGTCATGGAGCAGGTCGGCGCCGGCATCAAGAAGTACGCGCCCGACGCGTTCGTCATCTGCATCACCAACCCGCTGGACGCGATGGTGTGGGCGTTGCAGAAGGCTTCGGGCCTGCCGCACAAGAAGGTGGTCGGCATGGCCGGCGTGCTCGACTCCGCGCGCTTCCGCTATTTCCTCGCCGACGAATTCAACGTCTCGGTCGAGGACGTCACCGCCTTCGTGCTCGGCGGCCACGGCGACACGATGGTGCCGCTGACGCGCTATTCGACCGTTGCCGGCATTCCGCTGCCCGACCTTGTCAAGATGGGCTGGACCTCGCAGGCGCGCGTCGACGAGATCGTCGATCGCACCCGCAACGGCGGCGCCGAGATCGTCAACCTGCTCAAGACCGGCTCCGCCTTCTACGCGCCGGCTGCCTCCGCGATCGCGATGGCCGAGAGCTATCTGAAGGACAAGAAGCGCGTGCTGCCCTGCGCCGCCTATCTCAACGGCGAGTATGGCGTGAAGGACATGTATGTCGGCGTGCCGGTCGTGATCGGTTCGAAGGGCGTCGAGCGCGTCGTCGAGATCGAGCTGGCCGGCAAGGACCGCGAAGCCTTCGACAAGTCGGTCGGCGCCGTGCAGGGCCTGGTCGACGCCTGCAAGAAGATCACGCCCGACCTGCTCGGCAGGTAATCTGGCTTGGCAATGGCCCGATAGGCGTTTTCAATCGCCTATCGGGTGCAGGGTGATGAATTTCCGGCGGCTTTTGTAGTTGCATGAGCCTTGGTATGTGGTATGCCAGTCTCAAGGCTGACGCGATTTCGATGAAGTTCGCCGCAAGAGGGTTTGGGAGCGTCTCTCCATGAATATCCACGAATACCAGGCCAAGGCACTGCTGCATCAATTCGGCGTGCCGATCTCGCGCGGCGTCCCGGTGCTCAAGCCGGAGGACGCCGATGCGGCGGCGAAGCAGCTTCCCGGACCGATCTGGGTGGTGAAGAGCCAGATTCACGCCGGAGGCCGTGGCAAGGGCAAGTTCAAGGAAGCATCCGCCGGCGACAAGGGCGGCGTCCGCATCGCCAAGTCGGTCGCCGAGGTCGACGAGTTCGCCAGGCAGATGCTCGGTGCGACCCTGGTCACGGTGCAGACCGGCCCGCACGGCAAGCAGGTCAACCGTCTCTACATCGAGGAAGGCTCCGACATCGACAAGGAGTTCTATCTCTCGATCCTGGTCAACCGCGAAACCTCCGAAGTCTCGTTCGTGGTTTCGACCGAGGGCGGCGTCAACATCGAAGAGGTCGCGCACGCGACGCCGGAAAAGATCGTCTCCTTCTCCGTCGATCCGGCGACCGGCATCATGCCGCACCACGGCCGCACCGTCGCGAACGCGCTGAAGCTGACCGGCGACCTTGCCAAGCAGGCGGAAAAGCTGACCAGCCAGCTCTATGCCGCCTTCGTCGCCAAGGACATGGCGATGCTTGAAATCAATCCGCTCGTCGTCACCAAGCAGGGCCAGCTCCGCGTGCTCGACGCCAAGGTGTCGTTCGACAGCAACGCGCTCTATCGCCACCCCGACGTGCTGGCGCTGCGCGACGAGACCGAGGAAGACGCCAAGGAGATCGAGGCGTCGAAATTCGACCTCAACTACGTCGCGCTCGACGGCAATATCGGTTGCATGGTCAACGGCGCCGGCCTCGCCATGGCGACCATGGACATCATCAAGCTCTACGGCATGTCGCCGGCGAACTTCCTCGATGTCGGCGGCGGCGCCAGCGTGGAGAAGGTCGCGGCCGCGTTCAAGATCATCACCGCCGATCCCAACGTGAAGGGCATCCTGGTCAACATCTTCGGCGGCATCATGAAGTGCGACGTGATCGCCGAGGGCGTGGTCGCCGCGGTGAAGCAGGTCGGTCTCAAGGTGCCGCTGGTGGTGCGTCTTGAAGGCACCAATGTCGAGCAGGGCAAGAAGATCATCCGCGAAAGCGGTCTCAACGTCGTGCCTGCCGACAATCTCGATGATGCCGCACAGAAGATCGTGAAAGCCGTCAAGGGAGGCTAACGATGGCCGATCATCTCGACGCTCCGTCACCGCTGGAAGAACACCGCAGGCTCGCGGTCTTCGCGGGCGAGTGGAGCGGCGAAGAGGTGGTCCACCCGTCGCGCTGGACTGCAGGTGGTCCGGCGACCTCGCATGTCAGCGCGCGCGTCGCGCTCAACGGCTTCTACCTGATCCAGGACAGCGTGCAGACGCGCGACAGCAAGGAGAGCTTTGCCACTCACGGCGTCTTCACCTACGACCGCGAAGAGCGGACCTACAAACTGTTCTGGCACGATTCGCTCGGCTACTACCCGCCGTCGCCGGCCTCCGGCGCCTGGGTCAACAAATCGCTGATCCTGGTGCGCGGCTCGCTGCGCGGCAACGCCCGTCACGTCTACGAGGTCGTCGACGACGACACCTACAACATGAAGATCCAGTTCTCGCCAGACGCGGAAGGATGGGCCGACGTGCTCACCGGCGTGTACCGGCGTATCCACTAGAGCATAGAGTCCTCACTGCTCGTCTCGCGAAAGCATCACGAACCATGTCCATCCTGATCGACAAGAACACCAAGGTCATCTGCCAGGGCTTCACCGGCAAGAACGGTACCTTCCATTCGGAAGCGGCGATCGCTTACGGCACCAAGATGGTCGGCGGTGTGGCGCCGGGCAAAGGCGGCTCGACCCATCTCAACCTTCCGGTGTTCGACACCGTCGCGGAAGCGCGCGAAAAGACCGGCGCCGACGCCAGCGTGGTCTATGTGCCGCCGCCGGGCGCGGCGGATGCGATCTGCGAGGCGATCGATGCGGAGATCCCGCTGATCGTCTGCATCACCGAAGGCATCCCTGTGCTCGACATGGTGCGCGTGAAGCGTTCGCTGTCGGGATCGAAGTCGCGGCTGATCGGACCCAATTGTCCGGGCGTGATGACGGCCGGCGAGTGCAAGATCGGCATCATGCCGGCCAACATCTTCAAGCCCGGCAGCGTCGGCATCGTCTCCCGCTCCGGCACGCTCACTTACGAGGCGGTGTTCCAGACCACCCAGGAAGGCCTCGGCCAGACCACCGCGGTCGGCATCGGCGGCGACCCGGTCAAGGGCACCGAGTTCATCGACGTGCTGGAGATGTTCCTGGCCGACGAGAAGACCAAGTCGATCGTCATGATCGGCGAGATCGGCGGTTCCGCCGAGGAGGATGCGGCCCAGTTCCTCCGGGACGAGGCCAAACGTGGCCGCAAGAAGCCGATGGTTGGCTTCATTGCCGGTGTTACAGCACCTCCCGGTCGCCGGATGGGCCATGCCGGCGCCATCATTTCCGGCGGCAAGGGCGATGCCGGTTCCAAGACCGCGGCGATGGAAGCGGCGGGGATCAAGGTGTCGCCATCGCCGGCCCGGCTCGGGCACACCCTGGCCGAGATGTTGAAGTAAATCATCCCGCCGCGACAATTTTCCTGATCAGGCGTTATCCCGCCGTGGCCTCCCGGAATTTCCCCTCCGGGAAGCCACGGCGCAGCCGTTTGCTTCCAAAGATCGTGTATTTACAAGTTTTGAAAATATATTCACTCCTTAGTTCTTTTAGGCAGGAATATCCAAACTAGATAGGGTAAAGGGTACCCAACCAGCCGGCCCCTCTTCCAGACCGGCACTTGCGCCGTCTTTGACGCGCGAACCGAAAAAAATCACCAGGACTGCCTCATGTCTCGCCAGGACGCGAACGCCGCTTTTGCCCTTTCATCGTTTTTGCAGGGCACCAACGCCGCCTACATCGACGACCTCTATGCCCGCTACCAACAGGATCCAGGATCGGTCGATGCCGAGTGGCAGGAATTCTTCAAGAGCCTGAGGGACGTCCCTGCCGATGTCCAGAAGAACGCCGACGGCGCTTCCTGGGGCCGCGACAATTGGCCGGTGACGCCGCGTGACGAGCTGACCTCAGCGCTCGACGGCAACTGGGCGGAGGTCGAGAAGGCGGTCGGCGCCAAGCTCGCCGCCAAGGCCCAGGCCAAGGGCGCCGAGCTCTCGGACGCCGAGGTCCATCAGGCGACCCGCGATTCCGTCCGCGCGTTGATGCTGATTCGCGCCTATCGCATGCGCGGCCATTTCCACGCCAAGCTCGATCCGCTTGGCATCGAGGCGCCGCGCGATCGCGAGGAGCTCGATCCGCGCTCCTACGGCTTCACCGAGGCCGATTTCGACCGCAAGATCTTCCTCGATCACGTGCTCGGCCTCGAATACGGCACGCTGCGCGAGATCGTTCAGATCTGCGAGCGTACCTACTGCCAGACGCTCGGCGTCGAATTCATGCACATCTCCAATGCCGCGCAGAAGGCGTGGATCCAGGAGCGCATCGAGGGGCCGGACAAGGAGATCAGCTTTACCCCCGAAGGGCGCCGCGCCATCCTCAACAAGCTGATCGAGGCGGAGGGTTTTGAGAAGTTCTGCGACCTCAAGTTCACCGGCACCAAGCGCTTCGGCCTCGACGGCGGTGAATCACTGATCCCTGCGCTCGAGCAGATCATCAAGCGCGGCGGCAATCTCGGCGTGAAGGAGATCGTGGTCGGCATGCCGCATCGCGGTCGCCTCAATGTGCTGACCCAGGTGATGGGCAAGCCGCACCGCGCGCTGTTCCATGAATTCAAGGGCGGCTCGGCCAATCCGGACTCGGTCGAAGGCTCGGGCGACGTCAAGTATCACCTCGGCGCCTCCTCGGACCGCGAGTTCGACGGCAACAACATCCACCTGTCGCTGACCGCAAACCCGTCGCATCTCGAGATCGTCGATCCCGTGGTGATGGGCAAGGTTCGCGCCAAGCAGGACCAGCACGGCGATCCACCCGACATGCGCATCTCCGTCCTGCCGCTCTTGATGCATGGCGACGCGGCGTTTGCGGGCCAGGGCGTCGTGGCGGAATGCTTCAGCCTCTCCGACCTGAAGGGCTATCGCACCGGCGGATCGCTGCACTTCATCGTCAACAACCAGATCGGCTTCACCACCTATCCGCGCTATTCGCGCTCGTCGCCCTATCCCTCCGACGTCGCGAAGATGATCGACGCGCCGATCTTCCATGTGAACGGCGACGATCCGGAAGCGGTGGTGTTCGCAGCCAAGGTCGCGATCGAGTTCCGGCAGAAATTCCACAAGCCGGTCGTCATCGACATGTTCTGCTACCGTCGCCACGGCCACAATGAGGGCGACGAGCCGGCGTTCACCCAGCCGGTGATGTACAAGCGCATCGCCTCGCATCCGAGCACCCTTGAGATCTATGCCAAGCGGCTGGTCGCCGATGGCGTGCTCACCGAGGGCGAGGTCGAGAAGGCCAAGGCCGATTGGCGCGCGCGGCTCGATGCCGAATTCGAAGCGGGCGCCGGCTACAAGCCGAACAAGGCCGACTGGCTCGACGGCAAGTGGGCGGGCTTCAAGATCGCCGACCAGGAAGAGGACGCCCGCCGTGGCGTCACCGGCGTCGACGTTGCCGTTCTGAAGGACATCGGCCGCAAGATCACCAAGGTGCCGGACGGTTTCCGCGTCCACCGCACCATCCAGCGCTTCCTCGATAATCGCGCCAAGGCGATCGACAGCGGGGTCGGCATCGACTGGGCGACCGGCGAGGCGCTGGCGTTCTGTTCGCTGCTACAGGAAGGCCATCACGTGCGCCTGTCCGGCCAGGATTCCGAACGCGGCACTTTCTCGCAGCGTCACTCGGTCCTGATCGATCAGGAAGACGAGAGCCGCTACACGCCGTTCAATCACCTCGGCGGCGACGACACCGGCCATTACGAGGTCATCAACTCGCTGCTCTCGGAAGAGGCGGTGCTCGGCTTCGAATACGGCTACTCGCTGGCCGAGCCGAATGCGCTCGCGATCTGGGAGGCGCAGTTCGGCGACTTCGCCAACGGCGCACAGGTCGTGTTCGACCAGTTCATCTCCTCGGGCGAACGCAAATGGCTGCGCATGTCCGGCCTGGTCTGCCTGCTGCCGCATGGCTACGAAGGTCAGGGACCGGAGCACTCTTCCGCTCGCCTCGAGCGCTATTTGCAGATGTGCGCCGAGGACAACATGCAGGTGGTCTATCCGACCACGCCGGCGAACTACTTCCATGTGCTGCGGCGCCAGCTGCATCGCGAGATCCGCAAGCCGCTGATCCTGATGACGCCGAAGTCGCTGCTGCGTCACAGGCGCGCCGTGTCGCGGCTCGACGAGCTCGGCAAGAACGCCACCTTCCATCGCATCCTGTACGATGACGCGCAGATGCTGCCGGACGAGAAGATCAAGCTGAAGCCGGACGACAAGATCCGTCGCGTCGTGCTGTGCTCCGGCAAGGTCTATTACGATCTCTACGAGGAGCGCGAGAAGCGCGGCATCGACGACATCTATCTGATGCGCATCGAGCAGCTCTATCCGGTGCCGCTGAAGGCGCTGGTGCAGGAGCTCGGCCGCTTCAAGAATGCCGAGATGGTCTGGTGCCAGGAAGAGCCGCGCAACATGGGTTCGTGGCACTTCATCGAGCCCTATCTCGAATGGGTGCTGAACCAGATCCACGCGGCCAACAAGCGTCCGCGCTACGCCGGCCGTCCGGCATCGGCGGCGACCGCGACCGGGTTGATGTCGAAACACCTGGCGCAGCTCAAGGCGCTGCTCGACGACGCACTGAACTGACGAGCTTCACTCCAGCCATGCCCCGCGAAAGCGGGGCATTCGGCACTCCGCGTATCCGGCAGAAGCACTGTCGTCACGGAGCCCCGGATCGTCCGCCCTGGCGCACGGTGGCCGCACAAGTTTTATGACCGCAGGGTTGATCTGAGGAAAAGACCATGACTGAAATTCGCGTTCCAACGCTCGGCGAATCCGTGACCGAGGCCACCATCGGCCGCTGGTTCAAGAAGGCAGGCGATGCCGTCGCGGTGGACGAGCCGCTCGTGGAGCTGGAGACCGACAAGGTTACGATCGAGGTTCCGGCGCCGTCGGCGGGAACGCTTGGCGAGATCATCGCCAAGGACGGCGAAACGGTTGCCGTCGGCGCATTGCTCGGCCAGATCAATGACGGCGCGGCTCCGGCCAAGCCTGCTGCGGCCGCCGCACCCGCCAAGGCGGCGGCTCCAGCCGCGCCCGCGCCGACCGCCGCCCCGGCTCCTGCCGCTGCGCCGAAGGCGCCGCCGGCGGATGCGCCGCTCGCGCCCTCCGTTCGCAAGCTCTCGGCCGAGAGCGGCATCGATGCTTCCACCGTTCCCGGTTCGGGCAAGGACGGCCGCGTGACCAAGGGCGACATGCTGGCTGCGATCGAAAAGGCGGCCTCCGCGCCCACCCCGGTCTATCAGCCGGCTGCCGCCGTGCAGGTGCGCGCGCCGTCGCCGGCCGACGATGCCGCGCGCGAGGAGCGCGTGAAGATGACGCGGCTGCGTCAGACCATCGCGCGCCGTCTCAAGGACGTGCAGAACACTGCCGCAATGCTGACGACCTTCAACGAGGTCGACATGACCAACGTCATGGCGCTGCGCGCGCACTACAAGGACGCGTTCGAGAAGAAGCACGGCGCCAAGCTCGGCTTCATGGGCTTCTTCACCAAGGCCGTCGTGCAGGCCCTGAAGGATATTCCGGCCGTCAACGCCGAGATCGACGGCAGCGACCTGATCTACAAGAACTACTATCACATCGGCGTCGCGGTCGGCACCGACCGCGGCCTGGTGGTGCCTGTCGTGCGCGACTGCGACCACAAGTCGATCGCCGAGATCGAGAAGGGAATCGCCGACTACGGCCGCCGCGCCCGCGACGGCCAGCTCAAGATCGATGAGATGCAGGGCGGCACCTTCACCATCACCAATGGCGGCATCTACGGCTCGCTGATGTCGACGCCGATCCTCAACGCGCCGCAGTCCGGCATTCTCGGCATGCACAAGATCCAGGAGCGGCCGATGGTGGTCGGCGGCAAGATCGAGGCACGCCCGATGATGTACCTGGCGCTGTCCTACGATCACCGCGTCATCGACGGCAAGGAAGCGGTCACTTTCCTGGTGCGCGTCAAGGAGAGCCTGGAGGATCCGGCCCGCCTGGTGCTGGATCTCTGAGGTCAGGACGCACGCGATGCCCGACCGCTTCGGGCATCGCGATTGGATCTTCATTACACACGCTTGGAGGTTGACGTGACGGACAAGGTCGTTGTCATCACTGGCGGCAGCCGCGGCATCGGCCGCGCCGCCGCGCTCGCGGCGGCTGCGCGCGGCTATCGCGTCGTCGTTGGCTACGCTTCCAACCAGACGGCGGCCAACGAGGTCGTTGCCGCGATCGAGGCGAAGAACGGCAAGGCGATCGCGGTGAAGTGCGACGTCGGCAGCGAGCAGGATATCCTGGCACTGTTCAAGGCCGCTGACGGCTTCGGGACGCTCGGCGCGCTGGTCAACAATGCCGGCATCGTCGGTCCGTCGATTCGCGTCGAGGACATGACCGCCGAGCGCATCGCGCGCATGATGGCGGTGAACGTCACCGGCAGCATCCTGTGCGCCCGTGAAGCCGTGAAGCGGATGTCGACCAAGAGGGGCGGCAAGGGCGGCGTGATCGTCAACCTGTCGTCGGTCGCCGCCAAGCTCGGCTCGGCCAACACCTATGTCGACTACGCGGCGTCCAAGGGCGCGATCGATACCTTCACCGTCGGCCTTGGTCACGAGGTCGCCGACGAAGGCATTCGCGTTGCCGGCATTCGCCCCGGTCTGATCGATACCGAAATCCACGCCTCGGGCGGCGAGCCCGATCGCGCGCATCGGCTCGCGCCCATGGTGCCGATGAAGCGGGTCGGCACAGCCGAGGAAATCGCCAATGCCATCGTCTGGCTGATCTCGGACGAGGCGTCCTATGTCACGAGCGCGACCCTCGACGTGTCGGGCGGTCGCTAGAGCATGATCCGGAAAAGTGGAAACCGGTTTTCCGAAAAGATCATGCTCAAACAAGGAGATGTGAGCATGATCCGGACAAGCAGGAACCCCTTCTCCGAAAGGTCGTGCTCCACTAACTGTCACAGAGTTTAGCTACAGGACTTCCATCATGGCTTCTTACGATCTCGTCGTCATCGGCACTGGGCCCGGCGGTTACGTCTGCGCAATACGCGCAGCGCAACTCGGCATGAAGGTGGCCGTCGTCGAGAAGAACGCGACGCTCGGCGGCACCTGCCTCAACGTCGGCTGCATGCCCTCGAAGGCGCTGCTGCATGCCTCCGAGATGTTCGAGGAAGCCGCCCACTCCTTTGCCAAGATGGGCGTCAGCGTCTCGGCGCCGAAGCTCGATCTTCCTTCGATGATGAATTTCAAGCAGCAGGGCATCGACGGCAACGTCAAGGGCGTCGAGTTCCTGATGAAGAAGAACAAGATCGACGTGCTCAAGGGCACCGGCAAGATCCTCGGTGCCGGCAAGGTCGAGGTCTCCGGCGACGGCAAGGCCGAAGTCGTCGAGACCAAGAACATCGTGATTGCTACCGGGTCGGACATCGCGCGGCTGAAGGGAATCGATATCGACGAGAAGCGAATCGTGTCGTCGACCGGCGCCCTCTCGCTGGCGAAGGTGCCGGAGAAATTGTTGATCATCGGCGCCGGCGTGATCGGGCTCGAACTCGGCTCGGTCTGGCGCCGCCTCGGCGCGGATGTCATGGTCGTGGAATTCCTCGACCGCATCCTGCCCGGCATGGATGGCGAAGTGGCAAAGCAATTCCAGCGCATGCTGGAGAAGCAGGGATTCGTCTTCAAGCTCGGCGCCAAGGTCACCTCGGTGGATACCTCGGGCAAGACATTGGCGGTGAGGGTCGAGCCGGCCGTAGGCGGCGCGGCCGAAACGCTCGAGGCCGATGTGGTGCTGGTGTGCATCGGCCGCGTGCCCTACACCGAAGGCCTCGGGCTGAAGGAAGCCGGTGTTGCGCTCGACAATCGCGGCCGTGTCGAGATCGATTCGCACTTCTCGACCAATGTGAAGGGTATCTATGCGATCGGTGACGTCGTCGCCGGCCCGATGCTCGCGCACAAAGCGGAAGACGAAGGCGTCGCCTGCGCGGAGATCATCGCGGGTCAGGCTGGCCACGTGAACTACGACGTCATCCCAGGCGTTGTGTATACCACGCCCGAAGTGTCATCGGTCGGCAAGACCGAGGAAGACCTCAAGCAGGCAGGTATCGCTTATACCGTCGGCAAATTTCCATTTACCGCCAACGGCCGCTCCAAGGTAAACCAGACCACGGACGGCTTCGTGAAGGTTCTCGCAGACGCGAAGACGGATCGGGTGCTCGGCGTGCACATTGTCGGCCGCGAAGCCGGCGAAATGATCCATGAAGCCTGCGTGCTGATGGAATTTGGCGGATCGGCGGAGGATTTGGCGCGCACATGCCACGCCCATCCGACCCGCTCGGAAGCCATCAAGGAAGCCTCGCTTGCGGTGGGCAAACGCGCCATCCATATGTGACCGATGTCCGGCGCCGGCCGGGGTCGAGATCATCTAGATGTTGCGTCGCCTATTACAGCCGTTCTGGGTCCTGCTTGCGATCATTTTCCTGATCGAAGCATGGCTGTGGGACCACCTCGAGCCGATCGTGGCGCGCGTGGTGGGGGCGATTCCGCTGAGCGCGTTCAAGCAATGGTTGGCCGAGCGGGTCGATTCGCTGTCGCCGGCGATGACGCTGATTGTGTTCATCGTCCCGGTCATCCCGCTGTTTCCGCTCAAGCTGGTCGGCCTGTGGCTGTTCACGCACGAATACTGGCTCGGCGCGATCTCGACCATTCTGTTCGCGAAATTCCTCAGCGTCGGCGTCACCGCCTTCATCTTCGACGTGACGCGGCCGAAGCTGATGGAGATGCCGTGGTTCGAGGCGCTCTATCATTTCGTGATGGCGATGCGCGCCAAGGCCACCGCCATCGTCGAGCCGATCAAGCAGCGTATCCGCGAGGTCCTGCGCGGCAATGGTGACGGATGGACGGCGCGCACGCTCCGTCTGATCGCGCGCTTCCGCAAGAGCGTGCAACAGGCGCGCTAGACGTTCCGCGCAAGTTGCTCGACCGTCCTCCTCAGGGCGACGGTGAGAGAGCCGGGGCTCTGCGGTTCAATGCAGCGGCAGAAAATGCGGCTGGAAGATGCCGAGCGCGGTCATCACGATGCCGGCGAGCGTCACGAGGCCTGACACCCAGGCCAGCGCGATCATGCCCGTGATGATGGTCGCGGACGCCAGCACGATCGCGATCTGGAAGGCGGCGGAGGCAAGTTCGAAGTGATGATACTTCGCCGTCGCCTCGTCGCGCTCATGCTCGGCGTGCTTGGCGCGCTCGGCCAGCTGCTCGGTGCCTTCGCCGGTTTCCGGCTCCGAGCGATAACGCGCGGCGGTCTTCTGCCATTCGTCGATCTGCTTCTGCAGCGTTGCCTTGGTGGCGTCGTCGGCCGTGCCGCCGAGGCTCAGCTTGCCCTGCTCGGCCGCGGTCTGCAAGGTGGTGCGGCGAATGCTCTTGGCCTGGAAGAAGGCCCAGAGGTTGGAGGCCTCGACATTCTTGCTGATCGTTTCGGTCTGTGCGCCCTTGCCGAGCGTTTCCGAGAGGGCCAGGCACAATGCGATCACGGCGATCAGAAGTGCGATCTTCTTGTTCTCGCTGGACGCATGCTCGACATGCTCCGCGTGCTCCATACTTTCATGTGCGCTCATAATTCCCCCTCCGGGTGAGACCGGTACACGATTGCCGAATGCGGCCTGCAACGCAAGGGGCGCGCCGTTTATGGCGGGCGTATGAATATCGGCGTCGCTGGGACGACCGAAACAGCCTGCGTCATATTTGAAGGCTGTCCCGCCGCCTCACCCGCGCGGATGCGCCGAACGATAGACCTCGAGCAGGCGTTCGCTGTCGATGCCGGTGTAGATCTGCGTGGTCGACAGCGAGACGTGGCCGAGCAATTCCTGGATCGCGCGCAGGTCGCCGCCGCGGCTGAGCAGGTGCGTGGCAAAGGAGTGTCGCAGCGCATGCGGGGTTGCGCTGTCGGGCAGGCCAAGCGCGCCACGCAGCCGCTCCATCGTAAGCTGGATGATGCGCGGGCTCAGGGGGCCGCCGCGCGCGCCGACGAACATCGGCCCGGTCGGATTGAGCTGATGCGGGCAGATCGCCGCGTAGTCCGCGATCAGCTGCAGCACGTTCTGCAGCACCGGCACCATGCGGGTCTTGTTGCCCTTGCCGGTGACGACGAGCACGTCGCCTTCGCCCGGCTTCGGCACGTCGCGGCGCTTCAGTCCGAGCGCCTCCGAGATGCGCAGGCCCGAACCATAGAGCAGCGCCATGACCGCTGCGTCGCGGACAAGGATCCAGGTCTCGCGGGCTTCGCCGGCGCGCTCATCGGCGTCGGCGAAACGTTTTGCCGCTTCGATGTGGATCGGTTTCGGCAGGCTCTTTGCGATCTTCGGCGCACGAATGGCCGAGAGCGCGCCGACCTTGCCCTTGCCCTCGCGTTCCAGGAAGCGCCCGAACGAGCGCAAGCCCGCCAACGCCCGCATCAGCGACCGCCCGCCGATCTCGTCGGCGCGCCGCATCGCCATGAAGGCGCGGACATCGCTGGCCTCCAGGGCGGCGAAACCCGCGAGCGTCACCTGCGTGCCCCAATGTTCGGCCAGGAAGGCCAGGCATTGCCGCACATCGCGGGCATAGGCCTCGAGCGTCTTCGGCGACAGCCGCCGCTCGGCGCGCAGATGCGACAGCCAGCGCGTCATCTCCTGCGTGACGCTTGCGTCGGCGCAGTCGAGCTCGAGCGGCTGGGTCACCGGCTCCGTGCTTGCCTGGTTTGTTTTGGTCATGACGCTATTGGCGTTGCGATTCCCTTGATTATATCGCACCGGTTTCGTTTACCGTTCGCTAACTGGCTGGGGCGGCGCTAGCCTGCCGCGGCTCAAAGATCGATTCTCGGATGGACCACGCGACGCGCAGCAGCACGACTTCGACATCGACGACGCGCGTCGTCGACGTGCTGGTGCCTGTCGCGCTGAATCAGACCTATTCCTACCGGATTCCGCGCGGTATGGCGCTGGCGCCGGGCGATGTCGTCTGCGTTCCGCTGGGGCCGCGCGAGGTCGTCGCGGTCGTGTGGGCCGAGAACGCGAATCCCGATCCGCGGCTGCACAATCGGCTCAAGGACGTCAGCGAGAAGCTCGACATCCCGCCGCTGAAAGCGGAACTGCGCCAGCTCGTCGATTGGGTGTCCAACTACACATTGTCGGCCCGCGGCATGGTGCTGCGGATGACGCTGCGCATGGGCGAGAATCTCGGGCCCGAACGCACCCGTCTCGGCGTGCGCCTGGTCGGCGAGGCGCCACGGCGCCTGACGCCGGCGCGCCGGCGGGTGATCGAGGTGCTGTCGGACGGCCTGCTGCATGGCAAGTCGGAGGCGGCGCGGGAGGCCGGCGTCAGTTCGGGCGTGATCGACGGCTTGGTCGACGAGGGCACGCTGACGGTCGAGGCGATGCCGCCGCCGCAGGCGCCGCCGCCTCCGGACCCATCCTACGCGCAGCCTGATTTCTCGCGCGAGCAGCGCAGCGCTGTCGACGTGATGCGGACGCTCGCCGCAAGCGGCAGCTTTCATGTCGCGCTGCTCGACGGCGTCACCGGCTCAGGCAAGACCGAAGTCTATTTCGAGGCGATCGCCGAAAACATCCGCCGCGGCAAGCAGTCGCTGATCCTGATGCCCGAAATTGCGCTGACCGGCCAGTTCCTCGACCGCTTCGCGCAGCGCTTCGGGGTGCGGCCGCTCGAATGGCATTCGGAGCTGACGCCGCGCACGCGCGCGCGGAATTGGGCGGCGATCTCGGAGGGCAAGGCGCCGGTCGTGGTCGGCGCGCGTTCGGCGCTGTTCCTGCCCTATGCCGATCTCGGCCTCATCGTCGTCGATGAAGAGCACGACCAGGCCTACAAGCAGGACGATGGCGCGCATTATCACGCCCGCGACATGGCGGTGGTGCGTGCGCATATCGCCAGGATCCCGATCGTGCTGGCCTCCGCCACGCCGTCGGTCGAGAGCGAGGTCAATGCACGCAAGGGGCGCTACCAGCGCGTGGCGCTGCCGTCGCGGTTCGGCGGCCAGCACATGCCGCATATCGAGGCGATCGACATGCGGCGCGCGCCGCCGCCGCGCGGCCGCTTCATCTCGCCGCCGCTCGCCGAGCAGATCCGCCATGCGATCGAGCGGCGCGAGCAGGCGTTGCTGTTCCTCAACCGCCGCGGCTATGCGCCGCTGACACTGTGCCGCGCCTGCGGCCATCGCTTCGCCTGCACGATCTGCGATGCCTGGCTGGTCGATCATCGCTTCCGCCAGCGGCTGGTCTGCCATCACTGCGGCTTCTCGATGCCGCGCCCGAACATCTGTCCGCACTGCGCGGCCGAGGAATCACTGGTTGCCGTCGGTCCCGGTGTCGAACGGCTGCAGGAGGAGGCGGCGAGCATCTTCCCGGAGGCCCGCACCATGGTGCTGTCCAGCGATCTCATCACCTCGATCGAGACCATGCGCAGCGAGCTGAACGAGATCGCCGAGGGGCGCGTCGACATCATCATCGGCACCCAGCTCGTGGCGAAGGGGCACAATTTTCCGCGGCTCAATCTGGTCGGCGTCGTCGATGCCGATCTGGGCTTGAGCAACGGTGATCCACGCGCGGCCGAGCGCACGTTCCAGCTTTTGAACCAGGTGGTCGGCCGTGCCGGCCGCGAGCAGGGGCGCGGTGTCGGCTATCTGCAGACGCACCAGCGGGAGCATCCCGTCATCAAGGCCTTGATCGCGAACGACCGCGAGGCGTTCTACGCGAGCGAGATCGAGATCCGGGAACGCACCGGCTATCCGCCGTTCGGCCGGCTGGCGAGCCTGATTGTCTCGGCCGGCGATCGTCCCACGGCAGAGGGCTTCGCGCGCAAGCTCGCCGCGGTCGCGCCGCTCGACGAGCGGATCCAGGTGCTCGGTCCCGCCGAGGCGCCGCTTGCGGTCATCAAGGGCCGCTATCGCTTCCGTCTGCTGGTGAAGTCACTGCGCAATGTCGACCTGTCGCAGTACCTGCGCGAATGGCTGGCCGCCGGTCCCAAGACCAAGGGCAATCTGAAGCTCGAGGTCGACGTCGACCCGCAGACCTTCCTGTGAAACGAAGAGCCTGCCGTCATTCGCGACGACAGGCCTGATCGGTGCGGAACAAGATCCGCAACCGTTACGCTACGCAACGCTTACCGAACACTGTGAACGGAAGGCGGCGTGGTGGACGCCTCAGGAGACCACCTCGGCGGTGACGCGGCCGACGCCGGCACCCGTGAGGCCGATGGCGCGAGCTGCGCCGGTGGAGAGGTCGAGCACGCGGCCACGGACGAACGGGCCACGATCATTGATGGTGACGACGACGCTGCGGCCGCCATGGGTGACGCGGAGCTTGGTGCCGAACGGCAGCGAGCGGTGGGCCGCGGTCATGGCGTTCTGGTTGAAGCGCTGGCCGGAAGCGGTGCGGCTGCCGGACTCGTTGCCGTAGAAGGAGGCCATCCCCGAGAACATGCGGCCGCCGGTCGGCTGGGCAATCGATGCGTTGGCGTCGCGCCAGGCGGAGGTTTCGGCGCGGGCGTGGTGATGATGGTGATAGCGGTAATGATGATGCCTGGACTTCGCGGACGCCTCCGTGACGCTGCCCCCGACCAGGAGAGTGGCGGCGACAACAGCGAGCGCCGCGCGCGACTGGGTTACCCCACCCAGCGCCTTCTTCATATTTCGCATTGATTAAGACCCTCAGACAGTATTGCCACAAGCGTGGCAAGTGGAACCCCCGTCCCTTCGTTGACCTGGGCCGTTTGGTTTCGCAATGAGGCACGAATTGGGCAGTAAATCCGGATTGTCTCCGGCTGAAATATCTTGTTACCGCTTTCGGGTATTCCAGCTAGGTTCCGTAACCTTGTTCTTTAACCAATCTTTAATGAGTTAAATACTTACGAATACTGTTTAGCGGCGCTGAAGTAAGGTTTGGGTAAGTATTCGCCAAATGGAACACGCGCCCGTGATCGGTTCCGTGCGCAGCCGCGCATGGACCCATGCAAATTTTTGCTGGAACCAACTCAGGCTTGGCGAACCGTCGGTGGTCGGAGCGGCAAATTCCCGCGCGCAGAATTTCCTGATTCGGCTTGCGCGGACGGGGGCAGGTGCGTGTGCGACAAGGCGGCACCGGCTATGCCGTCATGTTGCACCTGTGCGATTGCTATGTTAGCAAAGCCGCGATTTTAACGGTCTCGGCACGTCCCGTGCCGGTCGAAAATCGAAGTCCCGCTTGAATTCCAAGGGCTTGGATCGCTAGGCGCTGCTTTCGGTGGCGACGGTTTTTCCCTTGCGAGTTTGACAGCAAAAAAGAGCGAGCTCGTGGCTGCTGAAGATCCGTCCGTTTCGGGAGTGTCCGGTCGTTATGCAACGGCCTTGTTCGAGTTGGCGCGCGACGAAAAATCCGTCGATGAAGTGAGGGCCGATCTCGACAAGTTCGATGCTCTGCTCAACGAGAGTGCCGATCTCAAGCGCCTCGTGCGCAGCCCGGTGTTCTCGGCGGACGCGCAGTTGAAGGCGCTGACCGCAGTGCTCGACAAGGCCGGTATCTCGGGCACCTCCGCAAAATTCCTCAAAGTGCTCACCGCCAATCGCCGGCTGTTCGCCGTTGCCGATGTGGTCCGCGCCTATCGCGCGCTGGTGGCGAAATACAAGGGCGAGGCGACTGCCGAAGTCACCGTCGCCGAGCAGCTCAGTGACAAGAATCTCGACGCGCTGAAGACCGCACTGAAATCGGTGACGGGCAAGGACGTCGCGCTCAACGTGAAGGTCGATCCCTCCATTATCGGTGGCCTGGTGGTCAAGCTCGGTAGCCGCATGGTGGATGGTTCGCTTCGCACCAAACTCAATTCGATCAAGAACGCGATGAAAGAGGCAGGCTGATGGACATCCGCGCCGCGGAAATTTCCGCGATCCTCAAGGACCAGATCAAGAATTTCGGCCAGGAAGCCGAGGTTACCGAAGTCGGACAGGTGCTGTCGGTCGGTGACGGTATCGCCCGCGTCTACGGTCTCGACAATGTCCAGGCCGGTGAAATGGTCGAGTTCGAGAACGGCACCCGCGGCATGGCGCTCAACCTCGAAACCGACAACGTCGGTATCGTGATCTTCGGCGCCGACCGCGAGATCAAGGAAGGCCAGACCGTCAAGCGCACCCGCTCCATCGTGGACACGCCGGTCGGCAAGGGGCTGCTCGGCCGCGTCGTCGACGCGCTCGGCAACCCGATCGACGGCAAGGGTCCGATCCAGGCCACCGAGCGCAAGCGCGTCGACGTCAAGGCGCCCGGCATCATTCCGCGCAAGTCGGTGAACGAGCCGATGGCGACCGGCCTGAAGGCGATCGACGCGCTGATCCCGATCGGTCGCGGTCAGCGCGAGCTGATCATCGGCGACCGCCAGACCGGCAAGACCGCGATCGCGCTCGACACCATCCTGAACCAGAAGCCGCTCAACGCCCAGCCGGACGAGAACCTCAAGCTGTACTGCGTCTATGTCGCGGTCGGCCAGAAGCGCTCCACCGTCGCCCAGTTCGTGAAGGTGCTCGAGGAGCAGGGCGCGCTCGAATACTCGATCGTGGTCGCGGCCACGGCATCCGATCCGGCTCCGATGCAGTACATCGCGCCGTTCACCGGCTGCACCATGGGCGAATACTTCCGCGACAACGGCATGCACGCCGTGATCATCTATGACGACTTGTCGAAGCAGGCCGTCGCCTATCGCCAGATGTCGCTGCTGCTGCGCCGCCCGCCGGGCCGCGAAGCCTATCCGGGCGACGTGTTCTATCTGCACTCCCGCCTGCTCGAGCGCGCCGCCAAGCTCAACAAGGAGCATGGTTCGGGCTCGCTGACCGCGCTGCCGGTCATCGAAACCCAGGCCAACGACGTGTCGGCCTACATTCCGACCAACGTGATTTCGATCACCGACGGCCAGATCTTCCTGGAGACCGACCTGTTCTTCCAGGGTATCCGTCCCGCGGTGAACGTCGGTCTGTCGGTGTCGCGCGTCGGTTCGTCCGCGCAGACCAAGGCAACCAAGAAGGTCGCCGGCAAGATCAAGGGCGAGCTCGCGCAGTACCGCGAAATGGCGGCGTTCGCGCAGTTCGGCTCAGACCTCGACGCCTCGACGCAGCGCTTGCTCAACCGCGGCTCGCGCCTGACCGAGCTCCTGAAGCAGCCGCAGTTCTCGCCGCTGAAGATGGAAGAGCAGGTCTGCGTGATCTGGGCCGGCACCAACGGCTATCTCGATCCGCTGCCGCTCAACAAGGTGAAGGCGTTCGAGGAAGGTCTGCTGTCGCTGTTGCGCGGCAAGAACGTCGAGATCCTCAACGCGATCCGCGACAGCCGCGACCTCTCCGACGACACCGCTGCCAAGCTGAAGTCGGCGGTCGAAGGCTTCGCCAAGACGTTTGCATAACAATGGGGCCGTCGCCCGGCTCGCCGCCGGGCGTGACGAACGGAGGCTTGCGATCTGACCCTGGCGGTCGGATCGCCGGGGTGAACGAAGAATGGCGTCACTGAAAGACATGCGGGTCCGCATCGCCTCGACCAAGGCGACGCAGAAGATCACCAAGGCCATGCAGATGGTCGCAGCCTCGAAGCTGCGCCGCGCGCAGAACGCCGCAGAAGCGGCGCGGCCCTATGCCGACAAGATGGACGCGGTGATTTCCAACATCGCCGCCGCAGCCAACGGTTCGCCGGGTGCGCCGACGTTGCTGGCCGGCACCGGCAAGGACCAACTCCATCTCCTGCTGGTCTGCACCGGCGAGCGTGGCCTGTCGGGTGCGTTCAACTCGTCGATCGTACGCCTGGCGCGCGAGCGGGCGCAGTCGCTGATCGCGCAGGGCAAAGAGGTCAAGTTCTTCTGCGTCGGCCGCAAGGGCTATGAGCAGCTGCGCCGGACCTTCGAGCGGCAGATCGTCGAGCATCTCGACCTGCGCTCGGTGCGCCAGCTCGGCTTTGTCAATGCCGAGGACATCGCCAACAAGGTGCTGGCGCGGTTCGAGGCCGGTGAGTTCGATGTCTGCACGCTGTTCTACTCGCGCTTCAAGTCGGTGATCGCGCAGCTTCCGACCGCGCAGCAGATCATCCCGCTGGAGGTCAACGCGCCCGCGGCCAATGCGGCTCCCTCCACGTCCTACGAATACGAGCCGGAGGAGGACGAGATCCTCACCCGCCTGCTGCCGCGCAACCTCGCGGTGCAGATCTTCCGCGCATTGCTGGAGAATAACGCCTCGTTCTATGGCGCGCAGATGAGCGCGATGGACAACGCGACCCGCAACGCCGGCGAAATGATCCGCAAGCAAACCCTGATCTACAACCGGACCCGCCAGGCCATGATCACGAAGGAGCTGATTGAAATCATCTCCGGCGCCGAGGCGGTCTAAGGCAGATTTTCGAAGGAGAACAGTCCATGGCTACAGCAGCCAACCAGATCGGTCGCATTACCCAGGTCACGGGTGCCGTGGTCGACGTGCAGTTCGAAGGCCACCTTCCGGCGATTCTCAACTCGCTCGAGACCAAGAACGGCGGCAACCGCCTGGTGCTCGAGGTCGCGCAGCACCTCGGTGAGTCGACCGTGCGCACGATCGCGATGGACACCACCGAAGGTCTGGTTCGCGGCCAGGAAGTGACCGACACCGGTGCGCCGATCCGGGTGCCGGTTGGTGAAGGCACGCTCGGGCGCATCATCAACGTCGTCGGCGAGCCGATCGACGAAGCCGGCCCGATCAAGTCCGAAGGCCTGCGCGCCATCCATCAGGACGCGCCGACCTACACCGACCAGTCGACCGAAGCCGAGATTCTCGTCACCGGCATCAAGGTCGTCGACCTGCTCGCGCCCTACGCCAAGGGCGGCAAGATTGGCCTGTTTGGCGGCGCCGGCGTCGGCAAGACCGTGCTGATTCAGGAACTGATCAACAACGTCGCGAAGGCGCACGGTGGTTATTCCGTGTTCGCCGGCGTCGGTGAGCGCACCCGCGAAGGCAACGACCTCTATCACGAGTTCATCGAATCGAAGGTCAACGCCGATCCGCACAATCCGGATCCGAGCGTGAAGTCGAAGTGCGCGCTGGTGTTCGGCCAGATGAACGAGCCGCCGGGCGCCCGTGCCCGCGTCGGCCTCACCGGTCTGACCGTCGCCGAGCACTTCCGCGATCAGGGCCAGGACGTGCTGTTCTTCGTCGACAACATCTTCCGCTTCACCCAGGCGGGCTCGGAAGTGTCGGCGCTGCTCGGCCGTATTCCGAGCGCCGTGGGTTATCAGCCGACGCTCGCGACCGACATGGGCGCGCTGCAGGAGCGCATCACCACCACCCAGAAGGGCTCGATCACCTCGGTGCAGGCGATCTACGTGCCGGCCGACGACTTGACCGACCCGGCGCCCGCCACGTCCTTCGCGCACTTGGACGCCACCACGGTGCTGTCGCGCGCGATCTCGGAAAAGGGCATCTACCCGGCGGTGGACCCGCTCGACTCGACCTCGCGCATGCTGTCGCCGCTCGTCGTCGGCGAAGAGCACTATCAGACCGCGCGCTTGGTTCAGCAGATCCTGCAGCGCTACAAGTCGCTGCAGGACATCATCGCCATTCTCGGCATGGACGAATTGTCGGAAGAGGACAAGCTGACGGTTGCCCGCGCCCGCAAGGTCGAGCGCTTCCTGTCGCAGCCGTTCCACGTCGCCGAAGTGTTCACCGGTTCGCCGGGCAAGTTCGTCGACCTCGCCGACACCATCAAGGGCTTCCGCGACCTCTGCCAGGGCAAGTATGACCACCTGCCGGAAGCGGCCTTCTACATGGTCGGCACCATCGAAGAAGCCGTCGAGAAGGGCAAGAAGCTCGCCGCCGAGGCGGCGTAAGCAAGCGATTGGCGAAGCGGGAGTAGCGAATAGCGGTATCGCTCGCTTCTCCCTCCGCCGCTACTCGCTATTCGCTATTCACTACTCGCAGGGTCACCATGGCTACCTTCCACTTCGATCTCGTCTCTCCCGAAAAGCTCGCTTTCTCCGGCGAGGTCGATCAGGTTGACGTCCCCGGCGTGGAAGGCGATTTCGGCGTCCTCGCCGGACACGCTCCGGTCGTCGCCGCGGTTCGCCCGGGCATCCTGACCGTCACCACGGCGGGCAAGCGCGAGAAGGTCATCGTGCTCGGCGGTCTCGCCGAGATGTCGGACAAGGGGCTGACCGTGCTGGCCGACGTCGCGACCGCGATTGCCGATCTCGATCGTGCGAAGTTCGCAGAGACGATCAACGAGATGCAGGAAAAGCTCGCCGAGAAGGAAGGGTCCGAGCTGGATCATGCGATCGAGCGTCTAGATCACTTCAAGAGCATCCAGAACGAACTCAACACGACGGCGATGCATTAGGCCGTCTCCGGCCGCTCATCGCCTTACAAGCTTGAATGAGTACAGCGCTCGCCAGATCTTGGCGGGCGCTGTTGCTTGTTGCAATTGAGCATGATCCGGAAAAGTGTGAAGCGGTTTTCCTCGCGACAAACGCGGAACGCGTTTCCGCGGAGATCATACTCAAACAAAGAGCTAAAGCGCGATAACGATTCAACCTAATCTCATCGCGCTTTAGCCCGCGAACTCCGCAAAGCGCGCGGCGACGGCGCGATAGACGTCGCGGCGGAATGGGACCACGAGATCGGCGACGCGGTCGAGCCGTTCCCAGCGCCATTGATCGAACTCGGCCGGCTGGCCGTTGCGCGGCGTCAACGGGTCGATCTCGTCATCGCGCCCGGTGAAGCGGAGCGCGAACCACTTTTGCCGCTGGCCGCGGAATTTCGCCAGCCGGTGCGATGCTGGTCCGTCATAGGGCGGGAATTCGTAGGTCATCCAGTCGGTCTCGCCGAGATAGTCGGCGCTGACCGCCCCGGTCTCTTCCCAGAGCTCGCGCATGACGGCGTCGCGCGGATCCTCGCCCGCATCGATGCCGCCCTGCGGCATCTGCCATTCGAGACCGGGCAGCACGATCTCCGGACCGTCATCCTTGAATCGACGGCCGATCAGCACGCGTCCTGCGGGGCTGAACAGTGCGATGCCCACGTTGGGGCGATAGGGCTTGCTTGATGACATGACGGTGGTCGTGTCGGCCGGTTACTTCGCCGCCAGGGCCGCGAATTCCCTCACCACGCGCTCGTAGACCGGTCGCTTGAACGGCACGATCAGTTCGGGGAGGTTCTTCATCGGCTCCCAGCGCCAGGAGATGAACTCCGCCTTGTGCCCTCCGCCGGGATTGGCAACGTTGATCTCGTTGTCCTTGCCGGTGAAGCGCAGCGCGAACCACTTCTGCCGCTGGCCGCGATAGCGACCTTTCCAGGCACGGCCCGCGACGGTGCGCGGGATGTCATAGATCAGCCAGTCGGCGACCTCGCCGAGCTTCTCCACGGATCTGACGCTGGTCTCCTCATAGAGCTCGCGCTTGGCAGCCTGAAACGTATCCTCGCCGGGATCGACGCCGCCTTGCGGCATCTGCCAGACATGGGCCTCGTTAACATGTTCTATGCCGCCGGCGCGGCGTCCGATGAAGACCAGTCCCGCCGCATTCAGCAGCATGATGCCGACGCAGGTGCGATAGGGCAGGTCTTCATAACGTGCCATGCCGCCGATACCTCGCATATCCCGGGGCCGCCCGACCCGGCCCCCCGGCAAGGTCTGAAGCTGCACCAACAGATTGATCTTTAGCTCGATTTTGATTTCAGCATCGCCGTTGTCAATGGCACAAGCATGATACCCTTGGAGTCCAGCGTCTTGATCCAGGCGCCGAGTCGCTCGATCGAGACCGGCAGGGCCGAGGCGACGCCGACGGCCGTGCCGCGTTCCTTGGCGAGCGTCTCCAGCTTGACCAGCGTGCGGTCGATCTCGGCGGAGGTTGGCACCGCGTCGATGCTGAAATCGGCCCTGGCGAACGGCACGCCCTGGCTCGTGGCCAGCGCCGGGGCGACGCTGCGGGGGGTGGAACCATCGTCGAAATAGCCGAGGCCGCGCTTGGCCGCCTCGCGGATGATCGGCTGCATCACAGGATCGGTCGCAACGAAGCGTGCGCCCATGAAGTTGGCGATCCCGGCATAGCCTTGCAGACGGCTCAGGTGCCAGTAGAAGCGGTCAAGGTTCTGCTCGCTGTTGAGCGTGGTCAGCAGGGTCTGCGGCCCGGGATCATTGTCGGGGTAGTCGAACGGTTCCATCGGGATCTGCAGCAGGATCTCATGGCGCTGCGTTCGGGCGCGCCCGGCGAGCTTGCCGGGGTCGGCCCCATAGGGCGTGAAGGCCAGCGTCACGGCCGGCGGCAGCTTCATGATGGCTTCGGTCGTCTTGGCGGCGCCGACGCCAAGGCCGGCGACCACGACGGCCACCACAGGCATCCTGGCGGCCTTGGCGCGGTCGGCGTCGGCCGCATAGACCGTGAAGGGCTTCAGCCCGTCGGCGACCACCGGGATCATGCCGTAGCGGGACTTTTCGAGCAGACGCGGGTCGGCGCCGGTCATCGCGGGGGCGGATGTGTCGCCATTGGCCGTATCGCTCGGATCGCCGCCGCCGATCACCATGTCTTGGCGCTTGCCGCTCGAGCCATCGATGATCGTGACCGTCTTGACGTCGCCGGCAGCGGCCGGCGGCTTGGCGGTGGATTTGGCCGCGGGTTCGGCGGCGTGGCTGGCCGCGGAATGCTTGTCATCCGCCGCGGCGGGCGGCGCCTTGCGCAGCGCGATATGGGCGATCGGCTCGCCGCCAAGCGGGTTGTCGTTGAACAGTGCAATGCCGACGAAGGCAACCAATACCAGTCCCAGCAGCACGGCGAGCGCCTGCATCGCCGTGAACGGCAGACGGAACCGGCGCGATTTGCCCACGGTGTTCTGCCCAAGCGGCGTGCTCAGTTCGTCGGCCGCCTCTGCCATCGTCCTCCCCGAATCAACAGCGCGAACGATAGCACGATGCAGTGCATTCCCGCGCGCTGCGCCTACCCGTCAAAGCACGGGGCGACCGCCCGACGGTCGGGCCCCGAAAGCAAAAGGGCGACCCCAGGGCCGCCCTTTCGCCGAATCGATCGATCGGATCAGTTCGCGGCCTTGCTGGCCGGCTTGTCGACTGCGGCCTTGTCGCCGGACGCAGGCGCCGCCGGCGTCGCGCTCGAGGTCGACTTGATGCCGTGCAGGAGGTCGTCGGCCATCTTCAGCGCCTTGTCGTCCTTGGCGTCCGGCGGCACGTAGGACTGCGAGCCGGTTTTCTCGTCGCCATCGTTCGTCTTCAAATGGCCGCGGAGCGAGGCCTCGCCCTTGGTGTCGGTCCGTGCCTTCAGCTCGTCCGGCACGTCCTGCAGCACCTCGATATCGGGCACGATGCCCTTGGCCTGGATCGACTTGCCCGACGGTGTGTAGTAGCGCGCGGTGGTCAGGCGCAGCGCGCCGTTGCCCGAGCCGAGCGGGATGATGGTCTGCACAGAGCCCTTGCCGAACGAGCGCGTGCCGACCAGCGTCGCGCGCTTGTGGTCCTGCAGCGCGCCGGCGACGATCTCGGAAGCCGACGCCGAGCCGCCGTTGATCAGCACGATGACCGGCTTGCCCTTGGTCAGGTCGCCCGGATGAGCGGTGCGGCGCTGCGTCTCCTCGGCGTTGCGTCCGCGGGTCGAGACGATCTCGCCGCGCTCCAGGAAGGAGTCGGACACCGTGACCGCCTCTTCAAGCAGACCGCCTGGGTTGTTTCTGAGGTCGATGATGTAGCCCTTCAGCTTGTCGCCGATCTGGTTCTGCAGATTGGCGATCTCCTTCTTCAGGCCTTCGGTGGTCTGCTCGTTGAAGGTGGTGATGCGGATATAGGCGATGTCGTCGGCCTCGACGCGCGCGCGCACCGAACGGACGCGGATGTTGTCGCGCACCAGCGTGACGTCGATCGGATTGTCCTGGCCCTTGCGGATGATCCTGAGCTTGATCTTGGTGTTGACCGGGCCGCGCATCTTCTCGACCGCCTGATTGAGCGTCAGGCCCTGCACGGCCTCGTCGTCCAGCGTCGTGATGATGTCGTTGGCCATGATGCCGGCCTTCGAAGCCGGGGTGTCGTCGATCGGCGAGACGACCTTGATCAGCCCGTCTTCCATCGTGACTTCGATGCCGAGCCCACCGAATTCGCCGCGGGTCTGCACCTGCATGTCGCGGAAGCTCTTGGCGTCCATGTAGCTGGAGTGCGGATCGAGGCCGGACAGCATGCCCGAGATGGCGGATTCGATCAGCTTGCTGTCGTCGGGCTTCTCGACATAGTCGCTGCGCACGCGCTCGAACACGTCGCCGAACAGGTTGAGCTGGCGGTAGGTATCAGACGTCGCAGCGCGCGCGCTCGATCCCATCAGCACAGCGCGGGGCTGCGTGACGAAAAGCGTCAGTGCCGCGCCGGTGGCGGCGCTGAGGAGAATTACAGAAGTCTTGCGCATCATCCGCGAACCTTTTCGCCTTCATTTGCGGCCCACCATGGACCTGGATCGATTGGAGTGCCGTCTTTCCGGAACTCGACATAGAGCACTGGCTGGCTCGCATTGGTCGCGAGAATGGATGCGACTTGGGATGTCGAGCCCATGGTCGCTACCGGCTCCCCCGTAAGTACAAACTGGCCGATGTTAACCGAAATGTGCTCCATCCCGGCGATCAGGACATGATACCCGCCCCCGGCATTGAGGATCAAGAGTTGTCCGTAGCTGCGGAAGGGGCCTGCGTAAACAACCCAGCCGTCACACGGGGTTGTGACCTGCGCGTCGGCCTTGGTCGCCAAAGAAATGCCTTTTTGTACGCCGCCCGCGCCATCGGAACCGCCAAAATCGCGAATCTTGGTGCCGTTCACGGGGTACGAGAACAGGCCCTTGGCCGAGGCGAAGGCGACCGCCGGACTCATCCGGGCCGGGTTCTTGAAGGCCTCCAGATTCGGCTTGCCGTTGACGGTCGCCGGCGCGCCCTGGAGATTGGCCGTGGCGGCGGCCTTGGCCGCGCTCTTCAGATCCTGCTCCATCTTGGCGATCAGGCCTTGCAGGTCGTCGACCTGCTTCGACAGCGCGATGGCGCGGGTGCCCTCGGCTTCCATGTCCTTCTCGGCCGCGGCCTGCTGTCGCTGCCGCTCGTCGACCAGCGCCGTAAGGCGGGTCTGGTCCTCCTTGAGCTTGTCGCGGTCGCGTGCCAGCGCATCGCGCTCGGTCGAGATGGTCTTGCGGAGCGCGACCAGCTCGCCGAGGTCGGTTGCAAGCTTCTCGGCGCGGCCGCGTAACTCCGGCACCACCGCCCCGAGCAGCATCGCGGTGCGCAGCGATTGCAGCGCGTCCTCGGGCCGCACCAAAAGCGCCGGCGGCGTCCGTCGCCCCGCACGCTGGAGGGCGGCGAGCACTTCGATGATCTCGGCGCGGCGCGAATCGAGCGAGGCGCGGATGTCGCGCTCGCGGCCGTCGAGCGGCTGCAGGCGCGCCTCGGCGTCCGCGATCCGCGTCTCGATGCTTCGCACCTGGCCGGCGATGTCGATCAGCTGCTGGTTGAGCTTGCTGCGGTCCTGGCCGATTGCCGCGATCTCGGCCTTCAACTTCTCCTGCAGCTCGGTCGCCTTGCGTTGCTGCTCGCGTGCCGCCTCGAGCTCCTGTTCACGCTGCTTGATGGCGTCGGGCGATGCTGTCGTCACCGCGGCTTGTTGCTCTGGCGGCGCGGCTTGCGCGTGCACCGGCGAGAGCGGGCTCGCGGCGAGCATGACGATCGACAGCAGCTGCGATAGGGGCAGCCAGGCGCGACACGCAGCGCCGAAATACGAAACCATGTCCCGCTTGTGTTGCATCCAGTTTTTGTTCAGCGCTATCGACTGTTCGTTACGGCATTCATGCGCGGTGATAGGGGTGGCCGGCCAGAATGGTGGCGGCCCGATAAATCTGTTCCAGGAGCATGACGCGGACCATTTGATGCGGCCAGGTCGCGGAGCCGAATGCAATGCGTAACGAAGCCTTGCGCTGCAATTCGGGCGAAAGTCCGTCGGCGCCGCCGATCACGAAGACAGTATTTGCGATTCCCTCGTCGCGCCAGCGGCCGAGCTGCCGGGCGAAGCTTGCGCTGTCGACGCTCTTGCCGCGTTCGTCGAGCGCGACCAGCACATGCTTTTCCGGGACCACCGCGGCGATGGCTGCGGCCTCTTCGGCGATGCGCGCATTGGCGTCACGTGCGCGGCTTTCTGCAATGTCATGGATATCGAGGCCGCGAAAGCCGAGCTTGCGGCCGATATCGTCAAAGCGCGCGCGATAGCGCTCGGCGAGCTCCCGTTCCGGGCCTTGTTTCAGACGGCCGATGCAGATCACAACGAGGCGCATAAAAGCGTTTTCCGGCAAAGTGGAAACCGGTTTGCCGCAGAAAACGCGTCAAGCCTGACACTCGCGCGCCCTGAGGCGCGCGTGCAGACTAGCTGCGCCGCTGCCGATTCGCATCGGCTTCGATAAGCCTTAGACCGCCGCGACTGCCGGGTTCTGAGTCCACAACCGCTCGAGGTTGTAGAACTCGCGCACCTCAGGTCTGAACACGTGCACGATCACGTCGCCGGAATCGATCAGCACCCAGTCGCAATTGGGCAAGCCCTCGACGTGAATGCTCTTGACCCCGTTTTCCTTCAGGCCCTTCGTCACATTTTCCGCGATCGCACCGACGTGCCGGTTGGCCCGGCCCGAGGTGATGATCATGTAATCGGAATATGCGGATTTGCCTCGAAGGTCGATTGTGACCGTCTCTTCCGCCTTCATATCCTCGAGGCGGGAGAGGATCAGGCTCAGCGTCTTGTCGGCGCCGGGTTGCGCCTGCAAGGCCGCGGTTTTCGTCGATGTTTTACGCGCAGTCTTTGGAACCTTGGGTAAAACAGACTTGGACAATACAGATGTGGCCAGGGACCATTCCTTTCACTGTATCGCGGGTGCCGAATCCTCGGCGCCCGCACACCATACTACGCATGTGGGGTTAATGGTTTCAATATTCCAGTAACCCTCTTGTGCTTCAGGCCGTCCTCCAGCTCCCGTCAGGGTTCCGAAGGCCGGTCGAAGACAGCTTGGATTTCATGCCGGTCAGGAATACCCAGGCCGGGGCACGCTGGTCGGCCAGCCGCGTCGCCTGATTCTCGGGCAAGCGGTAGCGCGCGAGCGCCTGTGCTGCCGGTGCGGCAAGGGCGCGGAAACTTTGGGGCGGGCGGTCGATCACGGCAATCGGCACATCGGAGGCGATGCGCCGCCAGTCTTTCCAGCGGTGGAACTGCGCGAGGTTGTCAGCGCCCATGATCCAGACAAAGTGCACGCCGGAGACGCGGCGGCGCAAGTGGATGATCGTGTCCACAGTGTAGCGCGTGCCAATGACAGCTTCGAGACAGCTGATGTCGATGCGCGGATCATCGGCAACGCGGCGCGCGGCGTCGGCGCGTTCGGCAAGCGCACGCAGGCCGTCATGGTTCTTCAGCGGATTGCCCGGCGTCAGCAGCCACCAGACGCGATCGAGCTGCAATCGCTTGATCGCGAACAGGCTGATGGCGCGATGCGCCGCGTGGGGCGGATTGAACGAGCCGCCCAGCAGCCCGATGCGCATGCCGTTGGTATAGAACGGCAGCACCTGGGCTGCGGGGTACGGCACGGTCGAAGCTTGCTGCAATGGTCTACCGTGCGCGTGCGACAATGATCACGGCCGCGTCTGCCCGGTGCCGTGGACGCGGTACTTGAAGCTCGTCAGTTGCTCGGCGCCGACCGGGCCGCGGGCGTGGAATTTGCCGGTGGCGATTCCGATCTCGGCGCCGAAGCCGAACTCGCCGCCGTCGGCGAACTGGGTCGAGGCGTTGTGCAGCACGATCGCGGAGTCGACCTCGCTCAGGAATTTCTCGGCGGCCCTGGCGTCCTCGGTCACGATCGAATCGGTATGGTGTGAGCCGTGGTCGTGGATATGTGCGATCGCCTCATCGACGCCGTTGACGACGCGGGCGGCGATGATGGCGTCGAGATACTCGGTGTCCCAATCCTCATCGGACGCCGGTTTGACGCGCACATCGACCTTCTGCACGGCGTCGTCGCCGCGCACCTCGCAGCCGGCGTCGAGCAGCATCTCGACCAGCGGCTTCAGGCTGGTCGCCGCGGCAGCCCGATCGACCAGCAGCGTCTCGGCCGCGCCGCAGACGCCGGTGCGGCGCATCTTGGCGTTCAGCACGATCGACTTCGCCATCTCGAGATCGGCGCCGGCATCGACGTAGACGTGATTGACGCCTTCGAGATGCGCGAACACCGGCACGCGCGCTTCCGCCTCGACGCGCCCGACCAGGCTCTTGCCTCCGCGCGGCACGATCACGTCGATGCCGCCATTGAGCCCCGACAGCATCAGGCCGACCGCTGCGCGGTCGCGCGTCGGCACCAGAGTGATCGCGGCTTCGGGCAAGCCGGCTTCGCACAGGCCCTGCACCAGGCAATCGTGGATCGCGCGGCAGGAGCGGAAGCTGTCCGAGCCGCCGCGCAGGATCACCGCATTGCCCGACTTCAGGCACAGCACGCCGGCGTCGGCGGCGACGTTGGGGCGGCTCTCGAAGATCACGCCGATCACGCCGAGCGGCACGCGCACGCGCTCGATCGTCATGCCGTTCGGCCGCTGCCAGCGCTCGGTGACGGCACCGACCGGATCGGCAATCTCGTGCACGGTCGCAACCCCATCGGCCATGCCGTCGATGCGCGCCTGCGTCAGCGTCAGGCGGTCGAGGAACGCCGAGGTCGTGCCGGCGGCGCGCGCCTCCGCGACATCCTCGGCATTGGCCGCAAGGATCGCCGCCGCATTGGCGCGGATCGCGCGTTCGATCGCAGCGAGCGCGCGGTCCTTCTGCTCCGGCGGCGCCAGCGCCAGCACGCGCGCGGCGGCGCGCGCCTTGGCGGCGAGATCGGTCATCAGGGTGGAGAGATCGGCGTTGCCGTCGATCGCCTTCAGAGGCGTGGTCATGGATGTCCCAAGTTCTATGTGAGCATCATCTCTTCGAAAATCGGTTTCCACTTTTCGCTAACGCGGCCGTGCCGGTCCGGATGATGCTCTAACGCTATGTTCTAGCATGGCAATTGAGGGGTTGGCGAGGCGCGGAACCGGCATGGCAGATGGGCGGCCGACCGCCGGCAGGTCGGCCAATGGCCTATTTGGCCGGGATTGGCCCGGCCGGGCCGACCACGAGATCGTCACGATGGATCATCTCGGAGCGGCCGCTGGTGCCCAGAATGGCCATCACCTCCGGCGAGGAATGGCCCTTGATCCGCTCGGCCTCCTCGGCGTCGTAGGCGACCAGGCCGCGGCCGATCTCATGGGTGTCGGGGCCGCGCACCACCACGGCGTCGCCGCGGGCGAACTGGCCGTCGACCCGGATGACGCCGGCTGGCAACAGGCTCTTGCCGGCGCGCAGCGCATTCACGGCGCCGGCGTCGATGGTCAGCGTGCCTTTCGGCTCCAGCGAACCCGCGATCCAGCGCTTGCGCGCGGTGACGGGATTGGCCGGGGTCAGGAACCAGGTGCAGCGGCCACCGTCGGCGATCGCCTGCAAGGGATGCTCGATCTTGCCGGAGGCGATCAGCATATGCGTGCCCGCGGTGGTCGCGATCTTGCCGGCCTCGATCTTGGTGGTCATGCCGCCGCGCGACAGCTCGGATCCGGCAGAGCCCGCCATCGCTTCGATCTCCGCGGTGATGCTTTCGACGACCGGGATCAGCTTCGCGTCGGGATCGACCGCCGGCGGTGCGGTGTAGAGGCCGTCGATGTCCGACAGCAGGATCAGCAGGTCTGCGCTCGTCATGGTGGCGACGCGGGCGGCGAGGCGATCATTGTCGCCGTAGCGGATCTCGTTGGTGGCGACCGTGTCGTTCTCGTTAATGACGGGCACCGCGCGCCATTCGAGCAGCTTTGCGATCGTCGAGCGCGCGTTGAGATAGCGGCGGCGCTCCTCGGTGTCCTGCAGCGTGACGAGGATTTGCCCTGCGCCAATGCCGTGACGGCCGAGCACCTCCGACCAGATCCGCGCCAGCGCGATCTGCCCGACGGCGGCGGCGCCCTGACTCTCCTCGAGCTTCAGCGGTCCGCGCGGCAGCTTGAGTCGGCTGCGGCCGAGCGCGATCGAGCCCGACGACACCACCATGACCTCACGGCCTTCGTTGTGCAGCTTGGCGATGTCGTCGACCAGCGCCGAGAGCCACGCCGCACGCACCTCGCCGGCCTCGGAGTCGACCAGCAGCGACGAACCGACCTTGACGACGATACGGCGAAAATTCTGGAGCGCGGGGCGTTTCATGGGTTCGGTCTAGCAGCAAGGTGGAAGCAATACGCGCCACAATGTGGCTTGGGAAGTGCAAGAGTTGAGCGGCCTAGCCGTTCAACCCTGCGGCACCGGGGTCGCCCACGGCTCCGCCTCGCCTTTGGCCTTGCTGGACACCGGCGCCTCGCCGATCACCTCGACCAACGCACGAAGCGCGTCCTGCACGCCTGTGCCTGTGGCCCCGGACAGCAGCAGCGGCGTCTTCTTCGCCGCCCGCTTCAGCCGGTCCTTCTGCTTCTTCAATTCGTCCGGTGCGACCGCGTCGATCTTGTTCAGCGCGACGATCTCGATCTTGTCGGCCAGATGGCCCTCATAGGCTTCGAGCTCGGTACGCACGGTCCTGTAGGCCTTGCCGGCATGCTCGCAGGTCGCATCCACCAGGTGCAGCAGCACGCGGCAGCGCTCGACATGGCCGAGGAAACGGTCGCCGAGGCCGGCGCCTTCATGCGCGCCTTCGATCAGCCCGGGAATGTCGGCCAGTACGAATTCGCGGCCGCCGAAGTTCACCACGCCGAGCTGCGGGTGCAGCGTGGTGAAGGGATAGTCGGCGATCTTCGGCCGCGCCGCACTGACCACCGACAGGAAGGTCGATTTGCCGGCGTTGGGCAGACCGACGAGACCGGCATCGGCAATCAGCTTCAGCCGCAGCCAGATCCAGCGCTCTTCGCCCGGCGCGCCGGGATTGGCGTTGCGCGGTGCACGATTGGTGGAGGATTTGAAATGCGCGTTGCCGAAACCGCCATTGCCGCCCTTGGCGAGCACGAATTTCTCGCCGAGCTTCGTAAAGTCGTGGATCAGCGTCTCGCGGTCTTCGTCGAACACCTGGGTGCCGACCGGCACCTTCAGCAGGATCGGCTTGCCGTTGGCGCCGTGGCGGTCCTTGCCCATGCCATTGCCGCCCTTCTGCGCCTTGAAGTGCTGCTGATAGCGATAGTCGATCAGCGTGTTCAGGCCGTCGACGGTCTCGATGATCACGTCGCCGCCGCGGCCGCCATTGCCGCCGGAGGGGCCGCCGAACTCGATGAACTTCTCGCGCCGGAACGCGACGCAGCCATTGCCGCCGTCGCCGGAGCGAATATAGACCTTTGCTTCATCGAGGAATTTCATAATCGCTACTAGTTAGGGCAGGGCGGCCGCTGCGGCAACCCGGAAGCGCCCTGACTTCGCCGAGAAGCCTTAATTTTCGGGCCTTTTTTCGGCCCGAGGCCGCCGCCGGATCAGGAACTTCTGCACCCCCTCCAGCACCAGTTCGCGGCGCTGGTTGTGCACGGTCGAGCGCAGCGTCACCACGCCGGTGGTGCGGCCCGGGGCGAGTTCGATCACTTCCAGCGCCGGGTAGATGGTGTCTCCGGCATAGACCGGTTTCAGGAACTTGCTCGACTGCTCGAGGAAGCCGATCAGCGACTCCTCCACGATATAGGGAAACAACCCCGCGCCCGGCGCGGTGTGCACCAGGGTCTGGAAGCCATGCGCAAGCAGGTCCGGCATGCCGCGCGCACGGCAATATTCGACGTCATAGTGGATCGGGTGGGTGTCGCCGCTCGCGGTCTGGAAGGCGGCGAACACGGCGGAGGTCTGGGTACGGCTCGGAATCACGAAGCGTTCGCCGAGCACAAAATCCTCGAACCAGCGCTGCGCGGTCACCATGCGATGCTGGGTGGGGTCGAACTCGGTCATGCGGCGTTTTCCTGCACTGTTTCCTGAATGGTTGACCCACCGGTAGCGCAGGCACCGGACTGCGACAATTGGTGCGATCGCAACCCCCCGGGGTTGTCCTGCGCGGCCACCTCGCTAAAACCGGCAACAAGAGCGGCCTGACTCACACGCGGCGGCGACAAGAGCAAGATGAGCCTGTTCGCAAAACTGTCCTCCTATGACGATCGATCGGCGCGGCTCGCCGGCATCGGCTTGATGCTGCTGTCGATCTTCATGTTCTCGTTCGGCGACGCGATGGGCAAATTCATCGTCGCGACCTATTCGGTCGGGCAGCTCCTGTGGCTGCGCGCCTGCGCGGCGCTGCTCGTGCTGCTGCCGATCGTGTGGCAGCGGCGTGCGGATTTCCTGCATCTCGAGCGCCCGTGGCTGCAATTGCTGCGCGTCACGCTGTCGACGCTGGAGGTCGCGGCGTTCTTCCTCGCGACCGTCTATCTGCCGCTCGCCGACGTCATCACCTACTATCTGGCGTGCCCGATCTTCGTCACCGCGCTGTCCGGCCTCGTGCTCGGCGAGCATGTCGGCTGGCGGCGCTGGACTGCGATCCTGATCGGCTTCTGCGGCGTGCTGATCGCGCTCAGGCCGTCGACGCAGACGGTAAGCTGGCCCGCGCTGATTGCGCTCGGCGGCAGCACCTCGTTCGCGCTGCTGATGCTGATCACCCGCTCGCTGCGTGCGACGCCCGACATCGTGCTGACGACGTCGCAATTTTGCGGCACGTTCGTCCTCGGCGCGGTGCTCTCGCCAATCGGCTGGGTGACGCCGACCGCGGGCAGCCTGGTGCTGTTCGCCGCCGCCGGCCTTATCTCGGTTGCCGCGCTGTTCTGCGTCAACCGCTCGCTGAAGCTCGCGCCGGCCAGCGTCGTGGTGCCCTATCAATATTCGATGATCGTGTGGGCGGTGATCTTCGGCTTCGCGGTGTTCGGCGACGTGCCGTCATGGGCCACGATCATCGGCGCCGCGATCATCATCGCGGCTGGCCTCTACATCTTCCTGCGCGAGCAGCAGCTCGGACGCGAGGAGCCTGCGGTGAATCCGCCGGCGTGATCGAGTGGCCTCGGCATTGAGCCGAGACCACGATGTTGGCGACGAAGAACTATCCGTGCCGGCGCGTCGAATTGTTCCAGTTCTTCAGCGACGCCCAGACGCTCCGCGAGAGACGGAAACAGTCGACCGGGCTCGACGAGCCCAGCGCCTCGAAACGATGCAGCTCGACGCCGCTCCACTGGAAGCCGCACTTCTCGAGGATGTTGCGCGACGACGGGTTCACCACCCGCGCGCCGGAGATCAGGTGGTCGAGGTCGAACTCCTCGAAGAAGTAATCGATCGCCGCGCGAGCGGCCTCCGTGCCGAAGCCCTGGCCCCAATAGTCGACGCCGAGCCAGTAGCCGAGCTCCGGCGTGATCCCGTCGCGCCAGTCGATGCCGACCATGCCGATCGGCGTGTGATTGTTCTCGATCAGGAAAACCGTTTCGCGTCCGCGTTCGGCGAGGGCTCGCACAAAGTCGATGGCGTCGTCCTGACTGTAGGGGTACGGCAGGCGGCGGGTGTTCTCGGCGATGCGGCGATCATTGGCCAGGCGGGCAATTGCTTTTACGTCCGCGAGAGTCGGCTTGCGCAATGTCAGCCGTTCGGTCTCGAGGACGCAAGCTCTTGCCTCACGCAAGGTCGTCGGCGTCGGGATTTCCTGCAACATGTCGGGCTCCTGTGATGCGAAAAAACGTTACGCAACGCTTGGAACGTCACACGTGATCGAACCGGAACACGCGCAACAAAAAAGGGAGGCCGGTTATCCCGCCTCCCCTGGAGCCCTTTGCGACTCCGCCGGTTCAACAGGACCCGGCGGACTCGTGTTTGTCCACCGTCTACTCGGCCGCTTCCGCCATCGGGATAACCGATACGAATGTGCGGCCGTTGGCTTTGGCACGGAACTCGACATGACCCTCGATCTTGGCGAAGAGAGTATGATCGGTGCCCATGCCGACATTAAGGCCGGGATGCCAAGTGGTGCCGCGCTGACGCGCGATGATGTTACCGGGGATCACGCGCTCGCCACCGAACGCCTTGATGCCAAGGCGCTTGCCCTTGGAATCACGTCCGTTGCGCGATGAACCGCCTGCTTTTTTGTGAGCCATAGCCCGTCTCCGACTTCGCTTTGATCTCTAGATCAATTCCTTGACGGAATCATTTCACATTTTGTCACGCTTCAGTTCGTGAAGCGCGATGATCACTTCTTCTCGCTTTTGGCGGCCTTCTTGGCCGGAGCCTTCTTGGCGGCTGGCGCCTTCTTCTTGGCCGCCTTCGGTGCGGCGTCCTCGCCGTCGGCGGGCGCTGCTACCTTTTCCTTCTTCGGCCGCGGGCCGATGGTCGGCTTGGCGTTATCGGCGAGGATCTCGGTGATGCGAAGCACCGTCAGCTCGTCGCGATAACCGCGCTTCCGGCGTGAATTCTTGCGGCGACGCTTCTTGAACGCGATCACCTTGGCGCCGCGCTTGTGCTGCAGCACTTCGGCTGCAACGGAGGCGCCTGCCACGGTGGGCGTTCCCAGCACCGGCGTGTCACCGCCGAGCACCAGAACTTCGCCAAGCTGCACGATCGTGCCGACGTCGCCGGCGATCTTGCCTATCTCGAGTACATCATTCGGAACGACACGGTACTGCCGGCCGCCGGTTTTGATGACTGCGAACATCGTTTGATTCCTTCGTGTTCGATCCCGGCCTCGGACGCATCCGGGCCGGCTTCTTGTTCAGTCGGGTTTAGGGTACGTGTCTCGCACGAAACGGGCACAAGTCCCGCATAAATTCGCGCAAAGACAAGCGGCGCGAGAAATCCTCGCGCCGAATGTGGGGGACTTATAGCCGCAAATCGCGGAAAGTCAAGGCAAAGCAGGGCAAAAACCGGCCAAAAATGAAGGATTTGGCGCCATTTTGGCCCTCCGGGCGCCGCTTCAGGACCGCAACCCGGATTTGAAATCAACGAGTTCCTTGAGACCCGGAGCCAGCGTCGCTTCCGGGCGCCCCGGCGCGGTAAGGTTGACCGGTTAGGTTAAGATCGGCTTCGCGTTGCCGATTCCGGGCGGGTTGCTACCGTCCCCATGTCGCTCCGCCGGCCAGCGAAGCCGCACTTCCAAGCCGGCAATTTTCAAGCAGCGGCAAGGGACCGCCAGTATATTTGTCGCGTCTGGCGGTCCCACCCACTTCTCTACTTCCAATTGATTCGTTCGAAGAAGCCCGCGATCTCGGAGGCCGCGCGGTCGGGGTCCTCACGATGCGGGAAATGTCCGACATCGGGAAACATCGTCAGGTCGAGATGTGTGAAGGTATCGCCGAGCCGGTCGGTCCAGGCATAGGGAAACAGCGGATCGTGCTCCGCCCAGCGGATGCAGGTCGGCACTGCGATAGGCGGCAGCGCCAGGGCCTCGCCCTGCATCATCTTCACGCGTGCCGCATGCGCCGCGCGGTAGTGGGCGAAGCCGCCGGCGAGGTTGCCGGGCTTGAAGAAGTTGTCAGTGAAGGCCTCGATCGCGTCGTCGAAGGCGGCCTTGCGATGCGACCAGTTGCGCAGGAAATGCCCGATATAGGTGCGGCAATTCTCGCGCGTCGCGCCGACCAGTGCGGGCGCCATTTCCATCTGGTGAAACGATTGGTACCAGATGTGGTTCAGCCGGTCGGGTGCAGCCATGCGGGGCCCGATGCCGGGATAGACGAAATCGAAGAAGAACAGGCCGGCCAGCCGCTCCGGCGCCTTGCGGGCCAAGGGCTGCATCACCGCGCCGCCGACGTCGTGGCCGACGACGCCGGCCTTCTCGATGCCGAGCGTATCCAAAAGCGCCAGCATGTCGTCGGTATGCTGATCGGGGCCGTAAGGGCCGTCGGGCTTGTCGCTGTCGCCAAAGCCGCGCAGGTCGGGGGCGATCAGCGTGAAACGGTCCTCGAGGCGGGTCATGACCGGCTCCCAGGTCAGCCAGAATTCCGGCCAGCCGTGCAGCAGGAGCAACGGCCTGCCGCTACCGGCTTTTGCGACGTGGAACGCCGCACCATTGGCTCGAATCGTCACATGCTCCATCGCCCGCTCCCGTTCTGCCTGCGCGACGCCGTGCCGGCCTGACCAGAGCCATGCCGCTAGCGCTTTGTTTCCACGCGCTTTCTTCAGCCGCGTCGATAACCTCTGTGGCTCGATGACGCCGTGACGGAAATATTATTGCAGCGCCTTGTCTGGCCCGCCAACCTCGCCTAGAACACGCCCCGACCGCGGGTGGCGCAAATCACCCGGGCCACTGGAGAGGTGGCAGAGTGGTTGAATGCACCGCACTCGAAATGCGGCATAGGTGCAAGCCTATCGGGGGTTCGAATCCCTCCCTCTCCGCCATTAAGGGCAGCACAATAAACGGCTTAGCTTGGATTTTGGAGTCGATCCATGATCGTTCCCATGCGGAGCGATTTCCATTCCGCCCCGGGGAGATACTGGGGCCAGCCGATCCAAAGTTCCGGGCTAAAACGAAGCCCGTCCATAAATCGCACAATACGGCTCGGGGATGCGATGGACGGGTTCCCCAACGGTGCTAGGCCGTCCCGGTTAGATCGCTGGAATCGCGGGAAGATCGGTTCTAGGGGCCAGTGGAACCCGATGGAACTCCCGGATTGGGGTCTACCCCTACTCGGATATGCATTGGGCCCGGAAATGGGGTAGCGAGGCCGCCCTATCTGGGGCGCCGGCGATCAGGGGGCGACCACCCTGAACCAGTCCCGCATGGTCTGCTTAAGCCGCGCCACTTCCTCGGCGGGTATCGTGCTCATGTGGCAGATCGTATTGCGCAGGTGCACGAGCACCCGGCCCTGCTGGATCAAGCTCTTGTCCCGGACCAAGTCTTCGAAGCCGTCTTTCCAATTGACGTCGATGACCCTCAGCAGCTGAGGCAGGGTAAGAAGCGCTGATCGGTCGCGCGACTCCAACGCCATCCAACTCTTTACCTCTTCGGTTTGCTCCAGCTTGGCGACTTCGGCTTGCACATCCGGCGGCACCTTGTCGTACCAATTGACGTTTTGACCATCGTTCGAGAGGACTTCGACCATCATCTCTCGGAGATAGCTCTCGAACACGAAAAACAGCTTGTAGGCTTCGGACGCTTCGATTGCTCGTCGCGTCTTGTCCGGCACCAGTGCCGCCAGATCGTAGGAAGGCGAAATGAGCAACGAGTCCTTGGGCACGATCTCATCAAGTTGCGAGACCGTCTTCTCCGCTGCTTGACCCAGCATCAAGAACAACGCCGCCCGAGAATCTACCGTCGTCATTGAAAGGTCTTACGGATTGCATTGAAGATATTCAGGTACGTTTCCTCGGTTCCGTTTGAGGGCAGCTGCACCTGGATGTTGTAGTGGAATTCGGTTCGCAGCCCTTTCGGCTTGTATCGCTGCGTATCTTGGTCGGCTTGCTGATCACCAGCATCGTCCTTCCCATCGGCCTTCTTCTCTTCGGTGGCCGTGCTCGACTCGAAGTCCGCGAGGTTGACCAACGATAGGAACGTGCCGCTGATCCTCCCGGTCAAATCAGCATCGGTCCCCGCCACTTGTGCAACGAGGCTTCGGAGCTTTTCTCCGCTCAGCTTGTTCGCCTCCTGATCGGCATCGAACAAAGGACCGTAGGCGCGGCGGATGCCATCGGCCAACGCCGCTTTCCGCTTGTCGCCCTTCAGAAGCCGATAGTGCGGGGTAGGCACACTCGACTGATCCAAGAAGCCGAGATGGCGCAGCAGTGGGATGTAGGCCCTGTCATTGGTCGACTTCAAACCGATCGTGGTTAGCAGGAAGTTGTAGGTGAAGCCGGTTTCCGGGATTTTTGCTGAATTGATCTTCTCGAACAGGGTCGGCAAATTCTTGTAGCTAACAACGTATGGCAGGTTCGCCATGAACAAATTCTCCAACGAATCGCGGCAAGAGCCGTAGCACGAACGTTGGAATGTCAACCGCCCTGCAGTTGATTGTCTCCCCAGCTATCACCAGTATTCAGGGCGGCGAGCTTCCCCCATGGCAGGATAAGGCGACCCAAGATCATGTGAAGAAGTTGTTTTGGTGCTTCTATTCGCCAGGCACTGTGGAGGATATTGTTGACCAACGTCAGTTTTTCGAGAAGCGCAACTCAGCCTCTGGCGGCCTCACGCCGAGCGCTTCCGCGCGCTGCCACATGAGTTCATAGCGGTACTGACCACGTCTCGCTGATCGAGGACAGCGAAGCGCGCCGGCCCAAACCGTCGCTTGTGGTGGCCGTTGGCTACTTTGCATGGGGTTGTTTTCGATATTTTGGTGGGAACCGCGGCCATCGGGCGCGATCTGATTCGTGCCGAGGGATGACCCGGACAATCCCGTCGATCGCTACCGGGCGTAGGCGCCGAGGTCGAACCTGCGCGTGACAGCGATGGCCTCGAGGAAGGCCTCATCGTGGCTCACGACCAGCAGCGCACCGTCATAGGCGCGTAATCCGGCTTCGACCGCTTCCATGGATTCGATGTCGAGGTGGGTGGTCGGCTCGTCGAGGATCAGGAGCGGCGGTGGCGTGGCGCCGCCAAGAACGCAGGCGAGGCCCGCCCGGAGCAACTGCCCGCCGCTGAGGCGGGAGACGGTCTGCAGCGCTGCATCGGCCCGGAACATGAAGCGCGCTAGCGCGGCGCGGCATTCGTTCTCGCCGGCATTCGCATTGATGCGCCGGAAGTTGTCCAGGATGGAGCTCGAAGCATCCAGCAGGCTGACAGCTTGATCGAACATCGCAAAACGGCTTACGACGCGCACCGTGCCGCGCGACGGCATCAGGTCGCCGCTGATGAGCTTAAGTAACGTCGTCTTGCCCGCTCCGTTCGGCCCGACGATCGCGACGCGTTCCGGTCCGGCGATGGAGAAGGTGACGTCGCGCAGGATCGACTTCTCCATCGTGTAGCCGACATCAGCGGCTTCGATCCGGAGCACGATCCTGCCTGTCGGCAGATGTGTCGGCGGCAGTTGCACCGAGAACGGTTGAAGGACTTCGATGCGCTGACGCGCTGCGGTGGCGAGTTCAATCGCCTGGCTTCGCCTGCGTTCGGCGAGGCGGGCGTTCTCGCCGCCGGTGTCTTCGCTGCGATCCTTGCGCAGGCCGGCGGCGATGCGCGGCATATCGCCCTTTGCGCGCTCGCGCTGGCCCGCGCCGTCCTTGCGCGCCTTCCGTTCAGTCGTCTCTCTTTCCTTGCGGTCGATCTCGGCCACGCGCTTTTCGGCGCTCGCCAGGTCGTGCCGGGCCGCGGCAAGCTCGACTGCCTTGCGGTCGCGGTAATGGCTCCAATTGCCGCCGTAGCGTCTGGCTTCCAGCGACGTCAGTTCGACAATCGCATCCATGGTCTCCAGCAGCGCGCGATCGTGGCTGACGATGATCGCGCCGCGACGCCAGTCGGCGAGCAGGTCGATCACGGCCTTGCGTCCCGCGCGGTCCAGATTGTTCGTGGGCTCGTCCAGCAGCAGGAAGTCGGGCTCTGCGAAAATGAGTGCGGCGAGGCGCGCCCTGGTGGCCTGTCCCCCGGACAGGCTCGCCAGGCGGGCTTCGAGAACATCGCCCAGTCCGACGCGGCCGAGTGCGGATGCAATGCGGACGTCCAGCGTCCAGTCGATATCCGCAAGCTCCTCGATGGTCGCATTGCCCCGTTCAGCGCGGCGCAGTGCGCCAAGTGCACGGCGCGCCCCGAACAGATCGATGACGCACTCATCCGGCTTCACCTGAACCGTCTGGTGAAGCAGTCCGACACGGCCCCGCACCGAGACCGTGCCGGATTGTGGCGGACGTTCCCCGGCGATCAAAGCAAGCAGCGTCGTTTTCCCGATGCCGTTGCGGCCGACAAGGCCGGTCCGTTCGGGTCCGAAGCTCAGGTCGATGTTGGAAAGAAGGATCCGGCCGTCAGGCGCGGACAGGGTCAAATTCGAGAGCGTGATGGATGCAGGCATGGCGATGGATGTCCCCGTGGGCAAGGCTGGTGGGCGTTGCAGTCCGGATGAAATCCATGGCCGTCGGCATCCTCTCGGATTGATGATGGAGGTGATCTAGTCGCGTGTTGATTCGGGATCAAGGCCGGAACTGAGTCGCTTCGGCCACCAGCGCCGGCACAGATGCTCGCATCCCTTCGTCAGGCCGCGGCCGCGGGCTAGGGCCGTTTAAATCAGGCCGCTTTCCACGGCGCGTAGCTAACTCGAAAGGGGTAGGTAAGGGGCCTCCTTGCGAGGGAATGGCATTCGAGCGCCCGTAAGCGCTATCGTGACCCATTAGAGTAGGCCAACGAATGGGCCAAATCACCATGCGACAGGTGATTGCGGAGGGGTCGGGAAATCCAACAACCGTCATCCTCATCAATGAGGTGCACGCTTGCGGTATCGCAGGCGGCTCGAACAATAGGCAGCTCGCCTGCAGGACGACGCTGCGCCCGTCCGGATGGGGGCGAGCCGCTCCCCTGTGCATCATCGCAACTTTGCTCGCGTCGACATGGGTATCGCAAGCGTTGGCGTCAGGCGAAGCCCGGCAAGCGCAGATGCGGCCGAGCGGCGACAGATCGGTACAGCTGGCACAAGCAACGAGCAGCGAGCCGAGCGGGCCGCAGCCGGTCGCCGAGCAGGAGCGCCAGAGAGCGGAGATGCTGGCGCGCGAACTCGCCGTCGTCCGGCACGATCTCGAGATGCTGCAGGCGCGGTTGAAGGAGGCGGGCCAAGAATCGGCTCGAGCCAGGCAGGCCGCCGACAGCGAAATCGCAGAATTACGCAAATCCCTGCAGCGGGAGCGCGAGGGCGTCGACCGATCAATGTCGGCGGCGGAGCGCAACGCCGCCGAGTTGCGCAAATCGATGATGCGCGAACGATCCGAACGGATGGAGCGGGATATTGCCAGAATGCGCGGCAATGCCGACTCGCGGGCCTCGCCGGCAGCCACGGCGAAAGACGAAGCAAGACAGGCGACCGATAGCGGCATGGCAGAGCTAAAGAGATCCCTGCAACAGGAACGCGAGCGAGCCGGCCGGCTGGAGCAGGATCTCGCGGCGGCAAGGCGCGAGGTTGAAGCGCAGACTGCACTGGCGGCGAAGGCACGCGCCGAAGCGGCCGAAGTAAAGCGGGCAGGGGAGAGCAGCGCAGCGGAACTGCAGAAATCTCAGCAAAAGGAGAGCGAAAAGTCCGCGCGGTTGGAGCAGGATCTCGCGGCAGCGCGGCGGGAGGTCGAGACGCAGACCGCATTGGTGGTGAAGACCCGCGCCGAAGCGACCGAAGCAAAGCAGGCGGGAGAGAGCGACACGGCGGAGCTGCAAAAATCCCTACAAGAAGAGCGCAAGAGAGCGGCGCGGCTGGAGCAGGATCTTACGGCAGCGCGGCGGGAGGTCGAGACGCAGACCGCACTGGTGGTGAAGGCCCGCACCGAAGCGACCGAAGCAAAGCAGGGGGGAGAGAGCGGCACGGCGGAGCTGCAGAAATCCCTACAAGAAGAGCACGAGAGAGCGGCGCGGCTGGAGCAGGATCTTACGGCAGCGCGGCGGGAGGTCGAGACGCAGACCGCACTGGCGGTGAAGGCCCGCACCGAAGCGACCGAAGCAAAGCAGGCGGGAGAGAGCGGCACGGCGGAGCTGCAAAAATCCCTACAAGAAGAGCACGAGAGAGCGGCGCGGCTGGAGCAGGATCTTACGGCAGCGCGGCGCGAGGTTGAGACGAAGGCCGCGTTGGCGGCGAAGGCGTACGCCCAAGCCACCGCGGTAAAGCAGGAAGGAGAAGGCGGCACGGCGGAACTGAAAAAATCCCTGCAAGAGGAGAGCGAGAGAGCGGCGCGGCTGGAGCAGGATCTTACGGCAGCGCGGCGCGAGGTTGAGACGAAGGCCGCGTTGGCGGCGCAGGCGTACGCCCAAGCCACCGCGGTAAAGCAGGAAGGAGAAGGCGGCACGGCGGAACTGAAAAAATCCCTGCAAGAGGAGAGCGAGAGAGCGGCGCGGCTGGAGCAGGATCTCGCGGCAGCGCAGCGTGAGGTCGAGACGCAGACCGCACTGGCGGCGAAGGCGCGCGCCGAAGCGACGGAGGTAAAGCAGGCGGGAGAGAGCGGCACGGCGGAACTGAAAAAATCCCTGCAGAAGGAGAGCGAGAGGGCCGGCCAGCTGGAGCAGGATCTCGCGGCAGCGCGGCGCGAAGTCGAGACGCAGACCGCGCTGACGGCGAAGGCGCGCACCGAGGCCAGTGAAGCAAAGAAGGTCGGCGAAAGCGGCACGGCGGAACTGCAAAAGTCCTTACAGAAGGAGAGCGAGAGGACGGCGCAGCTCGAGCAGGAGCTTAAAGCCGCTCGGCGCGAAGTTGAGACGCAGACGGCATTAGCAGCCAAGGCGGGTGACGAGACTGCGCGGCTGAAGCAAGGGGCTACAGAATTGCGCGCGTCGTTGCAGCAGGAGCGCGGGCGCGTCGCGGGGCTGGAGCAGGAACTCGCCCTTGCGCGGAGCACGAAGGACATGCCTGCCAGTCAGGTTGCGCAGGCCAAGCAAGTCGAGACGAACGCGGCAAAGCCGGGCGCAGCAGGAACGGTGGCCGTCGCCAACGCGCGCGGAGAGCCTCGGGGGAACCCAGAGGGCGCCCAGGACACGGCAAGATTGGTGGCCCGCGCGAGCGTGTTGCTTGGGCAGGGCGATATCGGCTCGGCGCGGATCGTGCTCGAGCGCGCCGCTGAGGACGGCAATGCTCAGGCGAGTTTCATGCTCGCCGAAACCTACGACCCACTGATTCTGCCTCAATGGGGAACGTATGGGACGCGCGGCGATGCGCCAAAAGCGCGCGCTCTCTACGCGAAGGCCGAGGCCGGCGGAGTCAAGGAGGCGAAACAGCGGTTCGACGCGCTGCGCCAATAGCACAGAAGGAGCTGATCGATGAACAGGTGTCCTGCAACGCATCCGCTGCTTTTGCTTGCGGCATTGGCTCTGCTCCAGTTCGTTCAGCCGTCCCCCGTGGATGCGCAAACGAAGAACGTCCCGATACATGCCGCGCGGGCGGTGCGGCAGGAGCCGCCAAACCCGAGAGCGGCGATCAACGCCTGGACGGTCGGTCTGGCCGGAGGTCGCATCGAGGGCGCGCCCATTCGTCTTGCCGCAGAGATGGCTCGTGTGGTCGATGACGGTGACAACATGCATGTTCTGCCGGTCGTGACGCGGGGGCCCACGGAAAATCTCAACTCGCTGCTCTATCTGCGCGGCATCGACGCGGCGATCATCAATTCCGATGCGCTCGACGAGTACAAGAGCCAGGTCCCGGATATCCAGCACAGGCTTGCCTACGTGCTCAACCTGTTCCCGTCTGAATTGCACGTGTTCGTTCGGCCGGAGATTGCCAGCCTGAACGACCTCGTCGGCAAGAAGGTGAACTTCAATACCCTGGGCACCGCCGCGGCCTATTCGGGGCCGCTCATCTTCAGCCGTCTCGGTCTGGACGTCGAAAAGACGTTCATCCCGCATCAGGTCGCACTGGAGCAGATGCGCAAAGGCGAGATCGCGGCGGTCGTGTTCATTACGTCGAAGCCGGTCGATGCCTTCTTGCGCGGGCGCTGGGATCCGGGCTTCAAGTTTCTGCCGGTCCCTTATGGGAGCAAGCTGGAGGACTACTATCTCCCGGCGACTCTGGATGCGACCGATTATCCCAACCTGATCAGGCAGGGCGAACGCGTGGCGACGATTGCCGTGCCGACAGCGCTTGTCGCCTTCAATTGGCGGACCAATTCGAACCGGTTTGAGCGGGTCGCGCGCTTTGTCGATCATCTGTTCTCACGGATCGACAGGCTGCAGGCGCCCGGTTTCGATCCGAAATGGAAATCGATCAATCTCGCCGCGACCGTTCCCGGGCTTACGCGCTTCCCTGCGGCGCAGGCATGGCTCGATGGCCACACGCGCGCAGCCCGGGCATCGCAATGACAGAGCAATGATCGTGATTGTCCTTCCGACCCCAATCGCACTCACGGTCGCAAGCGCCATTGTGCTGGCGCAGGGATCGAACGATCTGCTGGAGCAGCTTCGTGCCTGCTCCGCGATGGAGCGCGCGGAACGCCTGGAATGCCTCGATCGGCTGTCCCATGCCATCGTTCCTCCGGCGATTTCTGCGCCGGCGGAGGGAGGCTGGATTGTCAGCCAGACGACTTCGCCCCTCGACTACACGCCGATCGCGACTGCCACAATTTCATCGCGCGAGTCTGCAGCAGGATCGACCATGCAGCTCTCGATCCGGTGTCGTGGTGGACGGACCGAGCTGGTGGTTGCGGGACCTGCCATGCCTGGCCGCGGCGACGGCTATGTCGTTTCCTACCGCGTGAACGGCGGTCCTCCGGTGCAACTCGCGGGCAATGCGCCGGCATTCGGAGGCGGCATCGCGTTCGCCGGCGATGTGGTCGGGTTGTTGCGATCGCTCCCGGGTGAAGGAGAACTCGACATCCGCCTCCAGCCGCGGATGGGAGCCGCCCGAGAAGGGACGTTCTCCCTGACCGGGCTGGAGAAAGTACGGGCGAAGATAGAGGCCGTGTGCAAATGGCCACATGCCGTAGCAAGGCCCAACGACCGATAATGCGCGGAAACTTTCCTCGATAGGAGGCGGACCATGACCAGATTTTTGTATATTGCGAGGATGGCGACGATCGGCGCTATCACTCTTATGATTACCACGTGGCCGTCTGCTGCGCAGGAAGCCATGCGACCGTTGGCGCTGACGCCGACACTCCATCTCGCCGCGTCGCAGGCGAACGCCAGAACTGCGACGTCGCACGCCGCCGCACAGATGCACAAGCAGAGAGCTGCGCGCGTCGCGCCGCCCGCTGCGGGGAAAAAGCTGCATCGCCTGGTGCTGCAAGTGAATACCAATGATCCCGCCGCGATGAATCTCGCGCTCAACAACGCAACGAACGTCACGCAATATTACAAGAATCTCGGCGAGAAGGTGGAAATCGAGGTGGTCACGTTCGGGCCCGGCCTGCACATGCTGCGCAACGACACGTCGCCGGTAAAGGCCCGCATCGAGGAGATGGCTTTGAGCACGCCGGAAGTTTCGTTCAAAGCCTGCGGCAATACCCAGGAGAACATGCACAAGGCCGAGAACAGGGACATTCCGATCATTCCGCAGGCGCAAGTGGTCAAGTCGGGTGTCGTGCATGTCATGGAGCTTGAGGAGCAGGGCTGGACCTACGTCAAGCCGTGAGCCGGCGCGGGGCCGGTGCAATCTGGGCCGCAACCGTCATGCGGTGACGCGCATTTCAAGCCGAGGCGTCTCCCGTATCCACCGCCACACTCGCGGCGTTCCGATCCGCCACTATGGCGCGATCCTTCCTATAGCGGTCGTTGTCACGCCGCGGCAGCCACCGTCCAGCGGTCGGGGTCCGGCGTGTCACCGATCAGAGCGAGGCCGTAGGCGATCGATTCGAACTGGTCGGCCGATGTCAGCCGCGCTGCGCCAAAGCGCTCGGCGAACAGGCGCTGCACCGCCGGCACGAATGACGTGCCGCCGGTCAGGAACACCTTCTCCACGTCGCGCGCGGTGATGCCGGCCTTGGCGAGCGCTTCGTCGACCGTGGCTCCCAGCCGTTCGATGTCGTCGGCGATCCAGGCCTCGAAATCGTCGCGCGTGACGGTCGCGGCAATATCGATGCCTTCGCGCGCAAAGCGGAACTCGACGCTGTCGCGGCTCGACAGCGCGACCTTGGTGTCGGAGACGGCGCGATAGAGCGCAAAACCGAGATCGTGGTCGACGATGGTGATGAAGTCCTGCAGCGGGGCGGGGTCGAGCGCGGTGCGCGCGAGCTGCTGCAACTCCCGCAAATCGCCATTGCCCTTCATCATCGCGAGCTGATGCCAGCGGGCCAGGCTCGAATAATAGTGATTGGGAATCGGTAGCACCTTGTCGAACGAGCGGTAGTTGGTGCCCTTGCCGAGTCGAGGCGAGACGATGTGGTCGACGATGCGGTAGTCGAAGGTGTCGCCGGCGATCCCGACGCCAGCGTGTCCCAGCGGTTCGGCGCGTAGCACGCCGCCCGAGCGCGAGAAGCGCATGACCGAGAAGTCGCTGGTGCCGCCACCGAAATCGGCGACCAGCACGGTGGCGTCGTGATCGAGGCTGCGCGCGAAGGAGAACGCGGCACCGACCGGCTCGTAGACATAGCGCGCATGGCCGGCGCCGAGCCGCTCGAACGCAGCCCTGTAGCGCTGCATCGCGAGCTCGTCATTGGGATTGCCGCCGGCAAACCGCACCGGCCGCCCGACCATGATGGTCGGCGCGCCGAGATCGAAACCGTCGCCGGCATGGCGTGCCAGCGTGCGCAGGAACGCCGCCAAAAGATCCTCGAACTTGTAGCGCTGCCGGAAGATCTGCGTGGTGTTGAACGCCGAGCTTGCCGCAAACGTCTTGAACGACTGGATGAAGCGATGAATGGTGCGCCCTTCCAGGAGCTGCTCGATCGCCCACGGGCCGCCCTCGGCGCGCGGATGCAGGCCGCTGCCCGGCCGCTCCTCCCAGAAGCACAGCGCCGACACAAAGACATTGTGTGTCCGGCCGCCATGGTCGAACCTGATCGCCTCGACGCGGCCATCGCCGTCGGACAGCGCGACCACGGTGTTGCTGGTGCCGAAATCGACGCCGATCGAGACGGCGGGCGGGGCGCTCGACATGTCATGCTCTGATGGTGGGGGTGAAAGGGGGCGGACGTTTAGCGGCTTTGTCCGCGCTTGCCAACCCATCCGGCGGACGTGTGTGCCAGCCGCCAGGAACATGGCGCCGCTCCAAGAACGGGCTGCGACGCAAAGGTGACGTATATCAGCGAAACTTGAATCGACACGCTCTTCCAGTCCTGCGCGTCCGCTGCTCTATACCGTCCGGCAGGGCTTCACGGCACACAGGAGGCTTGCAGGGAGACGCGGAATGACACTGAACCCCACGGCTGAAAATTATCGTGTCGCGGTCAACGCTTACGAGGCGGGCCGGCCCGGCTATCCGGCTGATATTGTCGCCGCGCTGCCGCTTTGGGCCGCGCGCTGCGTCGTCGATCTCGGTGCCGGCACCGGCAAGTTCACCCGCCTCCTGCTTCCGCATTTGTCTTCGACCGCTCGCCTGATCGCCGTGGAGCCCGTGCCGGAGATGTCGGCCAGGTTGGCGAAGGAAGCGACGGTCGAGGTCATCAACACGCGCGCCGATGCGATCGGTCTGGAAACGGGCAGTGTCGACCTCGTCACCTGCGCCCAGGCCTTCCATTGGTTCGACAATGAGCCGTCGGTCGCCGAGATCGTGCGGCTGCTGCGTCCGGGCGGAACGCTGGCGCTGGTCTGGAACAACAGGGATGACCGCATGCCGTGGGTCGACGCGTTGTCCCGCATAATTGAACACTACGCGGGAGACACGCCCCGGCAACGGACGGGACGCTGGCGATGGATCTTGATGGATCCGCGCTTCATGCTCGAGAAGGAAATTGTGCAGGAGCATCCGCATCGGATGCCGCGGCAGGATGTCTTTCAGCGCGTCGCATCGACGAGCTATGTCGCCAATCTTCCGGACGCGGAGAAGGCGGCACTTCGCGACAAGACCGACGCCATCCTACGCGAGGCCGGTCTCGGCGACGCTGATGAGGTGGTGTTTCCCTACGTCACGCACCTCTATTTGTTGAAGCGGGCCTAGACCGGCTCACGATCAGGCGATCGTGCGGCGAATGCTCACCGACCGGGCGCGATCTTCCACTTTCCGTCTGCGCCACGCCGCAGTGCCGGGTCGCCAATGCGGATATGCTTGGCGAGGAAATCGATGAAGGCCCGCACCCGCGCCGGCAACGGGCCGGCGTGACCGACATAGACCGCATGGATGTCCTCGCGGTCGCCGGGATTGAGGGTCTGCAGCACCGGCACCAGGCGCCCGGCCTCGATGTCGGGGCCGATGTGGAACAGCGCGAGCCGCGCAAACCCGATGCCGCCGAGCGCAAGCTGGCGCGCGGTCTCGCCATCGCTGGCGCGTGCGACCGGCGGCGGCAGTGCCTCCTCGATCCGCTCACCCCGGCGGAATGGCCAGCCACGGATGCTGCGTGGAAAGGTCCAGCCGATGCCGCGATGGCCGGTGAGGTCGGCCGGCGTCTTCGGCGTGCCGAAGCGGGCAAGATAGGAGGGGGCGGCGACAACAGCCATGCGGCTGGTGCCGAGCTTGCGCGCGATCAGCCGCGAGGCGCCGAGCGGTCCGACGCGGATCGCGACGTCGGCACGCTCCTGCATCAGGTCGACCAGCGTGTCGGTCAGCACGATGTCGAGCGTGATGTCGGGATGATCGCTCATGAAGCGCGGCAGCAGCGGCATCACATGCAGCATGCCGAACGGGATGTTGCTGTTGACGGTGAGGTGCCCGCGCGGCACGCAGGAGGCGGCTTCGCGTTCGGCCTCATCGATGTCGGCGAGGATACGCTGGGCGCGCTGGTAGAAGGCCTGGCCTTCCTCGGTGAGCTGAAGCTTGCGCGTGGTGCGGTTGACGAGCCTTGTGCCGAGCCGCGTCTCGAGCCGGGAGACCAGCTTGCTGACGCCGGAGGGCGTCAGGCGCAGGTTGTTCGCCGCGGCGGTGAAGCCGCCGAGATCGACGACGCGGACGAAGACCTCCATTTCGCCGGAGCGGTTGGTGTCGAGGCGGGCCATATTGAATTCAAGTCACAAATGATTGGATCGCGGCCATTCTAATCCTTTTGGAACCGGACCGCTATGTCGCATTGCCGAATCCCATTCGATCCGGAGCGACTCATGCCTGCCGCTGTTCTTGCCCTGACCGCCGGTGCCTTCGGCATCGGCACCACCGAATTCCTCATAATGGGCCTGTTGCTGCAGGTCGCCGCCGACATGCAGGTCTCGGTCTCTGCGGCGGGCCTCCTGATTTCCGGGTACGCGCTCGGCGTGTTCGTCGGTGCGCCGATCCTCACGCTCGCGACGCGGCGGATGCCGCGCAAGGCGGTGCTGCTGGCACTGATGGCGGTCTTCACGCTCGGAAACGCGGCCTGCGCGCTGGCGCCTAATTATGCGCTCTTGATGGCGGCGCGAATCCTCACCTCGCTGGCGCACGGCACCTTCTTCGGCGTCGGCTCAGTGGTGGCGACGAGCCTCGTCGCCGAGGACAAGCGCGCGTCCGCGATCGCCACGATGTTCATCGGCTTGACGGTCGCTACCTTGCTGGGCGTGCCGTTTGGCGCCTGGTTCGGCCTGATGCTCGGATGGCGCGCCGCGTTCTGGGCGGTGGCGGCGATCGGCGTCATCGCCTTCGTCGTGCTCGCCGTGCTGGTCCCCGGCCATGTCGGAGCTAAGGACAAGCCAGCGCGGCTGCGCGAGGAACTCACCGTACTTGGTCGCCCGCAGGTCCTGCTTGGGCTGGCCATGACGGTGTTCGGTTTCGGTGGCCTGTTCGCGGTGTTCACCTATGTGCAGCCGATCCTGACGCGACTCACCGGATTCTCGGACGCTGCCGTCTCGCCGATCCTCCTGGTGTTCGGCGCCGGTCTTGCGATCGGCAATGTCGCAGGCGGGCGGCTCGCCGACAAGGGACTTGCACGTGCGCTGATCGTGACGCTCGGTGGCCTCGCCGTCGTTCTCGTGGCGCTCGCCGCTGTCGTCTCGATCAAGGCATTGGCCGTGGCGCTGCTGTTCGTGCTCGGCATCGCCGCGTTTGCGACCGTCGCACCGCTGCAGCTTCGCGTGCTCGAAGCCGCCGGCGCGGAGGGGCGGACCCTGGCGTCGAGCCTCAATATCGCGGCCTTCAATCTCGGCAATGCGCTCGGCGCCTGGGCCGGCGGAGTGACCATCGATCGCGGCCTCGGCCTCGGCGCCCTGCCGCTGGTGGCCGCCGTCATCACCTTGGTCGGACTGCTGCTGGCCCTGTGGAGCCTGCGCCTCGATAGCCCGGCCGCTCTGGCGGCGCAGTGTCCGGCGGAATGAACAGGATCAAAGGGAATCCAATCATGGAATATCGCAATCTTGGCGCCTCCGGTCTGAAAGTGCCGGTGCTCAGCTTCGGTACCGGCACGTTCGGCGGCGAGGGGCCGCTGTTCTCGGCATGGGGGCGGAGCGGCGTTGACGAGGCACGCCGATTGATCGACATCTGCCTCGACGCGGGCGTCAACCTGTTCGACACCGCCGATGTCTATTCCAACGGCGCGTCGGAGGAAATTCTCGGCGCCGCCATCAAGGGCCGCCGCGACAAGGTGCTGATCTCCACCAAAACCGGCCTGCCTATGGGCGACGGTCCGTCTGATGCCGGCACGTCGCGGCATCGGCTCGTCGCAGCGGTCGACGCGGCCCTCCGGCGACTGGGCACCGACTATATCGACTTGCTGCAGCTCCATGCGTTCGATGCCTTCACGCCGATCGACGAGGTGCTGTCGACGCTCGATGCGCTCGTGCGTGCCGGCAAGCTGCGTTATGTCGGCGCCTCGAATTTTTCCGGCTGGCAGTTGATGAAATCGCTGGCCATCGCCGAGCGGCACGGCTGGCCGCGTTACGTGACGCATCAAGTCTACTACTCGCTGGTCGGCCGCGACTATGAATCCGAGCTGATGCCGCTCGCGCTTGACCAGCATGTTGGCGCGCTGGTCTGGAGTCCGCTCGGGTGGGGCCGGCTCACCGGCAAGATCAGGCGTGGCCATCCGCTGCCGAAGCAAAGTCGCCTGCACGAGACTGCGCAGTTCGGACCGCCCGTCGACGACAAGCAGCTCTACGCGATCGTCGATGCGCTGGACGCGGCGGCGGCTGAGACCGGACGCAGCGTGCCGCAGATCGCCATCGCCTGGCTGCTCACACGTCCCAGCGTGTCCTCGGTGATCATCGGCGCGCGCGACGAAGCGCAGCTCCGCGACAATCTCGGTGCGGTCGGGTGGTCGCTGACACCGGATCAGGTCGCGCGTCTCGACAAAGCGAGCGCAGTGATGCCGAGCTATCCGTACTATCCTTATCGCATCCAGGAGGGCTTTGCGCGGCTGAATCCGCCGCCGGTGTAAGCCTAGCTCGCTTCCAGAATCTCGGTGATCAATCCGGCGGCCTTGATTCCGGTCCCGGTGATGATGACGACAGTACGCTCGGCCGGACGGATCGCGCCGCGCTCCTTGAGCACGTCGAGCGCGGCGGCAGCAGAGGCCGAGGTCGGCTCGACGAACAGGCCGGTGCGCGCCAGCCGCTTCAACGCGTCGATGATCCTTTTCTCGGGGATAGCGACCGTGCCGCCACCCGTCTCCCGGAGCGCCGCGATGATCTGCTTCAGGCGCAGCGGATGCTTGATGGCGGTGCCCTCGGCAATGGTCTTGCGCACCTCGCGATTGACAGGCGTGTCAAGGCCGACGGCAAAGCTGGCATCGACCGGCGAGCAGTTGAGCGGTTGCGCGGCAAACAGGCGCGGCAGGTGCGTGATCTGTCCGGCCGCGAGCAGCTCCTTAAATCCGATGTAGCAGCCGAGCATGCTGCTGCCTGCGCCGACCGGCATGATAACGTTGTCGGGCACCGAGTAGTTCAAGTCCTCCCAGATCTCGTAGGCCAGCGACTTCGTGCCCTGGAGGAAGAACGGCTGCCAGTTATGGCTGGAATAGAAGGTCTGCTTCGACTGCCGGATCGCTTCCGCCTCGGATTCCTCGCGCGGGCCTTCCACCAGCTGGACCTCGGCGCCGAAGGCGTGCATCTGCGCCACCTTCATCGGCGACGTCGTGGCGGGCGCGAGAATCTTGACCCGCATCCCGCCGGCAGCGCCATACGCTGAGACGGACGCACCGCCATTGCCGGAACTGTCCTCCAGCACCGCATCGACGCCGAGCTGACGCAGGAAGGATAGCATCACCGTGGTGCCGCGATCCTTGAAGCTCGCAGTCGGATTGAACCATTCGAGCTTGAAGTGAGGGCGCAGCTCGCTCCACTCCTTTTCGACGACAGGCGTGCAGCCTTCGCCCATCGTGATCGGTTGCTTGATATCGACGGGCAGCGAGGCCCGGTAACGCCACAGCGACCGCGTGCCGCGATCGATGTCGTCGCGGGAGATGCCGGGCAGCGGCGTCACCAGCAGCGGCTTGCCCTCGTCCGAGCACCAGCGCGGCACATCCAGCGAATAGAGTTTTCCGTTGAGCGGGTCGATATAGCTGGGTGACGGCATGTCGTTGAGTCCTGAATGCGGCCGAGTCGATCGAACGGCAGCCTCACGCCGCGCCGGTCTGCTTGCTCAGATAATTCCTCGCAAAGTCGAGATACCAGTCCAGGCAGCCCGGATTGGCCATCGCGTCCTTGTTGATGACCTTCTCCACGGGGTGGCCGAGCAGCAGCTTCTTGATCGGCAGCTCCTGCTTCTTGCCCGACAGTGTGCGCGGAATTTCAGGCACCGCGAAAATGTCGTTGGGCAGGAAGCGGCGCGACAGTCCGGCTTCGACCGCCTTGTTGATCCTGGCCTTCATCGCGGCATCCAGCGCAATGCCCTCCCGCAGCACCACGAACAGCGGCATGTAGCTGTCGCGGCCGAGATATTCGAGGTCGACGACCATGGAATCCAGCACCTCGGGCAGCGCTTCGATCGCGGAATAGAGCTCGCTGGTGCCCATCCGCAGGCCGTGGCGGTTGATGGTGGCGTCGCTGCGGCCGTAGATCACGCAGGAGCCGTCAAGATTGATCTTGAGCCAGTCGCCGTGGCGCCACACCGGCCCGCGGCCGCTCCCGTCGAAATTATCCGGATAGGTCTCGAAATAGCTGGCGCGATAGCGCGCATCGCCCGGATCGTTCCAGAACCGCAGCGGCATCGACGGCAGCGGCTCGGTGCAGACAAGCTCGCCGACTTCGTCGATCACGGCGCGGCCCTGCTCGTCGAAGGCTTCCACCGCGCAGCCGAGCAGGCGGCACTGCATCGTGCCCGGCGTCTGCGGCAGTTCACGGTTGCCGCCGATGAAAGCGCCGGCGAAATCGGTGCCGCCGGAGATGTTCGCCCACCACATGTCGGCCTGCGCGGCGTTGCCGTTGATCTTCGCGAGCGTGGCGAAGCGGTCGTTGAACCAGGCTTGCGTGTCGGCACTGAGTGGCGATCCGGTCGAGCCCAAGGTACGCAACTGCGAGAGGTCGCCGACTTCCGCGAGATCGATCTCCGCCTTGGTGCAGTTGGCGAAGAATGCCGCGCCCGCGCCGAAGAACGTCGCCTTGGCGTTTGCGACGAAGCGCCACAGCGTGGTCCAGTCCGGCTTGTCCTTGGGGCCGCCCGGGCTGCCGTCGAAGATGCAGCAGGTGGTGCCGTTGAGCAGGCCGTTGGTCTGGCAGTTCCACATGATCCAGCCGGTCGAGCTGTACCAATGGAAGCGTTCGCCGAACGAGTTCTGTTGGTAGCTGCAGCCGATGTCGTTGTGCAGCGTCGAGAGCGGCAGCGCCACCACGATCACGCCGCCATGGCTGTGCAGGATCGGCTTCGGCAATCCGGTCGTGCCCGAGGAATAGACGATCCAGAGCGGATGGTCGAACGGCAGCCATTCCGGCTCGAACGCGTCGATCTCGGCGCTCTCCCTTGCGAGGATGGACGACAGCTGCGTGTCGGAGGCGGCCGTCTCGCTATGCAGGAGGACATGCTGCACCGTCGGCAGCGCGCGCCGCAATTCGTCGATGACGCCCTGCCGGTCATGGCGCCGGCCGGCATAGGTCACGGCATCGCAGGCGATCAGCACCTTCGGCTCGATCTGCTTGAAGCGGTCGATCACCGCTGGCGCCGCCATGTCGGGCGCGCAGACGCTCCAGATCGCACCCAGGCTCGCGGTCGCGAGAAACGCGATGATGGTCTCCGGGATGTTCGGCAGGTAGGCCGCGACGCGATCGCCGCTTTGCACGCCCCTGGCCTTCAGATGCAAGGCCAGCGCGGCCGCCTTGCGCCGGAGCTCCGGCCAGCTCGTCTCCATAAGCTTGCCGTCTTCGCCGCTCGAGACGAGGGCCGGCAGGCCTGCGGCATGTGCCGGCTCGACATGGCGAAACACCTGGCGCGCATAGTTCACTGAGGCACCGGGAAACCACATCGCGCCCGGCATCTTGCGGCTCGCGAGCACGGCCGCGTGCGGCGTCGGCGATTGGATGTCGAAATAGTCCCAGATGCTTTGCCAGAAGCCGTCGATGTCGGTGACCGACCAGCGCCGCATCTCCTCGAAATTCGCAAACTCAAGGCCGCGCGTCTGCTTCAGCCATTGGCGGTAAAGGGCCATTTGCGGGACGTAAGGTGCTGTCATGGGCGATTCCGGGTTTTCTTGTCTTGCTGGCGTATCTTGGCGTTCGCGTGCGGCATCTCTAGCATAGGCGTGCAAGCGCGGGGAACGCAGTTCCGGCGGCAGGCGTGCCAGCATATTCTTACCGCTATTTCCACATGCTATGCCGCACCCGATTCACGCGCAGGGCCAGCACATGCAGATGTCCGTTGGCGAACTCTTTATCCTCGGCTTTTATGGCAAGGTCATCCCTGCGTGGCTGAAGGATTTTGCCATGCGCTTCGGGCTCGGCGGGGTGATCCTGTTCGACTACTCCTGCCAGACCCGGCAATACGACAACAACATCGCTTCGCCCGCGCAACTGCAGGCGCTGTGCGCCGAGATCGCGTCGCTGCCCTCACGCCCGCTGGTCTTCATCGATCAGGAGGGCGGGCTGGTGCGCCGACTCAAGGATAGCCTCGGCTTTCAGCCGCTACCGAGCGCGAAGGATTTCAATCTGCTCGCCACCGAGGAGAAGCGCAAAATCCTGGCCGCAAGCTATGGCGAATTGCGCCGGCTCGGCGTCAGCTACAATTTCGCGCCGGTGATCGATGTCGACTACAACCCTGACAATCCGAATATCGGCCGGATCAAGCGCTCCTACTCGGCCGACATCGCCGAGGTCGAGGCCAATGCGCGTCTTGTCGACGCTGCGGCGCGGCAGGCCCGGGTCGGCCTCTGCCTGAAGCATTTTCCGGGGATCGGCGGCGCAAAGGTCGATTCGCATCTGGAGTTCATGGACATTTCCGATGCGCTGCGGCCAGAGCAGGAGGAGTTGTTCTATGCGCTGGCGCCGCAGACCCATGGCGATGCCGTGCTGGTCAGCCACGCGATCGTCCGGCCGTGGGACGCCCGCAATCCAATGACGTTGTCATCCGTCGGGATCGACCGGCTGCGTCGGCGCCTGCCCGAGACGCTGCTGATCACCGACGACATGCAGATGCAAGGATTACAGAAGGCGCTTGGCACGCACGCCGCCAGCCTGCAGGCGATCGGCGCCGGCATGGACATGGTCTGCATCGGCAACAATCTGTTCAACCAGGAGCAGGAGATGGCCGCCATCGCCGAGGCGATCGTGGCGCGGATCGCTGAGGGCACGCTCGATCAGCCCAGCATCGGGCAGTCCATTGAGCGGGTGCGAAAGCGCAAGGCGCTGCTCGCCTGATTGGACCTGTGAAAATCAGCGTGGGCTACGGCAAGGAGCGGAACCAATTTTCTTTACCGCGATTTAACGTACACGCGTATTGGGGCTCAACAACCATGAAGATGCTCAAGCGTCTCTTCGGATTGACTTGGCTACGCCGCGTCGCGCGCAAATCGGCCGATCTCCCACCTGCGTCCATCGATCCTGACGAATTCACGCGCCTGCTTTGCAGCGGGCGCACCAAGGATTTGAGGATTCTGGCCAGGAAGCTCAGCCAGCGCTCGCGGGCGCACGCGTAGCGAGCGGGCCGCATCCGGTTGGCAGCCGGCTCTGATCGATCAGTGCCGGGAGACTTGGCGTGCGTCCCTCTGCAGTCGGGCGGAGAAATCGCCTCACTTCGCCTTTTCGTGGTTGGCCATCCCGACCGCCTTGTAATCGTAGGTCGGATAGAACTCGGTGTGATAGGCACCCCAGGCGTTGTTCTCGATGACGCGGTTGACCTCGCGCAGCCGTGAGGCCGGCATCCGCAGCGTCACCACTTGGCCAATTCCCATCATCACGTACCAGCTCACGACCTCGATGCCTTCCGGTGGAAACGCCTTGTAGAAGCCCTGTCGCTCGAGCTGGGCGTTCAATTCGCTCAACGGCCGCGACTGGTCATGCTTGAAGAAGATGGTGACCATGACCGCGTTGTCGGGCGTCGGCGTCGCATTGCCGGTCGGCGGGGTCTGGGCCTGCACATCGGCCCCCAATAGCAGTGCGGCGGTCAGCGCGACCATCGCCATCCAGGATCCGTTCCGTCCTCGCATCGTCGCTGCCTCCTTGCTGGGCTCTTGCGGGCTATCCGAGGTGGCGGATCATCGCGGCGGCCCCGTGAAGCTGTAAATTGACAATCGCCTGACCCGGTTCCTCCGGTCTGCCACGGCCCTCTCGCGCGCTGCATCGTACGGAGACCCCACCCCGAATGCGGAGCGACGCGATCCGCATCACGGCACGAATCGCGGCCGGATCGAACGTCGGATGCGGCGATCGGGTCTTTCGGAAAGGTAAAAGCGGGTCCGTGAAATTACCGCGGTTGAGGCAGGCGTCGTCCCGTAAAAATATTGTAATTCGACTCAAATATGCGAGATTCGTTGCCAATCGGCGGTGATCTGCCCCTGCTTGGCCTGCCGGAACCGTAGATCACAGTTGCATCGTCCGTATTTCTACGGGGTTCCGCGTTAACGCAGACACAAGTTCACCTTCGGTAAACCATACTTATGACGCAACACGACAATCGAGCCGAGGCCCGCCTCCCGACATGGATCGATGAGGCCATGCCGCTCGAGACCCCGCCGCTTGAGACCCAGAAGGTCGTCCCGCGAGCGCAGGTCACGGAGGAGGCTGGGGCCGCGATCGTCCGCCAGTTCAATGGACCCGTGACCGCGCTGCTGCTCTATATGAATGAGCTCAAGCAGCACAGCCATCAGTTCGCGCAGACACCCGGCAACGGCATTTACTTGCGGCAGGTCATCGAGAACGCACTCGAGCAGACCGAACGCGTGTCGGCGATGCTGAAGCAGATCTCCGATCTCTATCCGAATGCCGTGCCGGCCGCCGACCTCAAGCCGCTCCGGGGCGACAAGCCGATACGATCCTGTTCGCCCGAGGTGATGTTCGCGCCGGAGGCCGGCCGTAAGCCCTTGACGAAGCGCGAGCGCGAAGTGCTCAGCCTGATCAGCGACGGCTATTCCAACAAGCAGGGCGCGCTGCGCATGAACATCAGTCCGCGGACGTTCGAGAGCCACCGCGCCGAAGCCATGCGCAAGCTCGGTGCGCGCAACACCGCCGACCTCGTCCGCAAGGCTCTGCTGTACACCGCCTGAGCGCCTTCGCCGCCACAGGTGGCGGCGAGAAACGGCTCGCATGCTCCGGGCTGCGCGTGCACACCGGCTGTCTTGCCGGAGACCGCCGCGGCGTGGCGGCGACTGGTGTCTCAGAGATAATCCTCTGCCGGAATGTGCATACGCGGCGTCGGCCGCGTCTTCGGTGCCGCGGCCGTCCGCTCTTCCGGAATGATCGTGATCACCCACATCGTCCCGACGTCGCCCTTGCCTTCGAGGATCGACCGCACGCGGCCGGTGATCGTCGCGCCGCCGGAGTGAACGGTGGCGGATCTGCCGCTGAACTGCGCAATACGGAGACGCCTGGCGTCCTTGTGGTCGGTCGTTTGATACGTGAACATCGGCTCCCCCGCGCGTCCACACAACTGTGTGGATTCAATGTTATCCGACGGTGAAAATCGTGAGCCGTAGAAGTACGGCGTCGCGAGACGCTCACTTGTTGAAAGTCTCGTGACCATGGAGCAGCTGCGCGTACCGGGTCTTGACCGTGGCGTAGCACTCGCACGTGGTCTTGATCAGCCCGTCGAGATTGATGATCTCGATGTGACCGCGGCTATAGTGGATGAAGTTCGCCTGCTGCAGGGTGTGGGCCACCAGCGACACGCTGTTGCGTCGGGCGCCGATCATCTGCGCTATCGATTCCTGCGTCAGCACGAACTTGTTGCTGCAGGCGAGATCGCGCGTTTGCAGCAGGCATCGCGCCAGCCGCGATTCCACGGTGTGGGCGGCGTTGCAGCCGGCAGTCTGCTGGATCTGCGCGTAGACGGCGAGCCCGTGCCGCGTCAGCGTTGCGCGAAATGTCGGGCTCAGCCCGGCCGCCTTCCGCAAGGCCTCGACCTCGATCGTCGAGGCGACGCCAGGCACCAGCACCACCGCGCTGTTCAGCGTGGGAGCCTCGCCGAGCCCGGCGAACGCACCGAAGATGCTGTCGCGGCCGACCATCGCGACCTGCACGTGCTCGCCTCGGGCGAGCTTGACCACCAGCGAGATCACGCCCTTGTGCGGCAGATATGCGCGCTTGAGCATCTCGTCGGCTTCGATCAGCACCGTATCCGCAACCAGGTCGACGGTTTGCAGGTGCCGCCGGATCAATTCGAAATCGTTCGCCGACAGTGACGACAGGAAACCGTTAGGTGATCGCGAAGCCGTATCCAAAGCAACCTCCAGCCTGCCGGCAAAGCTTGTCTCTGGCACCGACGCGCGCAGTCGTACGCGCCCGCAACCTATCTTGGCACGACTTGAGTTTAATAAAAATAGGTCTATTGCCGCATACTGTTGACCGCTGCGTCTGGGCTCGTTGGTTCGCTCGCGCGATCAATCCTCGGACCCAACCCATTGCGCGGCATACGCCTTGACCGTCGCGTAGCACTCGCAAGCAGCCTTCTGCAAACCGTTGACATCGGTGATTTCGATATGTCCGCGGCTATAGCGGAGGACGCCGGCCTGCTGAAATCCATGCGCGACGATCGAGACGGCATTGCGCCGGACACCGATCATCTGCGCCAGCATCTCCTGGGTCAGCGGCAACGCCTCGCTGCCGCACAGGTCGCGTGCGCGCAGCAGCCATCGCGACAGTCGCGCCTCGACCGGATGCGACACGTTGCACGCCACGGACTGCTGCGCCTGTGCCATCAACGCCTGCTCATGGAGAGCGACCAGGGTTCGAAACGCGACTCCGCGCTCGGCCGCCTCGCGGAAATCCTCCGCCCGCAGCATCGAAGCCGTCCCCGGGACCGCGACGATCGCGTCCGTGAGCAGCGGGCGGCTGTGAATCGCGGCGACCGCTCCGGCGACGCCGTCGCGGCCGATCGTCGCGATCTCGACCGACTGTCCGTCGGACAAATTGATCATCAGCGAAATGATGCCGCCGTGCGGGAGATAGACCCGCTGCACCGGCGCTCCGGCGTTGGCTAGCACAGCGTCCTTGGTCAGTTCGACGGTTTCGAGAAGCGGGTGGAGTTGCGCGAACTCTGCCGCAGGCAGCGCTTGCAACAAACGATTGGGCGGACGCGTTACCGCAGACATTGGATCTCCTGCCGAGGGCGGGAGCACTACGGTCTCACATCACCTACTCTTGGCGTTTGGAACGGCAGCGAACATAGCCGGCCTGCGCAATTGCACAAGAGTTGCGGTATTCACTTTATACACCCTATGGGGCAAACAGTCGCGATTGGTCCCCGATTCACGCACAGAATGCGTAGCCACGGCCGGCGAAGGGTTTCGCCATTTTCGTGGCATTGTTGATTTTCCATTAACGCCGAGCATTGGCGGATATCGCTGAGTCTCGCGACGCGAGACCGATCACACGCCTGGTCTGGTCGGTCCTATGGCGCGCGACGGCCCGCACGCAGCGCGCAATGTCCGATGGACCTGCGCATGCTCGGGCGCCGCTTGAACGCCCATATGTGGCAGCGGCACAGGTTCCCAGACCGACCTCGCGCGCGCTCTTCTGGGTACTAGTTGGGTATTAGTACGGAGAAGCTCTTTAACGAACGGGTAGCGCGGACGGCCCAGTGTAACACGGTCGCCGTGTGAAACTTGCGGCGTCGCGTCAATTGTGTTCATCCAGAAGGGTATCCAGTATGTCCGGCATCGTCCTTTCGGCTTCGGTCCGCCAGAATCTGCTTTCGCTGCAGTCGACCGCCGATCTGCTCGCCACCACGCAGAACCGCCTTGCCACCGGCAAGAAGGTCAACACCGCGCTCGACAATCCGACCAACTTCTTCACCGCGCAGTCGCTCGACAACCGCGCCAGCGACATCAACAACCTGCTCGACGGCATCAGCAACGGCGTGCAGGTGCTGCAGGCCGCCAACACCGGCATCACCTCGCTGCAGAAGCTGGTCGACAGCGCCAAGTCGGTCGCCAACCAGGCGCTGCAGGCCGCCGTCGGCTACTCCCAGAAGTCTTCGGTGTCGACCGCCGCGATCACCGGCGCGACGGCTGACAACCTGCTCGGCACGCCGACCTACAGCAACGCCCAGCTTACCGGCTCCGTCGTCAACAACAACCTGACGACGCCCGCGGCGATCACGTCGGCCACCAAGCTCGTCAGCGCGGCCAACTCCGACACCTTGGCGGCGACGCCGACCGGCGTCCTCACCGTCAACGGCAAGACGATCACATTCTCGACGGCGCAGACCACCTCGACCACCGACGCGTCCGGCAACGTCACCCTCGGCACCGGCGCGGGCAGCACGCTGACGGTCGGCGACCTGCTCACCGCGATCGACGGCATCACGGGGGCGACCACCGCCTCCTCCGTGTCGGGCGGCAAGCTCCAGATCAGCACCGGCACCGCCCAGGATCTCGTGATCTCCGGCACCGGCACCTCGCTGACCGCCTTCGGGCTCACCGCCGGCACCACCGCGCGCACCGCGACCACCCCGCTGGGTGGCCTGACCCTGACGATCGGCGCGACCGGCAACGGCACCGCCACCAACATCACCTTCGGCACCGGCGCGGGCCAGGTGAAGTCCCTCAACGACCTGAACACCGCGCTTGCGGCCAACAACCTGCAGGCCTCGCTCAGCTCGGCCGGTGCGCTCACCATCAGCACCACCAACGATGCCGCGTCGGCGACCATCGGCACGATCGGCGGCACGGCAGCCGGCGCCGGCAAGCTGTTCAACGGCCTGGCGGGCAGCGCTCCGGTGCAGGATCCGACCGCGCTGGCGAACCGCGCCAACCTGGTCGACCAGTACAACAACATCCTGGACCAGATCACCACGACGGCCCAGGACGCGTCGTACAACGGCATCAACCTGCTCAACGGCGATCAGCTCAAGCTGACCTTCAACGAGACCGGCTCCTCGACGCTGAAGATCCAGGGCGTGACCTTCAATGCCACAGGTCTCAACCTCACCAAGCTGACAGCCGGAACCGACTTCCTGGACAACGCGTCGGCCAACGCCACGCTGAAGACGCTCAACACCGCGAGCGGCCAGCTGCGCACCCAGGCGTCGACCCTCGGCTCGAACCTGTCGATCGTGCAGATCCGTCAGGACTTCTCGAAGAACCTGATCAACGTGCTGCAGACCGGCTCGTCCAACCTGACACTGGCCGACACCAATGAGGAAGCGGCGAACAGCCAGGCGCTGTCGACCCGCCAGTCGATCGCGGTGTCCGCGCTGGCGCTGGCCAACCAGAGCCAGCAGAGCGTTCTGCAGCTGCTCCGCTAAGCGCGGCCGCGACAGGCATCGATATGAAGGCGGCGGAGAAGACTCCGCCGCCTTTGTCTTGCGCGCCGTCCACCTGGAGCGCGGTGCGCGATCGCGCCGACGTGCGCGTATCGCGTCACGGCATGCTGCGGCCAAGCTTAACAGCCGCTTGTTGCAATTTGATTCAATTCGCGGCGCTCGCCGGACGTTGTTCTACCTGCGCGAGTAGTAAGTGTCTGTTCTTTCGAGCGCGGCCGAGGCCGCAGAATGCATCTCCCAACTCCTTGAAATGCCTCATGGTCCGTATTTGCACGGACAGCAAAATTAACGTCGCCGTGAAGTTGGCGAGGTTATCGATAGGCGGCGACCATTCCGTAGCACTTTGAGGGCCGATTCCGATGGACGATCTGTTGCGCGAGTTCCTGACGGAGAGCAGCGAGAGCCTGGACACGGTCGACAACCAGCTGGTGCAGTTCGAGCAGGATCCGAACAACGCCAAGATCCTGGATAACATCTTCCGCCTGGTGCACACGATCAAGGGGACCTGCGGCTTCCTCGGGCTGCCGCGGCTGGAAGCGCTGGCGCATGCCGGCGAGACCCTGATGGGCAAGTTCCGCGACGGCATGCCGGTGACCGCCGAGGCGGTGACGCTGATCCTGTCCTCGATCGACCGCATCAAGGAGATCCTGGCCGGGCTCGAGGCCACCGAGGCCGAGCCCGCCGGCACCGACCGCGACCTGATCGAGCAGCTGGAAGCCATGGTCGCGCGCGGCATGGCGGCGATGGCCGATGCGGCGGCGGTGCCGGTGGTCGAGGCGCCGCCGATGCAGCCGGCGGTGACCGCGGGCACGCTGGTGGCGCAGACGCTGGAGCGGCCGCTGCGTCCGGGCGAGGTCTCGCTCGACGAGCTCGAGCGCGCCTTCCGCGAGACCGCAACCGAGGTGCCGGCGCCCGTCGCCAGGCCCGCCGCTACAGCGCCTGCCGTTGCAGCCGCCGAGGCGGCGAAGAAGCCGGCGCGCAGGACCGCGGCCGCCGACGCCGAGGTCGAGGGCGGCGACAAGATCGCCCACCAGTCGATCCGGGTCAATGTCGACACCCTCGAGCACCTGATGACCATGGTCTCCGAGCTGGTGTTGACCCGCAACCAGCTCTTGGAGATCTCGCGCCGCAACGAGGACACCGAGTTCAAGGTGCCGCTGCAGCGGCTCTCCAACGTCACCGCCGAGCTGCAGGAGGGCGTCATGAAGACGCGGATGCAGCCGATCGGCAACGCCTGGCAGAAGCTGCCGCGCATCGTCCGCGACCTCTCCGGCGAACTCGGCAAGCAGATCGAACTGGAGATGCACGGCGCCGACACCGAGCTCGACCGCCAGGTGCTCGACCTGATCAAGGACCCGTTGACGCACATGGTGCGCAACTCCGCCGACCATGGTCTGGAGACCCCGGCCGAGCGGCTCGCGGCCGGCAAGGGTGAGCAGGGCACGATTCGGCTGAGTGCCTATCACGAGGGCGGCCACATCATCATCTGCATCGCCGACAATGGGCGCGGCCTCAACACCGAGCGGATCAAGGCGAAAGCGCTCTCGAACGGCCTCGTCACCGAGGCCGAGCTGGAGAAGATGACGGAAGCGCAGATCCACAAGTTCATCTTCGCGCCGGGCTTCTCCACCGCCGCCCAGGTCACCTCGGTGTCCGGCCGCGGCGTCGGCATGGACGTGGTGCGCACCAATATCGACCAGATCGGCGGCACCATCGACATCAAGAGCGTGGCCGGCGAGGGCGCCTCCGTCACCATCAAGATCCCGCTGACCCTGGCGATCGTCTCCGCCTTGATCGTGGAGGCCGGCGGCGACCGCTTCGCGATCCCGCAGCTCTCGGTGGTCGAGCTGGTGCGGGCCCGCGCCAACTCCGAGCACCGCATCGAGCGCATCAAGGACACCGCGGTCTTGCGGCTGCGCAACAAGCTGTTGCCGCTGATCCATCTGAAGAAGCTGCTCAACATCGACGACGGCGCGACCACCGAGGCCGAGCACGGCTTCATCGTGGTGACCCAGGTCGGCAGCCAGACCTTCGGCATCGTGGTCGACGGCGTGTTCCACACCGAGGAGATCGTGGTCAAGCCGATGTCGACCAAGCTGCGCCACATCGACATGTTCTCCGGCAACACCATCCTGGGCGATGGCGCGGTGATCATGATCATCGACCCCAACGGCATTGCCAAGGCGCTCGGTGCCTCCGGCTCGGCGGCCCATGCCGTGGCCGACGACAGTGCCGCTTCGCATGCCTTAAGCGGCGAGCAGCTGACCTCGCTCTTGGTGTTCCGCGCCGGCACCAGCCAGCCCAAGGCGGTGCCGCTCGGCCTCGTCACCCGGCTCGAGGAGATCGCCACCGACAAGATCGAGCTCAGTAACGGCCGCCACATGGTGCAGTACCGCGAGCAGCTGATGCCGCTGGTGCAGATGGAAGGCGTCCAGGTGCAGACGCAAGGCGCGCAGCCGATCCTGGTGTTCGCCGACGACGGCCGCTCGATGGGGCTCGTGGTCGACGAGATCATCGACATCGTCGAGGAGCGGCTCAACATCGAGGTCGCGGGCGCGCAGGACGGCATTTTGGGCTCGGCGGTGATCAAGGGCCAGGCCACCGAGGTGATCGACGTCGGCCACTTCCTGCCGATGGCGTTTGCCGACTGGTTCTCGCGCAAGGAGATGCGGCCGTCGGCCAGCGCGCAGTCGGTGCTGCTGGTCGACGACTCCGCGTTCTTCCGCAACATGCTGGCGCCGGTCCTGAAGGCCGCCGGCTACAAGGTGCGGACCGCGGGAGGCGCGCAGGAGGGGCTCGCCGCGCTGCGTTCGGGGCAGGCCTTCGACGTCGTGCTGACCGACATCGAGATGCCCGAGATGAACGGCTTCGAGTTCGCGGAAGTGATCCGCTCTGACCACAATCTGACCGGGCTGCCGATCATCGCGCTGTCGGCGATGGTGTCGCCGGCGGCGATCGAGCGCGGCCGGCAGGCCGGCTTCCACGATTACGTCGCCAAGTTCGACCGTCCCGGGCTGATCGCGGCGCTGAAGGAGCAGACCGCCGAGATCCGGAAAGCGGCCTGACGGGACCCAGGGAAACAGGAGCGATGACCAGCAAGAGCGAAGCGAGCGACGGCATCATGGCTGAATACGTCACCGCCGTGATCGGCGGGCAGCTGTTCGGGCTGCCGATCTCGCGGGTGCAGGACGTGTTCATGCCGGAGCGGCTGACCCGGGTGCCGCTGGCCTCCAGCGAGATCGCCGGCGTGCTCAACCTGCGCGGCCGCATCGTCACCGTGGTCGACATGCGCGCCCGGCTCGGCCTGCCCCGGGCCGGCGACGGCAGGGCGATGATGGCGGTCGGCGTCGACCTGCGCGGCGAATCCTACGGGCTGCTGATCGACCAGATCGGCGAGGTCCTGCGGCTGCCCGAGGCGGGCCGCGAGGACAATCCCGTCAACCTCGATCCCCGCATGGCCAGGCTCGCCGGCGGCGTCCACCGCCTCGACGGCCAGCTCATGGTCGTCCTCGATGTCGATCGCGTGCTCGAATTGATGCCCGACGCCAAGGTTGCTGCGTAATACGCTGGCCGCGAAGACGGCTGGTTCAACAAGGAGGCAAACACATGAAGACATGTCTTGTTGTCGACGATTCTGGCGTGGTGCGGAAGATCGCACGCCGCATCCTCGAAGGAATGGATTTCACTGTTATCGAGGCCGAGGACGGCGAGAAGGCGCTCGAGGCCTGCAAACGCGCGATGCCAGACGCGGTGCTGCTCGACTGGAACATGCCCGTGATGGACGGCTTCGAATTCCTCGTGCAGCTCCGCCGGATGCCCGACGGCGATGCACCGAAAGTGGTGTTCTGCACCACCGAGAACGGCATCGATCACATCTCGCGTGCGCTGCATGCCGGCGCCAACGAGTACATCATGAAGCCGTTCGACAAGGAGATCGTCACCGCGAAGTTCCAGGAAGTCGGGCTGCTTGCACTCGATCTGCCCACCGAAGCCTGACGCCAGTTTCATCTTTTTTGCCCTTGCGAGGCTCCAGTGACGCCCCCCGACTACGAGTATCTGCGTAAGCTCCTGAAGGATCATTCAGGGCTCGACCTGTCCGCAGACAAGCAGTACCTGATCGAAAGCCGCCTGCTTCCGCTGGCGCGCAAGTTCGGTTTGTCCGGCATCCCTGACCTGGTGACGAAGATCAAGGGCGGTTCGTCCTCGCTCGTCGTCCAGGTGGTCGAAGCCATGACCACCAACGAGACCTTCTTCTTTCGCGACAAGGTGCCGTTCGATCACTTCCGCAACACGATCATGCCGGAGCTCCTGAAGGCGCGTGCCGCACGCAGGAGCGTCCGGATCTGGTGCGCCGCGGGATCGACGGGTCAGGAGCCCTATTCGCTGGCGATGTGCCTGAAGGAGATGGGTGCAGTACTGGCGGGTTGGCGGGTCGAGATCATCGCGACCGACCTGTCGCAGGAGGTGCTGGAGAAATCGAAGGCCGGCATTTACAGCCAGTTCGAGGTGCAGCGCGGACTGCCGATCCAGATGCTGGTCAAGTACTTCAAGCAATCGGGCGAGTTCTGGCAGATCAATCCTGAATTGCGCACGATGGTGCAGCACCGCCAGCTCAACCTGCTGCACGATTTTTCCCAGCTCGGCGCCTTCGATGTGATCTTCTGTCGCAACGTGCTGATCTATTTCGATCAGGACACCAAGATCAACGTCTTCAACCGCCTCGCCAGATCGATGGAGGCCGACGGCTTTCTGGTGCTGGGCGCAGCCGAAACCGTGGTCGGCCTGACGGACGGATTCAAGCCGTTCCCCGAACGGCGCGGCCTGTATCGGCCGAGCGGCGCGCGGACGTCGGCGGCAGGAGCCGTCCTGCCGAGGGTTGCCGCCATGGCAGCGAGGCTTTGACCATGACGGAAGATGGCAAACTCGTCGAACGCGTCACGTTCAGCAGGGGCTTTGATGTCTGTATCATGGCCATCGACGGCACCTGGCGGCGCGACTGCCGGCTCGACGCCATCTCCGACACGGACGCAGCCCTCACGGTGGAAGGTTCTATTCAGGGGCTCAATCTAAAGGAGTTTTTCCTGCTGCTGTCGTCAACCGGGCTCGCCTATCGCCGTTGCGAACTGATCCGTGTCAACGGCACCGAAATGGACGTCGGCTTCCTCAAGGGCAAGCCGAGCAAGAAGCGATCAGCCTCCGGCGAAGCCGTCCGGGTCGGGGCCTGACCTGGCCGCGCGTTCCGTCAAATCTGCCATCATCCCGAACTGAGCGCGGAACAGATCGCGATCTTATGTGTTGGAGCGCCAATGGCGCAATCTGCGTGACAGCCGTCCGTCGCGGGCGCGGTCGTTTCCGGACCGGCGGATCAGTTTAGGATGTGTGTCGGGGTCTCGGAGTCGAGCAGCCGACCAAGCGCGGCACCGAGGCCAACGTCACAGGCTTTCAAGGCAGTGGATGCGACCATATAGCGTGGCATAACATCGTCCAGGACGAAGATGTTGCTGGCGGCGTCCTGCTCGGCGAGCAGGGCTTCACGCGCAATCTCGGACTCGATCAGCCGCAGGCTCGCCTGGACGTGCCCGATCAGCGCAACCAGGTCCGCCACAATCATGTTGTAGGGATCATTGCCTTCGTCCGAGCACGCCGCAACGTTATCCGCCGCTGCATTTCTCATGCATGTTCCTCCACGACCTCCACTTTTAGGGAATGCGGTGCTACTTGTGCGTTAAGCGGACGTCCCGTACAAATACGGGTCCATTGATCGATACGGTCGAGAGATATTTTGTGGGGCTAAGCACCACGCTTCACCACTGATGGACGATGCACATGGCTGAGAATGGCGTTCCCCGCGGGGAGATTTTCGTAGTCGACGACGATCCTGCCGTTCGCGAGACTCTTTCCGTGGTTTTGTCGACAGCCGGTTACAAGGTGATCTGTTTTGCGGACGGCGCCGCGCTGCTTTCCGTTGCGCGAAGCAGGACGCCGGCGTGCATCCTGCTCGACGTGCACATTCCCGGCAAATCGGGTCTCGACATCCTGAAGGAACTGCACGGCGAGGACTATCCGGCGCCGATCTTCATGATCTCGGGGCAGGGCGATATCGCGATGGCGGTCAGCGCCATCAAGAACGGCGCGCTGGATTTCATCGAGAAGCCATTCCGCGGCAACGAGATCGTCGCCCGGTTGAATGAAGCGATCGAGGCCTACACAAGGCGCCGCACCGAGACTTCGGCGTCGCGCATCGCCTCGCTGCATTTTCCGGGACGCGAGCCGCTGACCCGCCGCGAGCGCGAGGTGCTCGAGCAGTTCACTTCAGGCGCGTCCAACAAGGAGGCCGGACGTCATCTCGGCATCAGTCCGCGCACCATCGAGGATCACCGCGCCAACATCATGAAGAAGCTCGGGGCGCGCAACGCCGCCGACCTCGTCCGCATCGTGATGACGGCACAGCGCCAAGCCTGATTTCCGCGCAACCTTCGAGAGTTGCCGCGCTGATTGAAGCAGAGCCGGCATCCGCGAGCTCACATCTATAGCGCGATGAGATTGGGTTGAATCGTCATCGGGCTTTAGCTCTCTGTTTGAGCATGATCTCCGCGCAAGCGCGTTCCGCATTTGTCGCGAGGGAGAACCGCTTTACACTTTTCCGGATCACGCTCTAATCGGCGAGCGCCTTGCGGATCATCGCCGCGAGTTCCGACTTGCGATAGGGCTTGGGTAGCAGCAGCACGCCTTCGTCCAAGCGCCCGTGATGGATGATCGCATTCTCGGTGTAACCCGAGGTGTAGAGGACCTTGAGGTCGGGCTTCATCCTGAAGATCCGTTCGGCAAGCTGGCGGCCGTTGAGCCCGGGCATGATCACGTCGGTGAACAGCAGATCGAACGGCTTGCCGGCCTCGACGATCGCGAGTGCTTCATTGGCATTCGCGGCCTCCAGCGTGACGTAGCCGAGACCGTGCACTTGTGCGAGCACGTAGTCGCGGACCAGCTTGTCGTCCTCGACCACCAGGATCGTCTCGTGGCCGCCCTCGAATTCCAGCGCCGCCGCCTCCTCGGCCGCGACCCCTGTACCGGAAGCCGCCGGAAGATACATCCGGATCGTCGTTCCGTATCCGTGCTCGCTGTAGATCTTGATGTGCCCGGCGGACTGCTTGACGAAGCCGTAGACCATGCTGAGGCCGAGCCCGGTGCCCTTGCCGGGGCCCTTCGAGGTGAAGAAGGGATCGAACACCTTGTCGAGCATGTCGGCGGCAATTCCCGTCCCCGTATCGCTCACTGCGATCATGGCATAGGGACCGGGCCGCACGTCGCCATGCGAGCCGGCATAGCTCTCGTCGAGCACGACGGATGCCGTCTCGATCGTGAGCCGGCCGCCCTGCGGCATGGCATCGCGGGCGTTGAGCGCGAGGTTGAGCAGGGCGTTGGCGAGCCGATTGGGATCGACGACCGCCAGGCACGTCTCGTCCTCGAAGGCCGACTGGATCTCGACCTGCTCGCCCAGCGTCCGGCGCAGCAGCTTGGTGGTGTCGATGATCAGTGCGTTGACGTCGATCTCGCGCGGCTCGAGCGGCTGCTTGCGGGCGAACGCCAGCAGTTGCTGGGTGAGATCGGCGCCGCGCGACGCGGCCTCGTCGATCATCCGGGTGATCGCCGCGAGCTGCGGCTGGTCCTTTACGGCGTCGGCCAGGATCTCGATCGTCCCGGTGACGACGGTGAGGATATTGTTGAAGTCGTGCGCGATGCCGCCGGTGAGCTGGCCGACCGCTTCCATCTTCTCCGACTGCCGGATCCGATCCTCGGCGGCGATCTTTTCGGTGAGATCGCGGATGAAGCCGTTGAACACGAATCCATCGCGGGTCTTCAGTGCCGAGATGCTCAGCTCGGCGGTGAATTCGCTGCCGTCACGGCGCCGGATCTGCGCCTCGCGGCGGGGTTGGCGCACCTGTTCGCCGCCGGAGCTCAGGAATCCGGCGAGCGCCGTCCTGAGCGGGCCGTCCGGCCGGCCCATCAGGTCGAAGACGTTGCGGCCGATCGCCTCCTCGCGGGTCCAGCCGAAGATCGTCTCCGCCTGGGTATTCCAGTCGCGGATGATGCCGAACTGGTTGATCTGCACGAAGGCGTCGAGCGAGCCGTCGATGATGCCCCTCGCGAGCTGCGCGCTCTCGCGCAGGCTTTCCTCGGACTTGCGGCTCTCGGTCATGTCGTACGCCGACTTGACGATGCCGATAATGGCTCCCGACAGCGCCTTGATCGGCGCGGTCGAGAGTGACACGTCGACCGTGCTGCCGTCCTTGCGCAGGCGCACGGTCTCGCTTTCCTCGATCCGTTCACCGCGGCGGATCCCGCGAATGATATCGTCGATCTCGGTGCGCCGGTCCGGGGGCACGATCAGGGAGATATGTCGGCCGACCGCCTCGTCGGCGCTGTAGCCATAGAGCCGCTCGGCAGCCGGGTTCCAGCCGGTGATGATCCCCTCGAGCGACATCGTGATGATGGCGTCGTTCGAGGATTCGACAGCCGATGCGAACAGGTACTCGCGCTCGGCATGGTGGTCGCGCGCCGCCTCGGTGCGGCGATGCTCGGCGACCTCGCGCTCGAGCGCCACCGTCTTGGCGTTGGCCTCGTCCATCACGCGGACGAAAGCGCGCGCCAGCACGCCGGTCTCGCCGCCGGCGTCGACCGGAATCGCCGCGGTGCCCTTTTCGCCGACGCGCTCGACGGCGGCGGTCAGTCGCGTGATCGGCCGGGTCAGCGATCGCGCGATCAGCCAGGCCAGGACGCCCGCGCCGAGCACCGCCAGCAGGCCGACCTGGATCGAACTGTTGCGGATCGCCATCGCTGGCGCCATGAACACCGTATTGGGAACGGCTTCGATCACCGCGATCCATTGATGTCGGGCCAGCGTGGCCGGCGCGAGCGCGATCCCGATCCATTGTCCGGCGGGATCGCTGCTCATGGTCGAGGTGCTTTGCGTGGTTCCGCTCGCGGCTGACAGCGCGGGCATGTCGCGCTGCCAACTCGCCGGCCGGCCAAGCTGGGCGCCGAATTCGCGGCTGCGGTCGGGGTTCACGAGATAATTGCCGCTCGCGTCGACCACATAGGCCTGTTCGCCGGGCCGCACCGAGGCGCGAACGCGCTCGAGCACCGGCCGCATGTCGATATTGACGATGACGATCCCGAACGGCTTGCCGTCAGGCGCCGCGACCGGCTTGGCGACCATCATGATCGGCGCCGGCGGCGTGTCGATGACGCCAGCTTCCTCGTTGAGGCGGATTGGAGAAACGTAGATGCCGTCGGCTCCCAGATTGATCGTGTCGCGGAAATAGTCGGCGTCGCCGACCTGCTTCAACTCCGCCTGCGGCACGATGCGGGCGGTACCGTTCGGACCGGAGCGGTCGACGCGGACGAGTTCGCGATGACCGTCCGCAACTCCGATGAAGCGGAGTGAATAGGCGGGCTTCAGCGCCATCTGCACGGCGAGCCGGCCTTCCAGGCGCTCGCGCCACACCGCCTCCGTGGTGCCGTCGACAGGATCGATCCCGCCATTGAGCCGCGCGCGCATCAAGCCGTCGATGGCGGCGAGGTTATGGAACGTCGTGATGTCGGCGGGCGCGCTCTGGACGTACGCCTCGAGGGCAGCCGCGGCGAAGCGCGATTGCGCCTCGATCCGGTCGAGGACCCGCGGGATCAGGGCCTGCTCGAGGCTGCGATAGCTCAGCCATCCGACCGCGGAAACCGCGATCGCGACGAGCGCGATCATTGCGATGGCGAGTCTGCTGGTCAGCGTCATCGGTGCGGTCGCAGCTTTCCGCTTGTCCGGGCGCGCGAGATGATGGGCCACCCGATACTCATGCGAATCCGCGGCCGGTTGCACTGCCGTTCCCCGCGCCCGGATGTGTGCTCTCGCCTGCCGCGAACCGTTCCTGCAGGGGAAGGATCCGCTTGACCGTCATGTTCAGTGAAGTCCGCCTCCTGATCGACGGGCTAGGACACCCCAGCCAAATTCGAGTATATGCACCGCGACCGATTTATAAGCCCTTTCCGGTAACTGAAACACTAGCCTATGCAGGCGACCTCGACAGATATGGGGCCCCGAACATGACGCAAAAGAACAAGACCCCCGGCCAACTGCGCAGCGCCCGCTGGTTCGCGCCCGACGATTTGCGCGCCTTCGGCCATCGCTCCCGCGCGATGCAGATGGGCTACGCGCCGGAGGAGTGGCGAGACCGGCCGGTGATCGCGATCATCAACACCTGGTCGGACGCGCAGCCCTGCCACATGCACTTCAAGAGCCGGGTCGACGACGTCAAGCGCGGCGTGCTGATGGCCGGCGGGTTTCCGCTGGAGCTGCCGGCGCTGTCGCTGTCGGAATCGCTCCTGAAGCCGACCACGATGCTCTACCGCAACATGCTGGCGATGGATGCCGAGGAGCTGCTGCGCGGCCACCCCGTCGATGGCGTCGTGCTGATGGGCGGCTGCGACAAGACCACGCCGGCGCTGCTGCTCGGGGCCACCAGCATGAACCTGCCCGCGATCTATCTGCCGGCCGGCCCGATGCTGCGCGGCAACTGGAAGGGCAAGACGTTGGGCTCAGGGTCGGATGCCTGGAAATACTGGGACGAGCGCCGCGCCGGCAAGATTTCCGACAGGGATTGGGTCGACATGGAGGCCGGCATCGCCCGCAGCTACGGCACCTGCATGACCATGGGCACGGCCTCGACCATGACCGCGATCGCGGAAGCGATCGGCATGACGCTGCCGGGCGCGTCGTCGATCCCCGCAGCCGACGCTAACCACATCCGCATGAGCTCGGAGGCGGGCCGCCGCATCGTCGAGATGGTGTGGGAGGATCTCACCCCGCAGACGATCCAGACGCGAAGCGCATTCGAGAACGCGATCGCGGTCGCGATGGCGATGGGCTGCTCGACCAACGCTATCATCCATCTGATCGCGCAGGCGCGCCGCGCCGGGCAGGACATCTCCCTCGACGATTTCGAGACGGCGAGTCGCAAGGTGCCCGTCATCGCCAATGTGCGGCCGAGCGGTGACCGCTATCTGATGGAGGATTTCTTCTATGCCGGTGGGCTGCCCGGCTTGATGAGCCGGATCAAGGAGCACCTGCATCTCGACTGCATGACGGTGTCGGGCAAGACCCTCGGCGAGAACATCGCGCACGCCGAGGTCTACAACGACGACGTCATCCGCACCGTCGCCAACCCGATCTACAAGGAGGGCGCGCTTGCGGTCCTGAAGGGCAATCTTGCGCCCGATGGCTGCGTGATCAAGCCGAGTGCCTGCGATCCGCGTTTCCTCAAGCACACCGGGCCGGCGCTGGTGTTCGACGATTATCCGTCGATGAAGAAGGCGGTCGACGATCCTGATCTCGATGTCACGGCGGATCATGTGATGATCCTGCGCAATGCCGGTCCGCAGGGCGGGCCGGGCATGCCGGAATGGGGCATGCTGCCGATCCCGACCAAGCTCGTGAAGCAGGGCGTGCGCGACATGGTGCGGCTGTCGGACGCGCGGATGAGCGGCACCAGCTACGGCGCCTGCATCCTGCATGTTTCGCCGGAATCCTATATCGGCGGCCCGCTGGCGTTGGTGAGGAACGGCGACCTCATCACGCTCGACGTCGCCGCGCGCACCATCAATCTCGATGTGCCGGAGGCGGAGCTGGCGAAGCGCCGCGCGGAATGGAAGCAGCCCGAACGGCGCTTCGAGCGCGGCTATGGCTGGATGTTCTCCAGGCACATCAAGCAGGCCAATGAGGGCTGCGACTTCGATTTCCTCGAAACCGGTTTTGGCAAGCCGGTGGGCGAGCCTTCGATTTATTGACTCCGTCGTTCCGGGCGATGCGAAGCATCGAACCCGGACCTCGAGATTCCGGGTCTGGTCCTTCGGACCATCCCGGAATGACAACTGGGATGAACAATATGTCAAAACTCAGCGACACCACCTGCAACAAGCTGAAGTCCGTCTCCACCGCTACGGTGGCGACCGCGCTGTTCAAGCGCGGCTTCCGCATCCAGGCCATCCAGGATGTCCACCCCTTGAGCCCCAATCAGCCGACCATGGTCGGCGAAGCCTTCACCTTGCGCTACATGCCGGCGCGCGAGGACCTCAACAAGATCGATGTGTTCCGCGATCGCTCGCATCCGCAGCGCAAGGCGATCGAGGATTGTCCGGCCGGCAGTGTGCTGGTGATGGACAGCCGCAAGGACGCGCGCGCCGCGTCCGCCGGTGCGATCCTGGTGACGCGGCTGATGAAGCGCGGCTGTGCCGGCGTCGTTACCGATGGCGGCTTCCGCGACGCCGCCGAGATCGCCAGGCTCGGCTTCCCCGCCTTTCACCATCGGCCGAGCGCGCCGACCAATCTCACGCTGCACCAGGCGATCGAGATCAACGTGCCGATCGGTTGCGGCGACGCGCCGGTGTTTCCCGGCGACGTGATCCTCGGCGACAGCGACGGCGTCATCGTGATCCCCGCGCATCTCGCCGACGAGATCGCCGATGAGACCTTCGAGATGACCGCATTCGAGGATTTCGTGACCGAGGAAGTCCACAAGGGCCGCAGCATTTTTGGGCTCTATCCCGCGACCGACGAGCAGACGCTGAAGGATTTTGCGGTGTGGCGGAAGGCAAAGGGACGGTAGTCCGTTTCTTACCCCCGCGTGCGGGGGTGTCTTTTACACTTCTGCCCTCTCAGCCATCCCGACCGCCCACAGCGCGAACGCATACACGATCGCGACTTCGTCGAGCCGGTCGAAGCGGCCGGAGGCGCCGCCGTGACCGGCGCCCATGTTGGTCCGCAGCAGCACCGGGCCGCCGCCTGTCATGGCGGCGCGCAGCCGCGCAATCCACTTCGCCGGCTCCCAGTAGGTGACGCGCGGATCGGTCAGCCCGCCCATCGCGAGGATTGCGGGATAATGCTTCGCGGAGACATTGTCGTAGGGCGAATAGGACATGATGGTGCGAAAATCCTTCTCGCTCTCGATCGGGTTGCCCCACTCCGGCCATTCCGGCGGCGTCAGCGGCAACGTATCGTCGAGCATGGTGTTGAGCACGTCGACGAACGGCACTTCGGCAACGATGCCGGCGAACAGTTCGTCGGCGCGGTTGGCAACCGCGCCCATCAGCATGCCACCGGCCGAGCCGCCATGGCCGACGATGCGCTTCTCGCCAGTGTACTTTGCATCGATCAGCGCGCGCCCGGCGGCGGCGAAATCGTCGAATGTGTTGGGCTTCTTCTCGCGCTTGCCTTCGAGATACCAGCCCCAGCCCTTGTCGGCGCCGCCGCGGATATGCGCGATGGCGTAGACGAAGCCGCGGTCGACCAGCGACAGCCGGTTGGCGGCAAACGACGCCGGCATCGCCATGCCGTACGAGCCATAGCCATAGAGCAGCAAAGGCGCCTTGCCGTCACGGACAAAGTCCTTGCGATGCAGGATCGAGACTGGAACCTGCGCGCCGTCATGCGAGGTCGCCATGATGCGAGTGGTGACGTAGTCAGCCGGGTTGTGGCCGGACGGGATCTCCTGACGCTTGCGCAGCACCCGGGTCCGCTTCGCCATGTCATAGTCATAGACTTCCGAAGGCGTTGTCATCGACGAATAGGAGAAGCGCAGGTTCGTGGTCTCGAACTCATAGCTGCCCATGGTGTCGAGCGAATAAGCGGCTTCGTCGAAGGCGATCGCGTGCTCTTCGCCGTTGCTAAGATCGCGAATGACGATCGCCGGCAGCGCGTTGGCGCGTTCCAGCCGCACCATGTGGCCGGCATAGAGCTCGACGTCGAGCACGTAGACGCCTTCGCGATACGGGATCAGGTCGCGCCAGTTGGCGCGCTCGGGTGCAGAGAGCGGCGCGGTCACCACCTTGAAGTCGATGGCGTCGTCGGCATTGGTGAGGATGTAGAGCTCGTCGCCGCGGTCGGCGATCGAATATTGCACGCCTTCCTCGCGCGCAGCGACGAGGCGCGGTGGTGCGTCCGGATTGGAAAGGTCGATCAGCCGCTGCTCCGAGGTCTCGTGGTCGCCGCCGGCGATCACGCAGAACCGGCCGCTCGAACTTTCGTGCAGATGGGTGAACCAGCCGGGATCCTGCTCCTCATAGACCAGGATATCGTCCGCCTGCCTGGTGCCGAGCTGGTGTCGCCACACCTGCATGGGGCGGTGATTGTCGTCGAGCTTGACGTAGAAGAAGCTCTTCGAATCCTTGGCCCAGACCACGCCGCCGTCGGTCTCCTCGACGCAATCGTCGAGATCGCCGCCGGTCGCCCAGTCGCGCACGCGGATCGAGAAATACTCGGAGCCCTTGGTGTCGGCGCTCCAGGCGTGCAGCCGGTGATCGTCGGAATGCCGGCTGCCGCCGAACTTGAAATATTTGTGGTCCTTCGCCAGCGCGTCGCCGTCGAGCACGACATGGGTGTCGCCGCCGTCGCGCGGCGTGCGACAGAACAGTTCGTGCTGGCCGCCTTCGCGGAACTTGCGGAAGTAGGCGAACGGGCCGTCCGGCGACGGCACGCTGGAATCGTCTTCCTTGATCCGCCCGCGCATCTCCTTGACGAGCCGCTTCTGCAAGCCGTCGGTATGGCCCAGCAGGGTCTCGGTATAGCCGTTCTCTTCCTCCAGATATTTGCGGATATCGGGATCGAGGATCGAGGGATCGCGCAGCACCTCCTGCCATTTCGGATCCTTGATCCACGCATAGTCGTCCGTCACCGTGATGCCGTGGGTGGTGAAGGTATGCGGCCGGCGCGGCGCGACGGGCGGCGGTTGCAGGGGTGTCTTGATAGCGGCTTCGGTCACACGATCCTCATTGTGCAGGGGTTCCGCCTTATATCGGGATGAATGCGGCGATTGCCAGATGGGCGAGCGCCCGGTTTCCGTCGTCATTGCGAGGAGCGAAGCGACGAAGCAATCCATTCTATCCCCGAGGGGGACGATGGATTGCTTTGCTTCGCTCGCAATGACAGCGGTTAGAACTGCCCGTTCCTCAGCCTCGCAGCGGCGTTGCTGCCGGAGATCGGGATCTGGTTCACCGCCAGCACCACGGCGAAAGTGATCACCAGCATCGCGATGCCGAGCACCGCGATCGCGGCGAGGTCGCCGCCTTCGTTGAGATCGTAGATCAGGACCGACAGCACCTTGGTCTGCGAGGTGAACAGCACGATCGCTGCCGACAGTTCCCGCATCACGCCGATGAAGATGAAGCACCAGGTCGCGATCACGCCGGTGCGCAACAGCGGCGCGGTGATCTGGCGCAGCGCCTGCAGCCGGGTCGCGCCGAGGATGCGGCTGGCTTCCTCGAGCTCAGGGTGGATGGTCGCGAACGCGGCCTGCAATTGCTGATAGGCCGATGGCAAATTGATGGTGAGGAACGCGAGCAGCAGGATCCACAGTGTGCCGTAGAGCACGAAGGGCGGGCGCGTGTAGCTCAGGAACAGGCCGACACCGAGCACGATGCCGGGCACTGCGACCGGCGCGGTGGCGAGGAACGCGAGCAGGCGGTAGCCCGCGATCACCCGCCGCGTCGTGATATAGGCAATCACGAGCGCGAGGATGGTGCCGATGGTCGCGGTCGCGGTGCCGAGGATTACGGTGTTCTTCAGCGCGAGCTGGGTCGAGGACAGCTCGGTGAACACAAAGACGACGTTGTGCAGGGTTAACGTCGACGGTGTCACCAGCGTGGTGGCGTTCGGCGAGAGTGCGGCGTTGAGCAGCGCCAGATAGGGCAGGAACACCGGGTTGAGCAGCATCACGAGGCAGAAGCCGAGTGCAACATAGCGCCAGCCGCGTAGCTCCACCCGGCGCGGCGCGCTATATTTGTCGCCGATCACCGAATAGCTGCGTCGGCCGAGCAGGAATTTCTGCCCCTGCAGCAGGAGGATGGTGAGCAGCAACAGCGGCACGGCCGCGGCGGCGGCGAGCTCCAGTTTCGGCGGATATTGGAACAGGCTCCAGATCTTGGTCGTCATGGTGTGGAAGCCGGCCGGCAGCGCCAGGATCGCGGGCGAGCCGAACAGGGTCATCGCCTGCAGGAACGCGATCAGCGCGCCCGCGACCAGCGCGGGCAGGGCGAGCGGGATCGTGACCCGCCGCGCCGTGGTCCAGGCGTTGCCGCCGAGGATCGCGGAGGCGTCCTCCAGCTCGCCCGGCATGGTGTCGAGCGCATTCGCCACCAGCACAAACACGAACGGGAAGGTGTAGCAGGAGATAACGAAGATGATCCCGGTCAGCGAATAGATGTTGAAAAGCGCGTCCGCATCCTCGCCCGCGAACAGCCGGTAGAGCTGGTTCAGCAGTCCCGAGTTCGGCGCCGCCAGCAATTCCCAGGCGATCGCGCCGAGGAACGGCGGCGTCACGAAGGACGCCGTCACCAGCGCGCGGATGATCTGCCGGCCCGGCATGTCGGTGCGCGATACCAGCCAGCTGATCGGTGCCGCGACGATGCAGCAGATCAGCGCTGACGTGACCGCGATGATCGCGGTCGTCAGCAGCGGATCGAGGAAGTCGGGGTTGCTGAAAAGGGTCGCAAAGTTCTGCAGCGTGAGGTGCCGGTCCTTGTCGGTGAAGGCGAACGCCACAAGCCATGACAGCGGCAGCAGGATCAGAAGCATCAGCACGGCCGCGAACAGCCAGAGGACGGGACGCGTCCAGTCGGTGCGAGGCTTGGGGACGGGGGAGGAGGTGGTCATGGCGTCCCCGCCTGCTGAGCTGAGCTCCCTCGCCCCGCTCTTCGCGGGGAGAGGGTTGGGGTGAGGGGCTGCCCCCGCGGACACCGAATGCGCGGAGACTCCCCCTCACCCGCCGCACATCTTGCGATGCGCGGCGGCCTCTCCCCGCAAGCGGGGCGAGGCACCCGCGAGACCCAGCAGTTCTTCGTCGACTTCACCGGGCAGCACTCGGTGCATGCGCAGGTACAAAGGAAGCCGGCCAGCCGGTCGGCGAACGCGCCGTGATGGCCGACGGCAATGAATTAGGGACATCGCGTCTGGAAATTTGCTTCCGCATCGTGTCCCTCCGTCTCTTGTTATCGGCTGAGCGCCCGGCAGCGCTCGGGCGGCAGCGTCAGCCAGACCTCGCTGCCCTTGTCGACCGCAGTCTCGGTCGGCGTGGTGACCCGCATCGACGTGCCGTCCTCTGTCTCCACCATGTAATCGCGGTTCATGCCGAGATAGACCTGCCGCGTCACCGTGGCCTTCAGCGTGTTCTGCGGCGAGGCGGGCGCCTGCGTCGACAGCTGGATCTCATGCTGGCGGATCGCGACCGGCGCGGTCTGGCCGGCCACGAGCTTCGTGCCGACCACCTGCAGCGTCGCGCCGGCAAACGCGACATGGCTCTCGTCGCGCGCGGTGCCCTTGATCACATTGGCCGCGCCGATGAAGCGTGCGACGAACTCGGACTCGGGGTGCGCATAGATATCTTGGGGCGTGCCGAGCTGGTCGATCTTGCCGGCATTCATCACCGCGATCAGGTCGGCGGTGGTCATCGCCTCCGACTGGTCATGGGTGACGTAGACCGTGGTGTAGCGATATTCGTCGTGCAGCCTGCGGATCTCGAAGCGCATCTCCTCGCGCAAATTGGCATCGAGATTGGACAGCGGCTCGTCGAGCAGCAGCGTCTCGGGGCCGACGATCAGCGCGCGTGCCAGCGCGACGCGCTGCTGCTGGCCGCCGGAGAGTTCGCCGGGATAGCGCTGCGCCAGCGGTTCGAGCTTGGTCGTCGCCAGGATCGCGGCGAGCCTCTTGGCGATGGTGTCGCGATCGACCTTGCGCAGCCGCAAACCATAGACGATGTTCTCGGCGACCGTCATGTGCGGCCACAGCGCGTAGCTCTGGAAGATCATCGACATGTTGCGCTGCTCGGGCGGCAGCGTGCGCGCCTTCGAGGAGACCACGCGGTCACCCACTCGGATTTCGCCGTCGGACGGCTCGAGGAAGCCCGCGATCAGCCGCAGCGTCGTGGTCTTGCCGCAGCCGGATGGCCCGAGCAGGCAGACCAGTTGGCCGTGATCGATCGTGAGGGAGACATCGTCGACCGCGACAAACGATCCGAATCGCTTGACCAGGCTGCGCAATTCCACCGACGCCAAGCGATCCCTCCATTCTCGTTATTTCGCAGGGATCAGTGCCCGGCTGTTGCCGGCAGTAAAGCGGAAAATGATGACGACGAAAAGTGTTCGTGCCCTCTCAAAAAGTCTTGGCACGTCTCCGTTCCGTCATCTCCGCGCAAAGCCCTTGTCGCTGGAGGTGCGGGCTTGCGGCGCGCTAGCGCCGCTGGGCGAGCCTCGAAGGTGTACGGCCCGGATGTTCCGGCGTGTGCGGATTCGCGGAGCCGAGAGTTGCCGTCGATCCTTCGAGACGGCCGCTTCGCGGCCTCCTCGGGAATGACGAGTCAAGCATGTGCGTCCGCGACGTCGGACGCACGACCAGCCTACGCCTTCACGTTCTCGCCGAGCCACTGCACGGCGGCGTCGGTTCCGCCCTTGCCGTGCGGAATCCTCAGGGCGTTGAGCGCGACCTCGACGACGCCGAGTGTGCCCAGGACCATCGGTGCGTTGACGTGGCCCATATGCGCGATGCGGAAGGCCTGTCCCTGCAGGTCGCCGATGCCGGTGCCGAGCACCACGCCGCATTTCTCCTTGGCGTAGCGCTGGATCGCGGCGGGATCGGCGCCCTTCACGGTCACGGTCGTCACCGTGTTGGAACGCTCGGCGGGCTCGGTGATGTTGAAGCCGAGCACCTGTCCCTCGGCCCAGACCGCGACCGCGCGACGTACCGCCTCACCGAGCAGCCGGTGCCGCTCGAAAGCATTGTCCAGCCCTTCGGCGTGCAGCATGTTGATCGCCTCGCGCAGCGCGAACAGCAGGTGCACCGGCGCGGTGCCGGCATATTTGCGGTAGTGCTCGCTGCCTTCGCGCTCGGTCCAGTCCCAATAGGGCGTGCGCAGATCGGCCTTTTTGTGCACCTCCCACGCGCGGTCGTTGGCGGCGACGAAGCCGAGACCGGGCGGGGTCATCAGCCCCTTTTGCGAGCCGCTCATCGCGACGTCGATGCCCCATTTGTCCATCTCGAACGGCGTGCAGCCGAGCGAGGCTACGGTGTCGACCATGAAGAGGGCGGGATGGCCTGCGGCTTTGATCGCCTTGCCGATCGCCTCGATGTCGTTGTAGGCGCCGGAGGCGGTGTCGACCTGCACCGCGAGGATCGCCTTGATGGTATGCTCCTTGTCGCGCCGCAGCCGCGCCTCGACCTCGGCGGGGCGGATGGCACGGCGCCAGTCGCCCTTCAGCACCTCGACCTCGGCGCCCATCGCGGCCGCCGCCATGCCCCAGCCGATCGCGAAGCGGCCGCTCTCCAGCACCAGCACCTTGTCGCCGCGCGACAGCACGTTCGAGAGCGTCGCCTCCCAGGCGCCGTGGCCGTTGGAGATGTAGATGTAGGATTTGCCCTTGGTGGCGAACAGCTTCGAGAGATCGCGCAGCAGGCCTTCGGTCAGTTCGACCATCTCGGTGGAGTAGATGTCGAGGGCCGGGCGATGCATTGCCTGCAGCACCTGATCAGGCATCGTGGTGGGCCCGGGGATGGCCAGAAATTCCCGGCCCGCGCGAACGGTCATCTTCTTGTTCCTTGGGTAAAACGCGCAAATCAAGCGTGTGAGGGATCAGGTGAGGAAGATATGCGATCAGGCCCGCGATTGCGAGCATGGCGAAGCAATCCAGAGCTTCGAAAAGTGCGGGACACGGCCGCCTATTTGCCGATCGCGTCGACGACGGCGTGCCAGACCTGGTCCTTGAATGCGGTCGCGGCCGGGCTCGGGATCTGTTCGACCGTGCCGTGATGCTTCTTGCAGGCCTCGACCAGGCGCAGCACCCAGATTTCGCCGTCGGTGTAATAGAGATCGCCGCCGCCGTTGCGGCCGGCGAGCGTCGGACCGATCCCGGTGACCTGATATTTGGCGGTGACGAGACCGGCGGATTCCAGATCGGTGGCGAGCAGCGCGCGCTCGGCGTCGAGGTCGGGCGCGATGTGATGGGTCACCGCGCCGGTGTAGTGGCTGACGCCGACGCTGCGGTCGAGTGTCGCGGCGCCGAGCCACACCGGGCGCTTCTCCTCGCCTGACGCGAGCACCTTCCAGAAGCGCACATGGTTGCGGCGATCCGCGCTCGATCCGACCGGCTTCTCGAAGGCGAGGTCCTCGCGCCGGCCGAGATAGAACAGGTTGCTGACCGGCGCGTCCTTGTAGGGGCGATCGAGCAGCACGCTGCCTACGATCTCGATCGAGGACTTCAGCGTGATGCGATCGGCCGGGTACCATCCCGCCTCGTGCATCGCGCAGACCACGTCGGCGAGGTCGCCGATCAGGCCGACGTTCATGGGATCGCCGGGAATGCCCTGCGCAGTGCGCGTCACCATCGGCAGATCAGCGAGGCCCTTCTGGTGCTCGTAATGCTTCCAGAGCTCCGGCAGCACCAGATAGGCCGCGATCAGATACGTCGCCACGACGAACAGCAGCGCCATCGCGACGCGCCGGATGCGGTGGCACCTGTGCGCCGCGTGCGGATCGCTGGGGATGTCGGTCACGAGATGTGGCCCGCTCTCACCTCTCCCGCCTGCGGGGGAGGTCGCATTGCATCGCAGATGCGATGCGGGTGGGGGCTCTTTCCGCAATGCGACTCGTAGAGAAAGCCCCCACCCCAACCCTCCCCCGCAAGCGGGAGAGGGGGCGCATTGTGGATGCGGCCAGAAAGCACTCGCATCTATCAAGCTGTCAGCGCCGCGTCTCGCGGCAACCGGCGGCCTCGGCCTCCTCGACCGAGCAGAACCAGCGCGTGCCCTTGCTGATCTTCATCTCGATCCGTGCGTACCAGCGGCTGGTCGGTTTGTGATAGATGCACTCGCCGGAGCGGTTGACGTTGCCCTTGATGGTGCAGTCGGGCGAGGGCGCGACCGGGCCGGAGGCCGACGCGAGCAGGATCGCGTGGGCGCTGTCCGGCACCTTCGCGGCGCCGAGCACCGGCGTTTTCTTGTTGCGCACGCGCCAGTCCCACGGCGCGATGAACGCGCCCTGCCACATCCCGGCCTTGGCCTCGCGCGCCGCCTTCTGGTCCGCCTCGTAGTCGTGCGAGATGTGGGTGTTGGCCAGCGCCCAGCCGCTGCCGACCAGCCATTTCTGGATGTCCTCGCCGTCGACCTGGCAGCGCGCGATGGTGCGGCCGCGGCGATCGACCGAGCGGGCGTGGCAGGTCCAGCTCTTGTTGCCGGCATGCTTGACCAGCGCGTCGCGCGCGGCAACGCCGCAGGTCCAGCGCTCGCCCTTGGTGTTGAGGCAGAGCTGGTCGGTCGACGGCGCGTCGATGCCGCCGAGCCGGATGCGGACGCTGCCGATCATCACCTGGTCGCCGTCGCGGATCTTCGGCACGCCGGTGATGTCGGCGGCATGCGCCAGCGTCGGCAGCGACAACAGCAGGCCAGCGGTGAGCAACGTCTTGAGCATTGGCAATCCCGGCGCGGACTTGAGCGTTCAAATCTCATTGCCCACGGATTGTGCGGGCAATTGGGCAGCGGTGCCAGTGGCGTTGTGTTGCAGCCGGTTTCAACTTCACGTCATCCCCCTACGAATGAGCCATTCGCCTCCTCGACGGTCCGTAGGATGGGTAGAGCGCAGCGAAACCCATCATCTGTCCCCGTGCATCGATGGGTATCGCTTCGCTCCCATCCTACGGGACCGTCATTCGCTTCCGCGCCAGCGCCAGCGCCATCAGCACGAAGGCCGACGTCACCTCCGGTCCGCCGACCAAAATGCGCGTCGGCGTCTTCATCTTGTTCCACTCATAGGCCCTGTAGGGGCCGCGGCGGCCGCCTTCGCCGATGGTCTGCACGATGCAATGCAGCGCCGGCGTGAAGCTTGCGACCTCCGCGCCAAGATGCGCCAGCGCCATCAGCGCCAGCGCGGCGTCGAACGGGTTCATTTCATTGGTGATCAGCTCGTTCATGACGTAGCCGAGCACGCGGGCGCGGATCAGCGCGAACACGTTGCCGGGATCGATGACGCGCTGGGCTGCGAGCGGCAGCGCGATGAAGGCGGCGTAGCAGCGGCCGAAATAGGCCGAATAGAGCTCGGGCAGATAGTAGATGTGCGAGCGCGGGTTCTTGAACGCGCCGCTTTCGACCAGCCGTTTCTGGAACGCGATGATGCGATGCACGGTCTGAAGCCGCTCTGGCGTCTCGATGATCTTCCAGCGCGCAAGGTTGCGGAACGAGACCTCGAGGATGTCGAGGTTCAAGGTTGGATCGAGGTCGTTGCCATAGGGCCGGTCGCCATTGAGATTGTCGATCCAGGTGACGACGCCGCCCTCATAATCGATGTGGTCGTTGAGCGGCACGGTGACGCGCGGCTCGTTGGCGCCGGATCGCACCTGGTAGCCGCGGTAGAAATCGAGCAGCGGCTGGTCGAGGATCGGGTCGTCGGCTCCCGCCTGCGTGGCGGCGGAGAACGAGCACGCCGTGGTGTCGCAATCGGGCACGTAGATGCCGAAGCCGAGATCCTGCTTGATCTGGGCGAAGAAGCGCGAGAAGCGCGGATGCCGCCCCGGCGCCAGCGCGGTGATCACCTTCACAACAGAGCCGTCATGCGACGGCACCTCCTCGGCGCTGGTCTTCAGGCAGAAGTCCACCATGTCGGAGATCGCGCGCCGCGCAGCTTTGGTCTGGTCCGGCGACGCGAGCCCGGTCTCGATGAAGCCGAGCAGTGCCTCGGTGAAGAACGCGTCGTAATAGGCCGAGCGGTGGCGGATCTGCACCGGCTCCCACATCGGCTCGGCGATGCCGCGCCACGGCGGATTGATCAGCGCGCGCGCCGGCGAATGCGCGATGAAGATGCGGGCGAGAGCGAACAGCAGCGTCGAGTTCTTGTAACCGCGCGCGTTCAGGCCGGTGAGCGCCATCAGCATCTCGCGCCCGCTGATGTCGGCATCGCCGAGTAGATTGAACGCGGCATAGGTCGGGATGAAGCCGTTCCTCGCGAAGGAGCGCAGCAGATGCGCGCCGCAGCTGCGGATCACCCGGTCGATCTCGGCCATGTCAGGTGCGCGCCCCGACACTGCTGCGGCCGGCGGCTGCGGGTGGCGCACATCGATGTCATCAATCAACTCGGCGACGGGGGCGCCGATCGCGGCCCAATCGGGCGCCGCGGCGTCGCGGGCGGCGGTCAGCGCCGCGCGCAGCCGGTCAAGCCGCGCAGGATCCTTCAGCGCCGGCAGGCCGGTGCGGCGGAGCAGCGACCGCAGCGCCGGATTGCCGAGCGCGGTCCGGTAAAACTGTCCGAGATGGGCGTCGCCGCCCCGATATTTCAGCAGCAGGGGATCGCAGACGTCGTACAGCGACGGGCCGTCCTTTTTGGCCGTCAGCGCCCGGCACACCGCCCCCGCAATCCCGTGAAAGCCCATGAAACCCTTTCTCAAGGAACCGGTTAACGCCGTCAGGGCGGACGATGTTTCCGCGCTCCGCCCAAAAAGCCCGCAAGTCTTTGGGAAGGCTACATGAATCCATGGGAAACTCAAATGTGATTGGGGTCACATAACGTCTGGCCAACGCCGTCAATGGCCATGTGCGATCGGCCCCATGCGCCAAACGGGTTGCTCCCGGCGCCCGCTCGGGTTAAGGGTTTGTTTGTTGCGATGCCGCAAACAGAGCTGAACTCACCGGCACACACGTAAGCAACCCCATTAAACCTGACCGGATCGAACGCGACTAACTGGCGCGGCCATGTTGAGCGCCTTGGGATAAGGATTGGGACTAGGTACGCCATGAACCTTAGGCAGCTTCGCATTTCCCGCCGCACCATTGCGGTCGCCGTGGCGCTGGCAGGCACGGTGTCGCTCGCGATCGGCGCCCATGCCGCGCTGAACAAGCGTTCGCTCGACGCCGCCAAGGCTGTTACCACCGAGCAGGCCACCGGCGCCGTCACCACCGGCGCGTCCCATCTCGCGCTGATCATCGGCAACGGCCATTACCCGGACGCCTCCGCGCCGCTCGCCCAGCCGATCAACGACGCCCGCACGCTGTCGGCCGCGCTGCGCCACGACGGCTTCGATGTCGACGTCGTCGAGGACGCGACCCGCGACGACATGGTCCGCGCGGTCGAGCGGATGAAGGCCAGGATCCGCCCCGGCACCGTCGTGATGCTGTTCTTCGGCGGCTACGGCGTGCAGGCCGGCCGCGAGAGCTACATGATCCCGGTCGACGCCGCGATCTGGAAGGAAGCCGACGTCAAGCGCGTCGGCGTCAGCGTCGAATCCGTGCTCGATGCGATGAACGAGCAGGGCGCCAAGACCAAGCTCGTCGTGCTCGATGCCTCCAGGCGCAATCCCTATGAGCGCCGCTTCCGCGCCTATTCCCACGGCCTCGCCCCGATCAGCCCGCCGGAGAACACGCTGGTGCTGACCTCGGCCGCGCCCGGCAAGGTCGCCGACGATTCCCGGACGGCGAACAGCGTGCTGGTGTCGGAGCTCCTGACCAACCTCAACACCCAGGCCGGCGTCGAGGCCGCCTTCAACAAGACCCGCGCCGCCGTGTCCCGCGTCAGCGAAGGCGAGCAGGTGCCGCAGGTGTCCTCGTCGCTGCTGGAAGACGTCAAGCTCGGCGGCTGACGTTAGCGCGCACGATCCGCGCGGCCTTCTTCACAGAGTGATCCTTGTCGATGGATTGCCGGGTCAAGCCCGGCAATGACGGTGTCGGCTTTCCGAACAGCATCCGTGTGGAGAAAGCCCTCCCCCGCAAGGGGGGAGGGAGCCTGACATGCGTGCTCGCCTCACATCGCGCGGCGGCGCCTCACCCACGTATTGGCACTGGCAATCACGGCACGTCTATCTCCGCAGATCGCGTGAGGTAGCCGCCAGCGGACGGGTTCCCTCCCCCCTTGCAGGGGAGGGTTAGGGAGAGGGGTGCCGCTTGCCGTGCTGCCTGACGGGAGACGACGTGCGCCAAATTGTCGACGATGTCGCTGCTTGAACGGCGTGAATGGTTGATCGCACCCCCCTACTTCGCGTCGGCATTCTCCGGCACCGGCCGCACCGGATCGCCCTCGCGGAGCAGCGCGCCGGCGCGGGCGACTACGATCTCGCCCTCCTGCACGCCGTCGCGGATCTCGACCTGTCCGGCCGACATCAGCCCGGTCTCCACCCGCCGCGTCTCGACGCGGTCGCGCCGCACCACCTGCACCACCGTGCCGGCGGTGGAATAGAGGATCGCGGTCAGCGGCACCGCGACGCCACAGCTCTGCCCGGTCTTGATCCGCGCGCGGCCGGATGAATTCACCAGCAGCCGCCGGTCGGTGGCAAGCGCGATGAACACCTGGCCGAGCTGGCTGTTCGGCTCCACCGTCGGCGCGACCAGCCGCACCTTGCCGTCGATCTCGCCGGCGCCGAGCACGCTGACCCGCGCCGTCTGGTCGGCCTTCACCTTGGTGATGTCGCGGGTCGGCACCATGCCGACCAGGTCGTACTCGCTCCTGGTGATGATCGTGAACAGCGCCTCGCCCTTGGCGGACGCCGGCGCGCCGACGATCGCCGTGGAGGCCGAGATCGTGCCCGCCACCGGCGCGGTGAGCTTGATTGCATTGCTGCCGTCGGTCAGCCGCGCCAACTGCTGACCCGCGGTGACGGCATCACCGGGATCGGCCATCACCTCCGCCACCTTCAGCCCGAACCGGTCAGGCCGAACCTGCTGCTCGTTCCGCGCCATCACGACGCCCGAGACCTCGACGATATTGTCGAAGCAGGATTTCGCTGCCTTCAGCACGGTGACGGCGACGCCTTTCGGCAGTGCGTCGGTGTTATCAGCGGCAAGCGCCGGCTGCGTCGCGAGCAGGAGCAGCGCGGCGGCGGCAGAACAGCGCGAAAAGCATGGCGTCATCGGCGGATCATTTCCGAAATATGCGGTCCCTGATTAGCAGATGGTGAGCCAAGCAACCAGCGGAGAGGCGGATGCAGCGACCGCTAGCTATGGACGCTGGCGGCGCGATCGACGAAGCGCGCATGTTGGCGGACGGTGAAGTCGTGTGGTTCTGGCGCCCCAGTGGCAGGTGCCCCATCCGCTTGACGCGAACGCGTCGCGCGGAGGGCGGTGACAAGCAAGCCTAGTCTCGCCGGGAAGAGCACGAAGTAAGCCGTAAACCATTGCGCAGGGAAGGCCGGATGTTTCCGGTTGAACCTGTGGTCCTACCCCCGTGCTTTTTTGTTGCACGGGACCCGCGGGTGCAATCGGCGCCCGGCCTTCCCTGCGCCCTCCGATATTCGAAGAGGGTGATCTGGTCGCACAGCTCGGGCGCATCGCGTCGCGAGGCCGCGCACTCACATCCCATGCTGTTTGAAAATCGAATCGGACTAATACCAACGGCCCCCGGATTTGACTCACATTTGGGATTTCCAAATCAGTGAGTTTCTGAATCGATGTTGCTGCGTAGACAGGAGCAATATCGATGGGGGCAGCGGTAGCGATTACGCGGCTTGATTTGACCGCGGGCGAGCTTCGGAAGGCGGCGCGCAGAGAGAAGAATAGTACGGTAGCGCGGCGGATATTGGCGCTTGCGCTTGTGCTGGAGGGCGCGGACCGCAAGAAGGCAGCCGAAAGTTGCGGGATGGATCGTCAGACCCTGCGGGACTGGGTGCATCGTTATAACGCCGAAGGCTTGGCGGGACTGCGGTCGCGCAAACCGACGGGACCGCGGTCGCGGCTGACGACAGAGCAGCAGGCCGAATTGGCCGCGTTGGTCGAGGCCGGTCCCGATCCTGAGCAGCATGGGGTCGTACGTTGGCGGCGGGTGGATTTGCGCGACGAGCTTGAGCGGCGGTTTGGCGTCAAACTGCACGAACGTTCGGTCGGCAAGGTTCTGGCCAAGCTCGGGTACCGCCGGCTCTCGGTGCGGCCGCGCCATCCGCAAGCCGATGAAGCGGCTCAGGAAGCGTTCAAAAAAACTTTGCTACGACCCTCACGACAACGCTCCCCGCTCACGCCCAAGGCAAGCCGATCGAAATCTGGTTCCAGGACGAGGCGCGGATCGGCCAGCAGGGCACGCTGACACGCGTGTGGGCCAAGCGTGGCTCACGGCCTCGCGCGCCGCGCGATCGACGTTACGATTGGGCTTATCTCTTCGGTGCCGCCTGTCCTCAACGGGGCGTCGCCGCGGGTCTTGTCATGCCGACGGCAAATGCAGAGGCGACGTCACTGCATTTGGAGGCAATCAGCCGCAAAGTTGCACCCGACGCACATGCCGTTCTCGTCTTCGACGGCGCCGGCTATCACAGTGCCGGCACCGTCCGAGCTCCGGAAAATATCACTCTGTTACAGCTGCCGCCTTATGCGCCCGAGCTCAATCCGATTGAAAACGTCTGGCAGTACCTGCGCGCCAACAAGCTCGCCATCACCGTCTTCGACGACTACGACGATATCGTCGCCAAGACCTGCGAAGCCTGGAACTTCTTCGCAAATGATCCAGGTCGCATCGCCTCAATCACAAGCCGCACTTGGGCAACAGTCAATCCTTAGGGCCATTGGTATAACGCACGATCCGCTTCACGCGGCGCGTGAGCTTCGGCCGGGGCGCGGATGAGGCAGGCGTCGCATCGCTCGCCGCTTCGGCGTCGCGCGCCTCGCGCAAGGCGCGCAGCCGCTCCATGTTCTTGCGCACGGCGAGCGCCTCGCGCTCGACCTCGGCCATCGCGCGCGCGCCCTCCTCGGCCGCAAGGCGCTGGCGGTCGGCCCTCGCGAGGCTTGCGGGCGACAGGTTGGGCTTCCTGGCGGTCATCGACATCCTTTCAAAAGCATATTCTCGGCGCAAACGCCGCGCCCGTCCCGGGCAACGGCGGGACGCAGTGTCCCGGCAGATCACGCACAAGCGAACATGCCGCAACCCGCCCAATCCGTGGGGATCGAGCGGGTCGCCACGTCATCCCAGTACATCCGTGGAATGACGATACGGCATGATCCGGAAAACCGCGTCGCGGCTTTCCAAACGGATCATGCCCAGGCAACGGGCCTAAACCAGCGAGAGATTCTCGGCGCTGGTCTTGCCGCGCATCTTGTCGGTCTTCACTTCGAACGAGACCTTCTGTCCCTCGGCAAGGCCGGACAAACCGGCACGCTCGACCGCGCTGATGTGAACGAACACATCCTTGCTGCCATCGCTGGGCTCGATGAAACCAAAGCCCTTCTGGCCGTTGAACCACTTCACAGTACCTGTCGGCATCTCTCTTCTCCAAAACGCGCATATGCGCATCTGTTGCGCAAGATTGCGCGTCATCGATTCAACTCACGATGTTCTTTGGAAAAGGGCCGCTCTGACCATTCAACAAGGCACAACGGCTAATCGAATTGTACCAATATACACATCTTTTCCGCGAATACAAGGTGCGGGCCGGCGCGGGTTCCGCTCACTCCGCCGCCGTTGCCTTCGCGCTCGGCTCGCCCTTCCAGCTGAGAATCTCCGCGGCGAGGATCGGGGGATTAAAGCCCTTCGGTGTGCGGGCCTGTCAGCGGTTGAACAGCTGCCGCAGGATGTCGTTCATCGCCGGATTGTCGCCCCGCTGGTCAGGATCGGGCGGCGACGGTGGCGGGGCGGGATCGGCGCTGCGGCCTTGAGTCGAGCCTTGGTTTCCGCGTGTTGCATTACCTTGGTTCAAGGTGGAAAGCCCCTGCTGCAGCAGATTGCCAATGGCTTCGCCAAGCTGTCCGCCGAGCGGGTTGTTCTGGCTCTCGCCGCCTTGCGCCTGGCCGCCATTGTTGGGCTGCCCGTTGCCGCCCTGCACGCCGTTGAGAAGGTCGGAGAGCCCGCCGAGGCCGGCGCCACCAGGCCCGAACAGGCCCTTGCCCATCTCCTTGAGCCTGGCATAGGCCGCTTCGGGGTTGTCGAAGATGCCCTGGACCTCCGGATAGATCCGCGGGTTGGCCCACGGTCCCTCGATCATCACGGGAATGCCGAAGCCGACCGGATTGCCGGCGCGGCCCTGGCCCTCGGTGGTCATCACGAGCTGCGGCTCGACGCGGAAGCCGATCTGCCTGGTGTTGAGGTCGACGGTGCCGGCCCCGGTCATCTTCACCAGCGGGCCGACCAGGTCGAGATCGGTGGTGACGGCCTGGCCGTTGTCGATCTTGAAGGAGGCCGAGAGCTGGCTGAGATCGGTCGAGAGTTCCGCGCTCTCCTGCCAGCCGGACAACGGGCTGGCGGTGAGGTTGCGGATCATCTGCGCGACGTTGAGGCCGATGATCTTGCCGTCCTGGAACGCGGCCAGCGCGGTGCCGCCGAGACCGGCGACGATGGCGCGTTCGCTTCCGCCTTGCGAGTGCAGGTCGAGCTTGGCCTCCATGCGGCCGTCGAGCTTGTCGAAGCCGGCAAGGTTCTTCAGCACCGGCAGCGCGCGCACGCCGTTGAGATCGAGCCGCAGTGCGTAGGTGGGATTGTTGGTGGTGGTGTCGATGGTGAGGTCGCCATTGGCGTTGCCGTCATAGGCGCCGAGATTGCTGAGCCGGCCCTTCAGCACGCCGCTTGCGAGCGAGGCATCGATCGCCGCCGGCGCGAAGCGGCCGTCGCCGATCATGAGCTCCGCCGCCGAGATGCGGGCCTGCGCGTCGACATAGTTGAGCAGTTTGAAGTCGATCGGCGCGTTGCTCCAGGGCTCCGACGCCGTGCCGGGCTGGCTCGGCGTCGTGGCGATCGAAATCCGGCGGAAGTCGAGATCGAGCTTCACCAGCGGCTTGTTGCCGGCGAAATCGACCGAGGTCCAGCCGGTGAAGCCGCCGTCGCCGAGCGTGCCGGACACGCCGTTGAACATCAGAACGGTGCCGTTCAGCCGCAGCTCGGCGTTGGCCTTGAGTGCCGCGGGCAAGAGGCCGGGGGCATCGATGTTGAATTCGGTCGGCGCGTTCTGTCGCTCAAGTGGCGGCGCGGCGGCGCGGATCTCGAATTTCACCGGCTTGTCGCGGGCGCGCGCGTTGCCCGTGACGACGATGCTGCGATCAGTGCCGACCCTCACGTCGGCATTGACCGTCTCGATCCGGTCTTCGACGTGGTCATGGACATTGGAGAGCACGATGGTGCCGCCGCTGATGCTGACGTGCCGGACCGACACAGTACCCGCGTCGCCGGACGAGGCGGATTGCGCCGGCGGATTGTTGTCGCGCGTCCGCTCGCGCTGCAGCGGCAGGTTGACCACGGGCCTGATGATGACGAGGTCGGTGATCTCGGGCCGGCCCGACCAGAGGCTCGACAGCGTCGTCTCGGCCTCGATGCTATCAGCGGTGAAGCGGTTGTTGACCTCGCGCCGCGTCGGGGCCTGCAGCACGACGTCGTTCAGCGTGATGTAGACCGTCGGCCAAAGCGCGATCCTGCCGCTGCCATTGATCGCGACCTTGTAGCCGGTCTCGCGCTCGATCCGCTCCGCGATCGCCGAGGTCAGGAAGCCGGACGGGATCCCGAACGCCCCGAGTAGCGCGATGATCACGGCCGCGGCGGCGATCGCCGCCCCGGCAAATTTCAGTGCTCTCATGTCGTCATTCCAGACCGGGCAAGCGGCATCGGTTCGGTTGCATCGGACGGACAAGGCCGACCAGCCGGGATTATCCCCGAAACGGGAGTTGGCTCCAACGGCCGGAAAAATAATCCGTTACCGGCATGAACTTATGTGACCTCTGACACACTCCCAGGAGGGGGAACTTTGCTAACCGGCGTTGCGGGACCGCTGGGATTGATCTGGAAGGCAGTACCATGAGCAAACAGGCCGAATTTGCGGTCATTTTGAAGATGAACCCGATGTTCGCGGATCTGGGCGCGGACGAATTGCAGCGGCTTTCGGGCCTTTGCCACACCCAGCAGCTCGCGACCGGCGAGGTGCTGTTCCAGAAGGGCGATCCCGGCGACGCCCTGTTCGGGGTTCGCCGCGGCCGGATCCGGATCGAGACCGGCGCCTCCAACGGCAGCCGGCTCACGCTGAATCTCATGGGACCCGGTGATCTCTTCGGCGAGGTCGCGGTCCTCGACGGCCAGGACCGCACTTCGGACGCGACCGCGGGCGAGCCCAGCGAATTGTTTCTGCTGCGGCGGGAGGATTTCCTCAGCTTCCTCGAGCGCGAGCCGAAGGTCGCGGTGCGGCTGATCGAACTGTTGTGCCAGCGCATCCGCTGGCAGGGCGAGCGGATGGAGGAACCCGTGCTGCAGCCGCTGCCGGTGCGGCTGGCGCGGCGGCTGTGCGCGCTGGCCGAGGATTTCGGCTCCGAGGTGCACATCTCGCAGGAACAGCTCGGCATCTTCGTCGGCGCTGCCCGCGAGAGCGTCAACCGACAGCTCCAGAGCTGGCGCAGGGACGGCATCCTGGACCTACAGCGCGGCCGCATCCTGTTGCACAACATGCCCAAGCTGACCGCGGTCGCGCGCAACGATTAACCGGCATTGCAATGCGTGCGGGACAAGCGAACCGTCGTGCGCGTTCTGCTTGCGTAAGGACGTGTGCGATTGCCCAAAAGACATGCTTGCGGGAACCGGTCGCGGCCGCTTTCATCATGATGCGGGTCTTTGGGGTGACACCCAGCCTTGCTGGCCTCACACCATCCATCTGCAAACCCCTGCGGTCCTCCCGTTGACCGCAGGGGTTTTGCTTTCAGCGCCGCCGCGATTGCGCCATCATTCCGCCGCAGGCGAGATCGTGTCCGGCGGCCCCTTGGATGGAGGCTTGGATTGACGGTCGTCCGGGGGGAGCTCGTGGCCGGCATGCGAGACCACGAGCCGTTTGCTGAAGCGCCAGATCAGGGCGCCGATGTCGTCCATCACCATGAACATCGCCGGCACGAACACCAGCGACAGCAGCGTCGAGAACAGGAGGCCGCCGATCACCGCGAGTGCCATCGGCGAGCGGAATTCGCCACCGGCCCCGAAGGCGAGTGCGGACGGCGTCATGCCTGCAACCATCGCGATGGTGGTCATCACGATCGGACGGGCGCGCTTCATGCCGGCGTCGATCATCGCCTCTTCGCGCGTCTTGCCGCCGCGGATCGCCTCGATGGCGAACTCGACCAGCATGATCGCGTTCTTGGTGACGATGCCCATCAGCATCAGGATGCCGATCCACACCGGCGTGGTGAGCTGCTTGCCGGTCAACAGCAGCGCCCCGATCGCGCCGCCGATCGAGAGCGGCAGCGAGAACAGGATGGTGATCGGCTGCAGGAAGGTGCCGAACAGCAGCACCAGCACCGCATAGACCATCATCAGGCCGGCGGTGATCGCGGTGGCGAAGCCGTCGGACAGCTCGTTGAGGCTTTCGGCGTCGCCGGACGGGCTGACCTTCACGCCCTTGGGCAGGCTCTTCATGACCGGCAGGTCGTAGATCAGCTTGGTGGCGTCGCCGAGCGCGGCATTGCCGACGAGGTCAGCAGCCACCGTGGCCTGCCGCTCGCGGTCGTAGCGGTTGATGCTGGTTGGGCCCTGGTCGAGCTTGATGTCGGCGACGACCGACAGCGGCACGCCGCCGCGCTCGCCATGCTGGCCGAGGGGCACCCGCAGCTGTTGCAGCATCTTCAGGTCACCGCGCGCATTGTCCTCGAGCTGCACGCGGATCGGCACCTGGCGGTCGCCGGCGTCGAACTTGGCCAGCGCCGGGCCGACGTCGCCGATGGTGGCGACGCGGATGGTCTGCGACAGGCTCTCGGTCGAGACGCCGAGCCTCGCGGCGAGTTCCGCGCGCGGGTGTATGCGCAGCTCGGGCCGGTCGAGCGCGGTCTCCGAGATCACATTGGCGATGATCGGGATCCGCTTCATCTGCGTCGCCAGCTCGCTGGCGACATTGTTGACGATGTTGCTGTCGGTGCCAGTGACGACCAGCGAGATCGCGCGCAGGCCGTTCTCGTCGAGGAACCAGAACCGGATATCCGGCACGTTCTCGAGCTCCTTGCTGATCGAAAGCTCGAGCTGGCGCTGGGTGATCTTGCGGTCGGCCTTTGGCGTGTAGTTGATGATCAGTGCGGCGCGACGCACCTCCTGGGTGCCCGGCGGCACGCGGCCGCCGTCGACAAACACGCTTCGTACCTCGGGCCGCCTGCGCAGCCGCGCCACGATCTCCTCGGTGACCTTCTCGGTATAGGCAAGCTGCGAGCCCGGCGGCAGCTCCATCGCGAGCAGCGATCGTGCGGTGTCCTGCGCCGGCAGGAAGCCCTGCGGCAGCAGCGTGATGCTCCAGATCGATGCAGCGAAGATCGCAAAGCCGATCAGCACGGTGACGTAGTGGTGCTTCACCGACCAGGTGACGAGGCTGTGGTAGCCACGCAGGATGCGGCCCGGCGGCGGCTCGTCCTGCGAATGATGCTTGAGGAAGTAGGCGGCCAGCATCGGCGTGACGAAGCGCGCGGCGAGCAGCGAGAAGAACACCTGCACCGAGACGGTGATGCCGAACTGCTTGAAGAATTGCCCGGCGACGCCGGACATGAAGCTCGCGGGCGCGAAGATCGCGATGATCGTCAGCGAGATCGCGATCACCGCAAGGCCGATCTCATCGGCAGCTTCAAGTGCGGCACGATAAGGCGTCTTGCCCATCCGCATGTGGCGGACGATGTTCTCGATCTCGACAATGGCGTCGTCGACCAGGATGCCGGTCGACAGCGTGATGGCGAGGAACGAGACCAGGTTGAGCGAGAAGCCGAGGATGTCCATCGCCCAGAACGCCGGGAAGATCGACAACGGCAGCGAGACCGCGGCAATGATCGTGGCTCTGATGTCGCGCAGGAACAACAGCACGATGATGACGGCGAGGATCGCGCCCTCGAACAGGGTCGAGATCGCCGCTTCGTAATTGCCCTTGGTGAACTCCACCGAAGTGTCGATCAGCTTGAGGTCGACGTCGGGATAGGCCGCCTTCAGGGCGTCGATGCGCTTCTGCACGGCGGCTGCGACCACCACGTCGCTGGCGCCCTTGGAGCGCTTGATGCCGAGCGCCACCACCGGCTCGCCGTTGAAGCGGGCGAAGGTGCGGCGGTCGGCGATGGTGTCGGTGACGGTGCCGAGGTCGTCGAGCCGCACCTCGCCGCCGCCGAACAGCGGGATCATGGTGCCGGCGAGCTCGTTCAGGGTCTTGGCGCCGGCGAGTGTGCGGATCGCCTGGTCGTTCTTGCCGATCTCGGCGCGGCCGCCGGCGAGATCGACATTGCTGCCACGCAGGATCTGGCTGACATTGACGGCGGTGAGGCCGACGGCCTGCAACTTGTCTGGATCGAGCGAGACCAGGATCTCGCGCTCGACACCGCCGATGCGCTCCACCTGCGCGACGCCGCGCACGCCCTGCAGCGCGCGCTTGACCACGTCGTCGACGAAATAGGACAACTGCTCCGGCGTTTTGCCGGGCGAGATCGCGGCATAGGTCACGATCGGCAGGCCGATCACATCGACGCGCTGGATCAGCGGCTCGGTGACGTTCTGCGGCAGATTGGCGCGCACGCGGGTGACTGCGTCCTTGACGTCGTTCAGCGCGCGGTCGGTGTTGGTCTCCAGCGCGAACTGGATCGTGGTGACTGACAGGCCGTCGGTGATCGACGATGAAATATGGCGCACGCCCTCGACGCCGGAGACGCCGTCTTCGATCGTCTTGGTGACCTGCGATTCAAGTTCCGAAGGTGCTGCGCCGAACTGCGAGACCGCAACCGAGATCACCGGAATGTCGGCGCTCGGCAGCCGTGTCACCGCGAGTTTGGTGAAGGATACCCACCCCAGCAAGAGCAGGATGATCGAGAAGACGATCGAGGGAAGCGGGTTCCGGATCGACCATGCCGAGATGTTCAAGCCCATTAGCGTGTCCGCGTACGATCGAGGTCTTCGGCAAATATCGTCTTGATCTGGTCGCCGTCATGCAGCGAGGTGCCGGCGTCGGCCACGACGATTTCGCCGACGTCGAGACCCTCAAGGATTTCGGTCGAGGTGTCGGACGTCAGCCCGACACGGACCCTGCGCGTCTCGATCGTATTGCCCTTCACGACCTGCAGCGTCAGGCGGTCGATCGCGGTGCGCGGCACGGCGACGCCGCAGGAGCGCTTGGCGTCGATATTGGCGCGGGCAAACATGCCGACCTTGAGCGTGGGGTTGTTGTTCAGGGAGATGCGGACATGCCCGAGCTGGGTGGTGCGGTCGATCTGCGGCGAGATCAGGCGCACCTTGCCGACCATATCAGGCGCATCGTCCCGGCTGATTCGCACCGTGGCGCCCGGATTGAGCTTCAGGAGCTGGAAGCCCGGCACCTCGGCGTCGAGCTCGATCTCGTTGTTGACGGAGATCTTGAACATGGGAGGGGCCTGCGGCGAGGCCGGCGCGCCGACCGCGGTGCGCACCTCGGTGACGAGCCCGGCCGCCGGCGCACGCAGCACGATCGGCTTGGTATTGCCCTGGGCCGCCTGTTGCGGCGGCGGAGTCAGTCGCGCCAGTTCCTGGCCCTCGGTGACGGCGTCGCCCTCGCGAACCAGGACCTCGGTGACCTTGGAGCCTTCCTGGTCGACATTCACCTGCGCCTCGCGGCGCGGCACGATGAATCCGGTGACGCGGACCATGTCGGAGAAGCAGGCATTGGTCGCTTTCGTCACGACCACCAGCGCCTGGCCGGGCGTCTCCTTCGCTTCCGGGTGGGAGCGGAGCTCGAACGAATAATAGGCGATGCCAAGGGCGACAAGGACGACCGTTCCAAGCGCCGGCTTGAGGTACTGAGGAAAATTCATCGCCGGATCAACCCAGAACTTGGCGCGTCGCAAGCGCTTGTCGAAGCCTCATCCCGCTCGCCACCTTGCTGTCCGGGCGCGCGCAGTCCCGGTCTCCATTCTTTCGGATCATGCTCTGACGTCATGTGAGGCGGGTCACTCGGGCTTGCTTTCACGTTTGCCTTTTCGTTTGCCTCTTCGTTTGCCTTGGGCTTGCCCCAAATGCAAATGCGTCCCGCCGGGGTGCGGGACGCATTGTAACCACAAAAATATGGCATGCCACGCCCATCACCTGGACGCGGAGGCCTTGTTTTCCATGTTCACGACCTGCACGCGGCGGTTCACTTCCGACAGCGGCTGGCTCGGGTCCTTCAGCTTGCTCTTGCCATAGCCGACCGTGACGCGAACGACAGCGCGGCGCCGACGGTCATCATCGAAACGACGGCGGCCAGATGTCCGGACGGCTTGAATATGGAGTCCCTCCTGCGCGCTCCGCGCGGTTCCAAATACCGAAATCGATTGGCCGGCCGAGCCGGTATGCACCCGCTGTCTAGTCGAGCAATTCGGCCGGCAGTTCGAGGTCGGGCCGCGGCCGGCGCCGATTTGCCTCGTCACTTCACGCCGTACTCGGCGAACTCCTTCACGATATTCGGGTCCATCGCCTTGGCGTTGGCGATGTCGAGATCGCCTTCCGCGATCGCGCCGTTGCGTTTCTTGGCGAGGCCCCTTCCGTACAGCGACGACGTCAGGCGCGGATTGATCTTCAGCGCCGCGTCGAAATCGGCGATCGCATTCTTGTTCTGTCCGCTCTTCAGGTTCATCAGGCCGCGGCTGTCGAGCGCATCGACGAAGTTCGGACGCAGCCGCAGCGCCTCGTTACAGTCCTTCAGCGCGGCCTGCAGGTCGCCGATCACGGTGCGGACCCAGCAACGGTTGTTATAGGCCTCGACATCCTTGGGGTTCAGCCGCAGCGAATTGGTGAAGTCGCTGATTGCGAGCTGGTAGGCGCCCTTGCTGGCATAGACCTGGCCGCGGCGATACAGCGCCGCCGCATCGTCCGGATTTTTGTCGAGCCGGTTGCTCAGACCCTTGATCGTTGGATCGTCGGCAAGCGCGAGCGCGGCCGGGCTGGTCGGGGTCGGCGAGGGCTCGATCACCGTGGGCGCCTGAGGGGGCGGTGGCGGCAGGGTGATCTCGGCCTGCTTCGGTGGTGGCGGTGGTGACAGTAGTGACGGCGGGGTTGGGGCAGTCGCAGTCTGAACCGGCGGTGCCGGCCGGGTTGGCGGAGCTGGTGTGGGCTGTGGCGCCGCCGCCTCGGCCGCAGGCGCGGCGGGCGCAAGGCTCGCGGGCTGCGGCGCGCCGCCCGGGATGAAGGAGAAGTCCTCGGCCAGCGACGACGAAATCCACGGTACCTGCTCCTGGCGCGAGGCCCGGGTGACGCCGACCCGGGTGCGGTTCAGCGTCTCTTCCGCCATCAGGTCGGGGGTGCGGATTTCCTTCAGCAGCTCCCGCACAAACAGGCTGTGATCGCTGCCATTATCGGAGACGACCGACGACAGCGCGGCCGAATACATCACCAACGTTCCGTTGGGGGCGATCACCGGGGCAAGGCCCGCCGAAAAGCTGCGGAAGCGGCGCTCGAACGGATTGCGCCTGGAGGCGTCGATCAGGGCGATCTTGACGCCGGCGCCGCGGCTGTTGATCTCGCCGAGCACGGTCTCGAGGCTGATTCCGTCGCGGCGAATGTCGGGCTCGGCCCAGATCTGCGCATCGACCGGGATCATGTAGCTCTGCCGGTTCGACTGGATGCCGTAGCCCGAGAAGAAGATCAGCGCCACCGAGCCCGGCTTGATCTTGGCGTAGAGCTTGTCGAAGGCGCGGCGCATGCCGTCGCCGGTCAGGTTCTCGCCGATATCGACGGTGAAGCCGTCGCGCTTGAGCTCGTCGGCGACATCGCGCGCGTCGTTGATCGGCTCCTTCAGCGGCGCGTCGGCGTCCGGATATTTGGCGTTGCCAATGACCAGCGCGAAACGTTCACCGGCTGCGAGGGATGGGACAGGCGAGGCGATCGAAAAAATCAACGTGGCGAGCAAGGCAAAGCGGATTTTCATGATCGCGGCAATCCAGATCGCAGCGTTCCAAAACAAATGGCGCCGGCTCCAGTTCGCGCCTCGGCGACCTTACTCTACGGAAAAACCATTATCAAACCAGCGCCAGACCGCGTCAACGGCCGGCCGCGGCGTCGTTGATCGCGACGGATGTGCCGGCCGGAGCACAGTCGCCGCGGTCATGGCGCCATCGCCATCGGCGCATGGTGCAAGTTCCCGCGAGCGGATAATGTGATAGCTCTCAGAGACCTTGGCCGTCTCGACATGCATCTGTCACTCTGTCTGCGCGGTTTGACCTTTGCGCGGGGTGGTGGCTTTGTGTGCGGGACGGCAAGCCACTCAAACAAGAGCGAAACCGATGGGAAACGCCTACGAGATCTATGCCTTGCGCTATGCGACCATGTCGCCGCGCACACCCAACATGAACTTCCTGGCGCCTGATCCGCACGACACCACCGCGCAGGATCTCGATTACTTCGTCTGGCTGATCCGCGGCCACGGCCGTGACATCCTGGTCGACACCGGCTTCAATGCGGAGGAAGCCAAGGCGCGCGCCCGCAAGCTGACGCTCAACCCGGTCGATGCGCTGGCCGGCTTCGGTGTAGCCGCCGATACGATCCGCGACGTCATCGTCACGCATCTGCACTACGATCACGCGGGCAATCTCGACCGCTTCCCGAACGCCCGCTTCCATCTGCAGGAGCGCGAGATGAGCTACGCAGCAGGCCGTTGCATGTGCAACGGCCTGCTGCGCCATCCGTTCTCGGTCGAGCATGTCACGCAGATGGTGCGCCATGTCTATGGCGAACGCGTCACTTTCCATTCGGGTGACGGCGAGATTGCACTCGGGATCACCGTGCACCGGGTCGGCGGCCACTCCGACGGCCTGCAGGTGGTGCGGGTCGAGACCGCGCGCGGCCCTGTCGTGCTGGCGTCCGACGCCGCGCATTACTACGCGAACCTGCACAGGCGCAGCCCGTTCCCGATCGTCTACAATGTCGGTGACATGGCGCAGGGCTGGGAGACCGTCGAGCGGCTCGCCGGCCATCCGGACCGCTTCATCCCCGGGCACGATCCGATCGTGAGCGAGATCTACCCGCGCGCCAGCGACAAGGTCGATGCGTTCGCCTTACATCTGGCGCCGTCGCGGTCGTTTGCGAAGTAGGCGCTAAGGTTTGTACTCAATCAGATGTATAATTTTACGTGGAGATATGATTCAAGCTCTGCATTTGCGGGGCTTGGATCATGGCGGGCGAGTTTTGGTTGAATGATCGGCAGTGGGCAGCAATCGAGCCCTTGCTGCCGCAAAATCAGCCCGGCGCTCGTCGAGTCGATGATCGCCGCGTGATCAGTGGCATCATCCATGTGTTGAAGTCCGGCTGCCGCTGGCGCGATTGCCCGGCAGTGTTCGGCCCTTACACGACCGTCTACAATCGCTGGAACCGCTGGTCGCGGCGCGAGGTCTGGCGCAATCTGTTCGAAGCACTTCGGGGCCTGTCGCCCGATGACGACTTCCAGGCCATCGATTCCACGACCGCCAAGGCGCACCGTGCGGCGGCCGGTGGAAAAGGGGGGCGGAGGCTCAGGCCATCGGTCGTTCCCGCGGTGGCAGGACCACCAAGATCCACGCCGTCTGCGACAGTCTCGGACGCGCCATCGCGCTCGAAGTAACGCCAGGTCAGCGTGGTGACATCCGCGCGGCGCTGCCCCTGCTCAGCTCTCTGCCACCACCGCGTTGCTGTGCGGCCGACACGGCCTATGACGCGAACGAACTGCGGCAATTCCTCATCGAACGGGGAACAACCCCGGTCATCCCAAACAATCCCACCCGAAAACGCTTCCATCCGTTCGACCGCGCCGCATACAAGCGGCGCAACCTCGTCGAGCGCATGTTTTGCAGGCTCAAGGACTGGCGGCGCATTGCAACCCGCTATGACAAGCTCGCCAGAAACTTCCTCTCGGCCGTCAATCTTGCTGCCGCTATCATTTGGTGGACCTGATTGAGTCCGGACCTTAGAGCAAGATGAGTTTGGATCGAATAGGTTCGGTCACGTATTCGGTTCACCTCTCCCAAGGGAGAGGCTCCGTTGCGGCTCCAGCTCAACCTAATCTCATCACGCGCTAGCGTCGCTAACGGAGTCGTTGCGCGGGCATGAAGGGTTGAGAGCAGGGCGAGCGGCAGAACTCGCCTAATACGCTTCCTTGGCGTCGGCCTCTTCGCTGGTCTGCACGAGATCGAGGCTTGCCTCGATCTTGCCGAGCAGGCGTCCGAGGTTGCGGCGTTCCTGCGCCGAGAGGCAGGAGAGAATCTCCTGCTCCTTGTGCAGCAGGCGCGGGATCAGCTCTTCGTACAGCGCCTGCCCCTTCTTCGTCAGTCGCAGGCGGAATTCGCGGCGGTCGTCCTCGTTCTCGACGCGCTCCACGATCTCGCGCTCCATCAGCGCCGAGACCGCGCGGCTGATGGTGGATTTGTGCGTGCGGGTGCAGTGCGCGATGTATTGCGCACTACAGGCGTCGGCGCGAAAACCAAGCGTCGCGAGCACGCGCCACTCCGGTATGTCGAGGCCGTAACGCGCCTGATATTCGCTCGACAGCGCCGAGCTGACCTCGGCCGAAAGCCGGTTCAACCGGAACGGCACGAAGTGGAACAGATCAAGCCGCTTTTTTCCGGGGGCGGCGTCGTCGCGCAGATCGCCGTCCAGCGCGCCGCGTGCGCGCACAGGAGGCTGGCTTGCAGAGGTCCTGGCCAAAAATCCCTCCAATTTGAGTTGACGACGGGCTCGACTGGGAGTTTAAGATAGTTGCAAGTGAGACTAATTTAGCAAGATCGCGCGCCGGTCGCAAGCCTGTCATGGAAGTCCACGGCCAAAGGCCGGCGCGGAAGGAAACATCCAGGGTCACGCTATGGCACAAGCCAATACGGCACAGGCCAAAACCCAATTCGGCTACCGCCGCCATCCCGACCAGGACCGGTCGGGCGCCAAAGTGGCGGAACACCCTGTCGTGATCGTCGGCGCCGGCCCGGTCGGGCTGTCGCTGGCGATCGATCTGGCGCAACGCGGCCAGCACGTGGTGCTGCTCGACGATGCCGATCGGATCGGCGAGGGCTCGCGCGCAATCTGCTTTTCGAAACGCTCATTGGAGTTCTGGGATCGTCTCGGCGTCGGCGACCGCATGGTCGACAAGGGCGTGGTGTGGAGCGTCGGCCGGATCTTCCACGGCGACGCGCAGCTCTATCAATTCAATCTGCTGCCCGAGGAAGGCCACAAGCGGCCGGCCTTCATCAACCTGCAGCAGTTCTATGCAGAGGCCTATCTGGTCGATCGCGTCGAGCAACTGCCCGGGGTCGATCTGCGCTGGCGCAACAAGGTGGTCGCGCTGGAGAGCCGCAACGATTGCGTCGCGCTGACGATCGCAACCCCCGACGGTGCGTACCAGGTGCGCGCGACCTTCGTGATCGCTTGCGACGGCGCCCGCTCGTCGCTGCGGCAGATGGTCGGCGCGGAGTTCGCAGGCCAGGTGTTCGAGGACCAGTTCCTGATCGCCGACGTCAAGATGACCGCGGCGTTCCCGACCGAACGCTGGTTCTGGTTCGATCCGCCGTTCCATGCCGGCCGCTCGGCGCTATTGCACAAGCAGCCGGACGACATCTGGCGGATCGATCTGCAGCTCAACCCGGATGTCGATCCGGTCGCGGAGAAGCGGCCGGAGAACGTGCGGCCGCGGATCGAGCGCATGCTCGGGCATGACAAGTTCGACTTCGAGTGGATCTCGCTTTACAAGTTCCAGTGTCGGCGGATGGCCAAGTTCGTCCATGGCCGGGTGATCTTCGCGGGCGATTCCGCGCATCAGGTCTCGCCGTTCGGCGCGCGCGGCGCCAATTCCGGGCTCGAGGACGCCGAAAACCTGGCGTGGAAGCTCGACCGCGTGCTGCGCCGGCGTTCGCCGGAAGGGCTGCTGGAGAGCTATCACATCGAGCGCAGCGCGGCGGCGGACGAGAACATCCGCGAATCGACGCGCTCGACCGACTTCATGGCGCCGGCGACCCGGCAGGAGGCGCGGCTGCGCCAGGCGGTGCTGTCGCTCGCCAAGGAAACCGAATTCGGCAAGCGCATGGTCAATGGCGGCCGGCTGTCGGTGCCCTCGGTCTACGACACGCCGCTATCGACGGAGGATCGCGACGAATGGCGCGGCGGCCCGAGGCCCGGCGCTTCGATGGTGGATGCGCCCGTTGCGGAACGCGACGGCAAGTCCACCTTCCTGACCGAGGCCTTCATCAAGCAGGGAACGCGTTTCACGCTGCTGGCGTTTGGCAGTGGAGCGGCCGCCGACGTGCCGGAAGGCGTCGGCAAGATCCAGGTCGGCGGCGAGGGCGGCTTGGTCGATTCCCAGGGTCTTGCCGCCATGCGCTACGAAGCTGCGCCTGATACGGCCTATCTGCTGCGGCCGGACGGCTACGTCGCGGCGCGCTTCCGCAAAGCGCAGCGGCCGGCGCTCGATGCGGCGCTGGCGCGCGCATCCGGCCTGAACTGAGGTATCGCCGATGGCGCTGTCGACCAGCTCGAATTTCGCAAGGCCCGATGATGCCTTCCGCGCCATCGTCGAGGCGCATCGCGGCCTCACCGAGGCCCAGAGCGCCGATTTCGATGCCGCGCTGGTTCTGGTGCTCGCAAACCACATTGGCGACATCGATGTGCTGCGTGAGGCGATCGCGCTGGCGAAGCGCCGGACGCTGGATGCGAGCCAGCAGCAGCAGCAACAGCAACAACAATAGTCTCGACGTAAACGAACAGGATTGAACTGATGGCCAAAGGTTTCGCCTCGACCACCGACCTCGCGGAGAAGAAGGTCACCTTCTCCGAGATCGGGACCGATCTCTATGCCTTCACCGCCGAAGGCGACCCCAACACCGCCGTGATCGTCGGCGAAGACGGCTGCTTGGTGTTCGACGCGCAGGCGACGCCCGCGATGGCCAACAAGGTGATCGAGCGAGTGCGCACGGTCACCGACAAGCCGATTAAATATGTCGTGTTGTCGCATTATCACGCCGTGCGCGTGCTCGGTGCGTCCGCCTATCACGCGCAGGGTATCGTCGCCTCGCAGGAGACCTATCGGCTGATCCAGGAGCGCGGCCAGCAGGACTGGGATTCCGAGTACGGACGCTTCCCGCGCCTGTTCCAGGATGCCGCGAGCATTCCCGGTCTAACCTGGCCGACGCTGGCCTTCGAAGGCGAGATGTCTATCTATCTGGGAAAACGCGAGGTGCGGCTGATGCAGCTCGGCGCCGGCCACACCTCCGGCGACATCGTCGCCTGGGTGCCGGATGCCGAGGTGATGTTCTCCGGCGATCTCATCGAGTACCACTCGGCCTGCTATTGCGGCGACGCGCATTTGCGCGAATGGCCGATGACGCTGAACGAGATCCGCGCCTTCAATCCGAAGGCGATCGCGCCGGGCCGCGGCGATGCGTTGACCGGCCTGTCGACCACGCGCGATGCGATCGCAATGACCCGCGACTTCGTCACCACGCTCTATGGCGCCGCCGAAAGCTCCGTCGCCAAAGGCCGCACGCTGAAGGAATCGATGGCCGCGACGCGCGAGGTGATGGATCCGAAATTCGCAAGCTTCGCGATTTACGAGCATTGCCTGCCGTTCAACGTCTCCCGCGCCTATGACGAGGCGTCCGGGATCGACGATCCCGTGATCTGGACCGACAAGCGCGACCAGGAAATGTGGGCCGCCCTGCAAGGAGGAGGATGACCATGAATATCAACACCTCACCTGATCAGATCGTTCGCAGCACCGCGCAGGTGACGCCGGGCTACATGTCCGGCTTCGGCAACAGCTTTGAGACCGAGGCGCTACCCGGCGCGCTGCCGATGGGGCGCAACTCGCCGCAGCGCTGCGCCTACGGGCTCTACGCCGAACAGCTCTCGGGTTCGCCGTTCACGGCGCCGCGCGGGACCAACGAGCGCTCCTGGCTCTATCGCATCCGTCCGTCGGTCAAGCATTCCGGCCGCTTTGCCAAGGTCGATGCCGGGCTGTGGCGCACCGCGCCGTGCCACGAATACGACATGCCGATCGCGCAACTGCGCTGGGACCCCGCGCCGATCCCGAAGGAGGACAAGACCTTCCTGCAGGGTGTGCAGACCATGACCACGGCGGGCGATGCCAACACGCAAGCCGGCATGGCGGCGCACGTCTATCTCATCACCAAATCGATGGTGGATCAGCATTTCTACAATGCCGATGGCGAGATGCTGTTCGTGTTGCAGCAGGGCAATTTGCGCTTCGTCACCGAGTTCGGCCGCATCGATGCCGAGCCTGGCGAGATCGTGGTGATCCCGCGCGGCGTCAAGTTCCGCGTCGAGATTCTAAATGGTCCGGCGCGCGGGTATCTCTGCGAAAACTACGGCGGTGCGTTCACGCTGCCGGAGCGCGGCCCGATCGGCGCCAACTGCCTCGCCAATTCGCGCGACTTCCTGACGCCCGTTGCGTCCTATGAGGACAAGGACACGCCGACCGAACTCTACGTGAAATGGGGCGGCTCGCTGTTCAAGACCACGCTGCCGCATTCGCCGATCGACGTGGTCGCCTGGCACGGCAATTATGCGCCGTACAAATATGACCTGCGCGCCTTCTCGCCGGTCGGCGCGATCGCCTTCGATCACCCCGATCCCTCGATCTTCACGGTGCTGACCTCGCCGTCGGAGACCGCGGGCACCGCGAATATCGACTTCGTGATCTTCCCGGAGCGCTGGTTGGTGGCCGACAACACCTTCCGTCCGCCGTGGTATCACATGAATATCATGTCGGAATTCATGGGCCTGATCTACGGCGTCTACGACGCCAAGCCGCAGGGCTTCGTGCCCGGCGGAATCAGCTTGCACAACTGCATGCTGCCGCACGGCCCCGACCGCGAGGCCTTCGAGCACGCCAGCAACACCGAGCTCAAGCCGGTGAAGCTGACCGGCACCATGGCCTTCATGTTCGAAACGCGGTTTCCCCAGCGCGTTACCAAGCATGCGGCGACGTCGTCGACGCTGCAGGACGATTATTCGGATTGCTGGAAGGGCTTGGAAAAGAAGTTCGATCCGAGCAAGCCGTAGAATTCATGTCGATCGTCATCGCCGGGCTTGACCCGGCGATCCATCGGGCTTCCTGAAGATGGATGCCCGGGTCAAGCCCGGGCATGACGACTTTCTGATTGGAGAAATCCGTGCCCCACCCGAACGACCCCAAACTCCGCTCCTTCATCGACGTTGCGCCGACCTCCGACTTTCCGATCCAGAATCTGCCTTATGGCGTGTTCTCGGCGAACGGATTGGCCCCTCGCGTCGGCGTCGCGATCGGCGACTATGTGCTCGATCTCTGGGAGCTCGAGCAGGACTCGCGGCTCGATGTCGGGCCGCTCGGCGTGTTCTCGCAGCCGTCGCTCAACGCCTTCATGGCGCTGGGGCCGAAAGTGTGGTCGGCGACGCGGGCGCGGATCAGTGAGCTGCTGCGCTCCGATCACCCGGAGCTACGGGACAACAGGGAATTGCGGGCGCGGGCGCTGGTGCCCATGGCGAATGTGAAGCTGCACATGCCGTTTGCCGTCTCGGGCTACACCGATTTCTATTCGTCGAAGGAGCACGCCACCAATGTCGGCGTCATGTTCCGCGGCAAGGACAACGCGCTGCAGCCGAACTGGCTGCACATGCCGATTGGCTATAACGGCCGCGCTTCGACCGTGGTGGTGAGCGGCACCAAGGTGCGCCGGCCGCGCGGCCAGCTGAAGCCGCCGACCGCTGAGGTGCCGAGCTTCGGCCCGTGCAAGCGGCTCGATTTCGAGCTCGAGATGGGCGTGGTCGTGGGACAGGCGTCGCCGATGGGCGAGATGCTGACCGAGAAGCAGGCTGAGGAGATGATTTTCGGCTTCGTCATCCTCAACGACTGGAGCGCGCGCGACATCCAGCAGTGGGAGTACGTGCCGCTCGGCCCGTTCCAGGCCAAGGCGTTCGCGACCTCGATCAGCCCCTGGGTGGTGACGCGCGAAGCGCTGGAGCCGTTCCGCATGCAGGGCCCGGCGCAGCAGCCGGAGCCGCTCGCCTATCTGAAGCAGGCGCAGCCGAACAATTACGACATGCAGCTCGATGTCGCGCTGGGTGCGGGATCGATGAACGAGGCGAAGACGATCTGCAGCACCAATTTCAAGTACATGTACTGGTCGTCGGTGCAACAGCTCGTGCATCACGCCTCATCCGGCTGCGCCATGAATGTCGGCGACCTCTTAGGGTCAGGCACGATCTCCGGTCCGGAGAAGCACCAGCGCGGCAGCCTGCTCGAGATCAGCTGGAACGGCACCGAGCCGGTCGAGCTTGCCGGCGGCGTCAAGCGCTCGTTCCTCGAAGACGGCGATTCGCTCGTCATGCGCGGCTGGTGCCAGGGCGACGGCTACCGCGTCGGCTTCGGCGAGGTCGAGGGGACGATCGTCGCGGCGGAATAGTTCGTTCGATCGCCCGACAGAGTGCTTCACCTCCCCTTGAAAAGGGGAGGTTGGTTTGCGCTGCAGCGCGAAGCGGGTGGCGAATGCCGGCGTCCGCGGCTTGACCCCCACCCCTCCCTCGCCCTTGCAGGCCCGCAAGGCGGGAGGGGGCTAGAGAGGGGACAAAATATCGCCGATCACCTCTCTTCCGGCCTGATATCCTTCAGCCGCGCCGAATGCGCGGCAATATCCTCGAGGCTATATTTCAGGTGCACCCGCTTGTCGGACGGCGGCTGTTTCGCCGAGCACACGCCCGGCCGCCACTCCTTCGCGGGCCGGATGGGCCGCGGCGCGAAGCCGCCGCCGCAGTTCGGGCAGACATTGCCGAGCTTGGTGTCGGCGCAATCCGCGCAAAATGTACATTCATACGAACAGATCCGCGCATCTGTCGCGTTCGGCGGCAGGTCCTTGTCGCAATATTCGCAGTTCGGTCGCATCTGCAGCGCCATCGTCGTCCCTCTTGCCGGATGTTGGAGGAATGATCGCAAATCGGGCCAGGAAAGCGAATGACGGATTTCCCTCGATTTGCGCCAGAGCAGAGCGTTTTCCAGCGAAGTGGGACCGGTTCGCGTGAAGAAAACGCGTCAAAAAGACTACCCCTGCAACGTCGTCAGCGGCAGCTTTGAGCTCTCCTTGAGGCGATCGAGCACGATGGAGGAGCGCACATGGGCGACACTCTGGTGCGGCATCAGCACGTTGTTGACGATGTCGGACAGGCTCTTGAGGTCGCGCAGCATCACCTTGAGCACGTAATCGGCATCTCCCGTCAGCGCATAGGCCTCCTGGATATCGTCGACGCGGTTGACCAGCTCGCGAAACCGCTTGGCGTTGTCGGGCGAATGGGTCGCCAGCGTGATGTGGACGAAGGCGATCAGGCCGAAGCCGAGCGCTTCGCCGGCAAGGTCGGCGTGGTAGCCGGAAATGACCTTCTCCTCCTCCAGCCTCATCCGGCGGCGGGAGCATTGCGAGGCGGACAGGCCGACAAGGTCGGCGAGTTGCTGGTTGGTTAGCCGGCCGTCGTCCTGCAACGCGGCGAGCATCTTGAGGTCGAAGGCGTCGACTTCAGTCATGCGCAGAAAGCCAATCTAATGCACGGATTGTGTGCGATGCTAGCGAATCTAGCGCTGCTTTGCACGCACATTGCGCGGCAAATGGTGGAAATTAACCTCGAGACAAGTCAGGGAGATTCCGCCATGGGTCCGTTTCCTCACAATGCGCCGCCGGCCGAGATCAGCGCCGACAACCCGATGGGCACCGACGGCTTCGAGTTCGTCGAATATGCCCACCCCAATCCGGAAGAACTGCACGCGCTGTTCAAGCTGATGGGCTTCGTCGCGGTCGCCCGCCACAAGACCAAGATGATCACGGTCTATCGCCAGGGCGACATCAACTATCTCGTCAATGAGGAGCCCGCCACCCACGGCTTCAACTTCGTCGCCGCGCACGGCCCGTGCGCGCCGTCGATGGCGTTCCGCGTGGTCGATGCCAAGCGGGCCTATGAGCGCGCGCTCTCGCTCGGCGCCGAGCCGTCCGATGCCTCATCCGCGCAGAAGACGCTCGACGTCCCCGCGATCAAGGGCATCGGCGGCAGCCTGCTCTATTTCGTCGATCGCTACGGCGCCAAGGGCTCGGCCTATGACGCCGAGTTCGAGTGGCTCGGCGCGGAGAATCCGCGGCCCGCAGGCTCCGGCCTCTATTACGTCGATCACCTCACCCACAACGTTCATCGCGGCCGCATGGACGCCTGGACCGGCTTCTACGCAAAGCTGTTCAACTTCCGCCAGATCCGCTTCTTCGACATCGAGGGGCGCGCATCGGGCCTGTTCTCCCGGGCGCTGACCAGCCCGGACGGCAAGATCAGGATTCCGATCAACGAGGACGCCGGCGATTCCGGGCAGATCGAGGAGTATCTCAACATTTATCGCGGCGAGGGCATCCAGCACATCGCCTGCGGCGCCCGCGATATCTATCGCACCGTCGAGACGCTGCGTGACGCCGGTCTGCCGTTCATGCCGTCACCGCCCGACACTTATTTCGAGCGGATCGACACCCGCCTGCCGAAGCATGGTGAAGACGTCGCGCGGCTGCAGACAAACGGCATCCTGATCGACGGTGAGGGCGTGGTCGATGGCGGCCAGACCAAGGTCTTGCTGCAGATCTTCTCGGCGAACGCGATCGGACCGATCTTCTTCGAATTCATCCAGCGCAAGGGTGACGACGGCTTCGGCGAAGGCAACTTCAAGGCGCTGTTCGAATCGATCGAGGAGGACCAGATTCGCCGCGGCGTGCTGAAGGTCGATCACGCGGCGTAGGACTTCGTCGGTACGGCGCTACGCGTCCTTATCCACTCTGCGTTCTCTGCGCCGTCATTGCGAGCGAAGCGAAGCAATCCATTTCGCCGTTCGCGGAACGATGGATTGCTTCGTCGCTTCAGCGCAAAATTGCCTTGCAATTTTGTCGCGAGCTCGCATGACAGCGGAAGTTACCTCGCGACCTTCCACGCGCTCGTCACATCCCCGATCTTCGCCACCTCCGGCTCGCGGATCGCCGACGGGGTCCGCGAGAAGCGCGGCGCGGGGGCGGGCTGGGTGACGCCGTGGCGCTCGACAAACACCTTGCGCGCCGCCATGTGCGGATGCTTCGGCGCCTCCTCCATGGTGAGTACGGGCGCGAAGCAGATGTCGGTGCCTTCCATGATCTTGCACCAGTCCGCACGCGTCTTGCTCTTGAAGACCTTGGTCAGCTTCTCCTTCAGCCCCGGCCACGCCTTGCGATCCATCTGCGCGTCGAAATCGGCGCCGGTCAGATCGGCATGCTTGCGCAGCAGCGCGTAGAATTGCGGCTCGATCGAACCGATAGAGATGAAGTTGCCGCAGGAGCATTCGTAGACGCCGTAGAAGTGCGCGCCGCCATCGAGGAAGTTCTGGTCGCGGCCGCCGCTCCAGCGGCCCTGTGCGCTCATGTCGTAGAACATCGACATCAGCGACGCCGCGCCGTCGCACATCGCGGTATCCACCACCTGGCCCTTGCCGGATTTCTGTGCTTCGAGCAGCGCGGCGAGCACGCCGACCACGAGATAGAGCGCGCCGCCGCCGAAATCGCCGACCAGGTTGAGCGGCGGCACCGGCTTCTCCTTGGTGCCGATCGCAGCCAGCGCGCCGGTTATCGAGATGTAGTTGATGTCGTGGCCGGCAGCGTGCGCCAGCGGCCCTTCCTGGCCCCAGCCGGTCATGCGGCCATAGACCAGCTTCGGATTGCGCGCGAGCACGACGTCGGGGCCGAGACCAAGGCGCTCCATCACTCCGGGGCGGAAACCCTCGATCAGCGCATCGGCATGACCCAACAGCTCCAGCACCTCGGCGACCGCGGCCTTGTTCTTGAGATCGAGCTCGATCACCTTGCGGCCGCGCGTTGCGACCGCCTTCAGGTTCTTGCCGGCGCCGACGCGATCGAGGGTGATGACCTCGGCGCCCATGTCGGCGAGCAGCATGCACGCGAACGGGCCGGGGCCGATGCCGGCGAATTCGACGATGCGGAAGCCGACGAGCGGGCCGGAGGTGCGGGCGGCAGTTTGGGAGGCTGGTTTATCGAGCACGTTGTTGGTCCGTTGTAGTTAGGAGTTATGCGGATGAGGTCTCGTGGCTGCGGCGGTATCGCTGCGCGTCACCTGACGTCGGACTCATTACACGGTCGTGGCAAACGGTGTGCGTCGGTGATGCCGAATGTCATGCGCGCGTCCTCGCCCCGTCCGTGCGACGGTATTTTTAATTAGCTGATTAGCTAAATTGTCTCGCCGAATACGCCGTGTGGCAAGCGGCTTTTTGTCCGTGCTCATCCGCAAAAAAGAACGGCGCGCATCGCTGCGCGCCGTTCTTGCACTTGTGTCTAGACGCTATCAACCCGCGGCGGTGACTGCGCGCTGTCCCATCACCTTGATCAGGTTGGCGCGATAGTCTGCCGAGCCGTGGATGTCGGCGAGCAGCCCGTTCGACGGGATCTTGACGCCATCGAGCGCACTGGGCGACCAATTCGCCTTCAGCGCGCCCTCGATCGCCGGGACCCGCATGACGCCGCTCTGCGACGCGCCGGTCGCCGCGGCACGGACGTCGCCAGCCTTGGTCTGGGCGACGAACACGCCGGTCAGCGCGAAGCGCGAGGCCGGGTTCGGAAATTTCGCATAGCCCGCCTTGGCCGGAACGGGGAACGAGACCGCCGTGATGATCTCGCCGTCCTCAAGCGCGGTCGCGAACAGGCCCTTGAAGAAGTCCTCGGCGGCGATCGACCGCTTGTTGGTCTTGATCGTCGCGCCAAGCGCCAGAACCGCCGCGGGATAGTCCGCCGCCGGATCATTGTTGGCGAGCGAGCCGCCGATCGTGCCGCGATGGCGCACGGCGGGATCGCCGATCATCGACGCCAGATTGGCGAGCGCCGGGATCGCCTTCCTGACCGCATCGCTTTGCGCCACATCGTGATGCGGCGTCGCGGCCTTGATGGTGACCGTGTCGCCCGAAACCTCGATGCCGATCATCTCCGGCACCTTGGAGAGGTCGATCACGTCGGACGGCGCGGCGAGACGCTGCTTCATCACGGGGAGCAGGGTTTGTCCGCCGGCAAGGAATTTTGATTCCGTGCCCTTGGCGAAGGTTGCCGCGGCGTCGGCGACCGAGGAAGCGCGGTGATAATTTGTCTCGTACATGGCTCTTCCTCCCTCAACCGTGAATGGCGTTCCAGACGCGATCGGGCGTCGCCGGCATTTCCAGCTTGTTGTTGCCGATGGCGTCCGTGATCGCATTGATCACGGCAGCCGAGGCGCCGATCGCGCCGGCCTCGCCGCAGCCCTTGACGCCGAGCGGATTGCCCGGACACAGCGTCGTGGTGTGCGAGAGCTGGAACGACGGCAGGTCGTCGGCACGCGGCATGGTGTAATCCATGAAGGATGCGGTCACGAGCTGACCGTTGCCGTCATAGACCACGCCTTCGAGCAGGGCCTGGCCGATGCCCTGCGCCAAGCCGCCATGAACCTGGCCCTCGACGATCATCGGGTTGATCAGCCGGCCGAAGTCGTCTGCCGCCACGAAGTTGACGAAGGAGGTCTTGCCGGTGGTGGGATCGACCTCGAGCTCGCAGATATAGGCGCCGGCCGGGAAGGTGAAGTTGGTCGGGTCGTAGAACGCCGTCTCCTTCAGCCCCGGCTCCATGCCCTCAGGCAGGTTGTGCGCGGTGTAGGCCGCGAGCGCGACCATCGGCAGCGCGATCGACTTGTCGGTGCCGGTGACCTTGAACTCGCCGTTCTCGATCACGATGTCGCTCTCGGAGGCTTCGAGCGCGTGCGCCGCGATCTTCTTGGCCTTGGCTTCGACCTTCTCCATCGCCTTCACGATCGCGGTGCCGCCGACCGCGAGCGAGCGCGAGCCGTAGGTGCCCATGCCGAACTGCACCTTGTCGGTGTCGCCATGGACGATCGAGACCTGGCTGAGCGGCACGCCGAGACGCTCCGCGATGATCTGGCAGAACGTCGTCTCGTGGCCCTGGCCGTGGCTGTGCGAGCCGGTGAGGACCTCGATGGTGCCGACCGGGTTGACGCGGATCTCCGCGGACTCCCATAGGCCGACGCCGGCACCGAGACTGCCGACCGCTTTCGACGGCGCGATGCCGCAGGCCTCGATGTAGCAGGAGATGCCGATGCCGCGCAGTTTGCCGTCGGCCTTCGCCTTGGCCTTGCGGCCCGGGAAGCCGGCGTAATCGATCGCCTTCATCGCGGCGTCGATCGAAGCGTGGAAGTCGCCGACGTCATACGCCATGATCACAGGCGTCTGATACGGGAACTGGGTGATGAAGTTCTTCTTGCGCAGCTCGGCCGGGTCGACCTTCAACTGCCGCGCCGCGGTCTCCATCATCCGCTCGATCAGGTAGCTGGCCTCCGGGCGGCCGGCGCCGCGATAAGCGTCGACCGGCGTGGTGTTGGTGTAGACGCCCATCACCTCGGCATAGATCGCCGGGATCACATACTGGCCCGACAGCAGCGTCGCATAGAGATAGGTCGGCACCGCCGAGGAGAACAGCGACATATAGGCGCCGAAATTGGCGTGGGTCTTCACCCTGAGACCAAGGATCTTGTTGTCCTTGTCGAACGCCATCTCTGCCTTCGAGACATGGTCGCGGCCATGCGCGTCGGTGAGGAAGGCCTCCGAGCGGTCACCGGTCCACTTCACCGGGCGGTTGACCTTCTTCGACGCCCACAGCGCCACCATCTCTTCTGGATAGATGTAGATCTTCGAGCCGAAGCCGCCGCCGACGTCGGGCGCGATCACCCGCAGCTTGTGCTCCGGCGCGATGTTGTAGAACGCCGACAGCACGAGGCGGGCGACGTGCGGGTTCTGCGATGTGGTGTAGAGCGTAAAGTGCTCGTCGGCCTGGTCGTAATGCGCAATCGCCGCGCGCGGCTCCATCGCGTTCGGCACCAGGCGGTTGTTGGTGAGCTCGAGCGTCACCACGTTGGCGGCCTTGCTGAAGGCGTCCTTCACCGCGGCTTCGTCGCCGAGGTGCCAATCATACACGACGTTGCCGGGCGCTTCGGGGTGCAGCTGCGGCGCGCCGGGCTTGATCGCGGCCTTGATGTCGGGCACCGCGGGAAGCTCTTCATAGTTGACGATAACAGCTTCGGCCGCGTCCCTGGCCTGATTCTTGGTTTCGGCGATCACGACCGCGACCGCCTGTCCGACGAAACGCACGGTCTCCGGCGCCATCGCCGGCCACGCGCCCATTTTCATCGGCGAACCATCCTTCGAGGTGATCGCCCAGCCGCAGATGAGGTTGCCGACCTTGTCGTCGACGAGCTGCTGCCCGGTCAGCACCGCGATCACGCCGGGCATCTTCATGGCCTCGGCTGAATCGATGCCCGTGACCTTGGCATGCGCATGCGGGCTGCGGATGAAGTGAGCATAGCTCATGCCCACCATTTTGATGTCGTCGACGTAACGTCCCTGTCCGGTTATGAACCGGCGATCTTCCTTGCGCACGACACGTGCGCCGATTCCTTCAACACCCATGGTCTAGTCCTCCCGACCGGAGATTTCGATTTGCCGCCGTTTCCATCGAGATCGGCGGTGATGAGCTTGATCGTGCGTGGTCCTCTACAGCCCTTGGGCTGCTATTCGGCGGCCTGCGCGACCTTCATGCGGCCGGCTGCATCGAGCACCGCTTTGACGATGTTGTGGTAGCCGGTGCAGCGGCAGATATTGCCTTCGAGCTCGTGGCGGACCGTTTCCTCGTCGAGATTGCCGCCATGGCGGTGCACGATATCGACAGCGGACATGATCATGCCGGGGGTGCAGTAACCGCACTGCAGGCCGTGATTGTCGCGGAAGGCCGCCTGCATCGGGTGCAGCTCGTCGCCCTTGGCGAGGCCTTCGATCGTGGTGACGTTGCAGCCGGCGGCCTGGCCGGCCAGCATGGTGCAGGATTTGACCGCCCGTCCGTCGACATGGACGACGCAGGCACCGCACTGGCTGGTATCGCAGCCGACATGGGTACCGGTCAGGTTCAGGTTTTCGCGCAAGAGATGCACGAGGAGGGTCCGGTCCTCGACGTCGACCGAGACCGCCCTGCCGTTTACCGTCAGTTTGACTGTAGACACGCATTCCTCCCAAAGTCTCAATTATTGGCTCAGTAGAGCACGCTTCATGGGGGGCGTAACCGCGATCAAAGTCGTAGTCGCGACCCTGTCATGAAGGGTGCCGGGCCTGTGCTTCGATCCTAGCAGGCCGCCGGTGGATGGGCAATTTACAAGCCCGCACCGATCGTCCCAAGTGCACGTGATGCACCCGCCTTCATGGCGCTTGCGATCGCCAACCTGTCGATCGCAACGCGCGGCGAAGCACCGTCCGCGATGGCTACTACCTTCCGCCTATAACGGCCAAAAAACGTTGCTGTCATTTTCATCGGCGATGCAGCGACGAAAGATCGCGCGTTCATGAATTGGTTAGAAAGCCGCGCCCGCGACGCATCCGTCGCGGCAACGAAACCATATTGGAGGAAACAGATGAAGCTGAGGAGCGGGACCTTCTTTGCCGGCGTGTCGCTGGCCGCCATGCTGATGGCGAGTGTCGGCGTGTCGAGAGCGAATGATTCCGTCGTGAAGGCGGCATCGGATCCCAACGGGTGGGCCGTCGCAGGCCACGACTACGGCAATACGCGCTTCAGCCCCCTGAAGCAAATCAACTCCGAGAACGTCGGCAAGCTGCAGCTGGCCTATTCCATGTCGCTGGCCTCGCTGCGTTCCAACGAGTCCTCGCCGATCGTGATCGGCAAGACCCTGTACGTCTCGACCTCCTGGGGGCCGAAATACGTCTATGCGATCGATGCCGCGACCGGGGCGCGCAAATGGACCTATCAGCCTGATATCCCCGACGACGTGCTTCAATACGCCTGCTGCGACGTCAACAATCGTGGCGTGTCCTATGCCAACGGCAAGATCTTCGTCGGCCGGCTCGATGGCAAGCTGACCGCGCTCGATGCCGAGACCGGCAAGGAGCTCTGGACCTCGACCGTCGTCGACTACAAGCAGGGCTCGGTCATCACCTCGCCGCCGCTCGTGGTCCGCGACAAGGTCATCACCGGCTTCGGCGGCGGCGAATACGGCGTCCGCGGTGCGCTGCAGGCGTTCGACCTTAACACCGGCAAGCTGCTCTGGCAGACCTACACGGTGCCGGCGCCCGGCGAACCCGGCAGCGAGACCTGGAAGGGCGACACCGGCCTGCACGGCGGCGGCGCAGCCTGGCTGGTCGGCTCCTACGACGCCAAGTCCGACACGGTCTATTGGGGAACCAGCAATCCGGGTCCCTGGAACACCGGCGTGCGCTCCACCGGCGACGGCAATTTCGGCAAGCTGACCAACCTGTACACGGCGTCCACGCTCGCGATCGATCCCAACACCGGCAAGATCAAGTGGCATATCCAGGGCACGCCAGCCGATGCCTGGGATTATGACGGCGTCAATGAGCTCGTGCTCGCCAACTTGAAGATCAAGGGCGCCGAGACGCCGGTGCTGATGAAGGCGGACCGCAACGGCTTCTTCTTCGTCGCCAACCGCGAAACTGGCAAGGTGATCTCGGCCGAGAAATATGTCTTCGCGAACTGGGCCAAGAAGTGGGACGTCAACACGATGCGGGCCGAAGAGGATCCGGACAAGCGGCCCGGCCCCGGCCATCCCGCCAAGGACATCTGCCCGAACCTGATCGGCGGCAAGAACTGGCAGCCGATGTCGTTCAACCCGCAGACCGGCCTCGTCTACATTCCGACCAACAATGTCTGCATGGACTGGTCGGTCAGTGACGTGAACTACAAGCGCGGCGTGTTCTATCTCGGCGCCGAATTCCCGACCAAGGCAGGTCCCGGCGGGTTCCTCGGCGAGCTCGTGGCCTGGGATCCCATCGCCAACAAGAAGGTGTGGGGCCTCAAGGAAGACCTGCCCTTCAACGGCGGCACGCTGACGACGGCCGGCAACCTGGTGTTCTCGGGCAATCTGCATGGCGACTTCCGCGCCATCGATGCCAAGAACGGCAAGGTGCTGTGGAGCAAGAACCTCGGCAGCGGCATCGGCGCCGGTCCGGTGACCTACTCGGTCGACGGCAAGCAGTATGTCGCAATCGTGGTTGGGCGCACGGCGTCGATCCCGGCCTTCCTCGGCGACATCGGCAAGAAGATGACCGCCGCGGCGCCCGAGGGCGGCTCGTTGTTCGTGTTCAGCGTGCAGTAACAATCGTCGAGAACGGAGGCAGCATTGTCCGTGTTCAGCATGACCCGAAACGAAGTGCGTGGATGTTCGCGTGACGCGCGGTTGGGACGGGCGATCAGTGCCGTGCTGCTCTCCGCAATATTGATGGCGCCGGCCGTGTCGGCCGGCGCAGAGGAGACAAAGCCGCTGCGGCTCTGCGCCGACCCAACCAACCTGCCGTTCTCGAGCGATGATCCGGGCAAGCCCGGACTGTATCTCGAGATCGGCCAGGCGGTGGCGGAGAAGCTCGGCCGTGCGGTGAGCTACAACTGGTACAAGTCTTATTTCGGCAAGCGCACGGTTCGCGAAACCCTGCTCAGCAAGCAATGCGATGCCATGGTCGGCCTGCCGCTGGTCGAGGATTTCATGGGGCCGGCGGTGATCTTCTCGAAGCCGATCGCCCATGAAGGCTACGCGCTAGTCGCGGCCAGGGATCGCAAGCTCGCCGGCATCGACGATCTCAAGGGGCTGCGGGTCGCGGTGCAATACGAATCGGCGCCACAAAACCTGCTTGCGTCGCGCGACGACATCCAGAAAGTCACCGTGCTCAGCCCGGACGAAGGGATGGCGGCGCTTGCGAAAGGAACGGTGGACGTCGCCTTCATTTGGGCGCCGGTGGCCGGCTGGCTCAACAAGACCGCCTATGGCGACAAGTATCAGGTCGTATCGACCAAAGGCGACGGCCTGCTCTGGAAGACCGCAATCGGCTTCGCCAAGGCGTCGGGCACGCTGCGCGATGAGGTCGATGCCGTGCTACCGTCACTGCAACCTGACATCGCCGCCCTGTTCGTCAAATATGGCGTGCCGAACGGCGCACCGGTGAAGTTCGGCCAGGCGAACCAGGCTGCGACGTCGTCCAGCGGGACGAGCGAACCCACCACCGTGGGACAGGCGGCTGCATCCGACAAGCCGGTCCAGACCGCGGCAGTCACCGGAGATGCCAAGGCCGGGCGGGAAACGTTCAACGGCACCTGCGCTCATTGCCACGGCCCGGATGCGGTGCAGAGCGAACGGCGCATCGATCTGCGTCTCCTGAAGAAGCGTTATGGCAACGACATGGAAGCGACCTTCTGGAAGACGGTCCATGAGGGCCGCCCGTCCAAGGGGATGCCGTCGTGGAAGGACGTTTTTAGCGACGACGAGCTGAAAAACGTATATGCCTATTTACAGACACTGCAGGACTCCGACGCGTCGAACTAGAGCATTTTCGAGCGAATTCAGCACCGGTTCGCGTGAAGACGATGCGTCAAAGCTAGCATCTGGAGCTTCGGTTCTGATTTAATCAGAACTGAAAATGCTCTAGGGCACGACGGCGGCAACATCCGTACGAGGCTCCTTATGATGGGCTTCCTGATCATCGACGATCACCCGTTGTTCGGTGAAGCGCTTGGCAACGCCATTCGCATCTCGCATCCGGATGCCCGTATCTACGAGGCCACCTCGATCAAGGGCGCGCTCGGTATCCTCGCCACCGAGCCGAACATCGACCTGGCCCTGCTCGATTTGCTGCTGCCCGACGTTGTCGGCTTTTCCGGGTTCCAGAAGATCCGGGACCGCTATCCCCGGCTTCCGATCGCCATCGTGTCGAGCGAGGAGGACAAGCATACGATCCGCGAGGCGCTGGAGATGGGCGCGGTCGGCTATCTGCCGAAGTCGACCTCGCTCGGCGAGCTGTCTGAGGCGATCGCCCGGGTGCTGAGCGGTTCGGTCTCGGCGCCGCGGGATTTCGTCGCGGTCGGCGCATTGGAGCAGTCGGAGACGGCGCGCACGTTGCAGGAACGGATCCAGAAGCTGACGCCGCAGCAGATTCGCGTCCTGCACCTGATTACCCGCGGCTTGCAGAACCGAGAGATCGCCGCGGAGCTCAAGCTCGCGGAGTCCACGGTGAAGGCGCATGTGACCGAGATACTGCGCAAGCTGAAGCTGTTCAGCCGCAACAAGGCGATCATCGAGCTCGGCAAGGTCCCGCTTCCGCTTCCTGAAGCCTGCGCGGGTTCGAAGCCGGAGAAGGCGCCTTAAGGTTGCTGCGCTGCAACGCGAGGGCATCGAACGTTCTATAGGCTGCACCCCGGCTTTGAGATAACGTCATGCCCGCAATGGCAGTCATGAGCGACCCGGGAGAGGACGGCGCAGCCTTGACCACAACCGCGCCCCTGGACGAACCGCCGGTCAGCAAGGCGGGTGCCCCTCGGCTGCTGATCGTCGAGGATCACCCGCTGTTTCGTGCCGCCCTGGTCGGCGTGATCGGCGCTGAATTTCCTGAGGCCGAAGTGCTGCAGGCGACGTCGATCGACGGCGCGCTGGACGTTATCGCCGCGCGCGAGGGCCTTGATTTGATCCTGCTCGATCTGTCGATGCCCGGGACCACTGGGCTCCTGGGAGCCTACCGGGTGCGCGCTGCCGCGCCGCGCAGCGCGCTCGTCATCGTGTCGGCGCATGACGATTCCCGAATCATCGGCAGCACGATCTCGCTCGGCATTTCCGGTTATATTCCGAAATCCACGCCGAAGGCCGAGCTGGCGCGCCTGTTGCGCGGCATCCTCGAAGGAGCCGTGTGCCTGCCCACGCGTTTCCGCGATACCGCCGCTGCCCGGAAAGGTCAGGCCGACACGCGGGAGCTGATCCAGCAGCTCGGCCAGCTCACCTCACAGCAGTTGCGCGTGCTCGACATGATCTGCCATGGCCTGCAGAACAAGCATATCGCCTATCAGCTCGATATCTCGGTCACGACCGTGAAGGTGCATGTCTCGGAGATCCTGCGCAAGCTCAACGTGCGGAGCCGGACCGAGGCGATCATCGCATTGTCGAAGCTGGATTTCGGCAAGCACGACCACGCGCCGGTCACGGCTGCGCCGTCGCGCGGCGACCAATCATAGCCGCGTTGCCGGCTGCTCCGCGGCCAGCAGGAACGACAGCAGCGAGCGCATCTCAGCGGGCTTGATCGGCTTCTTCAGCAGCTCGTGGCCGAAGGCCGACACATCGGAGGCCGCCTTGGCGGAGTAGTCGGCGGTGACGATGATCGCCGGAACGCCGGTCTTGATCTCGTTGCGGATCACGTCGACGGCCTCGATCCCGGTCTCGCCATTGTCGAGATGCAGATCGGCGATGATGGCGTCTGGAATTCCATCCAGCGCCCGGATGCGTTCGAGCGCTTCGGTCTTGGAGATCGTCACCGCGACGTCGCAACCCCATTTCTCCAGCAGGCTGGCGAGGCCCTCGGCGCTCGACAGGTCGTTCTCGATCAGCAGGATCTTCGCACCCTCCATGCCGCCATACCGATAATCGACGCTTGCCTGCTCGCGCGCCGGAATTGCGACTGGGTCGGCGGTGCGCGGGAGGGTGACCGAGAACACCGAGCCCTTGCCCGGGCGCGACGTCAGCCGGATGTCGTGGCCCAGCACGTTGGCAAAGCGGCGCACGATCGAGAGGCCGAGTCCGATGCCGGCCTTGTCGCCGGCGCCGGCCTCGCCACGCTGGAACTCGACGAAGATGGCTTCGCGCTGCGTTTCCGGAATTCCTGGGCCGGTGTCGTGCACCTCGATGCAGATGTTGTCGCCGCTGTTACGGCAACCCATCAGCACGCTGCCGCGCTGGGTGTAGCGCAATGCATTGGCCAACAGGTTCTGCAAGATCCGGCGCAGCATCAGCGGGTCCGAGCGAACCACACCGGACGACGGCATGATCCGGAGCGAGAGGTTGCGCTTGGCCGCGAGCGGGCTGAATTCCTGCTGCAGCGGTTCGAACAGCGACGCGATCGCAACCGGTCCGAACTCCGGCTTGAGCACGCCCGCATCGAGCTTGGAGATGTCGAGCAGCGTGCGCAGCATGTCCTCGAGCGTCGCCAGCGAGCGGTCGATCTGGTCGGTCAGGGCGACGCCCTTGGGTTCGGTCATCATCTCGGTCAGGGCCGACAGCGTCAGCCGCGCCGCATTCAGCGGCTGCAGCAGATCGTGAGTGACGGACACCAGCACGGACGATTTCAGCGAGCTTGCCGCCTCCGCCTGTTGCTTCGCCTGCAGCAGCCGGCCATTGGTCTTTTCCAGCGACTGCAGCACCTGCTTGAGCTGCTGGGTGCGGTCGCGAACCTGCTGGTCGAGCGCGATCGCGGTCTCGAACAGCGAGAATGCGTTGAGCTGCTGGTCGGTCGAGCGCTCGACGCGCGACATCAGCGCCGCGTTGATCTTGCGCAGCTTCTCGGCCTCGCGCTCGAGCGTTGCAATGCGGCTGGGGCCGGTATCCGTCATTGCGGAGCAACAGCTCGCTTGCCGATGGCAACGCCGGTCAGCGTCTGATTGACGTGCATGGAGCGATATTGCTCGCCATAGGTTTGAAAGCCAATCACATTGTTGCGGCGATAGAGTTCCGACATCTCCCGCGACAACTGGTGCTGCTCGACGTCGAGCCGGCGCAGCACGCATTCGAAGCCGATGAAGACCGAGATCTCGCCGAGTTCGTCGGTGATCTCCTTGAGCAGGTCGCTCGTCGCATCAATCGGATCGCGCTCGCGCGCTACCGTCAGCACCATCCCCTCGTCTATGGCGCAGAAGAACTGCAGCGACCCGTCCGGGTTGGTGCACTGGATCGACCGTGCGTAATACGCGCCGCCGACCCGGACCAGCAAGGGATGGGCGGCGAAGGAGAACAGTTCGAGCTTGGAATCGCTGAGGCCGACCGCGCGCGAATATTCCAGCGCGGCAGGCTCGGCGTTGATCTCCTTCACGATCCGCCGCTCGATGTCGGCGTCGGTCACGACCATCTTGGTCGCGGTCGGCTCGAAGTGATCGCATTTGAACAGGCGGAACGGCAGCCGGGTCCTGATCAGGATCACGACGGCGGCGTCGGTGTATGCCTTGCCGTTGTGGAAGACCCAGGATTTCTCGAAGCGCAGGCCGTCGCCGGCCGAGCCGCCGACGATCGGAATGTCTCCCAGCGACGCGTAGATCGCCGACATGATGGTCTCTTCGCGCTGGCACATTCCGTCGATGAACAGCAGCCCGAAGGACTCGTCGGCGGGATCGCATTGCTCGGTGCGTTGCGCGAACTCCTGCTGCAGCTCGGTGCAGATCGAGCGGCCGCGATCGACCCGGAAGGTCGAGAGGTCGAGCAGCGGGCGGGCCGCGATCACGAAGTCGGCCGCGTTGAAGCCCATCGCGACCACGCTGTCCTCGTCCCAGCCGGCCGGCGAGAGCTCGCCGGCCGTCGTGCAGCCGAAGATCGGCGTGTCCGGCATCCGGCGCGACAGCTCGGCGATGAAGGTCTCGGGATCGTAGAACGGCGAGACGAACACCGTGACCATGGCGAGCTTGGCGCGCGCCAATTGACGCGCGATCTCGTCCGCGGCTTCCCGCGGTCCGTCGGTCTTTGCCTGCGCCACGACAATACTGTCGGCGGCACCGCTGTGCTTCTCCGCCAAAGGCTTTCTCCCAGACCAGGTCACTTTATTCTTCTTGGCGCGGATGGTTCCGCGCATACCGCGACGGCGGCTCAGGCCGGACGCGATCGAGGTACCGCTGGGTACCGTATCGTAGTGGGAGACATCATTGGCCGGCCAAGGTGCCGGCACGCCTGTTTGACGCAAGCGCCGATAGCGCCATCCGCCGCAATGACATCGGACGCCTCCCTGATATGTTTTTCCCGGCTGCGGGCAGCGGCCGGGCCTGCTTATAACCAGTCTAAATTAAAGGGGCCGGCTCTCCCGTCAATCGCGAATGCGCGGGACGAAGGTCGTAGCAGGCGCGTCCGGGCCGGTCTGGAATGCCAGCGGTCGGTGCACCGGCCTGCCGGTATCGCAGGGGGATCAGGCCGGGCGCTCGGCTGCCTCGAGCTCCGCGACCTCGTCGTCGTTGAACACCCGGCTGCGGGTCAGGAAACGGACGCCCTCCGTTGATCCCTGCAGTCCGGTACGCATCGGCGTTTACACAGCTTTATCCATTTCTGCCCTAGGTTTGCGCGCCGGGTTCGGGGCGGGGCGCCTCCGGACACCGCATGGTTTTCAGAATGAAGATGAGGGGGTGGGGATGCTGGGGCTCAAGCGATCGCGTTCGATCAAATTCCCAACCCTCAGGTTCCGCGCCAAGATCATGCTCGGCTTTGCCGTGACGCTGGCGATTTCGGCGGCCAGCATGGGATTTGCCTATATGGGCTTCGAGCGGGTCTCGGCCGGCGTCGCCTCCTACCGCCAGAGCGTCGCGGAAGCCGATCTTGCCCGCAATATCGACCGCGAGCTGATCTCCTACCGTTCGCTGGCGCGGTATTTCGTGGTCACCGGCAAGGAGGACGACGCCAAGGCGGCGCTCGCCGCGGAAGCCAGCCTGAAGGACGCCATCCTGGCCGCGATGAAGGGCACCACCAACCCGGCCCGGCTCGATCAGGTCACCAAGCTGGAGCGCGAGTTTCGCACCTTCTCCAAGATCTTCGCCGACATCGTCAAACTGAAGGACGAGAGCGCACGGATCGCGCAGAACAATCTCAACCGCAGCGCAAATTCGATGCGCTACAAGCTCGACGATCTCCCGAGCAATGCCGACGATTCTGAGCTCCAGTCGATTCAGTTCGGCTCCAAGAAGGTTGCCGACCAGTTCCAGGCGGCGACCGCGCTCGCCAACATGTTCGTCGTCAATGCCGACAAGACGGTCGCGACCAGCGCGATGGCGCGGCTGAAGTTCGTCGAGAACTCGCTGCACGCGCTCTCCTCGAAGACCGAGCGGATCAATCAGGGGCTGAAGGAGGTCGCCGGGCTGCTCGACGAATACCGGCAATCGCTGGCGAAGCTGATCGAGAACTCGAAATCAATCGATGAGCTGACGGTCGAGATGACGGAATCCGCAACCGCCATCAGCCAGGGCTCGGCCGCGATGAAGTCCAACCTGCTCGCCGATCAGAAGCGGCTCGAGAACGAATCCCATGCCACGATCGGCGAGACCGAGCGGCTGATCCTGATGCTTGCCGCTGGCGGCTTCGTGCTGGGCCTCGCCTGGGCGTTCTTGCTCGGCAAGGGCATCTCGCGGCCGATTGCCGCGATGTGCGCCGCGATGCGCGAGCTCGCCGCCGGCAATTTCGACGTCGTGCTGCCCGGCCTCGGCCGCCGCGACGAGCTGGGCGAGATGGCTGGTGCGGTGGAGGAGTTCAAGGTCCAGGCGATCGCCAAGGCCGAGCGCGACGCCGCGACCCAGGAGGCGCAGAACAAGGCAAGCGCCGCCGCGCGGCGTGCCGAGCTGATCCGATTCGCCGACGAATTCGAATCCGCTGTCGGCTCGATCGTCTCCAACGTGTCGGCCTCCGCCGTGCAGCTCGAATCGGCAGCCGGCACCCTGACGCGGACCGCGGAGACCACGCAGAATCTGTCCAGCCAGGTCGCCGGCGCTTCCGAGGAGGCGTCCAGCAACATGCAGTCGGTTGCCTCCGCCACCGAGGAGCTGTCCGCTTCGGTCGACGAGATCGGCCGCCGCGCCAAGGAGTCGAGCCAGATCGCCGATTCCGCCGTGCGCCAGGCCGAGCAGACCGATGCGCGGATCGGCAAATTGTCGCGTGCCGCGCAGGAGATCGGCGACGTGGTCAAGCTGATCACGGCGATTGCCGAGCAGACCAACCTGCTGGCGTTGAACGCCACTATCGAGGCGGCGCGCGCCGGCGATGCCGGCCGCGGCTTCGCGGTGGTTGCGGCCGAGGTGAAGTCGCTGGCGAGTCAGACCGGCAGGGCCACCGAGGAAATCTCCAACCACATCTCGGGCATGCAGGCCGCGACGCAGGAATCGGTCGCCGCGATCAAGGAGATCGGCGGCACCATCTCCCAGATCTCCGGCATCGCGACCAACATCGCGAGCTCGGTCGAGCAGCAGAGCGCGGCGACGCAGGAGATCGCCCGCAGCGTGCAGAACGTCGCGCAGGGCACGCAGGAGGCCGCCGCCAGCGTCACCCAGGTCAATCGCGGCGCAACCGAGACTGGCGCAGCCTCCGAAGAGGTCCTGAACTCGGCCCGCTCGCTGTCGGTCGAGAGCGCGCGGCTGCGCGAGGAGCTCGACCGCTTCATGGCGAACATCCGCGCGGCGTAGGCGGGTACGCCCGAGCGGATAGACAATCGTCGTCCTGGCGAAAGCCGGGATCCATACCCACCGCTCGCTATTGTTGTAGACGCAACTAGCCGCGCGCCTGTTGCCATGGCTGCGTATGGGTCCTGGCCTTCGCCAGGACGACGACATCAATCGCGGCCAAACTGGTGCTTCAACTCGACCTTGGCACGTTCGAGCCGCGAGCGTTGCGCCAGCGGCAGCGTCTTGCCGGCGCGGTTGATATAGAAGGTTAGCATCGACAATGCGGACCGGTAGGCGCCGCTCTTGCGACGCTTGCTCTGTTCGGCGGACCGCTTCAGCGATGCTGCGATCTTCTTCGCGCTGGTCAGCTTGAACACGCCGCGTTTGAGATCGAGCGCATCGCTCTCTTGCGTCACCCGCTGCGACCAGCGGTTGGGCGCCGTCTTTCGCGTTGCGATCTTGCGCCGTGCCGCACCGGCCTTCCGTGCGGTGGACTTTTTCCGCGTGGCTTGCTTGCGTGCCGCCATGGCTGGCTCCTTGACGTCTCAGCGGGCAACTGTGGCCGCCATGTTCCGTTCCTGTCGATCGATATGGGAACCTCTGCACGACGCCGGCGTTATCGCCGCGTGGCGGGCATCTGGTTTGCCGCAATTCCGGCAGTGAGAGCCTTGGAGCGTTTCGTTCCGGGGTTTTTCCCATTACTCAGGCGCGATGACTCTGCAGCGGACACAGCTCAGCACTGCGACAACGGGCGAGGCGGCGGCGCCGGCCGCGGAGAGCGATGATCGCATCATCGAGACCTCGATTCCGCTTCGGCTCGACAATCTGTACTGGAGCGGATTCCATACCCGCGTGGTGCTGGCGCTCGGCATCACCTGGATCCTCGACGGGCTCGAAGTGACGCTCGCCGGCGCGTTGTCGGGCGCGCTGAAGGACAGCCCGGCGATGCGGTTCTCCAACGCCGATGTCGGCTTTGCCAGCAGCGCCTATCTCGCCGGCGCGGTGCTCGGCGCGCTGGGCTTCGGCTGGCTGACCGACCGCATCGGGCGCAAGAAGCTGTTCTTCATCACGCTGGCGCTGTATCTCTCGGCAACCGCGGCCACCGCGCTGTCGTGGAATGTTGCGAGCTACGCGCTGTTCCGTTTTCTCACCGGCGCCGGCATCGGCGGCGAATACACCGCGATCAATTCGACCATCCAGGAGCTGGTGCCGGCGCGCTATCGCGGCTGGACCGATCTCGTCATCAACGGCAGCTTCTGGATCGGCGCCGCGATCGGCGCCTCCAGCGCGATCTTCCTGCTCGACCCCGCGGTGCTGGCGCCGGACCACGGCTGGCGGATCGCCTATTTCACCGGCGCCGTGCTCGGCCTCGTCGTGCTGTTCATGCGGATGTGGATCCCCGAGAGCCCGCGTTGGCTGATGATCCACGGCCGCCCCGACGAGGCGCACCGGATCGTCGACGGCATCGAGACCTCCGTCCTCGGCCATACCCAGCCGAGCGGGGATTTCGACAAGATCAGGATCCGGATGCGCGATCATACGCCGCTGCGCGAGGTCGCAACGACACTGTTCTCCACCTACCGGCAGCGCTCGCTGGTCGGGCTGGTGTTGATGGCCGCGCAGGCGTTCTTCTACAATGCGATCTTCTTCACCTTCGCCCTTATTCTGACCGACTTCTTTGGCATTCCCGCGAGCGATGTTGGCTGGTACATCCTCCCCTTTGCCGCCGGCAATTTCCTCGGGCCGCTGCTGCTCGGCCGCCTGTTCGACACGCTTGGCCGCCGCACCATGATCACGCTGACCTATGGCGTGTCGGGCGTGCTGCTGGCGCTGTCCGGCTATCTGTTCTCGATCGGCGCGCTCAGCGCGCAGAGCCAGACCATCGCCTGGATGGTGATCTTCTTCTTTGCCTCGCCGGCCGCGAGCGCCGCCTATCTGACCGTCAGCGAGAACTTCCCGCTCGAGGTCCGCGCGCTCGCGATCGCCGCGTTCTATGCGATCGGCACCGGCATCGGCGGCGTGGTGGGGCCCGCATTGTTCGGCGTGCTGATCGACACCGGATCGCGCAGCAGCGTTTTCGCCGGTTACCTTCTGGGGGCGGCGCTCATGGTCGGAGCCGCAGTCGTCGCGTGGCGTTACGCCGTCGCGGCCGAGCGAAAATCGCTCGAATCTGTCGCACGACCGCTGGCAGTTGTGGAGTAGAATGACATGAAGCATGACCTGGCCGAGATGCCCGTGGATGACGACATCGCCCCTGACGACAATCTGGCGCCGGACAGCGTGCCGGTGCCGGCATCGCTGGTTCCGCGTCTGAAGGAGACCGCGGTGCTGCTCGATATCGACGGCACCTTGATCGATTTCGCGCCGACGCCGCGCGAGGTCTGGGTGCCGCCGGATCTGGCGGAGACCTTGAGGCTTCTGCACGAGCGCACTGACGGCGCGCTGGCGCTGGTCAGCGGCCGCTCGCTCAACGACATTGACCTGATCTTCGCGCCGGATCTGTTTCCCGCCATCGGCGGCCACGGCGCCGAGATGCGGCTGCAGCCGGGCAGCGACGAAGCAGTCGCCGCGCACGCCCCGCCGCTGGACAAGGAGTTGAAGCGCCGTCTCGCCGCGATCGCCAAGCTCAGCCCCGGGATCCTGCTCGAGGACAAGGGCTACTCGCTGGCGCTGCACTACCGGCTCGCGCCGCACGCGGAGAAGGCGATCCATGAAGCGGTGTCGCTGATCCGCGCCGATCTGCCGAACGCGCCGATCGAGGTGATGCCGGGCAAGAGCGTGTGCGAGATCAAGCAGGCCGGCTTCACCAAGGCGAGCGGCGTGCGCGAACTGATGACGCACGAGCCGTTCAAGGGACGGCGTCCGTTCTTCATCGGCGACGACGTCACCGACGAGAGCGTGTTCGAGATCATGCCCGACTTCAACGGTCTCGCATTTTCCGTGGGCCGTCGCGCGACCGGCGTCGCCGGCCATTTCGACACACCGAGCGACGTGCGCGAATTCCTCGCGCGTCTGCTGGAGCGATGACGAAAGGCACGTGAGCCCGCCCTAAGCGGCTCACCGTATCTTGCCACCTCCGAATCGAATGCGGTGCTTTTGCGTCGCGGGCGCCACCTCGCGCGCAATTTTCTTTTCGCGAGTTCCCGCGAGTTCCGTGCGCGTTCGCCAGAATTTGGTTTCATTTGGGAGATTCCTTGATGAGGAACCATCTTGATGAATGGTTGTTAATACGCGAGTTGACCAACAGGAGGGAACCGGGTGAACCTCGTCGTCGTTTCGAACCGCGTGGCGCGCGGAAAACCCAATGAACCCATGACGGGGGGGCTGGCTGCGGCACTATTGCCGGTGGTGGAAAAGACAGGGGCGATATGGGTTGGTTCCAGCGGCCGCGTCCGCGACGGGAGCTTGAAGGAGCCATTTGCGGAGGTCGAAGCGCTCGGCGCCGGCGCGCTGGCGATGCTCGACCTGCCGGCCGCGCATTACGGCGGCTATTACGAAGGATTCGCCAATTCGGCGCTGTGGCCGGCGCTGCATTCACGTGCCGATCTGATCCGCGCGTCGCGAGACGATTATGCGAGCTATCGCGAGGTGAACGCCTTTATGGCGCGCGCGCTGCTGCGATTCCGCAAACCCGATTCCGTGTTCTGGATCCAGGATTATCATTTCCTCGCGCTCGGCGCCGAGCTGCGCGATCTCGGCGTGACACAGCCGATCGGCTTCTTCCTGCACACGCCGTGGCCCACGCGCGCGGTGATCTCCGGCGTGCCGAACCATCGCGAGCTGGTCGAGGCGATGCTCGCCTATGACTTGATCGGCTTCCAGACCGAGGAAGATTGCGAGAACTTCCTTGCCTATGTGCGGGACGACCTCGACCTCGCGGTCCGTGACGGCGTCGTCACCTCGTCGTTCGGTCGCGCGCGCGCCGCGGTGTTCCCGATCGGCATCGATCCCGAGAGGTTCGCGCAGCAGGCCGCCAAGGCGATGACGCATCCCGACGTGACGCGGCTGCGGCGCAGTCTCAATGGCGAGAAGCTCGCGATCGGCGTCGACCGGCTTGACTACTCCAAGGGGCTCGGCAATCGCATCAAGGCGTTCGACAAGATGTGGATGCTCTATCCGCACCTCAAGCGACGGGTGTCGTTGCTGCAGATCGCAACGCCCTCGCGCGGCGTGATCGAGGCCTACGGCAATTTGCAGAGCGAGATCGCCAGGCTGGTCACCGACGTCAACGGCGCGCATGGTGAGGTGGACTGGACGCCGATCCGCTATCTCAACAAGGGATTTGGCCAGAGCGTGCTCGCAGGGCTCTATCGCACCGCGCAGGTCGGCGTGGTGACGCCGCTGCAGGACGGCATGAACCTCGTCGCCAAGGAATATGTCGCCGCCCAAAACCCGGCCGATCCGGGCGTGCTGGTGCTGTCGAAATTTGCCGGCGCCGCCAACGAGCTCGACGCCGCGCTCCTGGTCAACCCGCATGACATCGACGGCATGGCGCGCACCATCGCTTCCGCGCTGGTGATGCCGCTGACCGAACGGCGGACGCGCTGGGAAGCGATGATGACGAAGCTCAACACCCACACCATCCAGCAGTGGTTCGCCGACTTCATCGACGCGCTGCAGAGCACGCATGATTCGGGCGACACCGCGCTGCCCGAGCCGCCGACCGTTTGGCCGCGCCGCGCATCGGATGTCGCGGCGCGGTATCACTGAGCGACCTGCTATCCTCGCTGGACGGCAGGCCGCAATCACACTCGCCAACGCCGACGGAACGGAGTGTCCATCGTCTCTCGCGCAACGGCTTCGCTGCTGCCGCTGAGAGGCGCAGAACGCGCGTCGCGACGCATGCTGAGATAAGGCTGGCGGCAATCGCGAAGGCGCTGCGCTCCCTCTCCCGCTTGCGGGGGAGGGCTGGGTTGGGGGCTCTCTGCGAGTCGCATTGTGGAGAGAACCCCCACCCGTATCGCATCGAAGATGCGATACGACCTCCCGCGCAAGCGGGAGAGGTGCAGCCAGCAAGACCGATTTAGCCGTACTTCATCCCGCCGGAAGAGGCATGCACGCGCCGCCCGTGGCCGTCTGCTTCGGGGCGGCCGCGTTGCAGCCTCGCCGTCATGATGGCGGGTTCGTACCCGATTCACATATCAAACAGCCTGGCCGCGCTGTCATCACCCGCGCATGCGGGTGATCCAGCATTCCAGAGACGCCAGTGCTTGAGTCGAGAGGCCGCAGCGTACTGGGATGCCCCCGATGCGCGGGGTATGACAAGTGGGGATGCACATCCGCATTCTCGCGGCACGATTTGCCCGAGTTCTACCGTTCGTTTCGCCCTCTCAATCCGCAGAGGGCGCAGGGAAAGCCGGGTGCCGATCGCACCCATGGGTCCCGTGCAAATGGAAAGCACGGGAGGTAGGACCACAGGTGAAACCGGAAACACTCCGGCTTTCCCTGCGCGATGGGTTACGGCTTACTTCGTGCTCTCCCCGGCGAGACTTGGCTTTTTGTCACCGTCTTCGCGAAGACGCGCTTTGCATCTTGCGAGGAGACACCTGCCACTGGGGCGTCGAGACCACACGACTTCACCGTCCGCCTCATGCGCACTCGTCAGTTGCGCAATCCGCGTCCACCGCATCCCACACCACGTTCGTGACGATCGCGATCCGCCCCTCGTGTCGGGTGAGACGAGGCGGATCATAGACTGAGTTGCGTTTCTGTAAAACAGAAATATTTCTTGCGTGGGCTCTTGCGCCGTCGGGCAAATCAGTGATTGGCCCGTTAGGAAGCCACCGGCGATAGGGAGCCTGAGCAACGTGCTCGCCTCACCATCATTCCGGGGCGACGCGTAGCGTCGAGCCCGGAATCCATTCGTCCATGGAGCGTATGGCCCGATCGATTCTCAGATGCGCAGTTGCGCATCATAGGTCTCGGGGGGCTTGGTCATCGAGCCGCGCCTTGCGCGGACCTTGCTGGAAGACCCGAAATGACGGGCGGTCGCTGGTGAATCGTGTTGGGCACCGCCGATGATTTGCGCCGGTCTCTAACCAATCGGTGCCAAAACCTCCCGCGTCTCCCGGCCAGGGCGCCGGTAACGGCGCGGCCTCAGGCCTGAATTGTCAAGCAATTCCAGTGAGTTGTGGAAATTTCCGGCCGCGGCCCCACACTCCCTTGCAAAATCCGCCTCGTCCCTTCAAGAGAGGGCCTCCCGGAGAGATGGCCGAGTGGCTTAAGGCGCACGCTTGGAAAGCGTGTGTGCGGGAAACCGTACCGTGGGTTCGAATCCCACTCTCTCCGCCATTTGTGCGATTTTGTTCGCTACCTCACAATTTTCTACGATTTCGTACGATCGATGGGGGCGGCTCGCTCATTGAAGCTGAGGCCCGAATACGCGTAGGGCGCCTATCCGAACTGGCATGAAGGAATAGGTTTGGTTTAGCGGGATCTCGCGCGCGTCGGCATCGTCAGAATCTTGCCGTCGTCGATAAGGTTGCTGCAGATCTCCTTTAAAGCTGCAACGACTTCGCGGGTGGCGCGGGTAACGGGCCGGCCGCGCGGCAGGGCGAGGACGCGGTCGGCGCGCATCCATGGCAAGAGAGCCGCCGACAGCGTGCCTGCCGCCACTTCCTGGTGAATCCCCGAGAACGGCAACAGCCCGTAGCCAAGCCCCAGGCCCACGATCTGTTTGAACGGCGTGGTGCTCTCGACCCGCAAGGAGAACGGTACGTCTGGCGGGAACGGGTTGCGGCTGAGTGGCACGACAGCGGTCGGCAGATCGTTGACCTCCTTGCGCGTCAGCCGGCCACGCTTGAGCCTGGGATCGCGCGGCGGACCGATTAGGAAGACCGGCTCGACCACCAGCGTTTCGTAGTCGAGATGGTCATTGGGCTGCGGCGTGGTGACGATGGCGATGTCGAGTTCGGCGCGCAGCAGATGATCGCACATCGTCTCGGTCAGGCCCTCGCTCAACTCCAGCCGGACGCGGGGAAAGCGCCTCGTGAATATCTGCGCCAGCGGCGCGTAGAAGATGTCGGCGAGGCTCGACGGCGCTCCCAGCCGCACCGTGCCGCTGGGCTCGCGGTTTTCCGTGCGCACCTCCGCCTTGACGTCATCGACGGCGCCGAGCAGCCAGCGCCCGCGCGCCAACAGCACCTTGCCGGACTCGGTCACCGATACCCCGCGCGCGCCGCGCTCGAGCAACGCGCCTCCCAATTCGTGCTCGAGTTCCTTGACGTGGCGGCTGAGCGCCGACTGCGCGACGTTGAGCGCGCTGGCCGCGGCGCCGAAGCCGCCGCGTTCTGCCACCGCCACGAAATAGCGAAGCTGCCGCAGGTCCATTTTCGCCCTCCATCTCGAATCGAGATGGAGATCATAGCAAATATATTCTTGTGAGATATCAAAAACCGGGCAGTCTGCGGCCAAAGTGAAAATCGAGAGGAAACGAGAATGAACATCGCCGCGGAAGCGCCTCGCCGCACGTCGGTACTTGTCGTTGGCGGCGGACCGGTTGGCCTCGCCATGGGGCTGTTGCTCGACCGCTTCGGGATCGACGCCGTCATCGTCGAGAAGAGCCCGACAACGACAGATCATCCGAAATCGCGCGGCTGCTGGATCCGCACCATGGAGATCTTCCGGCAATGGGGGATCGAGCAGGCGATCCGCGACCGCGGGCTGCAGGATGATTCCGACATGTTCGTGCAGGTCGAAAGCATCGCCGGCCGCGAGATCAGCCGGTCGCGCCCGGAGCCCAATCTCGGGCAGACGCCGGCGTGGAAAAGCGTGGTGGCGCAGGATGCGGTGGAAGAGGAGATCTACCGGGTCATCGAGCATTCCAACCGGGTGCAGGTGCAATTCTCGACCGAATTCGTCGGCTTCGAGGAAGTCGAGGACGGTGTCATCTGCGAGATCCGCTCGGTTGAAACCGGCCGCAGCGAACATTGGCACGCCAGGTATCTGCTGGCCTGCGACGGCGCTGGCAGCCAGACGCGCCGGGCTGCCGGCATCGACATGGTGGGGCCGGCCTGCCTGTCGGTGCTGCAGAACGAATACTGGCGCGCCGATCTTTCGCGCTTTCCATTGGCGCGCGAGGCCGCCGGCTTTCAGGTCTACTCAAAAACGCCGGGCGTGCCGCCGCGCGCCGGCATTCTCAACACCAACGGCCGCGACCGCTGGCTGTCCATCATCGAGATCGGCGAGCAGAAGGACGATCGGCCGCGGCCCTGGACCGATGCCGAGATGATCGAGATCATCCGCGCCCATGTCGGCGTTCCCGATCTCGAAGTGACGTTGCTCAACCGCTCGGTCTGGCGCATGAGCAAGCAGGTCGCGGCGAGTTTTCGCAAGAGCCACGTGTTTCTCGTCGGCGATGCCGCGCATCGCTTTCCGCCGACCGGCGGTTTTGGACTCAACTCGGGCGTTCAGGACGCGCACAACCTGGCCTGGAAGCTCGTCTATGTGCTGCGCGGCTGGGCGTCGGAGAAGCTGCTCAACAGCTACGACCTCGAACGACGGCCGGTGGGACGATCGAACGCGGATTTCAGTTTTGGCAACATGATCCGCTTCCGGCGGATCGACGAAGCCGTCCGCTCCGGCAACGAGGATCACATCCGCTTCTGGGTGAACGACCTCGACAACCATTTGCACAGCATCGGCCAGGGGCTCGGCTTCACCTATGAAGAGGGCGCGGTCATTCCCGACGGCACGCCGCATGGCGGGCATCTGACCCGCGTCTACCGGCCGTCCGACCGGCCGGGCGGACGCTTTCCCCACATGTGGCTCGACATGTCGCGCAAGCGCTCGACGCTCGACTGGTTCGACAAGGAGTTTACAGTCGTTGCCGGACCGCAGGGCGAGACGTGGCTCGAGGCCGGCCGCAACGTATCGGCGAAAACCGGGCTGCAGCTCAATTTGCAGCAACTCCCCCACGCCCATCCCGCCGACGGCATTCAGATGGGACCGCGTGGCGCGGTGCTGGTGCGTCCCGACGGCCACGTCGCCTGGCGCATGCCCTACATCCCCTCCGATCCCGCGCGCGAATTGGCCGGCGCGCTCGAAACCCTGCTGCATTAGTCATGGATACAATCGAAGCCAACGGCACCACGATTGCCTTCAAGCGCAGCGGGGAGGGACCGCCGCTATTGCTTCTGCATGGCGCCGAAGCCGACCACTCGATGTTCGATGCCTTCGGCGCGCTGCTGGCGCCGCATTTCACCGTGATCGCCTACGACCAGCGCGATTCCGGCGCGACCCGTAATCCGCCGCAGCCCTACGGTCTCGAGGAACTCGCCGACGATGCTGCCGCGCTGGTCGCAGCGCTTGGCTATCGGCGCGCCCATGTGTTCGGCACCTCGCTCGGCGGGGTCATCGCGCAGGTGCTGGCCGCACGTCACACCGGGCGCATCGATCGCCTAGTGCTGTCGAGCACCTTCCGGCCCGGTGCGTCGGTGATGTCGATCAATCCGGAAGGCTTCCCGGCGTTTGTGGCGCTGCGCAACCGCATGCCGGAATCGGTCTGCGAGTTCGCAGAGTATTTTGTGCCGCCCGAGTACATCGCGGCGCATCCGGAGGTGCTAGCGATCTTCACCAGCAGCACGCGCGATGCGGAACAGAAGCAGCGCCGCGGCGCCATCCTAATGCGGCCGGTCGCGTTCGAGCCGGGCGCGATCACGGCGCCGACGCTGGTGCTGGCCGGTGGTGCCGACCGCCTGATCCCGCCGGCGCATACGCTGTCGCTGGCACGGGAGATCGCGGGCGCGAAGACCGCGACCATCGCCGGCATCGGCCACATCGGGACCATTCAAGATCCTGCCGCGGTCGCGGCGGAGGTACGGGCATTTTTGCGAGGCGACCAGACAAAACAACGACAAAGCACGGAGGAGGATGACCATGGAGACCAAAGGGGAGGATCTCGTTACGCTCTATGACGAGGCGCCGCTCAATGCCCGTTACTGGGTCAGCATGGCGCTCGCCGTCACGACAAGCATCTTTGATTTTTTCGACTTCTTCATCGTGGGCTTCCTGGTGGCGGTGCTGGCCCCGCAATGGCACCTGACGTTCGGCCAGACCTCGGTCATGCTGCTCAGCGCCGGCGTCGGCGCGATCGTTGGATCACTGGCCTGGGGTGCGCTGGCGGATCATTTCGGCCGCAAGACGTTGACGGTCACAGGCGTCGTTCTTTGCGCGATGGGCGCAGGTTCCATCTCGGTCATCCCGGACGGCGCGTGGATCCTGTTCGCGTGCCTGCGCTTCGTCGTCGGCTTCGGCGTCGGCGCTGTAGCCGCGGTCGCGCTGCCGCTGATCGTCGAATATACGCCGACGCGGCACCGCACGATCCTGACCAGCGTCACGGTGATTCCGGTTTCGCTCGGAATCCTCGCGGCGTCGCTCACGGCCGCGACGCTGTTGCAGTTGATCGGCTGGCGCGGCCTCGCGGCGCTGGGTTTCTTGCCGCTGGTTCCGGCCATTCTGATCGCGGTTGTTATGCCGGAGTCCGTGCGCTGGCTGGTATCGCGCGGGCGTCACGCCGAGGCGCGCCGCATCGTTGGCCGGGCACTAAACGTGCCGCCGGATGATTTGCCGCAGCCGGCTATCGCGCCAGCAAGCCATGTGCGGTCGCCGGCCCCGAGCTTCGCCGATCTGTTGGCCAAGCCAAAACTGTTCTGGCTCACGGTGATCGTCTGGTTCGGCGCGAGCACGGCCAATTACGGTGTGTTCCTGTGGGGGCCCACGATCGTCGCGCTGTTGATGGGCGTATCGCCGATGCAGGCCGCCCCTCTCTTCGTCTTCGTCAGCCTGACTGGCATGCTCGGCCGTACCGCGTTCTCGTTCCTGCCGCAATGGCTTGGGCGGCGACGCTGCGGTGAGATCATGGGCTATGGCACCGCGCTTTCGCTCGGCGCGGCGGCGCTGTTCTTCGACCGCATCATCTTTGGCTATCCGGCGTTCGCCGTGCTGTTGATCCCGGCTGCGTTGTTCTTCGACGGCGGTTTTTCCAACATCGCGCCGTATTCCGCCGAGATCTTTCCGGTGCGGCTAAGCGCGCGCGGCGTGGGACTGGCGCAGGCCGCCAACGGCGTCGGAAAGATTTCGGGACCGCTCTGCCTCGCGCTGATCGCCGGCGCGTCGAATCTGATCACGCCCAAGGCCACCATCGACGCCGTTACGCCGGCGTTTCTGTTCCTGGCCGCCTGCGGCCTCGCGATCGGGCTCGCCTTCAGCCTGCTTGGTATCGAAACCCATGGCAAGCCGCTGGCGCTAGAGAGCGGCGATCCGGCCGTAGCACCGCGCGAAACGGTGCCGGTGCGCGAGCACGCAACGACTCAGCAAGCATGATTGGAGCAAGGGCATGAATGTAGCGGACAGGAAGATCACAGCGCGCGCGCCGTTCGATACCGAAAAGCTCGACCGGCTGATGCACGAGGCGCGGCTCGACGCGCTGGTCGTCACGTCCCGCCACAACGTTCAGTATCTGCTCGGCGGCTATCGCTTTTTCTTCTTCGACGCGATGGAGGCGATCGGCGTCAGCCGCTATTTGCCGGTGTACGTCTATCAGCGCGGGCGTCCGGAGAACGCGCTCTATGTCGGCAACCGCATGGAAGGGTTCGAGAAGGAACTCGGCCGCATTGAGGCGCCCGCGGTCAAGACCGCTTCCTGGGGTAGCACGGACGCGATCCGTCTCGCCATCGATCACATCAAGGCGCTGGGCGCCGACGTGAAACGCGTCGGATTCGAGCCGAGTTTCCTGCCGTCCGATGCCAAGGATCTCCTGAGCAAAGAGCTCGGCGGCGCGTCGCTGGCGGACGCGCAATTCGTGCTGGAACGGCTCCGCGCGGTCAAGACCGCGGCAGAACTTGACCTGGTGCGTGAAGCTTCTGAGCGCGTGGTAGATGCGATGACGGCGACCTTCGACATCTGCGCGCCGGGCATGAGCAAGCACGATATCGTCGGTCGGCTGCGGCGCGAGGAACACGACAGGGACCTTGTGTTCGAATACTGCCTGATCGCTGTCGGCAACAGCCACAACCGCGCACCCTCCGATCAGCGCCTGAAGGCAGGCGACGTGATCTCGCTCGATTCCGGCGGCAACTATAAAGGCTATATCGGCGACCTCAGCCGCATGGGCGTGGTGGGCGAGCCCGACGCAGAATTGCACGACCTGCTGCAAGAGATCGAGGAGATCCAGCAGGTAGCGCGCGGCACGATCAGCCCCGGTGCGCGTGGCGGCGACATCATCGCCGCCGGCGAAGAGGCGGTGCGCCGGGCGCCGCATGCCGATGTGCTGGACTACACGGCGCACGGCATCGGCCTTGTCAGTCACGAGGCGCCGCGGCTCACCGGACGTGGGCCGGTGCCTTATGCGCCTTATGATGCCGATCGACCGCTGCAGCCCGGGATGGTGATCTCGGTCGAGACCGCGATGCTCCATCCTTCGCGCGGCTACATCAAGCTCGAGGATACGCTGATCGTCACTGAGGATGGCTGGGAAGCCCCCGGCGACATCGCACGCGGATGGAACATCGCGGGCAAAGCCTGAGTTTTCGAAATGGGGGCATGGCGCTCAAACGGATGTTGCCGACCAGGGATTTCTGGTCGGGAATGCTGTTTGCCGCGTTCGGGATCGCCGCTCTCGCGTTCGGCCATGACCTGCGGTTCGGTTCTGCGGCAAGCATGGGGCTGGGATTTGTGCCCCATGCGCGCGACGGCAATTTGCCTTTCGCTTGTCGCTTGATGGTGTTGTTGTCGATGATGGGCCATTGGCTGAACAGGCTTTTGCCGGCGGCGAAATCCCATTTCGGGCCGTAGCTCGAATGGTGGGTTTTGGTCTATGAAGGTCGAAAATGCTTTATCTTTCAATGGGGATTGACTGACACTCTCTCCGCCACCACACTGTTTTTCCAGCCCGGAGACATGGCTAACAGATCGTACGTAAGACATGGGTGACAACCTCGTGCCGAACGGGTTGTCGAGAGGTTGCAGGGTTTTCTGTTCCAGGTCGAAGTATCCCAAATCATGGCGCATGAAGGTCGCGAGCCAAATGCCCTCGTCGACCTCCTTGAAGCTCGGCCTGCCGGGCATGGATCTGGTGATCTTCCCGGAATATTCCACGACGGCATTATGCACGACTCCAAGGAGATGTACGAGACCGCCTCGCAGGTCCCGGGTGAAGAGACCGCCATCTTCGCCGAAGCTTGCTGCAAGGCCAGGGTCTGGGGCGTGTTCTCGCTCACCGGCAAGCGGCATGAGGAGCACCCGCACAAGGCGCCCTACAACACCCTGATCCTGTGAGATTGTTCAGAAGTACCGCAAGATCATGCCTTGGGTGCCGATCGAAGGCTGGTATCCCCGGCAATTGCACCTATGTCTCGGACGGTCCGAAGGGCCTGAAGATCAGCCTGATCATCTGCGACGACGGCAACTATCCGGAAATTTGGCGCGACTGCGCCATGAAGGGCGCCGAACTGATCGTGCGCTGCCAGGACTACATGTATCCTGCCAAGGAGCAGCAGGTGCTGATCTCCAAGGCGATGGCCTGGGCCAACAATGTCTATGTCGCCGTCGCCAATGCCGCCGGCTTCGACGGTGTCTATTCCTATTTCGGCCACTCCGCGATCATTGGCTTTGACGGCCGCACCTTGGGCGAGACCGGCGAGGAGGAATACGGCATCCAGTACGCCGCCATATCCTATTGATTCTACGATCATTTTCCGAATTTTGACGCCGGTTTCGAGCCCGTTGCGGCGCCCATCGAAAAGCGCCGGGCAGTTGCGACGCTTGCGAATTAGAGCGGGCTTAGACGCGCGCTTTTCCCCTTCGCGCCTCTATCTTTACCCATGAGATACGGCGCCCACATCAATTGGTACATTTCGATCCGATGCGCGTCGTAAAATAGGATATCAGGGCGAGCACAACGGACTCTCTGAGAGAGTGGCGGTATCAACCTGGTGTTCAAATTTTTTGCGGACGAGAAGCACATAGCGACCTGCCGCGGGTCTATTGCGGAGACGCCGCCGTGGTGGTTGTGCGTCGGTTTGTTGGCAGGCCAGCTAGTCAACGATACGCGCGACGTCACTTGCTACAGGCCATACCGGAAAGTCGATTACATCCCGCTTTTGACGCCCCACCGGATGAGCAGCCAATTCGCCGGATAGGTCGTCAAGAACCCAAAGGTCATGCCGATCTGCATCATGAACCAGAAGACGACGTTATCTGGTTTCGGGTGCCAAGGGACCAGAACAAAATATGCGAGCGCCATCCAGGCGAACATGCCGACCTCGAACGCGACAAGAGATAGCGTATCCGCCTTGACGGCATCGATCAGCGCCTCTCCCGGTGGCACATGGCGCATCGACCGGATCGGAAAATACTGGAAAGCTATTCCGAATGCGTAGGCGAAGACGAATTCCGTCACGTATTCGGCGAAAAGAACGACTCCAAACAGCGTCAGCCGGAAGCCGAACACGATCGGCGGACCCAGGATGTCACCGATCACGCAACCAGCTCCGCAATGCGTCGCCGACACGAAGATCCGCCTCCAATAGGGCCGCTCGCCCTTCATTACCGGCGCATCGGCTGCCATGGGCCGCCCCATCGCGCGATAGAACCACCATCCGACCACCGGGAAATAGAGACCGGTTACAGGCCATACGATATTCATGATCCGCATCTTCTGCGGATGGGAAGCGAGATCGAGGGAGATGATCCCGGCAGTCAGAAAGCCGAGAATGATCGTAATCCAGGACACAACACCAAGCCAGGACATGCTCAACTCTCCCGTACTGAATTCTCCTCCTTGTTGATTGAAGCAAACGAATGATTGGATGGCTCGTGCCAAGTCAACGACAGATTCTGAGCTCGCTTCCTTCAAACTTTATGATTGGGAACCTCGATCCGGATTGTCTGAAGAGCAGATTTCACTTCGAATCATGAGATTCACAGTAGCTGCCTCGGGTCCTTAGCGGCAGAAGGATGGCTTACTGCATCATGTTCCGCATCATTGCCGGCATGCCCTCATCGACGAAGCCGGTGATCTCGCGCGCGTGCGCCTTGATCAGCTCGACCATGTCGGGATCTGATGCCGTCTCGGTTATTGCGACGCCCTTTGGTGTCACCTCCAATTGCCGGCGATACCGACCGGTGTTCTGAAACAGAACCGGCACTGTTCGGCTCATCGGATATGCAAACGGCCGATCCTGATCGATCCGCGTGTACATGTCGGCGACATGCCTCTGGATGAGCGCGCCCACTTCCGGATCGTCCGATTCGGTGACGGCCCGGACACCGTCCGAGAGGACCGTTACATTGCGGCGGATTGCGGCATGGCGGCGAAAGAGCTGCATGCCGGTTCGCATCGGGCCCATCATGTCGCCCATGCCGCCTCTCATCATGCCGCCCATATGGTCTTCCATCATTCCGCCCATGCCGGGCATCATGGTCTGGGCACGGCCAAACCGGGCGAGCAGGAAGCTGATGACAGTTCCAGCGGCGGCGAGCACTCCCTTGAGCAATGACCTACGGTGCATGACCGGCATCCCTATCTGCAATGATTCGCTCGGTTGGCGTTCGACGCTCCCGCCGCGAGAGATCGGATTCGGCGGCCTCGCGTCGACGCCGCGGCTGACAGCGCGCGGCCGGACTGAAGATCATCCAGGATCGGGCAGTCTGGCCTGTCGTCGCCCCGGCATTTTTCGGCGAGGTGCAGAAGGGCCTTCTTGATCGTTTGCAACTCGGCGATCTTGCGATCGAGATCGTCAATGTGGCGCAGCGTAAGGCGTTTCACCTCGCGACTTGGCCGCCTGCGGTCGCGGTAGAGTGCAAGGAGTTCCTCCACTTCCTGGAGCGAGAAACCAAGGCCTCTTGCGCGATTGATGAAGCGGAGGATCTCGACCTCCTTGTCGCCGTAGGCGCGATACTTGTTCTCTCCGCGCGCCGCCGGGCTGACGAGCCCCACACTTTCGTAGTAGCGGATGGTCTTCGGCGGTACGCCCGAGCGCTGCGCCGCCTGGCCGATCGTCATCGCATCCATCTTATGGTCCTCCAACTTGGGTTACCGCGGTGAGCGCCGGGTCAGATGGCTTGACAACACGCGACGCCTTGCCGACGCCAGCCGGCCGCCAGCGACGCAATAGCAGCGCGTTCGTCACCACGCTCACCGAGGACAGAGCCATCGCCGCGCCCGCGATCACTGGACTGAGCAGCCCGAAGGCGGCAAGCGGCAGGCCCACCACATTGTAGATGAAGGCCCAGAACAGGCCCTGCCCAATCTTGTTGTAGGTCGCTCGGCTCACCGAGATTGCATTCCCGACCAGCAGCGGATCGCCGCGCATCAGCGTGATTCCCGCGGTCTCCATCGCGACGTCAGCACCGGTACCCATCGCGATACCAACATCAGCTGCGGCGAGCGCCGGCGCGTCGTTGACGCCGTCCCCGACCATGCCGACTCGCCTGCCTTCCTTCTGCAGCCGCTCCACCTCGTTCGACTTCTCGCCGGGAAGAACGCCCGCGAGCACGCGGTCGATCCCGACCTGAGCCGCGGCGGCCGCAGCGGTCCGCTCGTTGTCGCCCGTCAACAAAACGGTCTCGATTCCGATATCGTGCAGGTGCCGCACGGCGTCGCTCGCCGTCGGCTTCACCGGATCGGCTACGGCAATGATACCCAGCAATTCGGCTGAGGTGGTGAGCTCGGCGACCCACATGACCGTGCGGCCTCGCTCCTCTAGGCGAGCGGCCTCGGCAACGAGCGGATCGAGGCTCACGCCGTGCTCAGCCATGAGCCGGCGATTGCCGATCACGACCCTGCGCCCGTCGACGTTGGCCGTCAGGCCAAGGCCGGTGTGGCTCTGGAAATCCACGAGTCTTGGCAGGCTCAGTCCCTTTGCTTTCGCCAACACGGCCCTGGCGAGCGGATGCTCACTGCCTGTCTGGGCCGCGGCTGCGAACGCTAGTAGTTGCGCTTCGTCGATGTCGTGACAGACGACCTCGGTGACCGCGGGCCTGCCTTCGGTGATCGTGCCGGTCTTGTCGAAGATGATCGTATCAAGCCGGTGCGTGCGCTCGAGCGCCTCGGCGTCGCGGATCAGGATGCCTGCTTTCGCCGCAGCACCCGTGCCGACCATCAGCGCAGTTGGCGTTGCGAGGCCGAGCGAGCAAGGGCAGGCGATGACCAGCACCGAAACCGCGGCAACGACGCCCGCCGTCATATCTCCGACCATCAGCCACCAGCCCAAAAAGGCCGCCAGGGCGATTGCCAGCACGATAGGCACGAAGACCGCAGCAACGCGATCGACCAAGCGCTGCACCGGCGGCTTCTTCGTTTGGGCGTGCTCCACCAAGGCGATGATCCGCGACAGGCTCGACTGTTCGCCGACCGCGCTCGCCTGAGCCCGGAGGAGACCGCTGCCGTTGATCGACCCTCCGATGATCTTGTCGCCGGCGGCCTTCGGCACCGGCAGGCTTTCACCTGTCAGCAGGCTCTCATCGACCTCGCTCCGTCCGGTCAGTACCGTGGCGTCGACTGGAATTCTTTCTCCAGGCCGCACCACCACGATCTCGCCGACGACGACATCGGCGACCGGCACCTCGATCTCGCCGCCGTCGCGCTCGATCCGCGCGCGCTCCGGGCGCAGCGACATGAGCGCCCGGACCGCGGCGGTGGTCGAGCGCTTGGCGCGCACCTCGAGCCAGCGACCGACCATGATCAAGGCGATGACCACGGCCGCCGCCTCAAAGTAGAGGTGACCGCCCGGCGGACCGGCGAGCATCAGGTAAACGCTGTAGAAATAGGCGGCGGAGGTGCCGAGCGACACCAGGAGGTCCATGTTGCCGGTGCGGGCTCGCAGGGCTCGCCATGCGCCGGCGTAAAACCGCCAGCCGACGCCGAACTGGACGGGGGTGGCGAGCGCGAACTGCAGCCATCCGGGCAGCATCATCCCGACCATCGGCAACAACAGTGGCGCGCTCAGCACGACCGCGGCGATGATCCGCCACGTCTCGCGCCGAAGCCGCCGGTCTTCGGCTGCGACGATCGCTTCATCGCGTTCGCGATCACCGGTTAGCAATTCGGCGCCGTAGCCGGCCTTCCGAACCGCAGCAACCAGATCGGATGGTCGCAAGACGCCTGCAATGCCCTCGACGGCTGCCTTCTCGCTCGCGAGGCTCACTTCCGCGTGCGTGACACCCGGCACCTGCTTGAGGGCCGCTTCAACACGCCCGGCGCAGGTGGCGCAGCTCATGTCCGAAATCGCAAGCTCGCGGGTTTCCCGTCGCACCTCGTAGCCAGCGCCCACCACGGCTTCGGTGAGGGCGACGGGGCTCACCTGGGAGCCGTCGTACTCGACATCTGTGTTCTCGCTCGCGAGGTTTACGGTTGCCGTTACGCCCGGCAACGCTGAAATCGCCTTCTCGACCCGTCCGGCGCAGGTCGCGCAGCTCATGCCTTCGATGGGCAGAACGACATGTTGTCGTTCAACGGCCGCCGATTGGGCGGTGCTCTTTGTTCGTTCCATTTGTTGCACCCACATTAAGGACGTTCAGGCTTTTGCGGCGCCGTACCCTGCGCCCTCGACTGCGGCGATCACCGGGGTGGCCGCTCCATTCACGACAGCGAGACCGAGATCGAAGTCGACGGTCGCGTTGTCCACGCCAGATACCCGTCGCAGCACTCGCTCGACTGTCCGCGCGCAACCGCTGCAAGTCATCCCTTGGATCGCGAGCGTTACGGCACCCGGGGCTCGAATATCGGCAGATCCAGTCATGGCAGGCTTTCCACATACATTCCTGTTAGGTGGAATGTGCACCTTCCAGTCGCTGGAAGGTCAAGGCGCAGGAAAGAAAAAGTAGGTGTGAGGGTTCATGACTGAGAACTCGGCATGCAACAGAGCCTGTGGCCCCTAGTCGCGGCATCCCTCTCGCAGGCGCCCCCTGAGAGCCTCGCGCGTCGGTAAACCGGACGAAGGCTGTGCCTTGACCCTCCATTTACGGGAAACACTACGTTCCAGGACGCCCGAACGTTGGGCAGAATCTCTAACGAGTGGAGGCTCGTCATGACTTCATATGGAACTCCGCGTGGAGACAGGCAGTCCAATGCCTGGCAGGATTGGGCGAACCTGATCCTGGGGCTTTGGCTCTTCGCTTCACCTTGGCTGCTGCACTTCACTGGTGCGACGGCCGCGGCTCGGAACGCTTGGATCTTCGGGGCTATCATCGCGGTCCTCGCCGCAGCGACCTTGTACGAGGTACAGAGGTGGGAGGAATGGACCAATGTTGTGCTCGGCCTTTGGGTCGCCATCTCACCCTGGCTCCTTCGCTTCAGCGGTGATCAGGTGACCATGCGGAACGCCTTGATCGTCGGTATCCTCGTTCTCTGCATAGCGGGGTGGGAGCTCTATGAGCTTCCCGCTCGGCCAAGAACTCAGCAGTGATGTGAATATGCGCACAATTTCCCCGTGCTCTTGTGAGGCCACCTCTCGAGAGCGGGGGGATCTCTTCGCATTCAGTTGAAGCATTCGGGATAGACTCCCGCTGCGCCCGCGCTACGCTATGGAGCGACAGCAGCCTGAGAGCCCTGCCATGTCCATTTCCGCATGGATCATTCTTACCCTCGTGGTGGTCGTCGTGCTGCTCGGCTTTGCGAGCTACAACCGGCTCGTCGCGATGCGCCAGCAATGTAATCAGGCTTTCGCCGATATCGACGTTCAGCTTAGGCAGCGTCACGATCTTGTCCCCAACCTCGTCGAAGCCGTGAAAGACTACGCCGGTCATGAGCGCGGCACCCTCGACGCGGTGGTGCAGGCGAGGAACGCCGCAATGGCGGCGCGAGGCTCTGCGGCAAAGGCAGAGGCCGAATCCACGCTGGGCGGTGCGTTGCGCCAATTATTCGCGTTGGCGGAGGCTTATCCGAACCTCAAGGCGAACAGCAATTTTCAGCAACTTCAGGCCGAATTGACCACTATCGAGAACAGGCTCGCGGCCGCACGCCGAGCATTCAATGCCATGGTGCAGGGATATAACAGTATGATCCAGCAACTTCCCACCGCGCTGGTTGCGCGCGTTCTTGGCTTTGCACCGCACGAATTCTTTGGCGTTGGCAATGAACGCCGAGTGGTCGACGAGGCGCCGCAAGTAAGGTTTTGAGACCTTGGGTAAACTTCGAGCGAGGGCGGTCACCAGCGCAGCAAGCGAGGCCCGTGCAGGGTGCCGATTTCGGTGCACAGGGCTATCATCAAGCCATACCAGAGTGCCACGAGGGCAGAGATTATGATGCGCATGGAGTCGCTTGCTTAACGCACGCAAATTCGAATTGCGCTTGGGTGTTGTCCCCGGCCTATGAGAACGGCGCGAAACTGAACCGCGGCCCTTGTGCGGGAGCGCCAGGTGCTTGCGAAGTTGGGCGCAAGCCCGGCCTGCGCCTCACTCGGCAGACACCTCATGGGTGGAACTCGAGCAACCCGCGGTCGTTTATGATCGCATGGCACCCCGGTTTATGATGGCACCTCGAATGACAGTTCCAACGCGCCGGACTTTCTTCCGGCTATTGGGTGCAGGAATGTGCTTTGCCGTTCTCTCCGGATGCAGCGAGAACAACGCCTCGAATACAGGATCTTCAGTCGATATCTCAGGCAGTTTGCCTCAGCTGGCCTTCACGATGCGCCGGGCCGCCGATGGTCGGGAAGTAACGGCTGCCGACTATCGTGGAAAGGTCGTTCTCCTATACTTTGGTTATACTTCCTGCCCTGACATATGCCCGATGACGCTTTTCAACCTGACGACGATGCTTGGCAAGCTCGGCACACTCGCCGATCAGATTCGCGTCCTGTTCGTCACGATCGATCCCAACCGCGACAGCCTGGACGCCTTGAAGCAGTATACAAGTTCCTTTGCGCCGCAGATTGTCGGTTTGCGGGGCACACCTGATCAGCTTGCAGCGCTTGCGAAGCGCTATCGCGTCGCCTACTCCGTCAAGCCGATTGCGGGGACTGGCGATTATGAGGTGACGCACGGCACGGGCGTCTATTTGTTCGACAGGGAAGGAAACGTGAAGCGGCTGTTCGCAGGGCTGGAAAGACCTGCGCCTCGTGACCTGAAAGCAATGACGCAGGATGTGCGCAATGTTCTCGTCGCGCCATCCGAGCGGGAATGGTTCGCACATCTCCTGCACATTTCTTGACCGGAGGTCCGTCATCCGGTCCAAAGCCTTGCTTCGATAGAGGTCGAGCAGCACAACCGATCGTGGCCGCGGCTCTCCTGCCGCGCTTCACTGTAGTGTCGCGATGCATTCAGGACCAGCATGAACGCAAGCACGCTCATCATTGCCGGCGGAATCCATATCACGAGGCCGCCGAGCGTCTGATCCGCCAAAGCACCAATCCCGGGAAATAGGCGACCGCACAGATCGTAACTGGGATAGAGGTCGCGGCGGCTGAATGCGATCAGAGCGCCGCCGAGAATCTGTGGAAACATGACGCCGATGGCGAGCATCGCCCTGACGGCAAAGGAGGTGCGGGCAGGCGGTGAGGGGCGGGGATCGAGGACAAGGCACCAAAACAGGATCCCGTCGACAACCATGCTCCAATTCATGATCGCGAATAGGCGGGGATCGAGCATGGCACGGAAATGCACCGCTGGAATCAGCCAGAAGAAGATGATGCCTACGAACAGCGTCGCAGCGAGAATCGGTTGCTGCACAAGGTTGACGGCGCGTAGTACCAGATGATGCCGCACCAACGCGCGCAGTGTCCGTGGCATGCCGTGAGCGATTGTTGTGCCCGGCCAGGAAAGTGCGATCAGCAAAGGCCCCAGATGATGCATCACGACATGCTGGATCCGATTGAGCACGAACATATGCTGGGCTGCGTACTCGAAATGCGTCTGCAGTACCGAATAGATCGCAAGCGTACCGGCTAGAAAGCCTATCCGCTGTATCGGCGAAGGCCTGTTCGGCACTTCCGTGCGGACGAGACCGCGGGCAAACCACCATATCACGAGCCAAGTGCTTACGAACTCAACCGAGGAGAAATCCCACGGCGCCCAGAGAGGCATGGCCGAGGCATGAGCGGCGCTTAGCCACCAAAAGAGAAAGGCGGTGACGATCAGCAGGGTGCCGGCCACCAGGTCGCTCCACTCGACGGCGGTGGTGCGACCGGCCGGCGGCTCCTCGCGGTTGCCGGCTCGATGCGCGTCCTTCGCTGCGTTCTCTGCAGGACGCCAAGGCGTGGTGTCTCTGTTGATCCTGTCCGTCGCGGTCATCTCCATTGAAGCGCCTAGCGAATGAGCGGCAGCGTTTCGAACGTGTGGTAGGGAGGCGGGGATGGCAAGCTCCATTCGAGTGTGGTGGCGCCGGCGCCCCAATAGTTGGCCTCATGGACGCGCCGGCCCGCGAGCAGGGTGTACGCAAACACGCCAAGACCGAAGACGAAGGAAATTGCGCCGAGATAGGCGCCAATCGAGCTGATGAAATTCCAGCCGGCAAAGGCTTGGGGATAGTCGATCACGCGGCGCGGCATGCCCTCCGCGCCTAGCATGTGCATCGGGAAGAAGGTCAGGTTGACGCTGACAAAGGTCGCCCAGAAATGGAGCTTGCCTGCCCATTCCGGATATTGCCGGCCGCTGATTTTGCCGATCCAGTAGTACAAGCCGGCGAAGAGGCCGAAGGCGGCGCCGAGTGACATGACATAGTGGAAGTGCGCGACAACATAGTAGGTATTGTGTGCGGCGACGTCGAAGCTCGCGCTGGCGAGATTGACACCGGTGACCCCGCCCACTGTAAAGACGAAAATGAAGCCAAGAGCCCACAACATCGGAGTGCGCAAGTCAAGCGAGCCTCCCCAAGTGGTGGCGATCCAGGAAAATACCTTGATGCCGGTAGGTACCGCGATGACCATTGAGGCAAACGAGAAGAAGAGTTGCGCCTCCAGGCTGATCCCGGTGACGAACATGTGGTGAGCCCAGACGATGAAGCTGATCAGTGTGATGCCCACCAGCGCAAAGACCATGCCGACATAGCCGAATATGGGCTTGCCGCTGAAGGTGGCGATGACCTGGCTGATCACGCCGAAGGCTGGAAGGATCATCATATAGACTTCCGGGTGTCCGAAGAACCAAAACAGGTTTTGAAACAGCATGGGATCGCCCCCTTCGGTGGGGTCAAAAAAAGCGGTACCAAAATTGCGGTCGACGAGAAGCATCGTGATGGCGCCGGCCAGAACCGGGATCGAGATAATCATCAGGATGGCAGTGCAAAGGATGGCCCACGGAAAGAGCGGCATCTTGAACAGATGCATCCCCGGTGCGCGCATGTTCAGGATGGTGGTGATGAAGTTGATCGAAGCTAGGATCGAAGAAGCTCCAGACAAATGGATCGACAGGATCGCCATGTCTACGGAAGGGCCCGGCTGCCCGGTGAGTGAAGCCAGGGGCGGGTAAAGAGTCCACCCGGTACCTGGGCCGCTTCCAACCAGGAGCGACGATATCAGCATGACCAGTCCGGCGATGAAGAGCCAGAAACTCAGATTGTTCAAGCGCGGGAACGCCATGTCCGGCGCGCCGATCATCAACGGCACGAAATAGTTGCCGAACCCGCCGAACATCGCAGGGATGATGACAAAGAACATCATCAAGAGGCCGTGGGCGGTCACGATCACATTGTAGAGTTGCCCGTCAGGATTGCCGGCCGCGTCCTTGAGGAATTGCACGCCGGGGGATTGCAACTCCACGCGCATGACGATGGAGAGGCCAACCGCCAGGATGCCGGCGAGCGTTGCCCCGCAAAGGTAAAGCGTGCCGATGTTCTTGTGGTTGGTGGCTTCAAGCCAGCGCTGCGCGAAGGATTCGGGCGCTTCGTTGGCAGGCTCAGGTAACGCGACCTCGGTCATGCTTAACCTCCGGCAACCTTATTCGACGCGAGCGTTTCCCCCTGCCGGCGCGGCCCCATGCACGCCCAGCAGAGACACGTTCTGCTCTTTCTGCTTTTTGACCCAGTCATCAAAGGCCTTCCTCGAAACGGCCCGGATGCCGATCGGCATGAAAGCGTGGTTCTGTCCGCAAAGCTGGGAGCACTGCCCGTAGTAATCTCCCTCTCGGTCGATCCGCGTCCAGATTTCGTTGATGCGGCCCGGGATCGCGTATTTCTGCAATCCGAGTGAGGGGACCATGAACGAATGAATGACGTCGGCTCCAGTGACCTCGATGCGGATCACTGTCCCGACCGGCAGGACCGCGTAGTTGTCGACGGCGAGAAGGCGAACACTGTTATGACCCTGTTGCGCTTTGAGCTTGGCGTCCGGCAGTATCGTGCTGGTGATGTCGAGATTGCCATTGGTTGGATATTGATATTCCCAATACCATTGGTGACCTGTGACCTTCAGTGTCATCCCGCTCGCCGGAATGACATTGTAACGATAGACCAGGCTAAACGAGGGTACGGCGATGCCCACGAGGACGAGGCCCGGAAGCACAGTCCATAGGAGCTCGAGGGGGGTGTTATGCGTCCTATCGGATGGCACGGCGTTCCTCGATTTTCGGAAACGCCAGACCGAATAAAAAAGCAGGATCGCAACCAGCGAGCAGATGGCCAGGTCGACGCTGAACAACAAGTTGTGAAACCTGAAGAGGTCTCGCCCGAACGGTGTGCCAGCGTACGGAAAATTCAATTCCCAGTCGACCGGCATGCCGAGGACCACCTTGCCGACGCCGCTTGCGTCAGCACGCTGAACCCAGTCTTGGCTCGCAACCACGCCAAACATCGAGGCGATGCCACACACCGCCAGGGTTATCACGAGGAAGACGAGACCGTTCTTCATTCTGGACATGAGTTGTCCACCTTCGGCCCCGACTAAAATTGAAAACGCTGCTGGAGACTTCTCGTGCCTATCGCGGCGCTTCACGAAGTCGTGCGGCAGAGCGAACGATTTCTCGATTGAAGACGATCCGCGTGGCGCCGCTCCAATCGTCGAGTGTGCCTCGTCCTTCGTCTAATCGAAAGCCGACGCGATGGGTGACCGCATCTTTCGCCTACACGTCCAGGCGTGGCTTTGCCGCAGTCGGTAAACCGGGGGTTGCCGTGTGCCTTCGTCCCGGTACTGAGCTGGTGTTCGAGAAGGACATTGAATGGGGTTGGCCCCTTTTCAGGTTCTTCGAGAAAAGGCAGGCGACCGGAAGGCTGGTGCGCTTTCGGCAGGTCAACCTGGGCTGGCCCGATACGCATCACGACGCTGTCGAGTTTCCGAACCCGAGGCTGGGCAAGAATTCGATCGGCTGTTGGAGCGATAGAAATCTATTTTGCGACCGCGCGGGATAGCACAGAAAGATTCTGCGGGCCGCCGCGGCACTAGCTGTGCAAAGCAACGATTTTCTACTGGTCGACGGCCACCGCGAGTACTTGCGCAGCCTCGAAACGGGCAAATCGTGTTACTCACCGCGCTGCGCCCAGGGCAAGAGGCGACAGTATTGCACGACAGTATTGCAATTGCCTGTTGACCCAGCCGCAGTTCGTCAGAAGCGGCCGATAGTGAGTGAGGCCAATGGTCCCGTCGTCGATCCGGTGCCGAGCCGATCCGGGCTAGCTGATCGCTCCGGGTGGTTCTTGTGTGGTGAATTATCGGTTTGGTGATGATCCGCATTCGTCCGTCTCGACAGTCAGACACATTGAAAATCGGTAACACCGGAACGTACGCAATTTGGCAGGGTTGTTCTTCAGGGGCGAAGCGTGTTCACGCATGAGGAAGAAGTGAGATGTGCATGATGAAACGCCTGTTGCTCGGCGTCAGCTTCGTGGCACTTTCCGCCGGAGCGGCCATGGCCGCGCCAGCGGTCGTCGAATCGAGTGTTAACCTGCGAAACGGCCCGGGAACAGAGTTCGCTGTGATCGCTACGCTGCCCGCGGGGGCCACGGTCAATGCGACCGACTGCGCCGTCGGGTGGTGCCGAGTCTCCTATGACGGAGAGGAGGGCTATGCCAGCCGAGCCTATCTCGACATCGAGACAGCCGCAGTCGAGCCGTATTATTACCCATCGTACGGGTATTACGGCTATTACGGGCCGTATGCGTACTATGAGCCATTTGCTTACGCTTTTGGGCTCCCCGACGAGGGCTTTGAATTTGGGTTCGTCGGTCACCGACACGAATTCAGACACGAGCGCGGCGAGTATCGAGAGTCGGCCGGGCCTTACCGGCTTGGCGGGACCCGCGCGTTCGCCACCCGTCAGATCGGTCATCCCATGCGTGCGTTGGGCGCTCGGCCCCAGTTCGCGGCGCATGGTTTCGCTGCGTCCCGTGGCGGCGAGCCGCACTTCGCTGCCGGTCGGATGGGCGCCATCGGCCACGCGATGCCGGGTGGATTTGGCGCGCACATGGCTAGCATGGGCCACGTCGGGGTAGGCATGCGCCATGTTGGCGGACGAGGTTTTGGCGGCGGTCATCATCGCTGACGGCCGGGTGAATCGCTCCGCGGGGCGTTCATGACCTTGCCGGATGCGGTGTCCACGGAATCACCCTCAGCGGCATCGCGAAGGATAAAGTCGCCATCGGCGGACCGCATCGCCAGATGCCGCTGATGCAGCCGGACAACCGCCGAGCGATGTCCGATGGATACGATGGTCGAGTTCGGCAGCCGACGAGCCAGGACGGCGTAGAGTTTGGCCTCCAGCTTCTCATCCACGGCGGACGTCGATTCGTCCAGGAAGAGCCAGTCCGGCCGCATCAATAGTGCGCGTGCGATGGCCACGCGCTGCTGCTCGCCGCTCGACAATTGTTGTGACCAGACTTCCTCGCGGTCAAGCTGATCGACGAGATTGGGGAGATGGGCCTCGACCAGCGCGCTGCGGATGTCATCGTCCGAGTAGCTGCCGGGCAGCGCCGGATAGCTGACGGCCGCGCGCAACGTGCCGATGGGAAGGTAGGGCTTCGGCGGCACGACCATCGCGTTTGTGCCATCGGGACCGCTGATGCGGCCTTCGCCGTAGGGCCATATTCCCGCAATTGCGCGAAACAATGTCGACTTGCCGGATCCTGATGGACCGGAAATAGCCACGCTTTCACTGCCCGCCAATTCGAGATGGCCAGTCCTAACGACAGGCCGTCCGTCCGGCAGCAAGAGCTCGACGCCGTCAAGGACGATCTTGCGCTCGCCGTCGGCGCTTGCGACGTGGGCCGGTCCTGCGCCCTTGAGCGCTTGCGCTTGTTCGATCGCGACGTCGAATGAGGTCAGACGATCGACTACCGACTTGAACGCCGCCAGATAGGTGTAATAGGTCACAAAGAAGGTCAACGCCGTCGCCACATGGCCGAACGCTTGCGCGGTTTGCGTCATCACACCGAGTTCGATCTTGCCGGCAAAATAGAACGGCGCTGTGAAGACGAAAGGGATGATCGGTGAGAGCTGGCCGAACGTGGCTGTAAATGCCGTGACTCTCATGAGACGAAAGATGACGGCCAGGTAGTTTGCGATAAGCGCGGAGAAGCGATGCCCGACCGCGTTGTTCTCTGCCATCTCTCCGCCCAAGAGTGCGACCTGCTCGGTGTATTCGCGAAGTCGAGCAAGCGAAAACCGGAAATCAGCTTCCCTGTGCTGGCGCTCGAAGTAGAGGCCGATCAGAGGCCGGCCGATAAGATGGGTGATGAGCGTTCCGCAGGTCGCGTAGATCAGGGCGACCCAGAACAGAAAGCCGGGAACAATGATGTTTGTGCCCGGGAGCGTGAACGCTTTCGACAGGCCCCATAACACGACGGCAAAGGAAACGAATGAGCTGACGGTCGATACGAGCAGAATGGAAAAATCGTAGATGCCGTAGGCCGTGACCGACCCGTCGGAGCCGCCGTTGATGAAGCGGAAAATATCCTCGGCAATGCGCTGGTCGGGATTGTCGGTCTGGCCGGCGACGAGGCTGATCCTGTAATGATTGTGGTGGGTCAGCCAACGCGATACGAAATGGTCCGTCAACCAGCGCCGCCAGCGGATGACCAGCATCGAGCGCATGAAGAACTCGACAACCGCCATCGTTACGTATGTGAAAGCCCAAGGCGTGAAGACGAGCAACAGCTGTTGCCAGAACACTGCCGCATTGCGGGTTTGTATGGCGTCGAACCAGGCGCGGTTGAAGAAGTTCAGCCGAATGAGGATACCCACCTCCGCCTGGTTCAGAAGCACGAGGGCAACAACGAGGGCGACGGCGACGCGCCGCTCGGGCGCATTGAAAGGGCGAAACGGCCAGACACGCGCCGGCGCCAGTTCGGCGGCATTGAAATAGCGGTCGGCGATCTGCATGATCTGGCGCACCGTTCCGAGCTGCGCCACGACGTAGACGATGATCGAGAAAATCGCCAACGTCAGCGGCAGCGTGTCAGGCGGCAGATAGTGGGCATACGGGGCGGGCCACAAGCCGCCCTGACCGGCAATCACGACGAGTCCAGTAATCATCGTCTCGGTCGAGAAGATGCCGACGAAGACCTTGAGAAAGGCCGATATCCCGGTCGAACGGAAAGTTGTCAAAGCGCTGATCAGGACCACCGCAGCGAGAAGCGCATCGGGAGGAGATTGTTCAATTGCGGATTGAAGCAGCGCGATAAGGCCAGTCAGGGCGAGGCCGACGCTCAATGGTTTCATGGAGGTTTTTCCAAGTCCTCGATGCCAGCGCCTGATCAGTTGGCATTGCCGCTTCGCTGATCAGTGTTGCCTTGATCTCCCGCGACCCCCGGCTCGGTTGGTTGCGCAAACAGGCTTGTTGTACCGCGCTCCGGTCGTCCGTTCGTGCGGCATCGCCTGTCGCTGTCGTTTTCTTCTCGCGAGAACAAACGGTCCAACCAAAGGTTCCCCGCGGATCGCGTGGTCCGCCAGGCATGACATGGAATTAATGGAACCTTTCGTCCGTGATCCCCTGACTGCAGCACGAGTGCGGTGGCACGTCGTGCTCAACGACAATCGGCCTGGGGCGGGAGTTTTGTAGAGGAGATCAGTCTCCTTGATGGATCGCGACAGAATGGTGTTGTGGCGCATCACAGCCAAGCTTCCGCGCTTGTCCGACAATACTATGATCGAGATACGGAACGCCGCCTCAGCCGTTGCACTTGTCGATTCCAGAAGATCGGTCGACGTCACCTTCAGTGTGGTATGCGTCTCAGGCACGACGAACGGAACGTCTCCTCACCCCTGGCCACGCGAGCACTACCCGAAGGCTCTGCCGTCTCGCCAGAGCCCTGGCGATCTCTGTTCGCGATGACATCGTCCATGATGTTAAAGCGCTCGACTAGGCAAATTGTTTACGCCCGCCGATGCGCCACACTCAATTTGATGTTGTCGATAGTTGGCGATCGAGCACGCCCATCGCCTTGCCGAACTCCTCCCAGTTGCCTTGCTGCAATGCCTTCTTTGCTTGGTCCAAGGCCTTTCTGGCCTGATCGATGCTCATTTGCTTCCGCCCGTTTCCGCTTTGACCCGTCGTCAGCGCTGGCCCTGTCGCCGACTGTTGCGGCCTGAAAAGCTCGACGAGCGCCGCATCAAGTGTCGGCGCCATCGTCACCTTGCCGTCGGCTGCGACGATGACGCGCTTGAGCTGCGGAAAGGGAATACCCGTGGCCGTCAGGTAAATCGGCTCCACGTAGAGAAATGAGTTCTCGACCGGAGTGACGATTTGCCTACCGCGAATAACATGTGAGCCGCGCTGGTCCCACAGGGAGAGTTGTCGGGAAATGTTGGTATTCTGGTCGATCATGGCCTCGACCTGGCTCGGTCCGTAGATGAGCTTTTCTTTCGGCAACAGGAAGACGATGATCTTTCCATAGTCGGGAAAGTCGCATTTTGCTGCCATCCACGCGATCATGTTGTCGCGGCCCGGCGGAGTGAACGGAGTCATGAGCAGATACTCGAGCCTCTCGCTGCCGGGCAACTTCATCAGGACATAGTACGGCTGCATGAAATGCGTCTCGCCCTCGTAGTGCTCGTTCGGAAACTGCCAGAGGTCCTCCTGATTGTAGAAAACCTGAGGATCCGTCATGTGGAAGAGCCTGTATTGGTCGGCTTGGATCGCGAACAGGCCTTGGGGATAACGCAAATGGCTCTTCAGGTCTCCCGAGAGCTTCGAGAGGTCGGCGAACACGCCCGGGAATGCGCGACGATAGACGGCCAGTATCGGGTCTGCAGGATCCATCGCGTAGAATCGGACCGTGCCATTATACATGTCGATCACAACCTTCACTGAGTTCCTGATGTAATTCAGACCGCTGGTCAGCTCGGTGTCGGCCTCTGCGGCAGTCGTTGGAGGCGGGACCATGTGGCCGCCCGGATTGACCGCGAAGCCTCTCCTTGCCTCGACGTGACTCTGCTGCACGGGCGCGCGCGAAGGATTTGAATACGGGAAATAGTCGGAAACCGTATAGGCGTCCTCAATCCAGTACAGCTTGCCATCGCTGACCACGGGATAGGGGTCGTCGTCAAAACGCAGAAACGGGGCTATCTGCGCAACTCGCTCGCGGACGCGGCGCCAGATCTGAATACGGCTCTCCGGGTTTAGATAGGACGTCAAGAGAATGTTGACGTCGCCCTGAGTCCAGGCAAACAGCGCTCGCTTCCAAAAATTGTCCAGCGGAACGCCCCCGCTGCCTGCGTAGCTGGTGTAGACGTTGTCGTCGCCCTTCGGATAGTCGAATTCCTTCACGCGAGTGGCGACAATTCGATATCCCCGCATTGATTTGCCGTAATAGATTTCCGGCCGTGTGACCTGCAATCCGAAATCTGATCGCGCCGGTATATTGTCGAGGATGTATTGCGGGACACCGTCTCCCGCGATCTTCGAAACGAAGTTCATGACGACGCCGTTGCCGTGCGTGAACTGCAGCCGTTCATTGACCCAGGTTTGAGCTTTTGAAGGGAGCTTTGACGACAATTCCCTGGTCGAAAGCATGACCTGGTGGTAACCGTCCGCGAGGCGATAGCGGTCTGTACTGACGTTGTAGAACTTGTAATAGAGGCGGATCGCCTGGGTCTGCTGATAGGTCTGGAGCAGAGGACGATCATCCCATAGCCGAATGTTGCCGGTTGTATCCTGATTCCTGGCAATTGCCGCAGACGTCAAATCCGCGAGGGCCGGATAAGAGGCGTCCTTGACCTTCTCGAGCCCGTAGGCTGTCCGGGTAAACGCAATGGATCTTTTGAGATAAGGGGTCTCGAGCGCTAACTCGTTGGGTTGAACGACATAGTGCTGAACAACGGCCGGCAGCAACAGGACGCTGAGCGAATACAGGACAACATATGCGACGGTGCCCGTCGTGATGGTACGCATTTGCGGTCGAAACAGGCTGATTGCCAGCAGCAAGCAGGATGCGATCGAGACGCCCAGCATGAACATTAGCGCGATCCGGGTGACATGATCGGCGGCATAACCCGCTCCGTAGACGACTCCCAGCGTCGAATAGACCAAATTGTAGCGGTCGAGATAGAACTCCCAGCCGGCGAGTGCGACCAGAACTAGGAGCAGTGCAGACGTGTGCCTGATCGCGCTTCGGGTGGTATGCGATGTGAGGTCGCCGCCGATCGCCTGAAACGACGAGCCGATAATATAGACCCCGACGACCGCAGCGAGCGTGACGAAAGCCAGATAGCCGAGAAAATGCTGCTCCAGTTCGTAGAAGGGCAGGTGGAAAAGATAGAAGCCGATATCGATGCCAAACAGAGGATCGCGCAATCCGTAGTCGCCGCCGTAGCGAAAGCGCAGGTAGGTGTCCCAATTCGAGCTGAAGGCGAGGGCGAAGGCCCAGGCGACGATACCGCTGGTCCCGATTTCAGCCGCCCGCAGCCAGGCGAGCCCGTACTGCTGGGTGCGCACGTTGCGGGTCGCAGTCCCCCAAGGGCCGCCAAGGTCCTCGGTCGGGAATCCGCCGTGCAAAAGAAAGGCGCTGCGGATCGCCTGTCGAAGGTTGGACCAGAAGAACAGGAAGGCGAACACAAAGCCAAGGAAGAACATCCCCCATTGGACCGAGAGCAGGGTCCGGAAGATTTCGAGATAGCCGAGTTGTCGCATCCACAGCCATTTCTGGAGATAGGCCGGGACTTCGAGCAGGATCGCTCCTATCAGGATGGCTAAAACAAGATACAACGCCCATCGTCGGGGCGATCCTTGGGGTGCGAGGCCGGTGTCCCGGTTTCTCGGCGGTTTGGACCAGCGCCATTCCAGGCGCACCGGCTCTGTGGCCATTTTCGATCACTTCATCTGGCGGGACCAATCAGGCTGACGAAACCGAACTTTGGGTGGCGACATCCCAGGATCACGTGCACCTTTGACCGTCTGGGATCGCGAGCGACGCTCTCTCCCTTGCGCGCAATAGGTCGAGCGCAAAAGATGGAGTCACTCGCAGCAGGCTCGCCAAGAGAGTTGGATCAGTCGGCGATCGCAACTCACGCTGGCCGGTTCGCTGAATGCAGGTCCGATCAGCTTGGTCTCGTGCTGAGCAACTAGAGCAACAGAAAAGTCGTTCGAAGGTTCCCGCTGGTAGTCACCGGCGGTCGCTCCCAGCGGTCAGCGCGAATGAACATTTCGTAACAAAGCGAAGCGGCGACCGTGCACTCGGATCCTCGACGGACCGTCGCAGGAACTTGCGCCGCTTGTCGTTCGCGACGTCTTCAAGATCATCCGCGGGGCTCGTGCGTCTGGAATTTCCGTGCTGCTGGTGGAGCAAAACGTCCGCGCCGCGTGGCGCTGCAGGCTGCATCAGCGATTGACCAGATCATCTGCCTTGTCTGATGCAGACTGCAACTTTACAGAAGTCCTCGCTCTGGAAGTGCATCGCCGACGGTGCTCATGAAAACATCGTCATGATGGATTGAAGATGATCAGTCGCCGCAGCCAGGAGCTCGTTGTAGCTGGTGTGGCCCTGCGCAGCAGCCTTGAGAATGCATTCTGCGAGAAAGGCTTTGGTTGCTGCGTTGGAGATCTTCGGAGGCACCTTCGACATCACATCCTCAAGCGCGCTCCGCATGAGCGCAACAAGCTCGCGATCGAATTGTGGCACGGTGCCCTCCGCTGTGTATTGCAATCTCTCTTAGTGCGGTTATCCGCTGGTCTTGACCTCTTGGCTATGTCGGCTTGTGCTTGCTGCCTCGCTGATTTGCGTCTGCCCTCGGCTCTGGCGCCCGGCGTCGTTGCTTGAATTGAACTCGACAACGCGCCTCCGCCCGGAGCGCGTACCGGGTGATGTCATTGTCTGCATGATCAATCTGGAAAGCTTCGATGCAGAGCCGAACAAAATCAACTTAATTCCGGGCGAAGCGATCATGAAATCGGAGAAAGGTTCGCGCTGTGCGGCGTACGGTTGGCCGATCCGAAATCGTCCGAACTACAACAGGCGCCTTACGTGGAGAATGGGCAACGCTCGACCAAACCAGAGTTCGGCGTCGTCGTCGGTATCTCTACTCACCTAGGATGCATCCCGCTCTATGAACCGCAGCCCAATCCGACGTCGCCGCCCGCCAACTGGCCCGGCGGTTACCATGGCTCGAAGTATGATCTGGCCGGGCGCGTGTTCAACGGCGTGCCCGCGCCCTACAACCTCCCAGTCCCGCCCTATCATTTTCTGAGCGATACCATGATCCGCATCGGCGAGAACCCGTCGGATTCCAATTTTGAATTCTCCTCGATCAAGCAGATCTGAATCTGTCTCGACTGCCGATCGGCCTCGATGCTAGCCTCCAGCCTTGCCCTTCTGTGATGGGCTTTGCGCGCTGCCCGACGAGGCTGGTGCAGCGGCCTGCGGCAGCGGCACGGGATTATCCGAGAGAGTGCGCAGATAGGCGATCAGGTTGGCCCGCTGGCCAGAGCTCTGGATTCCACTGAAAGTCATCTTGGTTCCGGGAATATAGCCTTGTGGGTGGGTCAGGAATTTGTCGATCTCGTCGAAGGTCCATTTGCCGCCTTTGGCCTTCATCGCAGCCGAGTAGTCGAACCCTGGATGGGATGCCCTCGGCCGATCGACCACGCCCCAGAGATTCGGGCCGACCTTGTTCGGGCCGCCCTTGTTCAGCGTATGACAGGTCATGCAGACCTTGGTCTCCGACTTGCCGCGGTTGACGTCCGCGCTGGCAAGGCGGGTCGCGATCGGTGCTGGCGCCTCTGTCTTCGCAGCCGGAGCGGATGAGGCCGGCTGCTGAGCCGCGATCTGGAAGCCTGGCTTGGCCGGCTGAACGGGGGCGAAGATTGAGTTTGCAAGAAGGTGGACACAGAGCACCACGATGCAGCCCGCCAAAATCGCTCCGAGGACCTTGTTCAGCTCAAAGGAATCCATGGCGGTCGATGCGCCGATTGAAGGTGGATTCGGTTGCCACCTTGGCCGGATGGCATATGTGGTGTCCGGCCCCCGCCACGATCAACTTCAAACGTTCGTCGATCCTCTTTGTTCCGAGCAGTCTGACAAGCGGCGCGCATGAGCGGCATCCGCAAAGGGCTAAAGCTACCAACGTGAATTTCCAACGTGAATTCATCTTAAGATTTGGTCGCGCAACGCGGCGGTTCACGCCGATTTGTGACACGCGGTTGCTGTTCAGGCAAAGGCTCAGGAACAAGCGGGCCTGTCGCCGGATTGGAATGTTGAGCACTGACTCTCGAACGATATCCTGGAAAATCGGCGGGGCGAACAAAGCAGGACAGAGCGCGAGGCCGCTGCGGTTCTGTCATGGGCGGCGCTGATCGCGGCGGCCCTAATCGCCTTCTGGGCCACGGGAGGAACTGAGTATCACCAACTGGCATCGGGGATACTGCTGTCATCGGTCACCTTGCTCATCCTGTTATCATTAGTCGCGCTGGTCTGGCGGGCGCTTGAGGCGATGTTTGATTCCGGGCAATCGGATGCGACCGATCGACCGGAGCGGCGCGGACCATGAGCGCTTCGAGGATTGCATGAACCGCAGGCTGCAGATCATGCGCGCACTGCGGCGAGGCCGGCGGATCTTGCACGATCGCCGAAGCGAGCTCGCGCTTGGTATCGAGCGTATTGGACTCTTATCCTTGAGATTCCCGGCGATCGTGGCCAGTGTTGCGGCGGTGCTGGTTGTTGCGGCCGGGTTCGGCATTCCACGGATCCGTATCGACGATTCGCTAAGCCAGCTCTTCAGGTCCGACACACCTTCGTTCAGGCAATATGAGCTGGAGTCGCGTCGCTTTCCCTCCAGCGAATTCGACGTCCTCGTCGTGGTCGAAGGAAAATCGCTGCTCGAGCGTACCTCACTTGGCCGTTTGCGCAACCTGGTCACCGACTTGCAGCTCATCGATGGGACGAGGGGCGTGATTTCGCTGTTCTCGGCCCGCGAGCCGCCGCAGGACGACCGGCCGGCTGCGCCGCTGATCCCCGGTCAGCTGCCGCATGACGGCGCCTATCAGGAGCTGGTCTCCCGCATCGCTTCGAACGAGATTATTCGCGGCAAACTGTTGTCGAAGGACGGCGATCTCACCCTGATCGTGCTGGCGCTCGATCCCCAGGCGGCACGGGGCGCCAAGCTCGCTGCGATCGTCCACGATATCCGCTCCACCGCCGCAGGCGACCTTGCCGGGACGGGGCTGAAGGCAAGCCTCACCGGCGTGCCGGTCATGCAGCTCGAAATCCGCCATGCGCTGGAGCGCGACCGGGTCATCTACAACGCCGCAGGCTTTGCCGCCGGCTGCCTGATCTCAATTCTGTTCTTCCGCCGGGTGTCGTTCATGGCCGTTGCGGCGGGGCCGCCGCTGATCGCGATCCTGCTTGGTCTCGGCACCCTGGGCTGGCTGGGATTCAAGCTCAACATCTTCCTGAATGTGATGACGCCGCTGATCATGGTGATCAGCTTCTCCGACAGCATGCAGCTCACCTTCTTTGCCCGCGATAGGATGATCGCCGGCAAGGATCGATTTGCAGCGTTCCGCGATGCCATCATCGTCGTGGGGCCGGCCTGCGTGCTGACCCACGGCACGGCGGCCCTATCGTTTATCGCGCTGCAGTTCACGCAGTCGGACCTGATCCGCGCCTTCGGCGAGGCCGGCCTGATTGCAACCGTCATTGCGCTGGTGACGGTGCTGCTGCTGGTGCCGCTGTTCGGAATCCTGCTGGTTCGCCACGAAGCCGGATTTGCAGAACGGGCCCGGCGTGCCGATCGGGCGGTGAATGCGCTGCGCCTTGCCTGCGGCTGGATCGCAGGCCGCATCGTTTCCCGCCCTGGGCTTTATACGATGATCGGGCTCCTCGCCGTGATCGGCTTCGGTTCGATCTACGAACATCTGCAACCGCGCTATCGCCTTGCCGACGAGGTGCCCGACCGCGGCCAGGCGGTCGCGGCGGCCGGTCGTCTTGATTCCGAGCTGACCGGATCCAATCCGATCAATGTCATGATCCAGTTCCCGAACGGCGCATCGCTCTATGCGCCGCAAACGCTTGACGTTATCGCCGAGGTCCACGGCATCATGGAGCATCAGCGCGGGATCAGTAATGTCTGGTCGCTCGAGACCCTGCGGCGCTGGCTGGCGCAGACCGGCAAGCCCGATACAGCGACGCTGAAGCGCTATGTCGACATTCTTCCCCGCTATCTGGTGCGGCGGTTCGTGTCCGCCAATCAGGATGCGGTGGTCGTCGCCGGGCGCGTCCCCGACATCGATGCCAGCCAGATCCGCCTAATCGTAGCCTCGCTGGACCGGGCGCTGGATGCGGTGCGGAAGCAATATCCGGGCTATGCAATTTCCGTTACGAGCTTGTCCGCGGTCGCGGCGCAAAACAGCGCAAGGATGATCGAAAAGCTCAGTCGGGGCCTGACAGTGGAGGCGGTGTTCGTCGCCGCCTTCATCGGCCTCGCTTTCCGGTCGATGCAGGCCATGCTTGCCAGCATCCTGCCTGCGGTGTTTCCGATTGTGGTCGCCGGAACGGTGCTGTGGGTGCTGGGCGACGGCCTGCAGTTTGCCAGCGTTGTAGCACTCACTGTCTCCTTTGGTTTGGGCTTGAGCGCGACCATCCACTTCCTCAATCGCCTGCGGCTCGAGGAACTCCTGGGTGACGGTTCGGCCGCCAGCGTCAGGCGGGCTACGATATTGGTTGGGCCGGCCCTGATTCTGACCTCGGTCGTGCTGTCATGCGGGCTGATCGTGACGGTGTTCTCCAATCTGCCGGCGCTGCGGATGTTCGGGTGGCTCAGCACCTTCGCAATGGTTCTGGCTCTGGTTGCCGACCTGACCATCCTACGGCCGACCGTCACCTTTCTACGGTCGACCTTCCGGAAGGCCGATCGTCGACGAGGATAGTATCGGCTCAGGCTGCATTGAGGCCGAGTCCGAGCTGCGCTCCAAGCAGCGGCAGCATGATGAACAGCCCGATTGGAATGACCATGCCGTATGGCTCGGTCTCGCGACCGGCGTTGCCGGCCCGCGGGGGAGTATACCAACCAGGATGTGTCCGCCATCCAGCGGCGGAGCGGAAACAAATTGAACATCGCCAGCACAACATTGATGACCAATGCATTCTTCGGGTCGCCCCGCATAGTCGTTGAGTGCTCTTGGAGGCAACCGGTTCCAGCCCGCAGATTGCCGGGGTCGTCGGAGCGCTATTCATGCGGATGCGTGGTTGCAGCTGAGGCAGATCCTGACGATTGTCATCGGGCGAGTGAAGGGCAATCGGCGGATGAGGGGAGCAGATCAGGTGCACGAATCCGTGGCCGCCGCAAACGAGTTGCGACGGCCGGTATCAATCGTCGAATCGAGACCGGACTGTCAGCTGCCGATCCTGCCGCTCAGCACCTTGCCGAACCGCTCCCAGGTCTGGCCCTTGAAACGCATCAATTGGAGCTGCTGGATTGGCGCAAACTCCATCGGGCTGGTGTTGATCTTGATTCCCGGCAGCAACATCCCGGGATCGTAATCCCTCAGGTTAGCCGCCTGCTTCATGACGTTCGCGCGGGTGAGATCGTTGCCGCATTGTTTCAGCACATGGACCATCGTGCGCGCAACCGCGTAGGCGTAGACGTTGCTGGCGTCGCTCTTGTCCGCGTTGGGCAGGTATTTGTCCATGAAGGCGAGCCAGGCTTTCATCTCGGCATCGTCCTTCCACTGCGGGTCGGTGGGATCCTTCAGATAGGCCGCCGAGATGATACCCTGGGCTTTTTTGAAGCCTACCGGCTTGATCACGCTGCCGACCGAGGCGCTGACGTTGTTGAGGATGAACAGCGGGTGCCAGCCGAGTTCGTCTGCCTTGGCGATCGATTGAGCTGAGAACTTCGGCGTCGTGATATCCACGAAGACGTTCGCGCCCGAAGCCTGCAGGTTGACCATCTCCGAGTCGATGGTCGGCTCGGAAACGTCATAGGCCTGCTTGGCGACGATCAGGTTGGCCCTGCTGCCAAGCCCATCCTCCAGACCCTTGAGATAATCCTTGCCATAATCATCGTTCTGGTAGAGGACTGCGATCTTCGCATCGGGCTTGTTCTCCAGAATGTATTTTGCGTAAATGTGCGCTTCAGTCTGGTAGCTTGGCTGCCAGCCCATGGTCGAGGGAAACTCCTTCGGATCGTTCCACTTGGTCGCCCCGGTCGCGACGAAGAGCTGAGGGACCTTCTCTCCGTTCAAGTATTTCTCGATCGCCGTATTTGTCGGCGTACCCAGCGAATTGAAGATCAGGAGCACTCCGTCGTCCTCGACAAGCTTCCGTGCCTGCTCCACGGTCTTGGGCGGACTGTACGAGTCATCATAGCTGATGAAGTCGATCTTGCGGCCGTTGATGCCGCCCTCGTCGTTGATCTTGCGGAAGTAGGCGGCTTCGGCGGTCCCGATCACGCCGTAGGCGGAAGCCGGGCCACTGTAGGGCATGATATTCCCGATCTTGATCGAGGTGTCGGTGACGCCGGGCTCGTGTTTGCTGGTCGTGTTCTGCGCGGCAGCCATGCCGGCAGCCGCAAGCAATCCGATCGCCGCCAGCGCAGCGACGGGGCGAAGCGCAATCATCTGTTTCCTCCGATAGAATGGCCTTCAAGGCGTGTCGTCCCTGAAGCGCCAACATCTGGCTTCCGAGCTGGTTCCCCGACTTTCACCCGTCGCGGAATTAAATTGCGGTAATCGCCCCGAGATAGCTGAAGCCACTACTCGGCGACGCGCGGCAGATGCGGGGGGCGCGTCACGGAACGGCTCGCGATTGTGTTCGCAAGCGATGAGCAGACAACCCGGCAGGTCGTCCTGCGGCACCTGGCTGTGTGTCCGCGCGAGAATTAAATTCTGGACAGAGTGGGACGACGTGGTTTGGGATTGCGTCGCACGCCGCGCGTGTGCTTCGCACTGCGCGTGTCTTGTGGCGAGGCAGGCGCCCGCCTCTTTCGCGATCGAGGGGATGGCCGACGCTCTCGCCTAGGTCTGTTGCATCATCCCTTCGAGATCGATCTTCTTGGTCTCCGGCGTCGCCAGAATTGCCAGGATCGCCAGCACGGCATACACCATGACGAGGAGCCCAATGTAGAGATAGGCGCGGTGAATACCGTAGGCGTTGAGGATCAGGCCCGCCAGGATCGGGATCAGGCCACCGCCGTAGACCTGCGAGATCTGGTACCCGGCGCTCGCGCCGGACGCGCGATAACGGGTCGGAAAATTCTCCGTGTAGAAGGCGGGGAGTGCGCCATAGCCAAATCCGAACACAAAGCCGAAGCCGATGATTTCACCAACGGTTGCGCGCAGGAAGCTGCCCGTATTGACCAGGTCGAAATAGGGTATGGCAAAGACCAGGAAAACGACCGCGGCGATCAACAGAATTGTGCGTCGATTGATCAGGTCTGCGAGCAGTGAGCCGATGATCATGAAGACCAGCATGAACGCCGCAGCAATCAGCCCGATCAGTTCCGGCGTCGTACCCTTGAATCCAACCGCTTTCATGTAGCTCGTGCCGAACACGAAATAGAGGAAGAACGCGCCGCCGAACATGGCGTTCACTAACGAGGTGCGCAGGATAGTGAGCGGCATGTCGCGCCAGACCTGCGTGGCAGGATAATCGAGAACCGCGCTTTGCGCCCTGTGCCGTTCGAACAGGAAGCTGTCCTCGGTACGTGTACGGATGACGATGCCAACGATCGCAACCAGGAAGCCGAACAGGAACAGGATACGCCAGCCCCAGCTCAGGAAGCCCTCAGGTGCGATCAGCAACTTCAGCACGATCACCGAGCCGAAGCCGAGCAGCAGTCCAATCGGGATGGCAAACCCGACCCAGGCGCTCCAGAACGCCCGGTGCCGCGAGCGCGCCGCCTGCTCGATGACCCAGGTCGAGGCGGTGCCGAACTCGGCACCGAAGCTGATGCCCTGCGCCAAACGAAACAGGATCAGGAGCGCAGGGGCAGCGATACCGATCATGTCGTAGCTCGGCGTGAGCCCGATGAGCAGCGTACTAACGCCCATCAATACCAGCGCATAGACCAGCGCATCCTTGCGTCCATAGCGATCGGCGAGGTGACCGAAGATGTAGGCGCCGATCGGGCGGATGAGGATGCCGATGCCATAGACGCCAATGGCAGCCGCAATCGCTGCAAGAGCCGGAAGCTTGAAATAGACGTCGCCCCATACGGTCGCCGCAATCACCCCGGTGACAAGAAAATCATATTGTTCGATGACCGAGCCGACAATGCTCGCGAGCGCGACCTTGTAAATTCGGCCTCCGTCATCAGGGCCAGCAACACCATCGCCCATGTAGTTTTCTCGTGTCCTGGAGCGCGCCCTTCCAACGGCTGGCTTAGCGCTTTGTTCCCTGAGACTTCCGTGCTCTGACGCACCCGGTCAGATCACAGCCAGCCGCTCCTGGTAGACAGGCGTGGGAGAGTGCTGGCATCCCGAGTCCGAATGGCTCCCCGAGGCCACGGCCTCCTTGCATCGCGGCCGCGCTAGAGACTTGGCGTCTTGTCCGAGACCTGCTGAACGACTTGCTCAAAACAGGGGCCTAGTCGGCTTTGACGAAGTGGTGAGGCAAGCGTTCTTGTACTCCAAGCGCGCTAGGCAGTGGCGAGCGATCGCCGGCGAGAGCTCGACAAATCCAAGCTTGTAAAATGATTGGACGCGCCAATCCCTACGCACCTACTCAACCTGCCGGCGGCTGGGTCGTGTCGCGCATGCGTCGATAATCACCCGGCATAAACATCGCAAACGCTTCCCTAACGCGCGCGGAGGGCATCATCGCGGCAGGCGATGCGTGGATCGCATTCGCGGTGAGGCGAAATTCGTCTATCGCCGGCCAGCGAAGCGCAACGACGCAGCTGCCGACGCAAAAGCAGACGTTTGCCACATCGCGATGTCGGCTTCAGTCAAGCCCTCGGGTAAGCATCAGCAGCTCTTCCTTCGGATGCCATGCGTGCAGTCGCGCTCTGGGTGATCAGACGCTTTGCGGCCGTCGCGGCGCGCGCTCGATTTTGGAGCGCCACACCGGATCATACAATTTACTCAGGACGGGGAAGGGGGATGTCAACGATCCGATTCATCAAATCGCGCAGAGCAGAGGCCTCGCGTTTCCCCAGAGCCTCTTCAAAGGCTGTCTGCGCGCGCCGCCATGCAGCCAGGGCTCGGGTATGCGCCCTATGCCCCTGCTTTGTGACGGTAACGATGCGCTCCCGCCGGTCATTCTTGCCGACTGAAATTTCAACGAAACCATCACGCAGGAGCGGCCTCAGGTTATGCCCCATGGTCGCGCGGTCCATGGACATCAGCTTGGCCAGTCGCGCCATGGCCATCGGTCCCGACGTTACAAGGTAACTCAACAGGCTATATTGCGTCGATTTGAGCCCGCTCGAGGCAAGGGCAAGGTCGTAGTACCGGGAGAGACGCCTGGCTGCACGTCGGACTTGGTTGCAGTTACAACGTGCAGGCTCATCGACCCAATCCGATGCTTTTAGTGCTGCTTTCGGCATTAATACCCTCTCAATGCCCAAGATATCACCGGCTCGTGTTTGCTGTCGATAGTTCCAGAACCGGTGCGAGCGAGAGAGCGTTGCGCGCTTTGGTTTCCTGCCATATATCCAAGAAAGTGTGATATGCCCCTATTGCGCGCCCAGACTCAGCTCGCAGGGCGCGCCCGAGGAGGAAGACATGGAATCTCCCATCTTGATCACTGGTGCCGCAGGAACCGTTGGTCATGCTGTATGCGAGCTGCTGATCCGACAGGGATCCAAGGTGAGGGCCCTCGTTCGTAACGAGGATGGTCGATCGGCCAAACTTGCCGAGCTCGGGGTCGAGGTCGTCGTCGGCGATCTTCTCGATCTTCACGCCATGCATCGTGCGATCGAAGGCTGCGAGCGGGTCTACTTCGGTATGACGGTTTCGGCTTCGTATCTCGAGGCAACGGTCAATGCCGCCGCCGTCGCGAAGCATCATAATGTGAGCGCATTCGTGAACATCTCGCAGATGACCGTATCGCAAATGAGCATCAATGCGACCACCGACAGCCCACAGCAGAAGCTGCACTGGCTCGCGGAGCAGGCGCTGAATTGGTTCGGAGTGCCTGTCGTGCATGTCCGCCCGACGTCATTCCTGGATACTTTCTTCCTCCTGCTGTCGGCGAATTCAATCCGCGAGCATCAGCAAATTCGACTGCCTTTCGGGAATGGAAAGACCTCGCCGATCGCGAGTGAAGATGTCGCGCGGGTGATTGCTGCGATCCTCGAAGACCCGGGCCGGCACCTCGGCAAGATCTACGAACTGACGGGACCGCGCTCCCAGGACATGAACGGCGTTGCTGAAGAGTTCTCCAAGGCTCTCGGACGTCCCATCACCTATGTGGACGTGCCTTGGGAACCTTGGCGCAAGCAGCTTGAGGATAGCGGGAGGTTGTCTCCGCATGTACTTGCCCATCTCGCGACAATGGCTCTTCTCAAACAGCAGAACCGGTACGACCGCTTGACGTCGGATGTGGAGAAGGTCACCGGCGTGCCGCCGCTCAGCGTTTACGACTTCGTCCTGCGACACGCCGATGTGTATACGGCAGGCGACTAGGAATACCCGACTTGCTCAAAGCGGGGACCTAATCGGCTTCGGCGGAGTGGTGAGGCAAGCGCTCTTGCGCTCCACGCAGCCAGGCTGCGTCGCGTGGTTGCCGGCGAGAGACCCGCTAAACTCAGGTTGTAGAATGATCGGGCGCTCTTATCCCCTGTCGCCCCACTGCGCCGGCCAGTGGCCGCGCCGTGTCGCGCATGCGCCGATGATCGCCCGGCAGAAACATCGCAAACGTTTCCCTAACGCGCGCGGCGGGCGTCATCGCGGCAGGCGATGCATGGGCCGGATTTTTGGTTAATCGAAACTCATCGATGTCCGGCCAGCGCAGCGCGACCACGCTGGCGGGAGATGTCACGTCGTTAGCGAAACCGAAGCAAGCATCGTAAACAAACAACGAAGCAAGGAACCCGGATACTGGAATAAGCGAATATCGAAAAACGGGCATAATGATTTGCGCCTTCCTGGCTGTCTCATTCGACACTGCCCAGGTGGCGCTGAATAGCGCGTTTAACGGCCGGATCGATCTCGCAACAGCGTTCGCGGCGGGTGAATTGGGTTCCGGCTTCTCGACGTGATCCGTAAACCTCTCGCTCACCAATGCCGTAAAGCTACTGACAACCAGCTTCTCTCACCTGATGGCAATGAGTCTCTGCGAGGGTGCGGCAAAGACGAGAACAAGAGGGAAGCGCATGTTCGTCGCTATCAGGATCGTGATGTTGATCGCCGTTGCCTATGCCGGCTCCGCCGTTGCCGGGATGCAGTTTGCGCCGCTGCCGGGTTCGGCGGTTTCGTCCCAGCCGTAAGATACACAAGCCTACGCGATAACACCGGCCGAGCCGGCGCTATCGTCAGCAGTCGAGTGTGATCCCGCTACTCGGCGGCATCCTTCATCCGATCGCCCGTCTCCTCGCGCGGCTTGCCCTGGATCCTGTCCGACAGGAAATTGGAGAGGCGGTCAAGATAGAGATAGACGACGGGCGTCGTGAACAGTGTCAGCGCCTGGCTCACCAGCAGGCCGCCGACCATCGCGTAACCCAGCGGCTGGTGGATCTCGGCGCCGGTCCCGGTGCCGAGCATCAGCGGCACGCCGCCGAGCAGTGCGGCCATCGTCGTCATCATGATCGGGCGGAAGCGCAGCAGCGCGGCTTCGCGGATCGATTGCCGCGGCGTCAGATGCCGCTCGCGCTCGGCGGCGATCGCAAAGTCCACCATCATGATGCCGTTCTTCTTGACGATGCCGATAAGGAGGATGATGCCGATCAGCGCGATCAGGCTGAAATCGAAGCCGAACGCCATCAGGATCGCGATCGCGCCGACGCCGGCGGACGGCAGCGTGGAGAGAATGGTCAGCGGATGGATGTAGCTTTCGTAGAGCACGCCGAGGATCAGATACACCACGATCAGCGCCGCCACGATCAGCATCGGCACCGTGCTCAGCGATTGCTGGAACGCCTGCGCGGTGCCCTGGAAGCTCGTCGCCAGCGTCCCGGGCACGCCCATCTCGGCCACGGCACTTTGCACCGCATTGGTGGCCTGTCCTAGCGCCACGTCCTGGGCGAGGTTGAAGCTGATCGTCACGGCCGGAAACTGTCCCTGATGGGCGATCGCGAGCGGCCGCACCGGGACGTCGGTCCATCTGCAGAACACGGATAGCGGCACCTGATCGCCCGTCAACGGAGACTTGATGTAGATCTTGTCGAGCGTGTCGATCTTGCCCTGCAGCTCGGGCGTGATCTCCAGGATCACGTGATAGCTGTTCACCTGCGTGAAATACTGCGCGACCTGACGCTGTCCGAACGCGTCATAGAGCGTATCGTCGATCAGTTGCGGCTGGATGCCGAAACGCGAGGCGATGTCGCGATTGATCGTGAGCTGGAGCGTTGTGCCTTCGGTCTGCTGGTCGGTGGCGACGTCGCGCAACTGCGGCAACGTTTTCATCTTCGCCAGGATCTTCGGCGCCCATTCGTTCAGCTCGTCGAGGTTGGCGTCCTGCAGGGTATATTCGAACTGCGTCCGCGTCGCGCGGCCGCCCAGCCGCACGTCCTGCGACGCCTGCATGAACAGTCGCGCGCCGATGACCTTGTCGAGCTTGGGGCGCAGCCGCGCGATGATCTGCTGCGCGTCGACATTGCGCTCCTCGCGCGGCTTCAGGGTGATGTACATGCGGCCCGAATTCAGCGCCGTGCCGCCGCCGCCGATGAACATCGCGATTGAGGAGACCGCGGGGTCGGCCTGCACGATCTGGCTGAGCTCCTCCTGCCGCCGCTTCATCTCGGCAAACGAGATATCCTGCGGCATCTCCGAAACCGCGGTCAGGAAGCCGTTGTCCTGCTGCGGAAAGAACCCCTTGGGAATGATGACGAAGAGGTAGACCGAGAGCGCGACGGTTGCAAAGAAGACGCAAAGCGTGATGAAGCTGTGCCGCAGCGCACGATCGAGGCCCCGCTCATAGGTGTGGAGCAGCTTGTTGAACATCCGCTCGCTCCACTGGTAGAAGCGGCCGTGCCTGACCTCGTGATCGGCGCGCAGGAAGCGCGAGGCCATCATCGGCGTCAATGACAGCGAGACCACGAGCGACACGAAGATCGCCATCGCCAGCGTGACCGCAAATTCACGGAATAATCGCCCGATGATGCCGCCCATCAGCAAAAGCGGAATCAGCACGGCGACCAGCGAGACGCTGATCGAGACGATGGTGAACCCGATCTCGCTGGCGCCCTTGTAGGCGGCGGCCATCGGCTGCTCGCCCTTCTCGACGTAGCGGGTGATGTTCTCGAGCATCACGATCGCGTCGTCCACCACGAAGCCGACCGCGATCGTCAGCGCCATCAGCGAAAGATTGTCCAGCGAATAGCCGAACACCCACATCAACGAGCAGGCGCCAAGCAGCGCCAGCGGCACCGTGATGCTCGGGATGATCGTCGCCCAGAAGCTGCGCAGGAACAGGAAGATCACCATCACGACCAGCGCAATGGTGATCAGAAGCGTGATCTGAACGTCCTCCACCGCGGCGCGGATCGTCAGGGTGCGGTCGCTGATGACCTTGATCTTGATGGTCGGCGGGATCGCCGCGACCAGCCGCGGCAACTGCGCCTTGATGCGGTCGACGGTGTCGATCACATTGGCGCCGGGCTGCTTGAAGATGACGAGGAACACGCCGCGCTGGCCGTTGGCCCAGGCCGCGGTCTTCACGTCCTCCGGGCCTGCCACCGCCTGGCCGATGTCGCGGACCCGCAACGGCGCACCGTTGCGATAGGCGATGATGACGTCGTTCCAGTCCTTCGCCTGCATCAGCTGGTCGTTGGCGTAGATCGTGAACGCATGCCGCTCGCCGTCGATATTGCCCTTCGGGCTGTCGGTCGTGGCGATCGCGATCTGGGCGCGCACGTCCTCCAGCGACAGGCCCTTGGCGACCAGCTTCGCCGGATCGACCTGGATGCGGATCGAAGGCTTTTGCTGGCCGCCGACAAAGACCTGGGCGACACCGGAGATCTGGCTGATCTGCTGCGCAAGCTGGGCGTCAGTGCGGTCGCTCACGGTGGTCAGCGGCAGCGTGTCCGAGGTCGCCGACAGGATCATGATGGGCGAATCCGCCGGGTTGACCTTGCGATAGGTCGGCGGCGACGGCAGGTTCTTCGGCAATTGTCCGCTGGCGGCGTTGATCGCAGCCTGAACGTCGCCGGCCGCCGCGTCGATCCTTCGGCCGAGGTCGAACTGGATCGTGACCGAGGTCGAGCCGAGCGAACTCGTCGACGTCATCTGCGCGATGCCGGGGATCTGTGCGAACTGGCGCTCGAGCGGCTGGGCGACGGAGGAAGCCATCGTCTCCGGGCTGGCGCCGGGCAGGCTGGCGGAAACCTGGATGGTCGGAAAATCGACCTGCGGCAGCGGCGCGACCGGCAACAGCGGATACGCGACCAGCCCCACGAACAGGATGCCCGCCATCAGCAGCGAGGTGCCGATCGGATAGCGAATGAATGGAGAAGAGATGCTGTTCTGCATTCCCTGAAACCATCGGCTGGCCAGCGCGTCTTCTCCGCCACACGATGGGAGCCGCGCTCTCGTGCCGAGCGCGAAATGTGCGTTTCCCTGAAGACCGTGACTGTGTTTTTGCGCCCCGGGACCATCGATGGTCCCTGAGGCCAGCATTGTTGTCCGCGAGCTTAGTCGGTTTGCGGTCGCATGCGAACGGAAAGCCTGTAGTGCGGATTAGACCTTTGTCCAACGCGCGTCTTCGCGGGCGCGAAATGATGAAATGATGCGGTGCCGCGGCAAACCACGCACGTGATCGGCCCCATCAGAGCGTCGCGCATCGCCACAGTCGATCGATCGCCGGCGTCAGCCATGACGATTTGGCTGGGCTGCCTGTTTGCTCGATTGAGTGTCCACGCAATCGCGCGGAGAAAAGAAATCCGAATCAGCGCGCCCCCAGCGCGGGCTTTCAGGCGCGCTCGGTCCTGACCGCGTTGCAACCATAGCAACGGAAGATGCGAATAGCCTCGTGCTTCGCCGTCCTCGGCAGGGCGGCCAGCAAGGTCATGTGATTTCCGCAGGCCTCGCACGAATACGTCACGGCCTCCGGAGACGGTTTGGCATCCGCCGGCATAACGCACTCCACCCTTAGCCCGACGCGGAGTGTGCGCGGCGCAATGGGGCGTAAGCATGATCGATGGTTCCGTAAGAGTACGGAGGCACGCGTGATTCGCAGTGTTTGTTGCGCCTGCGCAGTCGCGGCCGAGGCGCGGGGGCGCGCAATCGGCTGATTCGCAACGGTTCGGGACGGTTTTTCGCCCAAACCGCCCTTTGCAGCCCCGGTTTGGATCGCGCCGGCCTTCGCCCAGTCGGGGGCCGAACGACACCGTGCAGCGCCAGGCCTGCATGGCACGCCGCGGACACGCCCAACTCAAATCCGTGAAAACCCTGACGTTATTAACCTTTGGTTAACCATGCGTGCCGATTGTTAACCATTCGAAAAGACAACCGAGTCAGGGGCGATGGACGCTACTCAACAGCCAGCACGTCAGCAGGTTCGCATGCGCGGCCGTTCCTACGTCGCGTTCGTGTTCACGCCTGTCGTGCCGATCGTGTCCTGGCTCGAGGAGATCGACCAGACGCTGGCACGCTCGCCCGGCTTCTTCACCGGCAAGCCCGTGGTGCTCGATCTGGCGTCGGTGGACCTCAGCGCCGCCGCGATCGCCCATCTCGTCGGCAGTCTTGATCAACGCAACATCCGCGTGCTCGGCATCGAAGGCGTCGACGAGGCGAAGCTCGGCGCCAATCTGCCGCCGCTTCTGACCGGCGGCCGGGCCTGCGCCATCACTCATGTCGACCCGCCGCCGCAGGCGAAGACCAAGGCGAAGTCGCCGTCGCTGCTGCTCGAAAGCCCGGTCCGCTCCGGTCAATCGGTATTTGCCGAGGGTGACGTCACCGTGCTCGGCTCGGTCGGCTCCGGCGCCGAGATCGTCGCCGGCGGCTCGATCCATGTCTACGGCACGCTGCGCGGCCGCGCGATGGCCGGGATCAACGGCAACTCGTCGGCGCGGATCTTCTGCCAGAGGATCGAGGCCGAGTTGCTCGCCATCGACGGCTACTACCAGACCGCTGAACAGATCTCGGACAGCTTGCGCAACCGGCCCGCCCAGGCGTGGCTCGAGGGCGAAATGCTGCGAATCACAGCTTTGAACTGATCGACCAGAAGGAGAAGAGAATGGCCAAAGTCTTGGTCGTGACGTCCGGCAAAGGCGGGGTCGGAAAGACCACATCCACCGCCGCACTTGGTGCTGCGCTCGCGCAGATGGGACAGAACGTCGTGGTCATCGACTTCGACGTCGGCTTGCGCAACCTCGACCTGGTGATGGGCGCGGAGCGGCGCGTCGTATTCGATCTCATCAACGTCGTCCAGGGCGTTGCGAAGCTGCCGCAGGCGCTGATCCGCGACAAGCGGCTCGAGAATCTCTGGCTGTTGCCGGCGTCGCAGACCCGCGACAAGGACGCGCTGACGGAAGAGGGGGTCAAGCGGGTGATCGCCGACCTCAGAACCAAATTCGACTGGATCCTGTGCGACAGCCCGGCCGGCATCGAGCGCGGCGCGACGCTGGCGATGCGCTACGCCGACGAGGCCATCATCGTCACCAATCCGGAAGTTTCCTCGGTGCGCGACTCCGACCGCATCATCGGCATGCTGGATTCCAAGACGGTGCGCGCCGAGCGCGGCGAGCGGGTCGAGAAGCATCTTCTTGTCACCCGCTACGACGCCGCGCGCGCTGCACGCGGCGAGATGCTCTCGATCGACGACATTCTGGAGATCCTGGCCACGCCGCTGCTCGGCATCGTGCCGGAAAGCCAGGACGTGTTGAAGGCCTCCAATGTCGGAAGCCCGGTGACGTTGAACAACGCGAACAGCGCGCCGGCCCGGGCCTATATCGACGCCGTGCGCCGCCTGATGGGCGAGACGGTGACCATGACGGTGCCGGTCGAGCGCAAGGGGTTGATGGATCGGCTGCTGCGACGGAGGGCTGCATGATGAACCTGATGCGGCTCTTCGGCGGCCGCGCCGGCTCCGCGCCTGTGGCGCGGGAGCGGCTACAGATCCTGCTCGCGCATGAGCGCGGCCGGACCGGCGGTCCCGATCTTCTCGAAGTTCTTCGCGCCGAAATCCTCGGCGTGGTGTCCAAACATGTCGATCTCGACCCCGACAAAGTCGTGGTCAAGATGGACAGGGGCAAGTTCGTCTCGATGCTCGAGGTCGATATCGAGGTGCCCAATGGCGTGCAACGATCAATGATGGTGGCGGCCACATGACAGCAGACAGCAACAGTCACATTGCCTGGCAACGCGCGCAGCTCAGGAAGCATCGCGCGGCGCTGAAGGCGCTCGAAGTCGATCAGCTCAAGGATCCCACCTGCGGCACGAGCCGCCGGATGCAAAAGACGATCGCCGAGCTGGAGCGCAAGATCTGGGAGTCGGGCCGCTGCATCGCCGAATATGAGCGCCGGACCCGGCGTCCGCTGGCAACCGACCGCGGCAGCCTCGCCAGCGTGAGCTGGACGCACTGGAGCACCAGCCCGGTGAATGCCCGTCCGCATCGGCACCGGGCGTGAGGCTGCGGTGACCTCGGGGTTCCGTCTTGCGAGGAGCGATACCGACGAAGCAATCCATCCATCCGCGCATTCGCAGACAATGGATTGCGTCGCTTCGCTCGCTATGACGTGGAAAGGCCGGCGGCCTACAGCAGGAACGACAGCGCCGTCTCGCACTGGTCCTCGACCTTGAGCGCGAGCAGCTCGTCGGCGCGGGTGCGGCCGAGATTGACCGCGGCGATCGGCAGCCCGCGCTGCTTCGCCATCCGCACGAAGCGGAAGCCCGAATAGACCATCAGCGAGGAGCCGACGACCAGCATGGCGTCGGCCTGTTCGAGATAGGCTTGCGCTGATGCAACGACATCACGCGGCACGGTATCTCCGAAGAACACCACATCTGGCTTGAGCACGCCGCCGCAGGCCTCGCATGCCGGCACGGTGAAGGATGAAAAGTCGTGATCGAGATCGGCGTCGCCGTCGGGCGCGTCGGCGGCATCGAACTCCAGCCACGCCGAATTGAGCCGCGCCAACTCGCCCTGGAATAGCTCGCGCGGCATCGTCGCGGCGCAGCCGAGACAGCGGACCACGTCGAGGCGTCCGTGCAGGTCGATCACACGCTGGCTGCCGGCGGCCTGGTGCAGCCGGTCGACATTCTGCGTGAGCAGCAATTCGCACTTGCCTTGCTCTTCCAGCCTTGCCAGCGCGCGATGTGCGCCGTTCGGCGCGGCGCGACCGAAGCGCCGCCAGCCGACCATGCTGCGCGCCCAATAACGCTGCCGTGTGCCGGCCTCGCCCAGGAACGCCTGGATCGTGACCGGCCGCGTCCGCTTCCAGTTGCCGTTGCTGTCGCGATAGTCGGGAATACCGGAATTGGTGCTGCAGCCGGCCCCGGTCAGGACAAACAGGCGCTGGTGGCGCGCGACGAATTGTTCCAGGGCGTGCTGCGGCATGCGGGCACATCTAGTGGCTCGGGCAGCGCTGCGCCAGCCCGTCAAGGCGCAGTCAACCCGAACAGATCGGCCGCGCCGGGCATGCCGCGCGGTCGATCTATGAACGCTCAGAGCCTGAAGGCGAAGCCGGACAATCTCGCCGGATGCCTTACGATCGCATCGGCCAGCGCGTCATTGGTGTCGCACGCAAGCGCCACCGCCTCGGCGGTGTCCAGTTGCTCGAGACCCGGCGCGGTCAGCGAGACGACCTGCATGTCGATGCCGGCGGCGTCCATCTGCGCGATCCGGCCTTCGCCGAGGTCAAAGAGGTCGCGCATCAGTTGCTCGGCGCGGCTACCGACCTGGCGAGCCTGCTCCTTGAGATCGCGGCCCGGGCCATCGAGAAAGCCGGGCGTAGCGAAATGCTCTTCAAGCGTGATGGGGCGCATGGCCTTGCTGCTCCGCTGCCGGATGTCACCCCTGACCGGGGGGCGCCGGGGTGCTTCAATCCTTTAGGCGAATGTTGGCGGTTTTCCGGGCGCGCTCTTCACGACAGCTCGACGCTGCCCGCGCAACCCGTTGCAACGTCGCAAGCCTTGGCGAGGCGTGAGCCGATGGCGCCCGCCTCACCGCGTCGGCATCACAAACACCTGGCCGGGGTAGATCAAATTGGGATTGTGGATTTGCGCCTTGTTTGCGCGGTAGATGCCCACGTAGCGCGGTCCCGCGCCCAGGGCGCGCCGGCTGATGCGCCACAGGCTGTCGCCGCGCGAAACGGTGGTGGTCGTGATCTTCGGCGCGACCACGGATGACGGCGAGGGTTTGTCCCGGACCAGGGCCGCGTTGGCAGCCGCCAGTCGCGGCTGCGAGGCGACGGGCACTTCTGCCTGGCTCGATGCCGGGGACAGCGTCGGCAGCGCCCCGGTCGCCTCGACAACCGCATTGCCGGCCGCCGGCTCGGACGTTTGGGGCGTGGACGGTAATCGGGGCGGCTTATTGGGGCTCATCAGCGCAACGACCGGCCGCTCGCTTGGTGTGGGGTTGACTGCGACGGCCACGCTTTGCCGGGATACGACCTCCCGGCCGTCGTCCTGCCGCGCGCGCAAGGTCAGGTCGTAATTCCCAGGCGGAAGCGCGCGCGGGATCATGGCGAATTGGCCGGATTGATCGGCGACCACCCGATCGTGCGGCTCGCCGTTGCGCAACAATTCCACGGTGGCGCCCGGCGCCGCGCGGCCGGCGATCACGGCCTCGCCGTTCGGTTCGACGCGAACGACGTCGAACTCGGGTAACTGGTCACTGCCCGGTGTTGGAGGCGGCGGCGCAAGCGCGGCCGAAAGCTTGTCTGCCTCCGACTGCGCCACAACGGAGGCGGCTGCGCCGTGATCGCGCGCGCCTGCTGCCGGCGCTGCGGCCGCAGCGCCTTTTGCATCGAGAGCCGCCATATTGGCCGGCGGATCCTGCATGGAGCGAGGGACGGCAAACATCAATGCCACGCCACCGCCCGCAACGAGTGCGACAAACGGCACAACCATTCGGATGATCGATACGGCAGCCATGATTCACGTCCGTTGACCAACTCGCGCGGCTGTCGAAGAGCGCAGCGGTTCGACCTCCTGGCGAAGACTGCTCCGATTTGTTCAGTCCATCAAGCTCCCTGATTGGGTACGCCTTCGGTCAGCCCAATTGACGCAACGCGGCACAAGCGCTGCGTCCGGCCGTCGCTCAGAACTCCAGCACCGCGTTGTCCACCACCTCCTTCATCACGAAGAAGGTGCGGGTCTGTCGCACGCCGGGCAGCGCGATCAGTTGGTCGCCGTGGATGCGGTTGAAGTCTTCCATGTCGCCGACGCGGATCTTGAGGAAATAGTCGAAATCACCGGCGACGAGGTGGCAGTCGAGCACGCATTTCAGTTTCGCCACCGCCTGCTCGAAACTCGCAAAGCTCTCCGGCGTCGAGCGGTCGAGCACGACGCCGACCATCACCAGTGTGCCCTTGCCGACCTTGCGCGGCGTGACCATGGCGCGGACGCTGCTGACAAAGCCTTCGTCGAACAGCGCCTGGGTGCGGCGATGGCAGGTGGCGGGGCTGATGCCGACCTGATCGGCCAGCTCGGCATTGCTGAGCCGGCCGTTCTTCTGCAGCAATCTCAACATCTTGAGGTCGATGCGGTCGAGGCGTGCAGGCATGGAAGAATCTTTCAGATAGGGCCGATTTGGCGAGAGAAAGCATAATAGATGTCAATCCAGATGCAATATTTACGGAAAATCTAATCCGAGTTAGGGAGCACCTTTCGCATCCGGGGTGATAGGTGTGGCGCCGTTCCAAGACTCAACGGGGATGCCAGTATGCTGGAAAAATTCGCGCGCTACCCGCTCACCTTCGGGCCGACCCATATCGAGAAGCTCGATCGCCTCTCCAAGCATCTCGGCGGCAAGGTCGAGCTGTATGCAAAGCGCGAGGACTGCAACTCTGGCCTCGCCTTCGGCGGCAACAAGCTGCGCAAGCTCGAATACATCATTCCTGACGCGATCGCCTCCAACGCCGACACGCTGGTCTCGATCGGCGGCGTGCAGTCGAACCACACCCGCATGGTCGCGGCGGTCGCGGCCAAGATCGGCATGAAGTGCCGGCTGGTGCAGGAAAGCTGGGTGCCGCACGAGGATGCGGTCTATGACCGTGTCGGCAACATCCTGCTCTCGCGGGTGATGGGCGCCGATGTGCGCCTGGTCGACGAGGGTTTCGACATCGGCATCCGCAAGAGCTGGGAGCAGGCGATCGAGGAGGTAAAGGCCGCGGGCGGAAAGCCCTATGCAATTCCGGCCGGCGCGTCCGTGCACAAATTCGGCGGGCTTGGCTATGTCGGCTTTGCCGAAGAGGTGCGCGCGCAGGAGAGAGAGCTCGGCTTCAAGTTCGACTACATTATCGTCTGCACGGTGACCGGCTCGACCCATGCCGGCATGCTGGTCGGCTTTGCCGCGGACGGGCGTGCGCGCAACGTGATCGGCATCGATGGCTCGTTCACCCCTGACCAGACCAAGGCGCAGGTGCTGGCGATCGCGCGAAATACGGCGAAGCTGGTTGAGCTCGGCCGCGACATCGTCGAGGACGACGTCGTGCTGATCGAGGACTACGCCTATCCGGCCTATGGCGTGCCGTCAGAGGCGACGAAAGAGGCGATCCGTCTCAGCGCGCGGCTCGAAGGCATGATCACCGATCCCGTGTATGAGGGGAAATCGATGCAGGGCATGATCGATCTCGTGCAGAAAGGGTTCTTCCCGGCCGGATCGAAGGTGCTCTACGCCCATCTCGGCGGCGCGCCCGCGATCAACGGGTACGCCTACACCTTCCGCAACGGCTGAGCCGGCGGCGCATTGCTGCGTCCGATCCCCCGGGCGCGGACCGCAGCTGCCATGTAAGGCTCGTGTCAGGTTCGCCCGGTAGCCTGGTTCCGCCGGGCGAGTCGGGAGACATCACGTGTGGATGATGAATGCGTTCAGCCGGGCCATTGCTGCCTTGGGCGCCGGCATCATCGCCGTCGGGCACTGGTTCTGGTCGTGCGAGGACCATCCCTGCTTGCTGCATGGGCGGCTATGGGAGTTCGAGCTCTATGCCGGCATCTTCCTGATCGGAGTCGGCGTGCATGCGCTCGCCTCCTGGTGCTGGTTCGACCACCTCAGACAGCCAAATCAGGTTGCTTCATCGGTTCGGGAGCCGAGCTAGGGGTCGGCTATGACTATGTGTCTGGGTTGACATATATCGAACAAAATAGGAACATGTCGCTGTAACCAGAGGGTGTGGCGTTTGCCTCATCCGCGGCGGTGCGGCGCGGTCGCAGGACCAACAATAGCTTCCTCACCACCTGCGGGTGAATCTTCACGCTCCTTCTGTGATCGGTACTGGGCTGGGGGCGTATCATGGGAGTTGCGATCCGGACGGTCGTCGCGGCCGCGTGGCTGATTGCATCAGCGACATCGTCGCAGGCGCGCGGCCCGTACGGATCGATCAGCGTCGGCAACTGGAAGGGCGGCGCCTACACCAACGACCAGAACGGCGCGTTCACGCATTGCGCTGCGGGCAGCTCTTATCAGAGCGGTATCTATTTCATGGTCTCGATCGGCGCGAACGGCAGCTGGCGATTGGGCTTTTCCCATGAAAGCTGGCGATTGACGCCGGGTGAAGCCTTCCCGCTCGCCCTGACCTTCGACGGCCAACCGGCGTTCAACGTCTATGGCATGCCGATCGGAGCGCAGCTCGTGAGCGTCGAATTGCCAGTGAACTCGGCGCTGGTCAACCAGTTCCGCAAGGCGCGGCAGATGACGGCCTTCGCGCAGGGACAATTGTTTCAGTTCAACCTGAATCAAACCGCGCAGTTGCTGCCCGCGCTGCTCAATTGCGTGATGTCGGTCAAGAAGAACGGCGTCGCCAACGCCGGCGAGTTCGCGGTCGCCGTGAAGCCCGCGGCTGCGCCGCCACCGCAGGCTGCACCGAGCTCGCCGCCGAAGCAGGGCAAGTCCGGGACGCAGACCGGCACTGGTTTTGTGGTCAGCAGCAATGGTCATGTCGTGACCAACCATCACGTCATCGACGGCTGCGGCGAGATCACGGGCAATCTGAGCGGCGAGGCACCGGTCAAGCTGCGGCTGGTGTCCGGCGACGAGACCAACGACCTGGCGCTGCTGCAGGCGCCGACCCCGTTCAAGGACGTCGCCAGTATCCGGCAAAACGCCGTCCAGGTCGGCAACGGCGTGGTGGCGATCGGCTTCCCCTATCATGGATTGCTGACGTCGGATTTCACCGTGACCGCCGGAATTGTCAGTTCGCTGAGCGGCATCATCAACGACACCCGCTTCCTGCAGATAAGCGCCGCGGTGCAGCCGGGCAACAGCGGCGGGCCGCTGTTCGATCTGACCGGTGCCGTGGTCGGCGTGGTCGCCGCCAAGCTCGACGCGGTCAGGGTCGCGCGAGCAACGGGCACCATCCCGGAGAACATCAATTTCGCCATCAAGACCGGCGCACTGCGGGATTTCCTCGATAACAGCGCGGTGGCGTACCGGACCGCCGAGTGGCGCGAGGAGATGAAGAAGGAGACGGCCGAGATCGCCAAGAACGCGCGCGGCTACACGCTGTTGATCACCTGCACGGTGAACGAACAAAGCGCGAGCGCGAAGCGGCCGGGCAATTGAAGCCCTGTCTCCTCTCCTCGCCCGCAAGCGGGACGAGGCGAGTGTCGGGGCACGCACGGATCAGCCTGGGCGCCTCAGCGTGTGCACCGTGATCTCGGCCGGACAGTTGAGCCGCACCGGCGCGAGGCTGGTGCCGACGCCCACCGATGTGTATCCGGCGAGCTTGTCGAAGCGCCAAGCACCGGCGCCCATCCGGCGCGGCAGCCGCGCTTCCAGCTTGATCGCAATGCCGCCGGGCAGGCAGAGCTGGCCGCCATGGGTGTGGCCGCTCAGCATGAGATCGAAGCCGGCCTTTGCCGCTTCGCGATATGATTCCGGCGTATGCGCGAGCAGGAGCGAGAACGCTTGGCGCGGGATCGCCGCCGCGGCCTTTGCAATGTCGTCGGTGCGATAGAAGTGGGCGTCGTCGATCCCGGCGAGATGGATCGTTTCGCCGCCGCGCTCGATCGCCTCGGATTCGTTGAACAGCATCCGGATGCCCATCGCTTCCAGCGCCGGCGTCATCCGGATGCTGTCGTGATTGCCGAGGATGCCATAGAGCGGCTGCTCGATCCGCGCACAGAGATCCCTCATCGCGGCGAGGCTGGCGTCGAATGGGCCGAAGGTCCTGCCGCGATAGTCGCCAGTCAGCACGCAGATGTCGCAGGCGATGTGGCGCACGATGTCCATGAGGTGCCGCATCGCTCCGAGGCTGATGTCGGCGTGGAGATCGCTGAGCTGAAGGATGGTGAAGCCGTCGAAGGCCGCCGGCAGGCGCGCCGAGATCACCAGGTTGCGCCGCACTTCCACCCGGTCGGCGTTGCGTCGGGCGCGGCCATAGAGGCCGGTGGCCTTGAGCGCGGCCTCGACGAGCCTGGGCGCGCGCTTCCAGTTCTCGACATTGAACAGCAGCGTGCCCTGTCCAAACAGTTGTGCCTCATGCCTGGTCTCGACCGCCAGCCGGCGCGCGACATGGTCGGCGCCGATCCGCTCGATCAGTCCTTGCAAGTCGGTGTCGATCATTGCCCTCGGTCTGGACCCGCGGCGGAACGCGGCGGGGTCGGTGCGACACTATCACGCCGGCGCGGGCAAATCGTCGGGATCTCTCAAACCACCGGCACGCGCCTGGCGGCGACCGCGGCCGGCGAGATCACCTCGATGTCGAGCGGAACCTGCCAGCGCTCGGTGAAGCGCACCTGGGGCGCCGCGTTGCTGCCCTGCGCGCCCTGCAGCACGAAGCCGTCATAGCCCGAATTCATCACCTCGTTGCACTTCTGCACATAGACCGGGAAGCCGCCGATATAGGGCATGAACACGCGCGGACGGCCGGGGATGTTAGCGCCGACATACCAGGAGCTGCAGGTCGAACGCAGCGAGACCGTCGAGACGTCGTTGACATGGGCGACCCAGGCATCCTCATCTTCGCGGAGCGGCTCGATCGTACCGGCGCCGATATCGCGCATATGGCCGAGGCAATCCGCCAGCCAGTCGACATGCTGCTCGATCGCCTGGATCATGCTCGCCAGCACCGACGGGCTGCCGGGCCCGGTGATCATGAACAGATTCGGAAATCCTTCCGAGGCGAGGCCGAGATAGGCGCGAGGGCCGGCCCGCCATTTCTCGGCGAGCGTCCGGCCGCCGCGGCCGGTGATCGCAATTTTGTCGAACGAGCCGGTCATTGCGGCAAAGCCGGTCGCCGAGACGATCGCGTCGACCTTGTATCCGGTACCGTCGACGACGATGGCATCGCGCGTGAAGCGCTCGATCGGCGTTTTCGACACGTCGACCAGCTTCACATGCGGCAGATTGTAGGTCTCGAAATAGTTGGTATCGACGCAGAGTCGCTTGCAGCCGAACACGTTCTGCGGGCACAGCAGCTCGGCGGTCGCCGGATCCTTGACGATACTGCGGATCTTGTTCCGCGCGAAATCAGCTATGGTGTCGTTGGCGGCCTTCTCGAACAGGAGGTCGCTGAACGAGCCGAGGAAGGGCAGGCCGCCGCGCCGCCAAGCTTCCTCATATTGCCGCTGGCGTTCGTCCGCGCTCGCCTGCAAGGCGGGCTGGGCGTTGAACGGAAAATAGAAGCCGGTCGGGCGCGCGCGTGCCTTGGCGCGCAATTCAGGATAATGCGCCTTGGCCTCCTTCAGATACTCCGCCGACAGCGCCTCGTTCCATGCCGGCACCGACCAGGTCGCGGTGCGCTGGAATACGGTAAGCTGCGAGGCCTGCTGCGCGATGATCGGGATCGACTGGATCGCTGACGAACCGGTGCCGATCACGCCGACGCGCAGGCCGGTGAAGTCGACGCCCTCATGCGGCCATTCGCCGGTGTGATAGATCGGACCGCGGAAATCGCTCATCCCGGCAAAGGCCGGACGGTTCGGCGCCGACAGGCAGCCGACCGCCATGATGCAGAACCTTGCCGCAACCTTGTCGCCGCGATCGGTCTCGATCGTCCACATGCCTGCGGCTTCGTCGAAGGTCGCCGCGGTCACTCGGGTGTCGAACACGATCTGGCTGCGCAGGTCGAAGCGGTCGGCGACGTGGTTGGCGTAGGCGAGGATCTCGGCCTGTGGCGAATATTTCTCCGACCAGCTCCATTCCTGGTCGAGCTCTTCGGAGAACGAGAAGGAGTATTGCAGGCTCTCGACGTCGCAGCGCGCGCCAGGATAGCGATTCCAGTACCAGGTGCCGCCGACGCCGCCGCCGGCCTCATACACGCGTGCGGTAAAGCCGAGTCCGCGCAGCCGATGCAGCATGTACATGCCGGCGAAACCCGCGCCGACCACGACGGCATCGAACGTTCCCGTTTCCGCAGGGCGCGCATTGCCGCGCGCGGCACTCTCCTGAGCCATGGCCGTCTCTTCCCCAGTGCTTCATTTGTCTTGGCTGCGCCCCGTTGGACGAGGCAGCCAAAAGATTAGGGCGAGGGCGGCGCGGCCCGCAAGCAAGCGTCTTGCCGCGCAGCGAATGGCACCTATGCCGCAGCGGCGAGCGCCGCGGTATCCGGACGCCGCTTCACGCAAGGCTTGCGTAGCGACCGGAACAACTTTCAGCCATCGTTGGCATTCACCAGCCTGATCAGGTCGTTACCGTAATGCTCGAGCTTCTTGTCGCCGATGCCGGCGATGTTGCGGAGCTCGCTAAGGGTGTCCGGCCGCATCGCCGCGATGCCGTCGATGGTCGAATCGTGCAGCACGACATAGGCCGGCACGCCGCGCTGCCGCGCGATCTCTGCGCGCCAGGCGCGCAGCGCTGCATGCAGCGCGGGGTTGGCGGCGGCGCCCATGCCGTCGGCCGCGGGCGCAAGCTCGCCGCGGCGCGACTTGCCGCAGATCGCGCGGTTGCGCGCACCTTCCGGCTGCTCGCGCAGCATCACCGCGGTCTCGCCCTTCAGCACGCCGCGCGCGCTGTCGGTCAGCTTCAGCGCGCCATAGGCGTCGCTGTCGGCGCGCAGATGGCCCATCGCCACGAGCTGACGCAGCACCGCGCGCCATTGCTTCTCATTGAGCTCGCGGCCGATGCCGAACACCGACAATTGGTCGTGATCGAACTGCTTGACGCGCTCGGTCAGCCGCCCGACCAGCACGTCGATCAGGTGCATGGCGCCAAAACGCTGGCCGGTGCGGTAGACGCACGATAACAGCTTCTGCGCCAGCACCTTGCCGTCGCGGATGCGCGGCGGCGTCAGGCAGTTGTCACAATTGCCGCAGTTCTCGCCGTCGTGCATCTCGCCGAAATAGCCGAGGAGGCGCTGCCGGCGGCAATGCGCGGTTTCGGCGAGCGCGACCAGCGCGTCGAGCTTGCCGATCGAGACGCGCTTGAATGCGTCCGAGCCGTTCGATTCGTCGATCATGCGGCGCTGCTGCACGATATCGGACAGGCCGTAGGCCATCCATGCGGTCGACGGCTTGCCGTCACGGCCGGCGCGGCCGGTTTCCTGGTAGTACGCCTCGACGCTCTTGGGCAGGTCGAGATGCGCGACGAAGCGAACGTCCGGCTTGTCGATGCCCATGCCGAACGCGATCGTGGCGACGATCACGACGCCGTCCTCGTTGATGAAGCGGTCCTGGTGCCGGGCGCGCACGGCGGCATCGAGCCCGGCATGATAGGGTAGCGCCGGAATGCCGACGGCGTTCAGCGACGCTGCGACGTCCTCCACCTTGGCGCGCGACAGGCAGTAGACCACGCCGGCGTCGCCCGCGTGCCGGTCCTTGATGAAGTTCTTCAGCTGCGTGATCGCATTCTGCTTGTCGACGATCTCGTAGCGGATGTTGGGGCGGTCGAAGCTCGCGACGAATTGCGGCGCATCAGCGAGCGACAGCCGCTCGGCGATCTCCTTGCGCGTCAGTGCATCGGCGGTCGCGGTCAGCGCGATGCGCGGCACGTCGGGAAAGCGCTCGGCGAGCACCGAGAGGCCGATATATTCGGGTCGGAAGTCGTGGCCCCATTGCGAGACGCAATGTGCCTCGTCGATTGCAAACAGCGCGATCTGCGCCTGGCCGAGCAGATTGAGACAGCGCGGCGTCAGCAGCCGCTCGGGTGCGACATAGAGCAGGTCGAGATCGCTGGCGATCAGCCGCCGCTCGACCTCGGAGGCTTCCTCGTAAGTGAGCGTCGAGTTCAGCACCGCGGCGTTGACGCCGGCCTCCGTGAGGCCCGCGACCTGGTCGCGCATCAGCGCGATCAGCGGCGACACCACGATGCCGCAGCCGTCGCGCAGCAGCGACGGCAGCTGGTAGCAGAGCGACTTGCCGCCGCCGGTCGGCATCAGCACCAGGCAATTGCCGCCGCCGGTGACGTGGCGGATGATCTCTTCCTGCGCGCCGCGAAAGCTCGGCAGCCCAAACACGGAATTGAGCACGGACAGCGCATCGCGGGTCTCGGCGGGTGCGCGATCGAGGGCTGGCTGGGCGGTCATGATCCGGGGGTCAACAGGCGGTGATTGAAGGCCCGGGCGGCCGAACGATCCCGGGGGAGATAGGTTAACGGACAAGCCAACCATAAACTCGATTCAGGCATGGCCGGTCAATCGCGGATCGTCGCAAGCGTCGTTGTTGTCGTGCTGGTGGTCGCGGCCGCAGGCTTCGCCGTGGCCTGGCGGCCGTCGATCGCGGCTGTTGCGCCACCGCGGCCGGATACGTTCGATCCTGATATCGTCAAGCGCGGCCGCGATCTCGCCGCGATCGGCAATTGCAGCACCTGCCATACCGTGCGTGGGGCTGCGAATTACGCCGGCGACGTTCCGGTTCCCACATCGTTCGGAACCGTGTTTTCCTCCAATATCACGCCCGACGCCGAGACCGGGATCGGGCGCTGGTCGGAAGAGGCGTTCGTCCGCGCGATGCGCTCGGGCGTCAGCCGCGACGGCCATCATCTCTACCCGACCTTCCCCTATGACCATTTCACTAATGTTTCAGATGCCGACGACCGGGCGCTCTACGCGTTCCTGATGACCCGGGAGCCGGTTCATGCATCGCCGCCGAAGAATGAGCTGTCCTTTCCGTTCAACTATCGGCCGCTGATCGCCGGGTGGAAATTGCTGTACCTTCGCAGCGCCGATATTCGTTCTGATGCAGCGAAGAGCGCGGAATGGAACCGCGGCGCCTATCTGGTCGAAGGACTCGCGCATTGCGGCGCCTGCCACACGCCGCGCAATGCGCTTGGCGCCGAACGCGTCAATGCGCAGTTTGCCGGCGGCGAGGTCGACAATTGGCACGCCTATGCACTGAACGACTCGTCGCATGCGCCGGTGCGCTGGGACGCCGACGCGCTGTACGCCTATCTGCGTCACGGCTGGCACTCCGACCACGGCACCGCGCGCGGGCCGATGGCCGAGGTCGTCGCCAATCTGTCGTCGGTCGCCGACAGCGACGTGCGCGCCATCGCCGTCTACATGGCCGATATCTCGGGCGCGCCGGCGCCGGATCGCACGCGTTCCGCCGGTGCGGTGGTGGCGCAATCGTCTCCGGCGCAAGCGCCGCAGGCGAATGCCGCAGGTGCGGCAATTTACGCCGCAGCCTGCGCGTCCTGCCACGAGGGCAACCGGCCGCTGCCCTATGGCGGCGTCAATCTCGCGCTCAGCACGGCGATCGCGAGCCCCGATCCGCGCAATCTCATTAACACCGTGCTGTCCGGCGTCTCGGGCGTCGAGGGCGAGCACAGCCCGATCATGCCCGGCTTTGCCGCCAGCATGGATGATGCGCAGATGGTCGCCTTGCTGAACTATCTGCGCGCCCGCTTCGGCAAGCAGCCGGCCTGGAGCGATCTCGACAAGACCGTGCGCGATGCGCGCGCCAGCCAAGCCGTTTCGCTTGCGGCGTCGCCCGATCCGCGCGACGCGCCGGCCAACCCCAAACCGGGAGGCAAGCCATGATGACATTGAAGGTCAATGGCGGGGATCATCGGGTCGATGCCGACCCGGATACGCCGCTGCTGCTGCGCGACGACCTCGGGTTTAACGCGGCCAAGTTCGGCTGCGGGCTCGGGCAGTGTGGCGCCTGCACGGTGATCGTGGACGGCAAGGCGGTGCTGTCCTGTGTCACGCCGCTGGTTCTGCTCGAGGGCAAGCAGGTGACGACGCTCGAAGGGCTCGGCACCGTGGCAGCGCCGGCGCCGATCCAGCGTGCCTTCATGGAGGAGCAGGCGGCGCAATGCGGCTACTGCATCGCGGGGATGATGATGCGCGCGCAGGCGCTGTTGCTGCGCAATCCGAAGCCGACCGATGCGCAGATCCGTGCCGAGCTGGAATCGAATCTCTGCCGCTGCGGCACCCACATGCGCATTCTGCGCGCCGTGCATCGCGCCGCGCGCCTGATCGACACGGCTGATGCCGCGAGCGACGGGAGCCAGCGATGAACGCGCCCGTGATTCTCGATCGCCGCAGCGTGCTGGCCGGTGGCGGCGCGCTGATCATCAGCTTTGCGCTGCGCCCTGCGGCGGCGCAGGAGCAGAGGGCGGGCGAGGGGCCGAAGCTGCCGGGCAGTCTGGCGACCTCGCCCTATCTGGATTCCTGGATTCGCATCGATGCCGACGGCTGCATCACGGCGTTCTCCGGCAAGGCCGAGCTCGGTCAGGGCTTCAGGACCGCGTTCCAGCAGATCGCCGCCGAACAGCTCGATGTCCCCTTCGATACGCTGAAGGTGATCACCGCGGACACCAGGCTCACGGCGAACGAAGGCTACACCGCCGGCAGCCACTCGATGCAGGACAGCGGCACCGCGATCCTGAACGCTGCGGCGCAGGCGCGCGCGCTGCTGATCGCGGAAGCCGCACGACGGTTCGGGCTCCCCGCCGACGGGTTGCGGACGGAGAATGCGGCGGTCGTCGCGCCCGACGGTCGGCGGCTGAGCTACGGCGAGCTTGTCGCCGCGAACATCCTGCACGTCCAGGCGCAGCCGGCGTCGAGCCTGAAGGATCCGGCAAGCTTCAAGGTAATGGGCCAACCGGTGCCGCGCGTCGACATCCCGGCGAAGGTCACGGGCGGCGCGGCCTATGTGCAGGACATGCGGCTCCCCGGCATGGTGCACGCGCGCGTGGTGCGGCCGCCGAGCTATGGCGCGCAACTGACCGAATGCGACACTTCCGCAATCGAGAAGATGCCCGGCGTGGTGCGGGTAATGCGCGACGGCAATTTTCTCGCCGTGGTGGCGGAGAAGGAGTTTACGGCGATCAAGGCGATGCAGGCGCTGGCCGCCGTCGCGAAGTGGCAAGAGAGAGCAAAGCTTCCGAACCAGAACGATATGGCAAGCGCGCTGACCGCGCTGCCGTCGCAGGATTTCACGATCCTCCAGCGCAGCAATCCATCGGTGAGCGGCACGAAGGCGCTCGAGGCCACCTACACGCGGCCCTACCAGTCGCACGGCTCGATCGGGCCCTCCTGCGCGGTCGCGCATTTCGTCGACGGCACCATGACCGTGTGGACGCACACGCAAGGCGTCTATCCCGACCGCCAGGCGATCGCCGAGATGCTCGGCCTGCCAAGGGACAGCGTCCGCCTGATCCATGTCGAGGGCTCCGGCTGCTACGGCCACAACGGCGCCGACGATGCCGCAGCCGACGCCGCGCTGATTGCCCGCGCGCTTCCCGGGCGTCCCGTGAGGGTACAATGGATGCGCGAGCAGGAGCAAGGCTGGGAGCCCTATGGTCCGGCGATGGTGACGAAGCTGAGCGCCTCGCTCGATGCGAGCGGCAGGATCGCCGACTGGAATTTTGCGGTGTGGAGCAACACGCATTCGATGCGGCCGGGCGGCGCCGGCGCGCTGCTCGCGGCCCAGCACATGGCGCAAGCCTTCGCGGTGCCGGCGCCGAAGCCGCTGCCGCTGCCGGAGGGCGGCGGCGATCGCAATGCGATCCCGCTCTACAATTTTCCGAACGCGCATGTGGTGCATCACTTCATCCCGGCGATGCCGCTGCGGATCTCCGCGATGCGTGCGCTCGGCGCCTATCACAACGTGTTCTCGCTCGAGAGCTTCATGGATGAACTGGCCGGTCTCGCCGCAATCGACCCGGTCGAATTCCGCCTGAAACATCTCGACGACCCGCGCGGCCGCGCGGTGATCGAGAAGGCGGCCGAGGGGTTCGGTTGGAAGCCCGGCCAGACGGCGCCGCCGAACCGCGGCTACGGCTTTGCGTTCGCGCGCTACAAGAATCTAGCGGCCTATTGCGCCATCGCCTCCGAGGTGGAGGTCGATCGTGAGACCGGCCGCGCGCGGCTGGTGCGCGCGGTCGCCGCCGTCGATGCCGGGCAGGTCGTCAATCCTGACGGGATCACCAACCAGATCGAAGGCGCGATCGTGCAGTCCTCGAGCTGGACGCTGTACGAAAGCGTCAGCTTCGACGAGGCCAGGATCACCAGCATTGACTGGCAAACCTATCCGATCCTGCGTTTCAGTGCGGTGCCCGACCGTATCGACGTCCACATCATCCACCGCCCCGGCCAGCCCTTCCTCGGCGCCGGCGAGACCGGGCAGGGGCCGGCTGCCGCGTCGCTCGCCAACGCCATCGCCCATGCGACGGGAAGGCGGCTGCGCGACCTGCCGCTCAGCCGCAAGCGCATCAAGGAGGCGATCGACGCGTAGGCGTCAGGCCGTTGGAGCGGCTGGCGCCGGTGGCGGCGTCAGTGGTTCGACCTTGTAGGTCTTCGGCAGGTTGATCGGCCGGTAGGTCGGATCCTTCTCCATGCGCTCCAGCACCGAAGCATGGATGGTCGCCCCTTCCGGGATCGGTCGCGGCTCACCGCGCGGCAAATAGAAGCCGAGGAAGGATTTTCGCTCGGGCCATTCCTTCCATTTGGCGTTCTTCGGGATCCATTCCAGGATTTCCCAGCCGGCGGTCAGCGAATTGTGCAACGGCGCCGTCGCGCTCGGCGGCACATATTCGTGCTTGTGTGGCGGCAGTGGCAGCCCCCAGGCGAGATGATCGATCAGCGCCTGGTCTACGGCGAGCCCGGCAGCCTTGGCTTGCTCGAGCATCCATATCAGCGGAAATTTCGACGGCCCGCTCTGATCTTCCGGATAGCCGCCGCCGACGTCGGAGTGAACGCCGGCGAACCAGACCTGATGGATGTCCTGGTCCACTTCCGTTGCTGGATCGAATGGATCCGACCGGTATTTCTGCGGCTCGATCCAGCGGTTGAGGCGAAACATGCGCCGCCGCTCGTCGATCGAGATCGCCTGGCGGAATCGCTTGACGCTCGAATTGGTGCGGGTGAACAGCAGCATCTGCAGATCGAACAGGAAGTTGTCCTGCCGCGGCACGATGATCGAGGCCACCGTATCCCAGACCCCGACGAATTCGATGTCGATGTTGCGGCCACCGGCGATCTGGCTGAAATGCCAGGCCTCCTTCAAGGGCTCCGGGTCGAAGGTGCCGTCGGACCTCTGGCTGTCCGAACTGGCTTTTTTGTAAGAGCTGAACGCGTAGCCGGCGAGGTCGAGCTGATCGACCGGCAAGAGGCCCATCACATGGATGAAGGCCGCCAGCACGCGCACCGTGTAGGCACCGCGGCTGAAGCCGAACAGCCAGACCCGGTCGCCCGACTCCCAGGTTCTGCACAAAAAGACGTAGGCGCCGAGCGTGTCCTCGTCGAGGCCTGCGCCGGTAGCAAGCCCGAGCACGCCGCGTACCTGCTGCTTGAAGCGTCCCCAGGCGCTCTGCAGGCCGATCGTGCCGAGACCGGGATGATAGTAGATTCGCTGCCGGCCATTCTTCTCGGTAACGCGAAACAGCTTCAGAATGTTGGAAATATTGGCGCCGATCTCGTTGCCGGTGCCGTCGCAACAAATCACAATATCCTTCGGCATCCGTAGCCCCTGCGGTCGCCGTGAATTCTCGCGCCTATGTAAGTCAGTATGCGATCGGGATTCAATCTTTAATTGAAGTTTGCTGTGTTACACAGACGGAACGTTGGTCGGCTGTAGCACAATGCTCCGTCACCTGGCCGGCGCACGGTCTAGGCGACCTCAGGCCTATTGATACGTCGCCACGATGTCGGAGACGGCGCGTTCGAGCTGCTTGGCAGTGGCGCATTGGCGCACCACGCTGCAGAAGGTTGCGTAGCGCGGCATCTCCGAGTCCCCGAAGCCCCAGGTCATGCGTCCCTCGGGGTTGAGCCACACCAGCCGCTTGGAGCGCTCGCCGATGCGGCGCAGGATGTCGGCGCGCGGGTCGAGATTGTTGCTGCGGGCGTCGCCGAGCACGATCACGGTGGTCTGCGGCGTCACCGTACTCATCCACTCATCCTCGAAATCGGCGAATGAATTGCCGTAGTCGGACGAGCCGAAGCCGACCTTGGCCATGATCTCCTTCATCGCCTCTTCCGGCGATTTGGTTTCGAGGATGCGGCTGACCTCGATCAGGTGCCCGGAGAAGGCGAACGAGCGGACGTCGTCCACGACCTCGTGCAAGCTGTGGATCAGAAGCAGGAAGAAGTCCGAGACCCGCGCGACCGAGCCGGAGACGTCGCACAGCGCCACGATCTTCGGCCGGTCGCGGTGCTTGCGCTTCCAGGCAGTCAGGAAGGGCACGCCGCCCCAGGCCGCATTCCGCCGCAGCGTGCGACGGACGTCGAGGTGGCCGCGGCGCTGGCGCTTGCGCGGTTTGGAGTAGCGCTCGCGCAGGCGGCGCGCGATCTGGCGGATCAGCGTGCGCATCTGCTCGACCTGGCGCGGCTCGATCCGCGCCAGCGGCGCGTTGCGCAGGATCTCGTTGCGCAGGTTTTCAGCCTCCTCGCGGCCGTACAACAGAAGCGCCTGCGAGACGGCGTCGCGCACGGTGCCGCGCAGGCCATTGAGCGCGTCCTGCAGCCGCTCGGCGAGCGCCGGATTGCTCGCGGTCAGTTCGTCGATGTCGTCGCGCAGACGCTGGATGCCCATCGCATCGAGGATGCGGGTCTGGAAGATGCCGCGCTGGGTGAAATAGCGGATGTCGGGCAGTGACGCCGCGCCGGAGGCGTTGGCGACCGCGGTCGAGATCGCGCTGCGGTCCTGCGACAGCAGCATCTGCGCCAGCGGTCCGATGTTCTCATTCTCCGCACCGCCGCTGGCGTCGCCATGCGCATCGGCCGACGGATTGGCGCCCGACTTATTCTTGTTGTCCGGCTTGTTCTGTTCGCTGCTGTCCTGCTGCGGCTCAGGCTGGCTGAAGAACAGATCGAAGCAATCGCCGAGCGCGCGCTTCTCGTCCTGGGTCTTGGCAAGCGTCAGCAGGAAGGTGTCGCGCAGGATCGCGCGGTCGGTGAAGCCGACCTTGGCCACCGCGCGCATAGCATCGATGCTTTCGGCGGGCGAGACCCGGACCCCGGCTCCTCGCGCCGCACGAAAGAAGCGATGCAGGTTCTCGCGCATCCGGGTTAGCTGAACACGCCTTGCCGCGACGCCTTGGCGATGAAGGTCGAGATCTGGGGCGTCGCGGCCTCGATGTCGGCCTCGTATTTCAGGAGCACGTTGAGCGTGTCCTTGACGATCTCATGATTGAGCTCGTTCGTCTCCAGCAGCACCAGCACGCGCGCCCAGTCGATCGCCTCGCTGACCGAAGGCAGCTTCTTCAGGTCGAGGCTGCGGATCTCATGGATGAAGCCGACCATCTGCTTGCGCAGCGTTTGCGAGATGCCGGGCACGCGGCTTTCCACGATGCGCTGCTCCAGCTTCTGCTCGGGGAAGCCGATATGCAGATGCAGGCAGCGCCGCTTCAAGGCATCGCCGAGATCGCGCTCGCTGTTCGAGGTCAGGATCACGGTTGGCGGCGCAACCGCCGACACTGTGCCGAGCTCGGGGATGGTGACCTGGAAGTCCGAGAGGATCTCCAGCAGCAGCGATTCGAATTCCGCGTCGGACTTGTCGATCTCGTCGATCAGGAGCACGCAGCCGGCGGGCTGCTCGAGCGCCTGCAACAGCGGGCGCGGCTCGACGAACTCCTTGGAAAAGAACACATCGCCGAAGGTGTGGAGCTGGTCGAGCGCTGCGTGCAGCGTCTGCGCCCCGCCGAGCACCTCGCCGAGCTTGTCCTTCAGGATCTGGGTGTAGAGCAGCTGCTTGGCATATTTCCACTCGTACAGCGCCTTGGCCTCGTCGAGGCCCTCATAGCACTGCAGGCGGATCATCTTCATCCCGCGCCAGGCGGCGATGGCTTTCGCCAGTTCGGTCTTGCCGACGCCGGCGGGGCCTTCGACCAGGATCGGCTTCTCGATCTGCTGTGACAGATAGACCGCGGTCGCGATCTGCCGGCTTGCAATATAGCCTTGCGCGGCGAGGCCGCTTTCCACGGCCTCGATCGAGGCGGTGGGCCTGGTGTCAGCCACGAGGATCAGCTCCGAATTTGCCTTGAACTCGGACCTGTTCTGCCTCCGTTACGGGCAAAGCACAAGGCTCGTTTGGCCCGCAACGGCACGGGGTTGGCGCATGGTTCCGGCGTATTCCGCCGAGCGCAATACGGCTGTGAGGTTTAGCTCGCGCAGCTTTTCACGAAATCCTTGCGCTGCGGGCCGACGATCTTCTGGGCCACGGCCTGCTTCAGGCAATCGAGCCGCGCCTGCGCCATGCAGAGCTGCATCTGGTCACGCCTCTCCTGGCCCTTCAAGGCCTGCGCCGTGCTCTGGCAGGCTGCGCGCTTCGCGCCGGGCACGGGCGCAGCCGCCGCGGTGTTGCCCTGTGCGGGAGCGGCCGCCGGCGCGGCGGGGGCCGGACTTGTCGTGGATTGCGCAAAGGCCGCGACCGAGGACAGCAGCGAGCCGGCTGAGATGAGGGCTGCGACGGATCGTTTCATTTGGTGCCTCCACAAGCATGCTCCGGACACGTGGAAACCGGTTGTCCGAAAGGCCATGCCCAGACCAGGAAAGGACGCCGACAATTAGAAGCGGGTGCCTGAATGCGTGGTGAATGCGTGCGAAACCCGCTTCACCTCAGCGTGAGGCCGGTCGCGGCCTCGAGCTCGCCGATTGCCTGCGCAGCGTTCAGCACCTTGATCGTGGTCATGCCCATCTCCCGCGCCGGCTTCAGGTTGACGCCGAGGTCGTCGAGATAGATGCAATTCTTCGGGTTCACCTGCAGCGTCTCCACCATCATCCGGTAGATCCGCGGATCGGGCTTGCGTAGGCCGATCTTGGCGGACTCGATCACGTGGTCGAACAGCGCCATCACCTCGGCGACATAGAGCGTGCGCCCGCTGTGACTACCGATCGCGTTCGAGGGCAGATTGTTGGTGATGCAGCCGGTCTTGAATTTCGCCTTGATGCGCTTCAACGCTTCGACCATCTCGGGGCGCAGGTCGCCTGAGAGCAGCGGCAGCACGTCCTTGCCGCGCACCTCGGCGCCGACCGCTTTCGACTCCACGGCGAACAGTCTGTCGAAGGTCTCGGCATCGATCTCGGCGCGCTCGAACTTGGCCCAGGCGTTCTCGAGATGATTGGCGGCATTGGTGCGGCGGATGATGTCGATCGGCAACCCGCGCTCGGTCTCGTAGCGTGCGAACGCCTCGAACGGCGAGGTGGTCAAGACGCCGCCGAAATCCCAGATCACTGCTTCAATCATCGCTTTCCCGCCCAATGCTGCATTGCTTGGGCAGCGGCTAACACGGATCGGGGGCGGGGACCAGCCCGATCCGGCTTGGCGATGAGGACGGCTCAGGCTATTGCTGCGCCCATGAAAATGCCTCGCTTGATCCTTGCAGCCACGCTGTCGCTCGCCTCCGCTCCCGCGTTCGCCATCGTCGGTGGCGGCGCGCCGTCGACTGAGGGCGTCGCGCGCTCCGTCGTTACCATTGTCGGCTCGCGCGGCAATTTCTGCACCGGTGCACTGATCGCGCCGAAAGTCGTGCTGACCGCGGCGCATTGCGTGCAGCCCGGCGCCGACTACAAGATCGTCGAGTATGGCCCGGACCGGCAGCCGAAGCTGCAGGACGTCAGGACGGTGGCGATCCATCCGGGATTTCGGATGCAGGCGATGCTCAATCATGTCGCGACCGCCGACGTCGCACTGCTGCAGCTCGCCGCGCCGGTGGCAGGCAAGGTCCCGGCCGCGCTCGGCATGCCCAACATCCCGATCCAGGTCGGCGGCCGCTTCACGATCGCGGGCGTTGGCGTCACCGTGCGCGGCGACGGCAAGAGCGGCGGCATCACCCGCGTCGCCGGGCTGATCGCGAGCGGTAAGCCTGGCACCCTGCAGATCCGCCTGGTCGATCCGGTCGCGCAGGGCATCCGCGACGGGCTCGGGGCCTGCACCGGCGATTCCGGCGCGCCGGTGTTCGAGGACAAGCAAGGCGGACCCGCGATCGTCGGCGTGGTGAGCTGGTCCACCGGGCCGAACGGCACCGCCGGCTGCGGCGGCATCACCGGCGTCACGCCGCTGACGATCTATCGCGACTGGGTGATGCAGACCGCGCGGCAGTGGGGAGCGTCGTTTTAAGTTACCTCGCCCCGCTTGCGGGGCCCCAACCCTCTCCCCGTAAGAACGGGGAGAGGGGGAGTAGACGTCAATGCTCCGCGGCTTTCTTCGCGGCGGCGTTGTTCAGCACGATCAGGCCGTCGACTGCGACGCCGAGCTTACTGTTGATCAGGAACGGGTTGACGTCGATCGAGGCGATGCGGCCGCCGGCGTCCGCCATCAGGTTGGAGAGGCCGACCAGCGCCTTCACCGCCGACGCTTCGTGCAGCGCCGGCTTGCCGCGATAACCCTTCAGCTTGATGCCGGCTTTGGTCTTCGCAATCAGCTCTTTGGCTTCGGCCGCGTCGAGCGGCGCGCCGGCGAGCGCGACGTCCTTCATCAACTCAATGTCGACGCCGCCGGTGCCGAACAGCACCACGGGTCCCATCTCGGCATCGAGTGAGGCGCCGACCACGAGCTCGAGGTCGGCCTTGACCTGCTGCGCGATCAAAATGCCCTCGAGCTTTGGCTTGCCTTTCAGCTTCTTCACCCGCGCGGTGATGTCGTTGAAGGCCTTCTTCACCTCGGCCGCGCTGTTGAGGTTGAGCACCACGCCGCCGATGTCGGACTTGTGCAGGATGTCAGGGCTGACCACCTTTGCGACCACCGGAAAGCCGATTGTCTTGGCGATCTTCACGGCGTCCGCCGCGGTCTGCGCGACCTCTTCCTTCGAGATCGGAATGCCATAGGCCTTGAGCAGCTTCTTCGAGGCGACCTCGTCGAGCGCGGCGGCGCCGTCGGCTGCCTTGAGCGTCTTCTCGAGCAAGGCGCGGGCGGCAGGTTTCGAGCTCGACACGATGTCGGGCACCTCCTTGCGCAGGCCGGCATAGTCGATCAGCGACTTGATGGCGCCGACTGCGCGGTCGAGGCCCTGCAGCACCGCGATATTGGGCAGGCTCTTGCGCAGTCCCTTGGTGAACTCGGTGAAGCCGATCGACATCGCGCTGATATAGATCACCGGCTTGTTGGCCTGGCCCGCCATCTCGTTGACGATGCGAAGGTTACGCTCGCGCAGCTCGTGCGGCGCCTTCGGCAGCTCGGCATCGATGATGACGATGTCGGTGTCGGGATCGTCGATCATGACCTTGATCGACTTCATGTAGACGGACGGATCGACCACCGCAGCGAAGCCGGCATCGAGTGGGTTGCCGACGATGCTGCCGGGGCCGAGCATTTTTGCCAGCTGCTCGCTGGCATTGGGGCCCAGCGGCGCGAAATTCAGGCCGGCGGAATAGAAGGCGTCGATCAGCAGGCCGCGCTTGCCGCCCGACAGCGACACCGCCGCGAGGCGATTGCCCTTCGGCGGATCGGCGTGGACGAAGCACTCCGTGGTCTCGATCAGCTCGTCCAGGCCGCGCACGCGGATCACGCCTTCACGGGTCGAGATCGCGTCGAATGTCTCGATCGAGCCGGCGAGTGCGCCGGTGTGGGCCATCGCAGCGGCCCGGCCGCCTTCGGATGCACCGAGCTTGAGCGCGATCACCGGCTTGCCCGCGGCGCGCGCCGCCTTGCAGGCATCCCGGAACACCTTCGTGTTCCGGACGCCTTCGAGATAGACCACGATGACGCGGATGCTCGGATCGGCGGCGAAATAGGCCATCAGGTCGGGCGTCTCGAGCCCGGATTCGTTGCCCGTCGTGACCATGTAGCCGACGCCGACGCCGCGATCCTCCAGTGCCTGGCGGATCGCCATCACGATCGCGCCGGATTGGCCGGCGACGGCGACCGGGCCCTGCTCCATGGTGACGATGCGGTCGTCGATATTGGTGAACAGGTTCTCGCCGGCGCTTAGGTTACCGAGGCAGTTCGGACCGGTGACCGCAAGCCCGGTCTCCTCGATCGCCTGCTTCAGCTCGACCGCGAGCCGCTGGCTCTCCTCGTCCTGTAGTTCGCTAAAGCCCGAGGTGACGATGGTCGCCGAGCGCGCGCCGGCCGCGGCCGCGTCGCGGATGACCTGCACCGCAAAGCGTGCCGGCACCAGCACCAGCACATGGTCAGGCTTTTCGGGAAGGCTGGCAAAGTCCTTGTAGCAGGTGACGCCCCAGATCGTTTCGCGCTTGGCGTTGATCGGGAACAGGCCGCCGGCATATTTGTACTTGATCAGGTTGTTCCAGATCCGCTCGGCATAATTGCCCGGCTTGTCGGTGGCGCCGACCAGCACGATGTTGCGCGGGTGCAGCATCGCGTGAATGCTCTTGACGATGTCGCTGGCATCAATGGGCGGCGTCCATTTGGTGGAGGGATGAGACGCGGTGCTTGCGAAAGCTTCCATGGAGCCTGCCCTTATCCTTGTCTTTGTTTCCTCTGGCCGACGGTCGATCGCCGCGGGCCCGGATCTTTCATTGTTTTTATGGCGCAGGGAAGAGGGGCGTGACAACTCACGCCAGCGCAAATCAGGGCATCGCATGCGATATCCCGGCACACGCAAAATTCATGGACTGCATCAGGAACCCTGTTCAATCAGGGTGGCGTGCAGCAGGTAGCGTTCCGGGCCCGAGAACAACGCGTCGAACGGCCAACAGGTCGACAGCACGAGTTCATATTGATCCGTCAGGGGATCGATGCCGGATTGATCGAAGCGGACGACCGAGCTGCGATCGGCCCGATAGCGGAACGTCGTGCCGTCGCTTCTTGTGACATCGATCTCGTCGCCAATCGTGACATCCTTCAGGAAGCGGAAATGGGTGTCGCGATGCGCAGAATAGACCGCGACGCCGCGCTCGCCGGCGTCGACCGTCTGCTCGACATGGCCGGGACCGAAGGCCAGCGCCTGGCCGCTGCTGCCGGCCAGCGCGATCGCGGAGGCGTGGAGGCGCTTCACCTCGATGCGGGCAACCGGCCAGGTATCGGCCCAGCTCCACGGCTTCACGGGATGCCCGGTGGCAATCGTCCTTGCAAACGCGCGCTCCAGCAGCGCCTGCGCGAGCAGCGCCTTGGCGTGGATGTAGGCGCCCTGGCCGAACAGGATCAGGCCGATCAGGGCGAAGACTGCGGGGGCGATGAAGCGGGGCATTGCTTGCTCCCGTCATTGCGAGGAGCGAAGCGACGAAGCAATCCATCTATCCCGGCGCGTTGACATGGATTGCTTCGCTTCGCTCGCAATGACAGCTGGGGAAAAGTGGCGCGCGCGGCCCTTGGGAACGGGTGGGAGGCCGCGCGCGCTCTTGAAAGAGGAGATCGGGGCACCTCCTCCTTTCATCCGACGTCAGTTGGACGACGCCTGACGCGGTTGAACACCAGCATGAGCAGGCTGACCGTGAGCAGGATCACGCCCGCAATCATCTTCAGCTCGGCATCGGTTGCGGTCTTCGGCAGCTGGATCGTGGCGGGTGCCGCGGTCACGACCGGCATCGACCGCTTGAGCGCCGCAACTTGCACCTTGCCATCGCCTGCATCGGCGCGGCGTTCGGTCGGAGCCACCGGTGCGTGCGGACGCTCGCCGAACACCTTGGTGAAATCCCAGCCGGCGGGCAGGTTGAGCGGCAGCTCGGCGAGCTTCAGCGGCTCGTCCTCCGGGCGGCTTGGCGTCTTGTCGACTGCGACGAGGCTGGTGAGCCTCGTGACGAGCTGATGCTCCAGCGCCAGCGCCAGGATCGTCTTGTCGGCGTCCTCAGGCCTCAGCTGGCGCGTGGTGCGCGCGACCTCGGCATCCGCGATCTTGCGGCGCGCCCACAGCTTCGAGAGGCCCTTGCCTTCGGCGGCATTCGCGAGCGGCAGCGTCACGCTCCACGGACGGTCGCCGATGCGGCCCTTGATCTCGACCGAGCCGGCGAGCTTGTCGAGCTTGGCGGCAAGCACCAGCGGCTCGTCGCGATAGATGTCGGGGATCGCCGACGGCGTCAGATCGGCTGTGGCATCCGAGAATTTTGCGGACAGGTTGGTCACGGCCGGATTCTCCAGCTTGGCGAACAGGCTGCGCATGCGCTCCTCGACCTGCTCGACCGAGCCGATATGGGTGAAGGCGCCGCGGCCGAGCTCGGCGGCGCGCGTCATCAAATGGGTGTTGGGCGCCGAGCCGATGCCGACCATGAACACCCGCGAGCATCCGCGCAGCGCGCTGATGGTCTCGAACAATTGCTGCTCGTTGCCGATGGCGCCGTCGGTCAGGAACACGACCTGGCGGACATAGCTGGCGTCGTCACGGTTGGTGCCGGACAGCGCCGCGCGCATCGCCGGCAACATCTCGGTGCCGCCGCGGGCCTGCAGCGCGCTGACGAACGACGTCGCATTGGCGATGTTGCCGCTCGTTGCGGCCACCGGCATCGGAAACAGCACGTCCATGGTGTCGTCGAAGCGGATCACGTTGAAGCGATCGGTCGGCTGCAGGCGGCCGAGCGCGTACAGCAGGCTTGCCTTGGCCTGGATGATCGAGGTGCCGCCCATCGAGCCGGAGTTGTCGATCACGAAGATCACTTCGCGCGACAGCGGCTTCTCGCTCGCCTGCTCGACCGAAGGCGGGGTGACGAAGGCCAGCAGGTAGTCGGAATTGCCGACATGCTCGCGGAACAATCCGACCGACGGCGCCTTTTCGGCGGCCGGTTTCCAGGTCAGCTCGAAGTCGCGATCCGCCGGCACCGGGCCTTCTGCCAGCTTGATGATGCGCGTGGTGCTGTCGGGGCTCTCGATGTTGACCTTGTGAAAGTGGCTCTTCACCTCGCCGAGCGCGAAGCCGGCTTGCAGGTGCACCGTGATGTTGGTCGGATTGATCGGCGCATTCTCGGCGGGGTCGAGCACCGGCGGCGAGATGCGGTCGCGACTCGGGACCGGATCGGTGGCAGTCGTGCCCCAGCCGCTGCCATCGGCACGGAGGTCGACGCCCTGCACCACCGGCTGCGGATTGTAGCGCGGGCCGACCACCATCGGCACCCGCAGCGAGAACTCGTGGCCGTTCTGCTGCACCGGCTCCTGATATTCGATCTGCACCAGCACGGTCTCGCCGGGGCCGATATTGGTGACCGAGTTGGTGAAGATGTTCGGCCGCTCCTGTTCGGTGAGCGCGGCCTTCTGGCCACTCGAGCGGGCCTGTTCGTAGATGGCGCGAGCCTGCTGCCGCTCCTTGATGTCGCCGACCACGACGTGGTTGCCGACCACCATCTTCAGCGTGTCGACGGCGCTGCCGGCCGGCAGCGGATAGACGTAGGTCGCCTCCATCCAGTGTTGCGTCGGGTTGCGGAAGAGCTGGGTGACGCGGGCGCGCACCGTCGGGCCCGCCACCGTGAGATCGACATCGATGCCGAGCCGCATTGCCTCGGCATAGCCGTCGTCGGTCTTGAGCAGCAGTGAGCCGGAGTGCGCCTCCGCCGGCCGCAACACGGCCTGCTGCGGCTGCTCCGCCGACCACACCGGATCGAAGCTCAGGAAAAGCGCCGCAAAGCCGATCACCAGCGCGGCCACGCCTTCCACCAGGAAGAACAGCAGGACGCGCATCCGGCGCGACAGCCGCATCCGCTGGCTGCTCTCACTTACATCGCAAATCGTCATTTTCATCACTCCCGAGCGAGGTTTTCGCTGCCTCGCAATCATGGAGAACGGGGGCTTTGGCGCGAGCAGACTGATCGGCAATGATTGGCCGCGGGCCGGCGCAGTCCGCCGATGGCCGCGGCGGGTTTGTGCGATTTTGTGATGGAATGTCCGGTCTGCTAGACTGGGCAAATCGATAAGGGAATCGCGCAAGGGGCCTCGATGCCGACGCCGGACAAGCAGCTTTCCGCCGAGCAGAGCCGGCAGGTGGCGGAGACCATTCGCGAGGAAATCGCCCGCCGCCGCATCTCGCGGCAGACGCTGGCCGAAGAGGCGAAGCTCAGCCTCTCCACGCTGGAAAAGGTGCTCGGCGGCCGTCGGCTGTTCACGTTGGCGACCACCGTGCGGCTCGAACAGGCGCTCGGCGTGTCCCTGCGCAAGCTGCCGGAGGCCGCCGCCCCGGCCTCCGCCGTCGAAGCGAACGGCGAGATCGCGCCGGATGCGTTGGGGGCCTATGCGCGCCGCGCGGTCACCTGGATCGAAGGAATCTATGTCACGGTGCGCCCGTCGTTTGGCGAGAAGGACGCAGTCTACGCCTATCGCACGGAAATTGTCTGGGACGCCGCGGCGTCAGCGCTGACCTTCCGCGAGGGTGAGCGCCTCGACGCCACCTACACACAGTTCGGCGAGGTCGCCGTCCCCAACCAGTCGGGCTTCGTCTATCTGGTCACCAACCGGCATGGACAGCATCGCCTGATCACGGTGTCGCGTCCACGCATCACCGGCGAGATGTACGGCATCATCACGACATTGCTCGCCGGCCGCGGCTCGCTGCTGACGCCGATCGCGGCGCCGATCGCATTCTTGCCGGCGAAGAACGTGCCCAATCCGAGCGTCGGCCGGGTGTCCGCCGGCGATCCGAATTACAACGTCTATCGCGAGCATTTGCGGCGCACGATCGACGAGCCGTTTGCGATCTTCCTGCCGGGATAGACTATCAAGCCCAGCGAGGGCGGAAGGCGCGAGGCTGGAGCGTGATGGGATTAGGTTGACCTGAAACAGCGTCGGAGGTCACCTCTCCCCGACGGGGAGAGGTAGACCGAAGCAGCGGCGAGTCGATTCAACCCAAACTCATCACGCTTTAGGCCGGCCGCGGGCTCGGCGGAGCGACGATCCCGGCAAGCAGCACGGCCAGAATGCCGGTCAGAAAAATGCCGTCGAACGTACCGGCGCCGCCGATCGAGGCGATCGGCGCACCGAGGCTGCCGATCTTGTCGAGGTTCAAGAGATCGGCGCCGAGCAGCGTTCCCATCGAGCCGCCAATATAGGCGAGGGGGGCTGCGTATTCGCGGGACAGCAGCAAGGCGAGGATTGCGGTCGCGATGACGGGAACGAACACGGGAACGGCGATTCCCATTCCCTGCACCGGCGTGGCGGTGACATGCACAATGAAGGCAATGACCGCGGTGGCGATCGCGGCCCTGAGCCAGAGCTGATAGCGAAGGACGAGATAGGTGGACATCACGGTGGGAATCACCGCGCCGCCGACATTCACGGCGAGGATCGTACTGGGCGACACCACGAAGGGCACGACATAGCGCATGCCGAAAAAGTCGACGATCTCACCGGATCGCACCGGCGGGCCGGACAGCACTGTGATCGGAATGTTGAAATAGCTGCCGATCAGCGAACCGAACAGCAGCAACAACGCGACCCCCGGACCGACGCCGAGACGCATATAGGCGTATCTCAGGATGCGAAGCTGGATCAGGATCACCAGCGCCACGGCCAGCAACACCAGGATCGAAAAGAATCCCGGCGTCAGCGGCAAATACTGAACGTTCGAATCCATCGGTATGACCGTTTGGTTTCGGCCCTACCCTGTTAGTTGGGAGTTTAGGGGAGCGATCACAAGGACGTCCATCACGCCGCGATCGCCTAGAGATGATGCGATTGGGTGATGGCAGCTGCGAAGGAGAGGCGCTCCCTCTCCCGCTTGCGGGGGAGGGTTGGGGTGGGGGGTGACTCCGCGATCGAGACCCTCTGTGGGGAGGGAGCCCCCATCCGGATCGCATCTATCGATGCGATCCGACCTCCCCCGCAAGCGGGAGAGGTGCACTGAGTTCGCCTCACCGGTCTCGTGAGATCCGTCCTAGCCGCCGGTCTCCGCGCTGATGATGTCGCCGAACAGCTCCCACTGACCGTTCTTGAACCGCATCATCTTGAGCTGCTCGATCGGGGCGAAGTCGGTCGCGCTGGTGTTGACCCGGATGCCGGGGATCAGCGTGTCGGGCGTGAAGTCCTTCAGGCTCGCCGCCTGCTTCATCACGTTCTCCCGGGTGAGATTGTCGCCGCACTGCTTCAGCACCTGCACCATGGTCTGCGCCGCGGCGTAGCCGTAGACTAGGTTGGCGTCAGAGATGTTGGCGCCCGGCATGTACTTCTCGATGAAGGTCATGAACTTCTTCATGCCCGCATCATCCTTCCATTGCGGGTCGGAGGCGTCCTTCAGGTAGCCGGCCGATAGCACGCCTTCGCCAGCCTCGATACCGGCGGGCTTCATCACAGCGCCGATCGAGATCGAGACGTCGGTCATCACCTGCATCGGCTTCCACTGGAGTTCGGCGATCTTCTTGATCGCCTGCGCCGCGAATTTCGGCGTCGAGATGTTGACGAACACGTCGGCGCCGGTGTCCTTCAGCTTGACGATGTGCGAATCGATCGACGGTTCGGTGGTCTCATAGCTTTCTTCTGCGATGATCTTGGCGGACGACTTGTCGAGGACCTCCCTGAGGCCTGCCAGGTAGTCCTTGCCGAAATCGTCATTGGCATAGAAGATCGCGACCTTGGCGTTCGGCTTGGCCTGCAAAATGTATTTCGCAAAGATCCGCGCCTCGACGCGATAGCTCGGCTGGAAGCCCATGGTCCACGGGAATTCCTTCGGATCATTCCACTTGCTGGCGCCGGTGGCGAGGAAGAGTTGCGGCACCTTCTTGGCGTTCTGATACTTCTGCACCGCGGTCTGGGTCGGCGTGCCCAGCGCGTTAAACACCAGGAACACCTCGTCGCTTTCGATCAGCTTGCGGATCTGCTCCACCGTTTTCGGCGGCGAGTAGCCGTCGTCATAGGAGATCCAGTTGATCTTGCGGCCGTTGATGCCGCCGGCATCGTTGATCATCTTGAAATAGGCTTCCTCGGTCTTGCCGATGATGCCGTAGGCGGAAGCCGGACCACTATAGGCCTCGACATTGCCGATCTTGATCTCGGTGTCGGAGACGCCGGTGTCGTATTTTTTTTGTGCCAAAGCGGCCTGGGTAGAGAGCAGGCAGAGCGCCGTGGCGGCCGCGAGCAGCGACAGTTTCTTGGTTGTCATAAAGGCATTTTCCTCGATTGATTTTGGTTGGGGACTTACGCAACACACCCGTAGCCGGTCCCGGCAGACGGTTACGGGGCAGCTCCTTGTCTCGGCATGAACAGGAAAACGCTACACACGTTTGCGGGATCACGCCGCGGTATCGGTCGGCTTCGGCTGGCTGAACTGCTGCCGGAGCGTGGGCTTATGAATTTTGCCCGTCGCATTCCGCGGCAGGGCGTCGATGAATTCGATCAGGCGCGGGCATTTGAACCGCGCCAGATTGGCCTGACAATGCGCGAGAACCTCGGCCGGTGTCAGCGAATAACTAGGCTTCACGGCAATGATCGCCATCCCGACCTCGCCCCATTGCTCGTTCGGGATGCCGATCACCGCGGCTTCGGCGACCGCCGCCAATTGATGCAGCACGCTCTCGACCTCGGCCGGATAAACGTTCTCGCCGCCGGAGATGTACATGTCCTTCCAGCGATCGACGATGTAGTAGAAGCCGTCCTCGTCCATCCGCGTCGCATCACCGGTGTGCAGCCAGCCGTCAGTGAAGGAGGAGGCGTTGGCGTCCGGCCTGTTCCAGTAGCCCGGCGTGACATTAGGGCCCCGCACCCAGAGCTCGCCAAGCTCGCCGACATCGGCATCGCTGCCGTCGGGACGCACGATCCGCACTTCGGTATGCAGCAGCGGTTTGCCGGACGAGCCGGCCTTGCGCGCGGCGTCCTCGCGGTCGAGCGTCAGCACCGCCGGTGAAGTCTCGGTCATGCCGTAGCCCTGCTGCAGCGCGACGCCACGGGCTTCCCAGGTTTTGAGCAACGGCACCGGCATCGGCGCGCCGCCGACGCCGCCATTGATCAGGCGGCTGAAATCCGAGGTCGCGAACGCCGGATGCTGTGCCATGAACTGGTAGATCGAGGGCACGCCGAAGAACACGTTGATGCCCTGGGTGGGATCGCTGATCAGCTTGAGCGCCTCGCCCGGATCGAACGTGCGCATGATCAGCACGGTGCCGCCGGCATGCAGCACCGGGTTGGTGTAGCAATTCAGCCCGCCGGTGTGGAACAGCGGCAGCACCGTAAGCAGCACCGAGGACGGTGAGATATAGGCCGGGCCGCCGAGATTGACGCAATTCCAGAACGTCATCCCATGCGTGATGATCGCGCCCTTGGGCTGACCGGTCGTGCCCGAGGTGTACATGATGGTCGAGATGTCATCGAGCATCACCTCTTCGGTCCGCTCGAGCGGTCTGGCCGACGCGATCCCGGCCTCATACGATCCGCCCGGTCCGAACCGCATCACGGACGCCACATTGCAGAGCTTGGCGACCGCGAGCGCCGTGTCGGCGAGATCGTTGTCGTGGATCATCACCTTGGGTGAGGCGTCGCCTGTGATGTAACGCAGCTCGGGAACGGTGAGGCGGGTGTTGAGCGGCAGGAAGATTGCGCCGATCCGGAAGCAGGCGAACTGCACTTCCAGCGTATCTGTGGTGTTCAGCGCGAGCACCGCGACGCGGTCGCCGCTGCCGACCTTGAGGCTGTCGCGCAAATGACTGGCCAAGCGCGAGACGCGCGTGTCGAGCTCCGCATAGCTGAAGCGGCGCCCGCTGGCGAGATCGACGATCGCGATCTTCTCCGGCGTGCGCCGGCAATGATGCGCGATCCAGTCGTAGTATCGAACCGGCACGTTTCCCTCCTCCTGGAACGGCAGTCTTGCGCCGCCTGTTCCTGGCCCAATTTGATGGCGTGGATCGGCAGTGGAGGGGGCCTGTCGGGATACTGTCTTGCGTTTAGTGGCTGGGAACAGCCAGCCTGGACCCCGGTCGCGTCGGGACAGCCACTCGACGCAAGTTAGCGATCAGAAATCCGGACATCGTCGGATGCGGGAATCAACGGAGCGAGGCGGATGGCAAACCCGTTCTACACCAGCGAGCATGAGGCCTTTCGCGAGGTGATGGGCCGCTTTGTGGCGAAGGAGATCGAGCCCTTCGCCCATCAATGGGACGAGGCGGGCGAGTTTCCGCGCGAGCTCTATGTCAAGGCGTCCGAGATCGGTCTGCTCGGCCTCGGCTTCCCCGAGGAATATGGCGGGATCGCCGCCGACCAGTTCATGAAGATCGTGGCCTCGCAGGCGCTGGCGCGTGCCGGCGCCGGCGGCATCAGCGCGAGCCTGATGAGCCACACCATCGGCTCGCCGCCGATCGCGCGCGCCGCGCGGCCCGAGGTGAAGGCACGCGTGCTGCCGGAGGTGCTGTCGGGCCGGAAGATCTCCGCGCTCGCGATCACGGAGCCGAGCGGCGGCTCCGATGTCGCCAACCTGCGCACCAAGGCGCGGCGCGACGGCGATCATTACATCGTCAGCGGCGAGAAGACCTTCATCACCTCAGGGATGCGTGCCGACTATCTGACGGTCGCGGTGCGCACCGGCGGAGAGGGCGCCGGCGGCGTCAGCCTGCTGCTGATCGAGGGCGATACGCCCGGCCTCTCCCGCACCAAGCTGAAGAAGATGGGGTGGTGGGCGTCCGACACCGCGACCTTGCATTTCGATGAATGCCGCGTGCCGGTGGAGAACCTGATCGGTGAGGAAGGCCAGGGCTTCAAGATCATCATGCAGAACTTCAACAGCGAGCGCATGGGCATGGCGGCGGGCTGCACGGCCTTTGCCCGCGTCTGCGTCGACGAGGCGATTGCCTACGCCAAGGAACGCACGACCTTCGGCAAGCCGATCGCGCAGCATCAGGTGATCCGTCACAAGATCGTCGACATGGCGCAGAAGGTTGCGGCATCGCAGGCGATGCTGGAAATGCTGGCGTGGCGGCTCGGCCAGGGCGAAAGCCCGGTCGCCGAGATCTGCATGATGAAGAACCAGGCGACGCAGACCATGGCGTACTGCGCCTCCGAGGCGGTGCAGATCTTCGGCGGCGCCGGTTTCATGCGCGGCGCCAAGGTCGAGCGCATCTACCGCGAGGTCAAGGTCAACGCCATCGGTGGCGGCACCGAGGAGATCATGAAGGATCTCGCCTCAAGGCAGATGGGATTGTGATAAACCTGCTCCGCCATTCCGGGGCGCGCGCAGCGCGAACCAGGAATCTAGAATCTAGAGGTATTTGATCGAGAATCCAGGTTCGATGCTTTGCATCGCCCCGGAATGACGAAGGATCGATAAACAGGATGCTCTTCACCGCGGACCATGACGAACCCCGCCGCGCCCTGCAAAAGTTCATCGCGGCCGAGATCAACCCCTATGTCGACGAGTGGGAGCAGGCCGGTATTTTTCCGGCGCATGAGCTGTTCAAGAAGCTCGGCGATCTCGGCTTCCTCGGTCTCAACAAGCCGGTCGAGTTCGGCGGCCAGGGGCTGGATTATTCCTACGCGCTGATGATGGCCGAGGAGCTCGGCGCGATCACCTGCGGCGGCGTCCCGATGGCGATCGGGGTGCAGACCGACATGGCAACGCCCGCGCTGGCGCGGTTCGGCTCCGACGAGGTGCGGCGCGAGTTTCTGGCTCCGGCGATAGCGGGCGACCAGGTCGCCTGCATCGGCGTCTCGGAGCCCGGCGCAGGCTCCGACGTCGCCTCGATCAAGACCAGTGCCCGCTCCGACGGCGACGATTACGTCATCAATGGCGGCAAGCTATGGATCACCAACGGCACCCAGGCCGACTGGATCTGCCTGCTCGCCAACACCAGCGACGGCCAGGTCCATCGCAACAAGTCGCTGATCTGCGTGCCGATGAAGACCAGGGGCGTGCAGGTCGCGCGCAAGCTCGACAAGCTCGGCATGCGTTCCTCCGACACCGCGCAGATTTTCTTCGACGATGTCCGGGTGCCCAAGCGCAACCGGATCGGCGAAGAGGGCCAGGGCTTCACCTATCAGATGATCCAGTTTCAGGAGGAGCGGCTGTGGGGCGCGGCGGCCTGTCTGAAGGCGCACGAGTTCATCATCAACGCAACGATCGACTACACCCGCAACCGCAAGGCGTTCGGCGGCTCGATCCTCGACAACCAGGTGGTGCACTTCAAGCTCGCGGAGATGCAGACCGAGGTCGAACTCCTGCGTTCGCTGATCTATCGTGCCGGCGAGGCGCTGGTTAAGGGCGAGGACGTGACACGGCTCGCGACCATGGCCAAACTGAAGGCCGGCCGGCTCGGCCGCGAGCTCACCGACGCCTGCCTGCAATATTGGGGCGGCATGGGGTTCACCAACGAGACGCCGGTCAGCCGCGCCTATCGCGACAGCCGCCTCACCTCGATCGGCGGTGGCGCCGACGAGGTGATGCTCATGGTCTTGTGCAAGATGATGGGCACGCTGCCGGGTATGAAGCAAAAGGGAAATGCCTGATGATCACGCTGTATCACTGCGACGCTGCGCGCTCGTTCCGTCCGTTGTGGATGCTGGAGGAGCTCGGGCTTCCCTATGAGCTGAAGATGCTGCCGTTCCCGCCGCGTGTGTTCGCCAAGGAGTATCTCGGCATCAATCCGCTCGGCACCATCCCTTTTATGATCGACGGCGAGACCAGGATGACGGAGTCCTCCGGCATCTGCCATTACCTCGGCACCAAATACGGGCCGTCGCCGCTGATCGTCGGCGTCGACGAGCCGGCCTATGGCGCGTTCCTGAACTGGATGTATTTTTCCGACGCTACGCTCACCTTCCCGCAAACGCTGGTGCTCCGCTACAGCCAGCTCGAGCCGGAGGAGCGGCGCAACCCGCAGGTTTCGGGCGACTATGCAAAATGGTTCCTGGGCCGCCTGCGCGCGGTGGAGGCCGCGGCGGCGAATTCGGAATTCCTGTGCGCGGGACGCTTCACCGCCGCCGATATCACCAACGGCTATGCGCTCCGGCTCGCCACCAATATCGGGCTCGCCAAGGATTTCGGGCTGAATGTCGCGGCCTATTGGGCCCGCCTGCAGCAGCGCGACGGCTACAAGCGGGCGGTGGCGGCAGAGCAAAAAGCCGGGGTGGAACAGAATGTTGCGCCTAGGGTGCGGCCTTGATTTGGCGGGCGTCCGTCTGTCCCGGAATTAACCCACGCTCTCGGTGACAGCTTGCGAATTTGCGCTATGGTAGCCGCCGTCGCAGTGGCCAAAAGAGCCGCGCGCGGAGGAGCCTGCCATGGATGCCATTGTGCACGCAAAGGACCAAGATTCCGGCCACCGGATGCTGATCACGCCGGAACGGGTGTTTTACGCCGGGCTGCTCGGCCGCCCGCGTGAGCGCTGTCCGGGCGCGTTCTATGTTTATGTTGCGATCCGCGACGGCCTGCATTTGTCCACCAGCGATGGCCGCCAGTTCCATGGCGAGCTCGCCGTGACCATGCCAAACCTGCGCCACACCATCACCAGCGAATACCGCTCGGCGATCGCGGTGGTGATCGAGCCGGAAAGCGTGCCCGACGGCACGTTTGAGGCGGTCGCCCGCCGCCTGCAGGGCCCGGACTCCGGCCTGTTCGCAAATCGCATCCGGGCCGCCTATGCGACGCTCGCCGAGATGCAACATCGCGACGCGATCTCGAACGCCGAGTTCGACACCATGTGCTTCGGCGATGCGCTGCCGCAACGCGGGCTCGACCCGCGCGTGGTGCGCGCGATCGCCCGTATCGGCCAGTTTTCCGGCGAGCCGGTGACCGCGGCGGGCTGTGCGACTGAGGCCGGATTGTCGCCGTCGCGTTTCCTGCATCTGTTCAAGGAGGAGACCGGCATCTCGTTCCGCTCTTTCCGCGCCTGGAAGCGCGCGCGGCATCTGCTGCACTTCGCCAACCAGGACATCAACCTCGCGCATCTCGCGCAGGACATCGGCTATCCCGACTCGACCCATTTCAGCCACTCGATCCGCCGCTTCTACGGCCTGAAGCCGCGCGCGATCTTCTCCGGCTCTCGCGATCTCGCGATCTATCGGACCGGGCAGGTGGTGAATGAACCGGCATTGACCTAGGCCTCCCGCGGCATCCGCTTGCGCAGTCCCGCCTCTCCCCTTGTGGGAGAGGTGAAGAGGGCCGCCAACTCGCATTTTTCAAACCTACAAATTCGCGCCCTCGATCACCTCGCCGAACCGCAGCCATCCGTCGCCCTCGATCCGCTGCAACTGGAGCTGCCGCAGCGGGTGGTGGTTGGTCGGGCTGGTGTTGACGCGGATGCCGGGCAGCAGCGTCGGCACCTCGATATCCCTCAGATTGTTCGCCTGCGCCATGATGTTGCTGCGGCTGAAGTTGCCCTTGCATTGCTCGAGCACGATCTTGAGCACCTGCGCCACCGTGTAGGCATAGAGGTTATAGCCTTCCTTCGGATTGCCGTCGGGAAAGTACTTCGCCATGAACGCGAGGAAATCCCTCACGCCGGGGTCATTGGCCCAGGTCGGATCGGCGACGTCCTTCACATAGGCCGACGAGATCGTGCCCTGCGCCTTGTCGAAGCCGACCGGCGCGATGGTCGACGAGATCGAGGCGGCGCCGCTGGCGATGAAGTGCATCGGCTTCCAGCCGAGCTCGTGGATCTTGCGGATCGACTGCGCGGCGAATTTCGCGGTCGTGCCCGAGATCAGCACGTCGGGATTGGCACCGCGTAAGCTGACGATCTGGGAATCGATCGTAGGATCGGTGACCTCGTGCGAGGCCACGACGGCCGAGCTTGCGAACCGCTCGCCCAGCACGTCTTTGGTACCGGCGACGAAATCCTTGCCAAGATCGTCGTTCTGGTAGAGCACCGCGAACTTCGCGTTCTTGTTCTGGCTCAGCGCATATTTGACGAACACCTGTGCCTCCGTGCGAGCGCTCGGCGCAAAGCCCATGGTCCAGGGATAGGTCTTGTAGTCGCCCCATTTGTCGCCGTTCACCGACAGGAACAGATGCGGGACCTTGGCGACGTTGATGTATTTGACAACAGCCGAATTTGGCGCAGTGCCGAGCATGTTGAACAGGAAGGCGACGTTGTCGCTTTCGATCAGGCGGCGCACCTGCTCGACCGTCTTCGCCGGATTGAACGCGTCGTCGTAATAGATGTACTTGATCTGACGGCCGGCGATGCCGCCCTGCTCGTTCAGCATCCTGAAATAGGCTTCCTGACAGCGCGCCTGCACGCCGAGCGCCGACACAGGTCCGCTGAGTGACGTCGTACTGCCGATCCTGATCTCGGTCGCGGTGACGCCCGGCGTGTCGTCGGCGAACGAGGGACGGAGGCCGGTGAATGCCGTGAGGCCGGCGCCTGTCGCGCCTGCGAGCCATGTACGCCGGTTGATCGAGATCATGACGTCCTCCCCGCGATGCCGGCTTGTCGCGCCGGGCTTTTGCTCGCCGCAAAGCTAACGCATCGCGTCGTTCTCCGTCTTGTGTTGACCGGCTGGCGAGGGGCGCCGCATGAGGCATCGGATTAGCCAGTCAACGCAAGATGGCGCCAAGCCAAATTTCTCATCATGGGAAAATCAGCAGCGCGTGCGCTGCAACCTGGGCAAGCGACATCATGAACGACAAGGCAGTCATCACCTGCGCGCTGAACGGCGTGCTTACCGATCCCAAGCAGCACAACGTTCCGGTGACGCCGGAAGAGATGGCGCGCGAGGCCAAGGCCGCGTTCAACGCCGGCGCCAGCATCATGCACATCCATCTGCGCCAGCAGGAGCCGAACAAGGGCCACCTGCCGTCGTGGGAGGTTGATGTCAGCAAGGAGATCCAGCAGGCGATTCGCGAGGCCTGCCCCGGCGTGATTATCAATCACACCACCGGCACCTCGGGTCCCAACTATCAAGGCGCGCTCAACTGCGTGCGCGAGACCCGGCCCGAGATCGCGGCCTGCAACGCCGGCTCGCTGAACTATCTGAAGGTGAAGGCCGACAACACCTGGGCCTGGCCGCCGATGATGTTCGACAACGCGGTCGAGAAGGTGCAGGATTATCTCGACGTGATGAACGAGGTCGGCACGATTCCCGAGTTCGAGTGCTTCGATGTCGGCATCGTGCGCTGCGTCGGCATGTACCGGCAGACCGGCATGTATTCCGGACCGCTCGAGTATAACTTCGTGATGGGTGTCGCCTCGGGCATGCCGGCCGATCCCGAGCTGCTGCCGATCCTGCTCAAGCTGAAGGCGCCGGAAGCGCATTGGCAGGTCACCGCGATCGGCCGCGCCGAGATCTGGCCGCTGCATCAGCGCGCCGCCGATCTCGGCGGCCATCTGCGCAGCGGGCTGGAGGACACGTTCTATCTCGGCGACGGCACCAAGGTGACGTCGAACGGACAACTCGTCGAGGCGCTCGCGGCCTGTGCGAAGCGCGCGGGACGCCAGATTGCGAGCCCGGCTGAAGCGCGGCAGATTTTCGGGGTCAGGCACTAGCTCGGCGCATCGCAAGTGGGCCCGAAAGTACCGCGAACTCGATCAACCTCTCCCCTTGTGGGAGAGGTCGGTATACGAAGCATGCCGGGTGAGGGGTCCGTCTCCATGGATAGAGTCCCCTCACCCCAACCCTCTCCTACAAGGGGAGAGGTAGCTCACCGCCGATGCCGATGAACCGGAGGAAAAGCCACATGCAGGACCTAACTGCAACCGGCGGCGTCGCCGGGCCGGGCCGCATCGGACGGGTCGCGATCGGTGACCTCCTGAAACGCGCCGCGAGGCGGTTTCCCGATCGCATTGCGCTGACCGACGGCGATCGCCGCGTCACCTTCACGGAGTTGGAGCGCGATGCCAACCGCTTCGCCAACTACCTCGTGCAACGCGGGCTGAAGCCGGGCGAGAAGATCTCGACCATCTGCAACAACTCGGTCGAGTTCGTCAAAGCGCTGTTCGGCATCCATCGCGCCGGCCTGGTCTGGGTGCCGATCAACACCATGCTCGGTCCGACGGACATGGACTACATCCTCGGCCATGCCGAGGTGCGCTTTGCCATCATCGATGACAATCTCCACGCCCAGGCCGACCGGCGCGCTGCGCTGGAGGCACGCGGCATGGAGATGATCGCGATCGACCTGACCGGCAACGTCGCAAAGACCGGTCTGCAAGAATTCAATGGTCTGCTGCAGGGCCAGTCCGACATCGAACCGGAGATCGAGATCAACGACCGCGATCTCGCGATGATCATCTACACCTCGGGCACGACCTCGCGGCCGAAGGGCGCGATGCATTGTCATCTCGCCGTTGTCATGGCCGTGATGAGCAACTGCATCGAGATGCAGCTCTCCCGCGACGACGGGATTACCGGGCAATTCCCGTTGTTCCATTGCGCCGGCCATGTGCTGCTGCTCAGCTATCTTTCGGTCGGCGGCTGCATGGCGCTGATGCGCGGCTTCGACCCCGTCGCCTGCATGGAGGCGATCGTGCGCGACAAGCTCACCGTGTTCGTCGGGCTGTCGCTGATGTATCAGGCGATCCTCGACCATCCGCGCCGGCGCGATTATGATCTTTCGGGCCTACGCTGCTGCATCTATACCATGGCGCCGATGGGCAAGCCGCTGCTCGAACGCGCCATCGCCGATCTCTGCCCGAACTTCGTGCTGTCGAGCGGTCAGACCGAAATGTATCCGGCCACCACAATGTCACGGCCGGACGTGCAGCTCAACCGTTTCGGCAATTACTGGGGCGAGTCGCTGATCGTCAACGAGACCGCGATCATGGACGACAATGGCAACCTGTTGCCGCGTGGCGAGCTCGGCGAGCTGGTGCACCGGGGACCCAACGTGATGATGGGCTACTACAAGGACCCGAAGGCGACCGAGGAGGCACGCAAGTTCGGCTGGCATCATACCGGCGATCTCGCCTTGATCGACCAGAATGGTGAGGTGCTGTTCCTTGACCGCAAGAAGGACATGATCAAGTCGGGCGGCGAAAACGTCGCCTCGGTCAAGATCGAGGAGACGCTGCTGGCCCATCCCGCCGTGCAGAACGCCGCCGTCGTCGGGCTGCCGCATCCGCAATGGGGCGAGGCGGTTTCGGCCTTCGTCAAGCTGAAGCCGGGCGCGGTGGCCGACGAAGCCGGGATCGAGGCGCATTGTCGAAAGCATCTCGGCGGCTTCCAGGTGCCGAAGTTGGTGCGTATCCTCGAGGAGATGCCGATGACCGCGACCGGCAAGCTGCGCAAGGTCGAACTGCGGCAGAAGTACAGCGAGTATTTTTCGGAGCGCGCCTAGTGGCTACCATCGAGAACACCATCGCAACCGGCGGCGCGGCCTTCCAGACCAACCGCGACGGCATGCTTGCGTTGATCGCGCGGATGCGTGCGCTGGAGGAGCGCACCCGTGCCGCTTCGGCGGCGGCAAAGGACCGCTTCCACAGTCGCGGGCAGCTACTGCCGCGCGAGCGCGTCGCGCTGGTGCTCGATCCTGGCTCGCCGTTCCTCGAATTGTCGACGCTCGCCGGCTACATGTTCGATGTGCCCGATGCCGACAAGAGCGTGCCCGGCGGCGGCCTGATCGCCGGCATCGGCTTTGTCTCCGGCATCCGCTGCATGGTCAGCGCCAATGATGCCGGCATCGATGCCGGCGCGCTGCAGCCTTACGGCCTCGACAAGACGCTGCGGGTGCAGGAACTCGCACTGGAGAACAAGCTGCCCTATGTGCAGCTCGTCGAGAGCGCCGGCGCCAATCTGCTACGTTACCGCGTCGAGGACTTTGTCCGCGGCGGCAATATCTTCCGCAATCTGGCGCGGCTGTCGGCGGCGGGGCTTCCCGTCGTCACCGTCACCCACGGCTCCTCGACGGCCGGCGGCGCCTACCAGACCGGCCTCTCCGACTACATCGTGATGGTGCGCGGGCGCACCCGCGCCTTCCTCGCCGGGCCGCCTTTGCTCAAGGCCGCCACCGGTGAGATCGCAACCGAGGAGGAACTCGGCGGCGCCGAGATGCACACCTCGATCTCGGGCCTCGGCGACTATCTTGCCGAAGACGATCGCGATGCGCTTCGTATCGCGCGCGACATCATGGGCAAGCTGCCATGGGACCGTCCGCATTCCGCGCCGGCCGCGTTCAAGCCGCCGCGCTATGACGCGGAGGAGCTGCTCGGCATCATGCCGATGGACCACAAGCGTCCCGTCGACATGCGCCAGGCGATCGCACGTTTCATCGACGATTCCGACTTCACCGAATTCGGCGCGAATTACGGCCCGGCGACGGTTTGCGGTCATGCCCGTATCGAGGGCCACGCCATCGGCATCATCACCAACAACGGTCCGCTCGACGTGCCCGGCGCCAACAAGGCGACGCATTTCATCCAGGCCTGTTGCCAGTCGCGCACGCCGATCCTCTATATGAACAACACGACCGGCTACATGGTGGGCAAAGCCTATGAAGAGGCCGGCATGATCAAGCACGGCTCGAAGATGATCCAGGCGGTGACGTCGGCGACGGTGCCGCAGATCACGCTCTATTGCGGCGCTTCCTTCGGCGCCGGCAATTACGGCATGTGCGGCCGCGGCTTCCACCCGCGCTTCTGCTTCTCCTGGCCCAACGCCAAGACCGCCGTGATGGGCGGCGAGCAGGCCGCCGAGACCATGGCGATCGTCACCGAGGCCGCCGCCGCGCGGCGCGGCAAGCCGATCGAGAAGGAGAAGCTTGACGCGATGAAGGCGCAGATCACGGGTGTGTTCGATAGCCAGATGGATGTATTCTCGACCAGCGCGCGCGTGCTCGACGATGGTGTGATCGATCCTCGCGACACCCGCAGCGTCCTCGCGGAGGTGCTGGCGATCTGTCGCGAGGCGGAGGCGCGCAACCCGCAGCGCATGCAGTTCTCGGTGGCGCGGCCATGAGCGGTGCAGCAGTGAAGCGGACGCCGTTCTTCAAGATTCTGATCGCCAATCGTGGCGAGATCGCGCTGCGCATCATGCGCACCGCGCGACGGCTCGGCTACGGCGTGGTCGCGGTCTATTCCGATGCCGATCGCGATGCCCTGCATGTGCGCGAAGCCGACCAGGCGGTGCGGATCGGCGAGGCGCTGCCGACGCAGTCATATCTGAAGATCGATGCGATCATCGCCGCCGCGAAGGCGAGCGGGGCCAGTGCCGTGCATCCAGGTTACGGCTTTCTCGCCGAGAATGAGGATTTCGCGCAGGCCTGCCGTGACGCCGGGCTCGTCTTCATCGGCCCGTCGCCGGACGCGATCCGCGCGATGGGCAACAAGGCCGGCGCCAAGGCGATTATGCGAGAGGCCGGCGTGCCCTGCGTGCCGGGCTATCAGGGTGCCGACCAGAGCGACGGCGTCATGCTGGCGGAAGCCAAGGCGATCGGCTTCCCTGTCATGATCAAGGCGGTCGCCGGCGGCGGCGGGCGCGGCATGCGGCTGGTGGCGGATGCTGCTTCGTTTCCGGATGCGCTGCGCAGCGCGCGCTCGGAGGCGCAGGGCGCGTTCGGCGATCCGACGGTGATCCTGGAGCGTGCGATCGTCGATCCGCGCCACATCGAGATCCAGGTGTTCGGTGACCGCTATGGCAACGCGATCCATCTCGGTGAGCGCGATTGCTCGGTGCAGCGGCGGCACCAGAAGCTGATCGAGGAGGCGCCGTCGCCGGCGGTGACGCCGGAGCGGCGCGCGCGGATGGGCGCGGTCGCCGTGCAGGCGGTGAAGGCGATCGGCTATGAAGGCGCGGGCACGCTGGAGTTCCTGCTCGACCGCGACGGCAATTTCTATTTCATGGAGATGAACACGCGGCTGCAGGTCGAGCATCCCGTCACCGAGGCGATCACCGGGCTTGATCTGGTCGAGCTGCAGCTTCGCATCGCGCGTGGTGAGCCGCTCGGCTTGGCGCAGGAGGACATCGCCTTCGCCGGCCACGCCATCGAGGTGCGGCTCTGCTCGGAGGATGTCGGGCACGATTTCATGCCGCAATCCGGCACGATGGCTTTGTGGCGGATGCCGGACGATGTTCGCGTCGAGCACGCATTGCAGTCGGGCGCCGAGATCCCGCCATTCTACGATTCGATGATCGCGAAGGTCATCAGCCACGGCGCGACCCGTGACGAGGCGCGGGGCAAGTTGATCTGTGCACTGGAGCAGGTCGCGGCTTTCGGCGTCACCACCAACCAGGGCTTCCTGATCGATTGCCTGCGTCATCCGGTCTTTGCCAGGGGCGAGGCGACCACGGCCTTCATCGCTCAGAACCGCGATGTGTTGCTGGCGCTGCGGACCGACCGGGCCAGCGACGTCGCGCTCGCGGCGCTGCTGCTCTACGTCACCAACCCTCACGCGCCGCCCTGGCAGCGCGGCCGGTCGCTCGCTGCGACATTCCCGCTCGGCTTGCGGATCGACCTTGGCCATGGGGTGCAGGAGGTCGAGATCACGCGCGAGCGCGACGGCAGCTATGTCGCGGTCCGCAATGGCGACCGCTTCGGTCTCGAGATCGACGAGCTCGGGCCGAACAGCATCCGGTATCGCCGTAACGGGTTGATGGAATCGGCAAGGTTCCTGCGCGATGGCGATCGGCTCTGTGTCCTGCATCGCGGCGTCACGTTGTTGGTCCGTGATCTCACGCTGGCGCCGCCGGAGAGTGCGGTGGCCACTGGCGGCGACGGCAAGGTCCGCGCCGCCATGAACGGCCGTGTCGTTTCGGTGCTGGTGAAGGCCGGCGACATAGTCGCGGCCGGCCAGCCCGTGATGACGCTGGAGGCGATGAAGATGGAGCATGTGCACACCGCTAGTGTTGCGGGCACGGTGTCGTCGATCGATGTCGCCGAGGGCGAGCAGGTGACGACGGGGAAGATTGTGGTGGAGATAGAGGCGGACAAGCAAGCGGCCTAAATAGCGTCATTGCGAGGAGCTCGCGACAAAATTGCAAAGCAATTTTGCGCTGAAGCGACGAAGCAATCCAAGGCTCCGCATATGCCGCACGATGGATTGCTTCGCTTCGCTCGCAATGACGGTCACTGACTATCTTTACGTCCCGTCCCGTCATTCAGCCAGCACGCCACCTGGTGGCCGGTGCCGGCCTCCTTCAAGGCCGGACGCTCCGTCTTGCAGCGGTCGATGGCGAAGCGGCAGCGGGTGTGGAAGGCGCAGCCCGAGGGCGGATTGATCGGGCTCGGCACGTCGCCTTCGATCATGGGCGCCAGCCGCTTGGCCTTGGGATCGGCGATCGGCACCGAGGCGAGCAGCGCCTGGGTGTAGGGATGGCGCGGATTGGCGAACAGCTCATGCTTATCGGCAATCTCGACGATGCGGCCGAGATACATCACCGCGACGCGATGGCTGATATGGGCGACGACCGCGAGGTCGTGCGCGATGAACAGATAGGAGAAGTTCTGCTTGCGCTGCAGGTCGATCAACAGATTGATCACCTGCGCCTGGATCGAGACGTCGAGCGCCGAGACCGGCTCGTCGCAGACGATCAGGCGCGGACCGAGCGAGAGCGCCCGCGCGATGCAGATGCGCTGGCGCTGGCCACCGGAGAACTGATGCGGAAAGTTCTTCATCTGGTCGGGCCTGAGGCCCACCTGCTGGAACAATTCCGCGACGCGGTCCTGCTTTTTCTTTCCTGTCGCGAGGCCGTGCACGGTCAAGGGCTCGCCGACGATGTCGCCCGCCGTCATGCGCGGGTTGAGGGAAGCAAACGGATCCTGGAACACGATCTGCATCGAGCGGCGATAGGGCCGCAGCGCCGTCTTGCTGAGCGGCGCGATGTCCTCGCCATCGAGCTTGATCGCGCCGCTGGTCGGCTCGACCAGCCGCAGCACCGTGCGCGCCACGGTCGACTTGCCGCAGCCGGATTCGCCGACCAGGCCGAGCGTCTCACCCGCGCCAAGCGAGAAGCTGACGCCGTCGACCGCATGCACGGTGCCGACCTGCCGGCGCAAGACGCCGCCGCGCACCGCGTAGTGCTTGATGAGGTCGGTGACTTCCAGGAGCGGACGCTGCTCGGTCATGACGCCTCCGCCATCTCGCCGGCGCGCCAGCACGCCGCCCAGTGATTGGGTCGGACCTCCTCGAGCGGCGGATAGGCCTGGCGGCAACGGTCGACCGCGAGCTTGCAGCGCGGCGCGAAGGCGCACCCGGGCGGCAGCTTGGTCAGCGACGGGACCATGCCGGGGATTTCGACCAGCCGCGCCTCGGCCTTGGCGTCGGACGAGGGCACCGCGGGGATCGAGGCCATCAGTCCGCGCGTATAGGGATGCAGCGGAGTCTCGAACAGCGCCTCGACGGTCGCTTCTTCGACCTTCTTGCCGGCATACATCACGATCACGCGCTGCGCGGTCTGCGCAACGACGCCGAGATCATGGGTGATCAGGATCAAGCCGGTGCCGAGCCGCTTCTGCAAGTCGACGATCAGGGCGAGGATCTGCGCCTGGATGGTGACGTCGAGCGCGGTGGTCGGCTCGTCCGCGATCAGCAGCGCCGGCCGGCAGGCGAGCGCCATCGCGATCATCGCGCGCTGGCGCATGCCGCCGGAGAGCTGGTGCGGATATTCCTGCGCGCGGCGCTCGGGCTCGGGGATGCGTACCAGCCGCAGCATGTCGACCGCCTGCTTCCAGGCGTCCTTGCTGCTGACCTTCTGGTGCAGGCGCACGGCCTCGATGATCTGGTCGCCGATCCGCATCACCGGATTGAGCGAGGTCATCGGCTCCTGGAAGATCATGGAGATCCGATTGCCCCTGACGTCGCGCATCGCGGCCTCGTCGAGGGTCAAGAGGTCGGTGCCTTCCAGCGTCACCGAGCCGCCGATGATGCGGCCGGGCGGGTCGGGCACCAGGCGCATGATCGACAGCGCGCTGACGCTCTTGCCGCAGCCGGACTCGCCGACGATCGCCAAGGTCTCGCCGCGGCGGACCGAGAACGAGACGTCGTCGACCGCGCGGAACAGCCCGGAGTTGGTGAAGAACACCGTCTGCAGGTTCTTTACGTCGAGAACCGTCTCTGTCGCCATTAGCTCGCTCATCAGCCGCGCTGCCTCGGATCGAGGATGTCGCGCAGTGCATCGCCGAACAAATTGGTGCCGAACACCGCGAGGCTGATCGCAATGCCGGGGAAGATCACAAGCCATGGCGCGGTGCGGACATATTCGGCGGCGGATTCCGACAGCATGCGGCCCCAGGATGGATAGGGCTCGGGAATGCCGAGCCCTAGGAATGACAGCGACGCCTCGGTGAGAATGGTTGAGCCGAGCTGGGCGGTGGCGAGCACGATCAGCGGGGCGATGGTGTTCGGCAGCACGTGGCGCAGCGCGATCCGCATCTCGCTCATGCCGATCGACTTGGCGGCTTCGACGAAGGGCTGCTCGCGCAGCGCCAGCGTGTTGGCGCGGATCACGCGGGCGACGGTAGGAATCAGCGGGATCGCGATCGCCAGGATCACGTTCGGCAGCGACGGGCCCAGCGCCGCGGTCATGACAAGCGCGAGCACCAGGAGCGGCAGCGATTGCAGGATGTCGGTGACGCGCTGGAACACAAGATCGACCCAGCCGGAGAGATAGCCGGAGGCAAGGCCAACCATCACGCCGAGCGACGCGCCCAGCGCCGTGGAGCCGATGCCGACCGCAAGCGAGATCCGCGCACCGTGGATGATCCGGCTCCAGACGTCGCGGCCGAAGGAGTCGGTGCCGAACCAGTGCAGCGCGGAGGGCGCGGCGAGACGGTGCGCGGAATCGACGCTGAGCGGGTCGTAGCGGGAGATCACGTCGGCGAAGAGCGCCATCCACACGAACATCAGCATGATGGCGAGACCGATCGTGCCGAGCATGTAGCGCTGGGCGAGGAAGGCGAGCCGGCGCCAGCCGCCGGTGGCGTTGGCCCCGGCGCGTCGCAGTTCGGCTTCGAAGTTGATTGTCGCCACGGGTTAATCTCCGAACCGGATGCGCGGGTCGATCGCGGCATAGAGCATGTCGACGATGAAATTCACCACCACCACCACGACGGCGATGAACATCACGAGGTTCTGCACGATCGGATAGTCGCGCCAGCGCAGCGCCTCGACCAGGAAGCGGGCGATGCCGGGGATGTTGAATACGGTCTCGGTGACGATCAGGCCGCCGATCAGGAACGCGGCCTCGATGCCGATCACGGTGATGACCGGCAGCACCGCGTTCTTCAGTGCGTGGTGGTAGTTGACGGAAGCTTCCGAGGCGCCCTTGGCGCGCGCGGTGCGGATGTAATCCTGGCGCAGGATCTCCAGCATCGAGGATCGCGTGATGCGCATGGTCAGCGCTGCGCTGCGGAAGCCGACCGCCATCGCCGGCACGGCATAGATGGTGAACGCCTCGAGCCAGGTCTTCGGATTCGGATTGAAGATCGGCATGGTGCCGAACATCGAGACAGAGGCCATCAGGATCAGCAGGCCGAGCCAGAACGCCGGCAGCGACAGGCCGCTCAGGCTGACGACGCGCAGCACATAGTCGAGCCGCGAGCCCTGGTGCACGGCGCTGATGACGCCGAGCGGGATGCCGATCGCCGCCGAGAACAACAGCGCCAACCCGGCAAGCCGCGCCGTGATCGGGATCCGCGGCAGGATCTCTTCCAGCGCGGGCTTTTCCGAGACATAGGAATAACCGAGGTCGCCGTGCAGCAAGCCGCCGATCCAGTGCAGATACTGGATCACGATCGGCTGGCTCAGGCCGAGCTCCCGCTCGATACTGGCCTTGTCGGCCGGATCGACGAAGCCCGCGGCGTCGAACAGGATGTCGACGATGTTACCGGGCACCACCCGCAGCAGCACGAAGATGATGACCGAGATCCCGAACAGGGTCACGAGCATGAGGAACAGGCGTCGGATGACATAGGCAAACACCCTGGCTCTCTCCTTTCGTCGCCGACACGTTACAGGATGATGTTTGCTTGAATTGATACGGGCGAGGTCTCGACCTCTCCCATTGGGAGAGGTGCAACGTGTCGCACGCCAGGCCGACCAATTCTCATCTCATCTGTGCCTTCGCTCACTTGTCCAGCCAGACGTCTTCGTAACGATAGCCGTTATAGGAGCTGTTGGACATGATCGTGATATTCTTCACGTAAGGCTGCCAGCAGGTGCCGGTCCGCGCGTGGAAGATGATCGGACGCGCGACGTCCTCCTGCAGCTTCTTGTCGATCTCCCAGACCAGTTTCTTGCGCTTGTTGATATCGGTCTCGGCCGACTGCTGGTCGAACAGCTTCTCGATGTCCTTGTTGCAGTAGTTGGTGTAGTTCCGCTCCGAGCCGCAGGCATAGTTCTCGTAGAAGGATTGATCGGGGTCGTCGACGGCATTGCCGGTCAGATTGAGCCCGAGCGAGTAATCCTTGCGCGCGACCTTCGGGAACCACTGCGCGGTGTCGACGACGTCGAGTTCGGCGTCGATATAGATGCTCTTGAGCTGGTCGATCAGGATGATGGCGGGATCGCGATAGACCGCGATGTTGCGCGTCGATACCTTGATCTGCAGGTGCTTGTCGGGGCCATAGCCCGCCTTCTGCATCAGCTTGCGCGCTTCCTCGCGGTTCTTCTCGACGTCGGGGCCGTAGCCGGGAATCGACTCCAGCATGTCCTTCGGCATCGCCCACAGCCCTGCCGGGGCCGGCTCCATGGTGCCGCCGATGTCGCCCTGCCCCTCGAACATGATCTGGATGAAGGCCTTGCGGTCGAGCGCGAGCGCCAGGGCGCGGCGGATGTCGATATTGTCGAACGGCGGCGCGCTCGAGTTGACGATGATGTTGGTGGAGACGTTGTTCGGTTCCACGACACACACCGCTTTGGGATCCTGCGACTTGACGTCCTTCAGCAGCGGGATCGACACTTCGGTCGGAAAGGTCATGTCGAACCTGCCGGAGACGAAGCCGAGAATCGCGGTCGAGCGGTTCGGAATGATGGTGAACTCGATGCCGTCGAGATAGGGCAGGCCCTTCTTGAAGTAATCCGGGTTCTTGACGAGTTTGATCGACTCGTTGGCCTTGAACTCGACGAACTTGAAGGGCCCGGTGCCGATTGGCTTGGTCCGCATCTCCGCCGGCGAGACGTGGCAGGGATAGATCGGCGTGTAGCCGGAGGCGAGCAGCGACAACAGCGCCGGCTGCGGCCGCTTCAGGTTGAACGAGGCCTCATAGTCGCCGTTGGTGGTGACGTCGTTGACCTGCTGGTACCAGGTCTTGCGCGGGTTCTGCCGGAACTTCTGCGGCGACTTGCCCATCAGCATGTCGAAGGTGCATTTGACGTCGGCCGAGGTGAACGGCTTGCCGTCGTGCCACTTCACATCCTTGCGCAGCTTGAAGGTCAGCGTCTTGTTGTCGGCGCTCCAGGCCCAGCTCTCCGCGAGTTCGGGCCGGATGGTGGCGACGCTGTTCTGCGCGATGTGCTGATCGAAGATGACGAGATTGTTGAAGATCGGCATGAACGGCACGTTGATCGAGTAGGTCGCGCCTTCGTGGATCGAGGCGCTGCCGGGGCTGTCGCGATGATAAATCCTGAGAATGCCGCCTGATTTCGGCTCGCCGGCCGCGAATGAAACGTCGCTGATTGCCAGAACAGACAACACCGCGACGGCCAGCGCTTGCACGCTCCGCATGGTCCCCTCCACAAATTTCGGTCTCAATGGCCGATTGGCATTGACGATACCATGGTGAGGCTGTCGGGCAACCGGCGAGGATCGTGCGGGGATTGGCAATTCGGATGACGCCCTGACATTAAAATTTCCATGGGCCGGGATTGTTGGTGCCGACGCACCGCGTTTGCAGCTTGTTTTGCTCTGCAGCGATGAATTTCCTCTCGGTTCCGACGCAGCGCGTCGCTGCGCGTTGAACAATGTCGCATGCGATCAGCGACAGTTTGTCGCCGATATTGCCTATCCAGCGAACTCCCAACTGTCCCCGTCATCCCCGCGCAACGGCAAAGCCGCTGCGCGGGGATGACGGGGAAGCTGCATCTCCTCACTCCGCCGCCTGCGACGTCGGCAGGCGCATACCGGGCACGCCGTCCGCGTCGGTCGCCGAGATCGTGGTGCGGATCATCAGCCGGCCCTCATGCGCCGGCCACGGACGGCCGCGATGCATGGTGGCGCGATTGTCCCACATCACGACGTCGCCCTGCTTCCATTGATGCAGATAGCTGACACCGGGCGCGGTCGCGGCTTCCGTCAACTGCTCGATCAGCGCTTTGCCGGCTTCGGCGTCCATGCCTTCGACGCCATAGGCATGGGACGCGAGGTAGAGCGCGCCGCGGCCATTGACGGGGTTACGCCAGACCATGCGCCAGCACACCGGCGGCAGCGCGTCCACCTCCTCCGAGGTCGCCAGCCCCGCCGCCACCTTGCCGCGCGAATGCGCATAGGAATGCCAGGCGAAGGAGTTTTCCAGCCGCTTCGCGAGGTCCTTGTCGAGCCGCTCGAACGCCAGCCGGGTGGAGACAAATTCGGTCTCGCCGCCATGCTCGGGAATGATGCGCGCCGACAGGATCGAGGTCAGCGCCGGCACGCGCTTGAACGAGGAGTCGGTGTGCCAGAGCTGGTTGGCCTTGGCGCGCAACTGTTGCCGGTGATCCGCCGGCACCACCTTGCCGTCGGGGCCGAAGGTCGAGAGGATCACGAAGTGCGAGCCGGTGCCCATCGAGCCGACTTTCGTCACCTCGGGCGGGCCGAAGCGGCGGGAGAACCCGAGCTGGATGTCGTCATTGACCTCCTGGCCGCGGAACACCAGCACCGAGTGTTCCTCGAACGCCGCGCGCACCGCCGCATAGGCGGCATCACTGCTCGCGACGTCGGCGAGCGTGACGCCGCGCAGCTCGGCGCCGAAGCCGGACTCCAGAGGGATCACGTCCATCGGCAAATCCTCCCTTTTTGTTTTTGTATCGCGAGCCTAGGGGAAAGGCCCGGGCCCGGCAATGCGCGCACCGGTCGGGTCTGGCTTGCAGCAGGCATCGTGTCGCCTTCCGGCCGGTAATGCCTCCGCCGGGACATCGCCGTGCATCTCACCCCATCGCGATCAAATTGTGCCGCTTGCGCCGGTCGGCGACCTCGATGCGATGGGTGATGAATGCGAACAGCGCCCAGCTGGAATGGAACGCGATGCCGGCCAGCACGACCAGGGTTCCGGGAATCGGGCCGATCGAGGCGCGATCCCAGATCTCGCTCATCGCAGTGAGCGGTGAGGGGTGGATCGCCAGCTTGCCGTAATAGGCGATGGCCTGGATCGCGAAGATCCAGGCATAGGTCCGTCGCAACCGCCGGCCGATCGCGCGAGCATAGCTGATGTGGTACCTCGGATTGCGGTAGTCGTTGGCCAGCAGCTCGGTCCAGTGCGAGTTCGGCGAGGGACCCTCGCCCCGGATCATGGGCGCGTAGAAATCGGTTTCGAGCAACCGCGCACGGGCGCGCCAGACGTTGAAGTAGCGGTACCGGCGCGCCTCGAACAGCAGGAAGACGGTGACCAGCAGGCCGACCAGCACCATCGGCAAGGGTGACGCCTCCGCGCTGCTGTAGGTCGCCGACAGCGCGATCCCGGTGGTGACCACCGCCCAGTTGGTCGAGCTGTCGAGGCGGGAACGCCAGACCGTGCTGCGGTAGACCTCGCCGCGATAGAGGTGGGCGAGCGCGCCGATCTCGGCGGCGGTGAATTCGAGCCTTCCGGCCTGTAACGGCTCCGGCTCGCGCGGCTGGGGCGACGGCATGGCGGCCTCCGGCGAAGCTGGCTTGCGATTGCAGACCATAGCGCGAAATGCGCGCGACGGGCGAGTCCGTTGCGCGCTGTGACATCGCCGCCCGCATCGGTCCAGCCCGCGGCGCCGTCCGGGTCACACGATCCGTGAGGTCTTGTTGCCCCAGTAGCGGTCGCGCAGCAGGCGCTTGTAGAGCTTGCCGGTCGGCAGCCGCGGCAGCTCGGCCTCGAAATCGACCGAGCGCGGCACCTTCTGCCGCGACAGCGATTTGGCGCAGAACGCGATCAGCTCCTCCGCCAAGTCCGGTCCGGGCGCGATGCCCTCGATCGGCTGCACCACCGCCTTCACCTCCTCACCGAGATCGATATTGGGTACGCCGAACACGGCTGCGTCGGCGACCTTGGGATGGGTGATCAGCAGGTTCTCGCATTCCTGCGGATAGATGTTCACCCCGCCTGAGATGATCATGAAGGTGGCGCGATCGGTGAGATAGAGGAAGTTGTCGTCGTCGACATAGCCGACGTCGCCGACCGTGCTCATGCTGCCGTCCGCCGAACGTGCCTCCGCTGTCTTGGCGGGATCGTTGAAATATTCGAACGGTGTCGCCGTCTTGAACCATACGGTGCCGGCCGTGCCCTTCGGGCAGGGCTTCATGTTCTCGTCGAGGATATGGAGGTCGCCGAGCAGCACCTTGCCGACGGTGCCGCGATGCGCGAGCCACTCCTCGCTGTTGCAGGCGGTGAAGCCGAGGCCTTCGGTGGCGCCGTAATATTCGTGGATGATCGGGCCCCACCATTTGATCATGTCGTCCTTCACCAGCGCCGGGCAGGGCGCGGCGGCATGGATCGCGACCTCCAGCGACGACAGGTCGTAGCGGCGGCGGACCTCCTCGGGCAGCTTCAGCATCCGCGAGAACATGGTCGGCACGAGCTGGCTGTGGGTGATGCCCCATGTCTCGACCAACTCGAGGTAACGCTCCGGATCGAAGCTTTCCATGATGACGGCGGTGCCGCCCATGCGGATGGTGAGATTGACCGCCGCTTGAGGTGCCGAGTGATAGAGCGGCGCCGGCGACAGATAGACCATGCCTTCGCGGTAGTGCCAGAGCTTGATCAGAAAATCGAACAGCGGCAGGTTCTGCGACGGCGGCTGCTCCGGGAGCGGCCGCAGGATGCCCTTCGGCCGGCCGGTGGTGCCGGAGGAATAAAGCATCGCCGTTCCCGCATATTCGTCCGCGATCGGAGTGATCGGCAGGCCGGCCGTGGCCTCCTGCAAGCCGACGATGCGGTCGCTTTCGCTCGGCCCGTCGACGACGATGCAGAACTCGACGTGCGGGCATTCCTTCAGCGCCTCGCGCGCGATGTCGAGCTTCAGCTTGGAGGTGATGAGGATGCGCGACTGGCTGTTGGTGAGGATGTAGGCAAGCTCGCCGGGGGTGAGGAAGGAATTGACGCAGGTGAAGTACAGGCCGGACCGCTCGCCCGCGCCGCAGGCCTCGAGGTAGCGGTTGTTGTTCTCCATGAAGATCGAGTAGTGATCGAGCCGCTTCAGGCCGCGGTTGCGGAACAGGTGCGCGAGGCGGTTGCTACGCGCCTCCAACTCGCGATAGGTGACGATCTCGCCGGTCCCGGCCATGATGAAGGCGGGTTGCAGCGGGCGCAGATAAGCATGCTTGCCGGTGTACATCGAACTCCGTTTCCCCCGTGATGCTCCAGATTCTTGTTTTGACGCGTTTTCTTCGCGCGAACCGGTGTCCACTCCGCTCGAAAACGCGCTAGGCGGCCATCACCAGAATCTCGCGGACTTGGGACGGATCGTCGATCTTGCGCGGATTGCGCGGCACCCAGGGTGTCCGCATCGCCTGCGCCGCGATGCGGTCGAAATGTTCGGGGCCGACATGCACCTCACGCAGGCTGCGCGGCATACCGAGGTCGCGGATGAATCGGTCGAGCACGTCGCCGGCGTCCTCGCCCGGATGGCCCATGGCGGCTGCGACCAGCGCCTGGCGGCCGGCGTTGTCGCGCTTGTTCCAGCGCATCACCGCCGGCAGCATCACGCAGGACGTGTAGCCGTGCGGGACGTCATGCTCGGCGCCGAGCACGTAGCCGATGCCGTGGCTCGCGCCCATCGGCACGCCGGAGGCGAGCGGGCCGGTCGAGAGCCAGGTGCCGATCTGGCAATCCATCCGCGCGTCGATGTCCTTCGGATCGGCCTTCACCCGCGGCAGGCCGTGGGCCAGCATTTCGAGGCCCTTGATCGCCTGCGCATCGCCGTGAGGATGCGCCTCGCGCGAGCAGATGCCCTCGACGCAATGATCGACCGCGCGGATGCCGGTCGACAGGAACAGCCAGTCCGGCGTGTGCACCGACAGTTCGGGATCGAGGATGGTGGCGCGCGGCATCACCAATGGATGGTGCAGCATCTCCTTTTGCCGTTTGGCCTCGTTGGTGACGCCGGCGATCGAGGAGAACTCGCCGCCGGCGAGCGTGGTCGGCACGCTGATCTGGCGCACGGTCGGCGCCTCCATCTCGGGCGAAACGCCGCCGCGGGTGCGGATACCGTCGATGCCGTCCGACGTGGTGACGTTGTTGGCGAGGCAAAGCTGCACCGCCTTGGCGCCGTCGGTGATCGAGCCGCCGCCGACGGTGACGATCAGGTCGGCCCTCGCGGCGCGGGCCTGCCCGGTCGCTGCGATCACGGCGGCGCGCGGCGTGTGCGCCGGCATCTTGTCGAAGACGCCGACGCAGCGCGATCCCAGCGCGTTCCGGATCTTCTCGATCTCGTCGGTTTCGCGGTTCAGCGTGCCCGACACCATCAGGAAGCCGCGCTGCGCGCCAAGCCGGTCCAACTGCTCGACGATGGCCTCACGGGCCGGGCGCCCGAAGACCACCTCGTCCATGGCGCCGAATACGACACGGCCTCGATGCACGCGCCTGTCCTCCCTCGATGCGCCGCCCTTGTTGGCGGCTGTTGGCAGCAGGTTAGCGGAGGAAATTGCGATCGTCATCAGGGACTGCTGCTGGGCGTCGTGGGCTCGTGCTGTTCCCCGTGACTCACGAATCCGCATTCTCGCGGCGCGATGCGTCCGAGTCTTGCGTTTACTTGTCGCTCCGGTTGCGGGGGCTTGCGTCGTCGGGCAACTCAATGCCAAGGCCTGCCGCCAGTGCGCGAAACGGCTTGAGGCGGTCGGCCGTCGCCGAACAGGTTGCTTGTCCCGGCACCGGCGGATCGCGGCATGATGGAGCAGTGATCCTGCCCATTCGGGTAGTGTCGTAAAGCGTTCAGAATGCGCCACTATTTTGCTTGATCCGGCCGCCATCTTGAACAGACTGGGGAGCAGTCACATCTGAGGCGTCCGCCGCGGCGACGTAGCGGCAATCCACTTTCGTCGAATCACAGCAATTTCATTTGCGACGTTCGAGTCCTTGGGGAGACGGAATTGAGTGCGACTGACAGAGCGGGGCGTCCAGCTCCGGCGACCGGCCGTGAGCGCCGTTTGATTCACCGTACCGCATGGCGCGGCCTTGCGCCGATCGGCTTGCTGTTCGCGCTGACGCTCGGCGGCTGCGATGACAAGGCGCAATCGCAGGCCGCGGCGCCTCCGCCGCCGCCGGTGACGGTCGCGCAGCCGGTCAAGCGCACGGTCACCGACTGGGACGAGTTCACCGGTCGCTTCGAGGCGATCGAGGAAGTTCAGGTCCGCGCCCGCGTCGGCGGCTTCGTCAACAGCGTCGAGTTCAAGGACGGCGCGATCGTCCACGCCGGCGATTTGCTCTACACCATCGACCCGCGTCCGTTCGAAGCGGTCGCGCTGCAGGCGGAGGGGCAGCTGGCGGATGCGCGCGCCAAGGCGGAGCTTGCCAAGCGCGAACTCGACCGTGGGCTGAATCTGGTCCAGACCAATGCAGTTTCCGAACAGGTCGTCGACCAGCGCCGTCAAGCCTTGCAGGCGGCTCACGCGGCCGAGACGCAGGCCGAGGGCGTGCTGAAGGCCGCGCAGCTCAACGTCGAATTCACCCACGTGCTGGCGCCGATCACCGGCCGCGTCAGCCGCCATCTCGTGACGCCCGGCAACCTCGTGCAGGGCAGCGAGGGCGGCGCGACGCTGCTCACCTCGATCGTGTCGCTCGATCCGATCTACATCTATTTCGACGTCGACGAGGCGACCTATCAGCGCAACAGCAAGCTCTGGTTCGAAGGCAAGCGGCCGAGCTCGCGCGACACGCCGAACCCGGTGCAGGTGGCGCTGACCGGCGAGACCAAGCCCTCGCACGAAGGCAAGATGGACTTCCTCGACAACCGCCTCGACGTCTCGACCGCGACGCTGCGCAGCCGCGCCATCATCCCGAACAAGGATCTCTCGATCCTGCCCGGGCAGTTCGGGCGCGTCCGGATCATCGGTTCGTCGCCCTATGAGGCGCTGCTGATTCCTGATGCCGCGATCGTCACCGACCAGTCGCGCAAGATCGTGTTCGTGGTCAAGGACGACAACACGGTGGAGGCAAGGCCGGTCGTGCTCGGGCCACTCGATGACGGCCTGCGGGTGATCCGTGAGGGCCTCAAGGCGGAAGATCGCGTCATCGTCGACGGCATCCAGCGCGCCCGCGTCGGCGCCAAGGTGACCCCGCAAATCGCAAAAGCGACTGATGGTGCCAAGCCCCCGGCAGGTGCCAAGCCATGAATCTCGGCAGGCTTTCCATCAACCAGCCCATCCTCGCGATGGTGCTGTCGATCGTGCTCCTGATCGTGGGCGCGATCGCCTATACCACGCTGCCGGTCTCGGAATATCCGCAGGTTGTGCCGCCGACCGTCACTGTCACCACGCAATATCCGGGTGCGTCGGCGCAGACCGTGTCCGACACGGTTGCCGCCCCGATCGAGCAGGAGATCAACGGCGTCGAGGACATGCTGTACATGTACAGCCAGGCCACCTCGAACGGCCAGCTCACCATCACCGTCACCTTCAAGCTCGGCACCGATCTCGACAAGGCCCAGGTGCTGGTGCAAAACCGCGTCGCGATCGCGCAGCCGCGACTGCCCGAGGAAGTGCAGCGCAACGGCGTCGTCACCCGCAAGAACTCGCCGGACATCCTGCTCGTCGTGTTCATGCTGTCGCCGGACGATACGTTCGACCAGCTCTACATCTCGAACTATGCGCTGTTGCAGGTGCGCGACCAGCTATTGCGGCTCGACGGCGTCGGCGACATCCAGATGTTCGGCGCCCGCGACTATTCGATGCGGCTGTGGCTGGATCCCGACAAGATCGCCAATCTCGGTATGACCTCGAGCGACGTCATCGCGGCGGTCCGGGCCCAGAACCTGCAGATCGCCGGCGGACAGATCGCGGAGCCGCCGATCGCGGACCGCGCCTTTTCGCCCAACCTTGCCTTCACCGGCCGCCTCAAGGACATCTCCCAGTTCGAGGACATCGTGGTCAAGGCGGGCAATGACGGCCGCACCGTCCGGCTGCGCGACGTCGCCCGCGTCGAGCTCGGTGCGCTGGCCTACACCACCAACAGCTTCCTCCTGAAGAAATCCGCGGTGGCGCTGCTAGTGACGCAGCGGCCGGGCTCCAATGCGCTCGCGACCGCCAAGCACATCTACGACACCATGGCGCAGCTCAAGATGAGCTTCCCCAAGGGCCTCGACTACAACATCGGCTACAACCCGACCGAGTTCATCGCCCAGTCGGTCCACGAACTGATCAAGACCATCTATGAGGCGATGATCCTCGTGGTCGTCGTGGTTCTGGTGTTCCTGCAGGGCTGGCGGCCCTCGATCATCCCGATCATCGCGATCCCGGTGTCGCTGGTCGGCACCTTCGCGGCGATGGCCGCGCTCGGCTTCGGCATCAACAATCTGTCGCTGTTCGGCCTCGTGCTCGCGGTCGGCATCGTGGTCGACGACGCGATCGTGGTGGTCGAGAATGTCGAGCGGCATCTCGGGCACGGCCTGAGCCGGCGCGAAGCGGCGCTCAAGACCATGGAGGAGGTCGGCGGCGCGCTGGTCTCGATCGCGCTTGTGTTGTGCGCGGTGTTCGTGCCGACCGCCTTTCTCGGCGGCATCTCGGGGCAGTTCTTCCAGCAGTTCGCTGTCACCATCGCGGTCGCGACCGCGATCTCCTGTTTCTGCTCGCTGACGCTGTCGCCGGCACTGGCCTCGCAGATCCTGGTTCCGCATGAGGAGAGGCGGCCGGCGGCGCGCTGGAACGTGATCGCACGCGGCTGGTCGGCCTTCACCGGCCTGTTCAACCGTGTGTTCGACCGGCTGTCGCACGGCTATGCAGCGGCGGCGGCCTTCGTGATCCGGCACTCGGTGGTGATGCTGCTGGTCTATGTGGCGCTGATCGGCAGCGCCGGATGGCTGCTCGCCACCACGCCGCAGGGCTTCATCCCGGCGCAGGACCGCGGCTACGTCATCGTGTCGGTGCAGTTGCCCGGCGCGGCTTCGCTCCAGCGCACCACGGAGGTCGTGCGCGAGATCGAGCGCATTGCGCTCGAGGTGCCCGGCGTCGTCCGCGTGCCGTCCTTTGCCGGCTTCTCCGGTGCGACGCGAACCCAGGCGAGCAACGCCGCGGCGCTGTTCCCGGTGTTCGACGAACCGGAGGAGCGGGCCAGGAAGGGAGAGACCGCGACCAAGATCACCAATGAGCTGCGCAAGCGCCTCGCATCGATCCAGGGCGCCTTCATCATCGTGATCCCACCGCCTGCGGTGCCCGGCATCGGCACCGGCGGCGGCTTCGCGATGCGCGTCCAGGACCGCCAGGGCCGGGGTGCCCAGCTCCTCGCCTCGGCCACCGATGAACTCGTCGCGGCCGCCCGCAAGGCGCCGGGGCTGACATCAGTGTTCTCAACCTTCACCGCCAACACGCCGCAGGTGTTCGTCGATATCGACCGCGTCAAGGCGCAGAAGCTCGGCGTTCCCATCGCCAACGTCACCGACACGATCGAGACCTATTTCGGCTCGACCTATGTCAACGACTTCAACCTGTTCGGGCGCACCTATCACGTCACCGCGCAGGCCGACCTGCCGTTCCGCAAGGAGACCACCGACCTTGCAAGGTTGCGCACCCGCAATGCCAATGGCGACATGGTGATGCTCGGCAGCGTCGTCGACTTCAAGGACATCTCGGGCCCCGACCGCGTCGCGCGCTACAATCTCTATCCTTCCTCCGAACTGCAGGGCGACACGCTGCCCGGCACCAGCTCGGCGACCGCGATCGACATCATGAAGAAGCTCGCGGCCGAGACGCTGCCGTCGGGCTTCGCCTATGAGTGGACCGACCTGTCCTACCAGCAGGTCAACGGCGCCAGTGCCGGGCTCTACGTGTTCCCGATCTGCGTGCTGTTCGTCTATCTGGTGCTGGCCGCGCAATATGGCAGCTGGACGCTGCCCTTTGCGGTGATCCTGATCGTGCCGATGTGCCTGTTCGCGGCCACCATCGGCGTGCGCATCATGGGCCAGGACGTCAACATTCTGACCCAGATCGGCTTCGTGGTGCTGGTGGGATTGGCTGCCAAGAACGCGATCCTGATCGTCGAGTTCGCGCGCGACATCGAGCTCGAGGGCCGGCCGCGGCTGGAGGCCGTGATCGAGGCGTGCCGCCTGCGTCTGCGGCCGATCCTGATGACGTCGTTCGCCTTCATCCTCGGCGTGCTGCCGCTGGTGGTATCGACGGGCTCGGGATCGGAGATGCGCCAGGCGGTCGGTGTCGCCGTGTTCTTCGGCATGCTCGGCGTCACGCTGTTCGGCCTGATCTTCACCCCGATCTTCTACATGGTGGTGCGCAACCTCGCGGAAGGGAAGAAAGAAGGGAAGCCGGCAGCGAAGACGGCATCCGCGGCGGGTTAGGTACGCTCGACCCGCCGCCGTCGTTCCGGGACGCCGCGGCGCGGCGAACTCGGAATCCATTTCTCCACGGAGGCGTGCGGCCCGATGGATTCCGGGCTCGCGCTGCGCGCGCCCCGGAATGACAAGGGGCCATACTATTGGCTGAACCGAAAGAGATGGGCAGCCGCCGGGTTATAAAATAAGGTTGCGCCGATTTTTCCTGATAGAAACTGCTGGGAGACCATAAATATGAAATCGGGATTTCTGGCCGCCGTCGCGGCGTGCAGCCTGTTGCTTGTGGCGCCGGCATCGGCGCAGGGCGTCAAGATCGGCATCCTGAACGATCAGTCCGGTGTCTATGCCGACTATGGCGGCAAATATTCGCTCGAGGCGGCGCGGATGGCGGTCGAGGATTTCGGTGGCGAGGTGCTGGGCCAGAAGATCGAGATCGTCACCGCCGACCATCAGAACAAGCCCGACCTCGCGACCGCGATCGCGCGGCGCTGGTACGAGGTCGAGAACGTCGACATGATCACGGAGCTCACCACCTCGTCGGTGGCGCTCGCGGTGCAGGAGCTGTCGAAGGAAAAGAAGAAGATCGATATCGTGGTCGGCGCGGCGACCTCGCGCATCACCGGCGATGCCTGCACGCCCTACAGCTTCCATTGGGCCTATGATACCCGTGCGCTCGCGGTCGGCACCGGTGGCGCGCTGACGGAAGCCGGCGGCAACACCTGGTTCTTCCTGACCGCCGACTACGCCTTCGGCTATGCGCTGGAAAAGGACACTAGCGACATCGTCGCCTCAAAGGGCGGCAAGGTGGTCGGCTCGGTTCGCGTGCCGCTCAACTCGTCGGACTTCTCGTCCTTCCTGCTGCAGGCGCAGAGCTCGAAGGCCAAGATCATCGGGCTCGCCAATGCCGGCCTGGACACCACCAACTCGATCAAGCAGGCCGCCGAATTCGGCATCGTCAAGGGCGGCCAGAAGCTGGCCGGCCTTCTGATGACGCTGTCGGAGGTGCACGGCCTCGGGCTCGAGGCAGCCCAGGGCCTTATCCTCACCGAAGGGTTCTACTGGGATCACGACGACGCTTCGCGCGCCTTCAGCGAGCGCTTCTTCAAGCGCACCGGTCACATGCCGAGCATGATCCATGCCGGCACCTACTCGGCGACGCTGAGCTATCTAAAGGCCGTGAAGGCGGCCGGTACCAAGGACAGCGATGCGGTCGCCAAGAAGCTGAAAGAGCTGCCGGTCGACGACGCCTTCGCCAAGGGCAAGGTGCTGGCGAACGGCCGCATGGTCCACGACATGTATCTGTTCGAGGTCAAGAAGCCCTCGGAATCGAAGAAGCCGTGGGACTACTACAAGCAGCTCGCCGTGGTGCCCGGCGACCAGGCGTTCTTCACGGCCAAGGAAAGCGGGTGTCCGCTGACGAAGTGATGCGTAGCGTCATTCCGGACGATACGAAGCATCGATTCCCAATGCGCGATTGTGCATTGGGAATCTCGAGATTCCGGGTCCGGCCCTGCGGGCCGTCCCGGAATGACGTGTGAAGAGTTCCCCTCGCCCCTCCTACTCTCAATGCGCGAGCCGCCACACCGCACCGCCGAGCGCGCCGATCCATAGAATGATCGCTGCGATCGCCTGGATGGCGAATCCGGGGGTGCGGCTGGCCACCGCCTCGCGATAGCCGATGAAGTAAACGATGCGGCCGATGGTCCAGATCGCGCCGATGGCAGCGGCGGCGACGTCGCCGACATAGATCGCGAACAGCCATAGCGACGGCAGGAAGATCGGCATCCATTCCAGCGTGTTCATCTGGATGCGGTAGATGCGCTCGAAATCCGGGTTGCCCGTGATCGCCGGCAGCTTGACGCCGTAGCGGATGCGGGCGCGCGCGACCTGCGTCGCAAAGAAGAAGTGCAGCGCGACGGCAAGGCAGGTGACGATGGCTGTGTAGTGGTACATGTCGGGCATTTCCTCTCATTCCGTTGGCTCCATAGCATGACGCGGCTGCAGGGGCCGGTGTGACCGCGGAATCCATTTTTCGCTTCGCCAGTCGCGAGAGCACGGTTTTTCGGAAAGCCGCGCCGCAACCGCCGATCCTAGTAGCCGGTCATCTCAAGATAGCCTAGCCCGGCGTGGCTGCCCGCAAAGCGGATCGGTCCCTCCCAATAGGGAAAGCTGGTTCCCATCCAGCTCTTCGGATTGAGCGGCGTGGTGTCGATGGCGAGGCCGCGCGCGGGAAGGGTGATGCGCCACGAGGTCGGCAGCGTGCGGCCGCCGATTTCGGTCGTGGCGGTCGGTGTGATGCTGTTGCCGGCGGCAGCGATCTCCGCGGAGCGGCTGTCGGATGTGATCCAGTTGCCGAGCAGGTTTTCGCGGCCGTCCTTCTGCCGCAGCCGGTACAGCATCAGCTTCTCGTTGCCGGGCAGATGCAGCGAGAACCAGTCCCAGCCGGTCTGGTCGGAGGCCAATGGCTGGCTGCTCCATTCGCGGTCCATCCAGGCCTGCCCGGTGACGTCGGTCGGCTTGCCGTCGATGGTGATGGTGCCGGACGCGGCAAAGAACGGCTGGCTGTAATAGTAGGAGGCCTGCCCGCGGTCCGATTTCCGGCTGTAGCCGTGGTCGCCTTGCAGCACCAGCGGCCGGTCGGCCTGCAGCCGCAGCGCGTAGCTAAAATCGTTGGCCGCGGCCTTCACCTCGAGCGGTGCGACGGTCTGCGCGTCGAAACCGTCGAGCCCGCGCATCTTCCAGGCGTCGATCCAGGCCTGAAACGGCGTCGCCTCGACATTGGCCTGGCCGACGCCGCCGCGCGCAAAGCTCTCACCGAAGCGATGCGTCGCCGCGCTGGTCACCGCCGCGTGGCCCATCCAGACCTGCTGATTGGCCCAGCCCTCGACCGGTCCGCCCGGCTTCATGGCCTGGCGAAACAAGGTCCACTGCACGCCATAGGCCGCGCCGCTCGTATCCGACAGGTTCGCGGTCACATACCACCACTCGATCCGGAACTCTGGATGCGGTCCGTGATCGGCGGGGAACGTGAACTGCTTGCCCGGCGTGACCGCGGCAAATCCATCGGCACTCTCGCCAAGGCCGGCAAAGCCCTGCGCGAAGCTCTTGCCGCCAAGGCCGAGCGCCAGCGCGCCGCCGGCAAAGGCGCGACGTGTGACGGCGCGGTTAGCGACGACTCTATGTCGAATGAATCGGCGCATCCGCAACCTCGCTTCGCCTCTCCCGCTTGCGGGGGAGGCCGTATCGCATCGAAGATGCGATACGGGTGGGAGCTCTCTCCACAATATCACTCGTGGTGAGACCCCCACCCTGACCCTCCCCCGCAAGCGGGAGAGGGAACATAACCTCCTCGCGGCCGCAACCTGCTCTCATCCGATCTCAGCGCTCATTGACGAAGATCCTGATCAGGCTCGCCGGCTCCATGCGTGCCAGTCTAGCCACGGGGAGCGCCGCCGCACAGAGCGCTGCGACCAGCGCCACCGCGAGCAGCTCGATGAGCTGCAGCGGGAACACGTGGAACGGCAGCCGCCAGCCGAACGCCTTCACGTTGACGATCGCAAGCAGGCACCAGGCGACCAATAGCCCGAGCGGCAGCGCGAACAGCGCGGTGATCAGCGCGACCGCCATGGTCTTCAACAGTTCGAGCGCGGCGAGCCGCCGCCGCGTCAGGCCGATCGCCCACAGCGGGGCGAGCTGCGGCAGCCGCGAATTGGCGAGCGTGAGCAGGCTGGTCAACAGCGCCACGCCGGCAACCCCGAGCGTGAAGGCGTTGAGTGCCGCGGTCACCGAGAAGGTGCGGTTGAAGATCCGTTTCGATTCCGCCTTCATCGTCGCCTGGTCGGCGACATTGCGGTCGTCGAGCCCGAATGTTTGCTGCAGCGCTGCGATCAGCGGCGCGATCTTGCCCGGCGCGACGCGCAGGCCGATGCGGGTCATCGGTATCTGCGGGAAGTGCCGCGTCAGCGCGGCGAAGTTGACCGCGATCTGGCCCTTGGGATTGCCGTAGTCGGCATAGATGCCGACGATCTCAAGCGGCCAGTCGCCACCGGGGGTGGGCACGGAGATCCGGTCGCCGAGGCTAAGCTTCATCCGCCGCGACAGCTGTTCGCTGACGAAGCAGGCGTCGCCGGGACGTAAGCGGATCCACGCATTCGCCGTGCTCTCGAGTAGCGGCCAGTTGTCGCGATAGGTCGCTTGGTCGGGCAGGCCGAGCACCTCAATCGGCGCGCCGCCGAACTTGGTGTCAGCGCGGCCGCCGGGCAGGATCGCCTTCACCTCCGGGCGTTCGCGCAGCCACGCCTTGATCTTGGTCGCCTGCGCGTCGCTCGCGGCATTGATGTAGACGTCGGCCGCGAGCCGGCCGTCGAGCCAGACCAGGAAAGTGCGGCTGAAACTCTTGACCATGGTGCCGACGCCGACATTGACGGCGAGCGCGAGCAGCAGCGCCATCAATGCCAGCGACAGGCCCGACAATTGCTGGCGGCTGTCGGCCCAGAACCAGATGCCGACCGGGCGCCGCGCGCTGCGCTCGCCAAGCGAGAGCGCGATCTCCAGGATCATCGGCAGGATCAGCGCCGCGCCGAGCATCAGCGCGGCGAGCACCGCAAAGCCGGCGAGCAGGGAATCGCCGAACCAGATCAGGCCGCCGGCCACCGCGAACACCGCGATCGCCGCCGCGCTCTGGATCATGAGCCAGCGCCGCTGCGCCTGCCGCCACGCCTGCGGCTGCGCCGACGTCAGCACCGGCATCCGGATTGCTTTGGTCAGGCTCGCGGCCGCCGCGGCCAACGCGCCCAGAATGCTGATGGCGATGCCGGCGAACCACCAAACGGGTTTGAGCGAAAGCTGGCCCGGGATCTGCGCGCCATAGAGCCCGCGCAAGGAGGCGGCGACGTCGGGCAACAGCGCCGCCGCGATGAAATAGCCGCAGACCAGGCCGATCAGGCCGGCGATCAGCGCCAGCGACACCAGCTCGACGACCAGCACGGTGTTGAGCATCCGTGCCGACACGCCGCAAGCGCGCAGCGTGCGCAGCATCGGCAGCCGCTGCTCGAAGGCGAGCCCGATCGCGGAGTTGACGATGAACAGGCCGACGAAGAACGACAGCAGGCCAAAGGCGGTGAGGTTGAGGTGAAAGCTATCGGTCAGCCGTTCAAGATCGGTCTCCGCGCTCGGCTCGACCAGCCGGAGCTTGTCGCCGGCCACGCTCTGCAACGCCGCGTGCGGCGTCTTGGACTTGCCGATCAGCAGCCGCGACAGCCGGTTCGGCATCTTCAGGATCTCTTGCGCGATTCCGATATCGACGACCAGCACGCCGGGCGCGAGCTCCGGCTGCACGCGTAAGGGAGGCAAGGCCATGCCGTTCGCCTGCGGCCGCGCGCCACCGGTGAGGCCGAGGTCGCGCAACGTCTCCGGCGCCACCAGCATTTCGCCGGGCGGGGTGACGAAGGATTGCAGGCTGGCCTTGCCGATCGCGGGCGCGTTGCCGACCTCGGACGGCAAGGTGACCGGCTCGACGCCGAGCAGGCGATAGCTGCGCCCGTCGATCTGGACGCGGCCCTCCAGCACCGGAGACACCGGCCAGCCGGCGCGGCGCAGGTCGACGAACAGCTTTTGCGGGAATGTCGCGCTGTCTTTGCTTACTAGCATCGCGGTGCGCGAACCGCCGAAGGTGGCGGCGGCGCGGTCATAGGCGTTGCGCGCCTGCTGGTTCAGCGCCTGCACGCCGCTCCACAGCGCGGTCGCCGAGATCAGCCCGATCAGCAGGGTCGCGAGCTGCATCGGATGCCGGCGCCAATGGCTGAGCAGCACGGCGAGGATCCAGAGCGCGCGCCTCATGCGATCACCCCGGCATGCAGGGTGACCTGGCGGTCCAGCGTTGCGGCGAGCCGCACGCTGTGGGTGACCATCAGGAAGCCGCAGCCGGTGCGCGCCACGAGATCGCGCGCCAGCGCGAGCACCTCGTCGGCAGTGTCCTCGTCGAGATTGCCGGTCGGCTCGTCCGCGAGCAGCAACAGCGGCTTCGGCGCCAGCGCGCGGCCGATCGCGACGCGCTGCTGCTGGCCACCCGACAATTGTTCCGGATAGCGCTTGAGCAGGGACTTCAGGCCGAGGCGCTCGACCAGCTCATCGTGCCATGCCGCATCGTGCCGCCCGGCGATGCGCGACTGGAAAGCGAGATTGTCCGCAACCGTCAGGCTCGGGATCAGGTTGAATTGCTGGAACACGAGGCCAAGCCGGTCGCGGCGCAACTCGGCGCGGCCGGCATCGTCGAGCCCGGAGACCAGGGTGTCGGCAAGCCTGATCTCGCCGCCATCTGCGGCGTCCAGTCCTGCGATCAGATGCAGCAGCGTGCTCTTGCCGCTGCCGGATTCGCCGGTTAGCGCGACGCTCTCGCCGGTCGCAACGGCCAGATCGACGCCGCGCAGCACGGCGACATTCTCGCTGGTCGTGCGATAGCTCTTGGTCAATCCGGTGACGCGGAGCAGCTCTGTGGTCCTCTCAGGCGGAGCGATGGCCGTGCCTCATTGCGGCTTCTGGTACTTCAGGACGAACTCGTCGATCGGCACCGACGCCTTGAAGACGGGCATGTTCCTGGGGTCTTCGGGATGATGCAGGAAATCGCCCTCGGCAACCAGCTTGAAGCCGGCGGCTTCGATCTCCTGCTTCAGCGTGCCCTCTTCGATCCGGTGCAGCGTCTTGCCGACGCTCGCGCCGTCGCCCGGCTTGGCCGAATGGTCTGCGATCACGAGGAAGCCGCCGGGCTTGAGCGCGGCGAACATCTTCTTGTTCATGGCGGCGCGATCGACCGACATGTAGGTCATGTCGTGATAGGCGAAGAAGAAGGTGATCATGTCGAGGTTCGAGACCCCGGGCGGGATCGGGTCGTCGTAGTTGCGCACGACATGCACGACGTTCTTCATGGCCGGCTTCTGGGCGCGGGTGTCAAACCTGTCCTTCACATGCTGCGCGATCACGTCGGCCGAGTCCTGCGCGTAGATCTTGCCGGCCGGACCGACGGTGCGCGCCAGCAATTCGGTGCTGTAGCCCGCGTTCGCCTCCATGTCGAGGATCGTCATGCCAGGCTTGACCCCGGCGAAGGCGAGCATCTTGGCAGGCTGCCGGCGCTGGTCGGCCAGGCGGTCCGAATCCGTGCGATCGGGTGCGGCGACGATCGCGGCATAATCCGGGCTCGCGGCGTCCTCTGCGCGGACATTTGGCGCGATGAGCAGCGCGATGGCCGCAAGCGCGGTGCTGGCGGCGGTGCGGCGAAGAATCGATCTGTTCATGACGTGACCTCGGGCGTTGGTTGTGGCGAGCATAGCAGCCGCTCCATGACAGATCACCGGTGCAGTCAGGCGGCGACGCGATCGTGATCACTGTTAGGACGCGCGATACGCAGCCATGGACGGCCGTGTCGCAGGCCCCGAGGAAATGCGGTGTTGCGTTGTCCGGCGAGGCGTGGCTAGCATCTCCGGCAGGGGCCGGTCTTACGAAGCCGACAAACGAAACGATGGGGAGCCAGACATGACGACGCAACCGACGCCCATGGATACGCCCAAGGGCGCCTGGAAAATCACCTTCCTTTTGTTCCTTTTCATGGTGGTGAACTTTGCGGACAAGATCGTGGTCGGGCTGGCCGGCGTGCCGATCAAGACCGACATGGGTCTCACCCAGGAGCAGTTCGGCACCCTCGGGTCCTCCTTCTTCCTGCTGTTCTCGATCTCGGCGATCGTGGTCGGCTTCATCGTCAATCATGCATCGACACGGTGGGTGCTGCTGATCCTGGCGGTGATCTGGGCCTTGGCGCAGTTTCCGATGATCGGGACCGTCAGCTTCACGACGCTGGTGATCTGCCGCATCATTCTCGGCGCCGGCGAGGGCCCGGCCTTCTCGGTCGCAGCGCACGCCATCTACAAATGGTTTCCGGACGAGAAGCGCACGCTGCCGACCGCGATCCTGTCACAGGGTTCGGCGTTCGGCGTGATCCTCGCCGTGCCGGCACTGAACTGGATCATCGTCAATCACAGCTGGCATCACGCCTTCGGTGCGCTCGGCATCGTCGGCCTGCTGTGGGCCGCAGCCTGGTTCGCGCTCGGCAAGGAGGGGCCGCTGGTGCCGACTGCCGCGGTTGCCGCCAACGAGCCGCGGATTCGCTACTGGAAGCTCCTGACGTCACGCACTTTCGTCGGCTGCGTCATCGCCACCTTCGGCGCCTATTGGGCGCTGTCGCTCGGGCTCACCTGGTTCACCTCGTTCATCATCGAAGGGCTCGGCTTCTCGCAGCAGCAGGCCGGCTTCATCTCGATCCTGCCCTGGATCTTCGGCGCGACCATCGTGATCCTCACCGGATGGATCTCACAGCTGATGCTGGCGCGCGGCTTCACCACCCGCGGGGCGCGCGGCGTGCTCGGTTCGGTGCCGCTGATCGTCGGCGGCTGCATCCTCGCCTTGCTGCCTCATGTCACGCCAGGCGCGCTGATGATCGCGCTTCTCGTGATCGGCTCCGGCCTCTGTGGGTCGATCTATGTGGTCTGCCCGCCGATGCTCGGCGAGTTCACGCCGGTATCGCAGCGCGGCGCGATCATCGCGATCTACGGTGCGCTGTACACGATCTCGGGCATCCTGGCGCCGATGGTGATGGGCAACGTGATCCAGCATTCCGGCGCGGTGCTGCAGGGCTACATGACGGGCTTCACCATCAATGCCGCGATCATGGCCGGCTCCGGCCTGCTCGGGCTGCTGCTGTTGTGGCCGAACACCGAACGCGCCCGGCTGACCGGCACGCCGCAGCAGGCCGGCACGATCCAGAGCGCGGTCTCGCCAACGTGAGACTATGGGTTCACCCTCCCCGGAAAGGGGGAGGGCAATCGCATATGCCGGTTATGCTGCGCGTTCGATGCCTGTGGTTTAGTAGGTCTACCCACAAACTCGTCATGGCCGGGCTTGACCCACGGCTGTCCGGTTTAAATTTGGCCTAGGCTGAGGCTCATCTGGCGGTCGTCTTTGATGATCGGGGGCGGCGGATCGAGGAGACGATCAATCCGCCGCCGGTGCATGAGGTTCTGAGCCACCAGACGTGTGAAGGTCAGGAGATTCTCGACGCTGCTTTGGGCGGTATGGGCCATGCGCAAGAGCAAGAAGGCGATCAATGCGATGGCGATCTGAATGCGGACGGCATTCTCCGACGTGCCGAAGAAGTGCCGGATTTTGAGCGTGTGCTTGATCCAGCGGAAGAACAGCTCGATCTGCCAGCGGCGCTTGTAGAGTTCGGCGATCTCGTCGGCCGGGGCATCGAGGTCGTTGGTCACGATACGCAGGATCTTGCCTGTCTCGGTGCGGACCGTGATCTCGCGCACCGGATCCTTGAACGGGTTTTTGCGGGACTTTGCCTGCCTTGCGGGCAACAGACCGATGCGATCGGAGAGCACGCAGGAGCCTTCAGGCACCTTGTTCTCGGCCGTCACCACCAACGGTGTGTTGACCTTCAGCCGTGTGACCAAGCGGCATCCCGCGTTGTCGAGCTGGGCCCACCAGCCATAGTCATAGTAGCCGAGATCGAAGACATAGGTGGCCCCGGGGCGGATCGGCATGGCCTTGGCGACGGTGATGTCGTTGACGTTGGCGGGCGTCAGCTCGGCGAAACTCGGCCGCTCGCGGTCTGGATTATAGACGATATGCAGCTTGACCCCGTGCACACCGGAACAAAACCGCGCCCACTCGGCGCTCAGGGAGGTCAGCCGAAAGCCCGTGGAATCAACCAGATACACTGCGCCCGCCAGCTTGCCAGCGAGGTCACGCTCGCAGCGGCCCATCAGCTCTGACAACAGCGCGGTAAAGACCGCGCTGGAACGCTTGGCGTTGGCGTCAGCCAGGGTCGAGCGCGACAGCTCTCGCGCTCCGAGATGATAGAGCCGCGTGGCATGGCTCTCGAAAGATGCTTCGATCGCGCGCAAGCTCTGGGCATCAGACAGCTGCGCATACAGCATCGCGACGAACTGGTTCTGCGTGCTGAGACGGCGTACCCGCTTGTTGGCGCGATATCTGTCCACAAGCCGATCCAAAACACTCCACGGCACCAAGTTCAGAATGCCGTGAAATACTGTATTGTGGTGGCGCATGGCGGGGACCTTCCTGGCGTGTCTCGAACATTTGGCGATGCTCAAGACCGCAGAAGAATCCACGCCATGCGCCCTGTCCACCAAATTTAAACCGGACAGCCGTGGGCTTGTCCCGGGCATCCACGTCTTTGGTTTTCCACGTGAAGGAAGACGTGGATGGCCGGGACAAGCCCGGCCATGACGACGCGGAATCCGGGCTACGTCGCTACGCGATCAATTCAATCCCTGCGCGCCGCGCACGAGCTTGCCGGGGCGCGCGCCGGTGGCCTTGCCGTCGCGCCGCGTGACGACGCCCGAGACGATGGTGGCCTCGTAGCCGTCGACCTGCTGCATCAGGCGGCGGCCGCCGACCGGCAGGTCGTAATGCACCTTCGGCGGATGCAGATGCAGCCGGTCGTAGTCGATCACGTTGACGTCGGCCTTAAAGCCGGGCGCGATCACGCCGCGATCGTGGAGGCCGACCGACAGTGCGGTCTTGCGCGACTGCGCCGCGACCACGAACGGGATCGAGAGCTTCTCGCCGCGGCTGCGGTCTCTCGTCCAGTGCGTCAAGAGATAGGTCGGGAAGCTGGCGTCGCAGATGATGCCGCAATGCGCGCCGCCGTCACTCAATCCCGGCACGGCGCTGGGTTCGCGAAGCATCTCATGCACGGCATCGAGATTGCCGTCGGCATAATTCAGGAACGGCACATAGAGCATGCCGCGGCCCTCGTCCGTCAGCATCGCGTCATAGGCGAGTTCTTCCGGCTGCCGGGCCTGGCGGCGCGCCTGCGGGCCGAGCGCGTTCTCCGGCGGCTGCTCATAGTCCGGGGGATTACCCAGCAGATAGATCTTGTCGTAGTTCGGCCGGAAGAACAGCGGATCGTCGGTCGCCGTCGCCGTTTCGCTCAGGATGGCCGCGCGCACCTCAGGCCGGCGCAAATGCGCGAGCCGCTCGGCCGGCGGCAGCGTGGCGATCGCGCGGTAGCTTGGATGGGTCTGGAACGGGTTGCGCGACAATTCCAGCCCAAGCAGCAGCCCAACGGGCCGCGCGGCGATCTGGGTCGTGATCGACAGGCCGCGGGCGGCGGCTTCATTGATGGTGTCCATCGTCTGCCGCCAGCGCCGCGGCGCCTTGTCGGCCTGGGCTACGGAAAACGAGATCGGGCATCTGGTATTTTCAGCGACCCGCAGCATCATCGGCAGATCTTCGTGGACGGTGCTCTGGTCGAGTACGAATTGCAGCACGCTGCGGCCGACGCCGTGCATTGCGCCGGCGATCGCGGTCAATTCGTCTTCGCCCGCTTTCAGCGTCGGCGTGTAGTCGCCGGTCGAGGTGCGGTGGTTGAGCGTGCGCGAGGTCGAGAAACCCAGTGCGCCTGATCGCACCGCGTCGCCGGCGAGCGCCGCCATCGCCTTGTTGTCCTCAGGCGTTGCGGGATCACGGCGCGCGCCGCGCTCGCCCATCACGTACACGCGCAGCGCCGCATGCGGCAGTTGCGCGCCGATGTCCATGTCGAAATTGCGCTTCGACAACCAGTCCATGTAGTCGGGGAAGCTCTCCCACTCCCAGGGAATGCCGGCGCTCAGCACAGGCTCCGGGATGTCCTCGACGCCTTCCATCAACTGGATCAGCCGGGTGTGATCGCTCGGCCGGCACGGCGCGAAGCCGACGCCGCAATTGCCCATGATCGCGGTGGTGACGCCGTTCTGCGACGACGGCGTGATGTCCTGGCTCCAGGTCACCTGACCGTCGTAATGGGTGTGGACGTCGACGAAGCCGGGCGTTACGAGCTTGCCCTTGGCGTCGATCTCCTCCTTGCCCTTGGCCTGCACCTTACCGACTTCGGAGATGCGGCCGCCGGCGATGGCGACGTCCGCCTCATAGAGATCGCCGCCCTTGCCGTCGGCAATGGTCCCACCGCGGATCACGAGGTCAGGGGTCGAGGTCATGGCGTGTCATCCCGTTGGCTGTTCTTGGTTAGCCGGCATCATGGGAGAGCCCATGATGCTGTCAACCGCTGCCGATGAAGCTCTGGGATGCGTTGGCGGTGTTTTGCCAGCGAAGATCGCGCGACCGCCTGGAGGAAATTGGTTCCGCGGCGGAGCGGATGCCCCTCCGCCGCGGACGCCGGTGCAGACCTATCGCGCGCCGAAGAAGGACGTCTTCTGGGTCTCTTCGGCCTGCAGCCTGGCGCGCACCCGCATCAAATCCTTCCAGCCGATATAGCCGACAAGGCGCTGATCCTCGCGCGAGATCACCGGCAGGTGCGAGACGTTGACCTGCATCAAGCGGTCGGCGAGCCTATCAAGATATTCATCGGGATAGGCGACGGTGATCTTGCTTCCCGTCAACAGCTGGTTGAGCGTCGCGGTGCGATGCTTGCCGGCGCGACGCCAGCGCAGCACGGCCGGCGGATCGATGACCCCGAGCACGTGATGGTTGGCATCGACGACGGGAAAGCTGGGGTGCCCGGTCTTCGGATTGGTCAGGAAGGCGGCGGCGCCGTGCAGCGTCATGGTATCGGGGACCGTCTCGACCGCCTTGGTCATCACGTCGCGCACACGCGTCAACGCGAACGGATCGACGCGGTACTCGCGCACCAAATGATGGCCGCGTCGGGCGACCTTCTCGGTGAGGATCGACCGCCGCATCAGAAGCACCGTGACGCCATGGGCGGTGCCGCAGGCCGCGATCAGCGGCAGCAGCACGTGGGTGTTGCCGGTGAGCTCGACGGCGAAGAAGGTTGCGGTCAGCGGCGAGCGCATCGTGCCGCCCATCGTCGCCGCCATCGCCAGCAGCGCCCAGAAGCCGGGGCTCGCGGACGGCAGATAGCCGCTCAGCGCTGTCCCCATCGCGCCGCCCATGATCAGCAGCGGCGCCAGCACGCCGCCCGACGTACCCGAGCCGAGCGCGACCGACCAGATAATGGCCTTCACCACGAGCAGCAGCAACGCGGCCTTCAGCACCACGTCGCCGCGCAGCATCGCCGCAAGGTTGTCATAGCCCACGCCGAGCGCCTGCGGTTCGATCAGGCCGCCGAGGCCTACCACCAGGCCACCGATCATCGGCCACCACATCCAGTGGATCGGCAGCTTCAGGAAGATATCCTCGCAGCCATAGACGAGCTGGGTGAGCACGCCCGACAGCAGCCCGGAGAGAATTCCGATCAGCACCCAGGCGCCGAGCTGGATCACCGAGATGTCGACGCTGCCGGTGAACGGGAACAGCGGGGTGGGCATGTGAAGGAAGGTGCGCTCGACCGCCGCCACCACGGCCGCGACCGTGACGGGAATGAAGCTGCGCGGCGTCCATTCGAACAGCAGCAGCTCGACCGCGAGCATGATCGCGGCGATCGGCGTCCCGAACACGGTGGTCATGCCGGCGGCGGCGCCCGCCACCAGCAGGGTCTTGCGCTCGTTGTCGCTCACCGGAAGCATCTGCGCGATCAGCGAGCCGATCGCGCCGCCCGTCATGATGATCGGGCCCTCGGCGCCGAACGGGCCGCCGGTGCCGATCGCGACCGCCGATGAGAGCGGCTTAAGGACCGCGACCTTGGCGTCGAGCCGGGAACGGCCGAGCAGAATGGCCTCGATCGCTTCCGGAATGCCGTGTCCGCGGATCTTCTCGCTGCCGAAACGCGCCATCAGGCCGATGATGAACGCGCCTGCGACCGGCACCAGCACGGCCCAAAGGCCAAGCGGCGAGTCCTGCAGCTTGAGGTCGGCGAAGCTGAACTGGCCAAAATAGGCGATGTTGGTGGCAAGCCTGATCAGCTGCAGCAGCACGACGCCGGCGATCACGCCGGCGCTGGCAACAACGACGGCGATGGCCGAGATCACCACGACGCGCGGGTCGGTCGTGAAGTCACCGAGACGGTGAGTGGTCTTGGCGGGGAGATTCGATTTGGCGGAAAGGACGCTCATGGACGGCGGAAGGCCCGGATCAGGTTGACAATGGGCGGCCTCATATCGCATTGCGATATAATTACAAGCCGGAGATATGGAATGGCAGCGTCGAAAAATCCTCTGAAATCGACCGCCCGGGCCCGAAAGCGGGTTCCGAGCCAGGCCGATTACGAGGCGCTGTCGCAATTTCGCTACCTGATCCGGTGTTTTCTGGAGTTCAGCCAGGAGGCGGCGAAGGCCGAGGGCCTGACGCCGAGGCAGCATCAGGCATTGCTGGCGATCCGGGGCTATCCGGGCGGCGGACCGGTCGCGATCGGCGATCTGGCCGAACGGCTGCGGCTTCGTCACCACACCACGGTCGAGCTCGTCGACCGGCTCTCCGAGGCAGGGCTGGTCGAGCGCGTCCTCGATCCCTCCGACCAGCGGCGGGTGCTGTTGAAGCTGACCGGCCTCGCGGCGGATCATCTCGCCAAGCTTTCCGCGGCTCACCTGGATGAGCTGTCGCGGATCGAGCCGCTGCTGAAGCAGGTGCTGTCGCGACGATCGGAATGACGGCGCTTTGCGCGCGAGCTATCCGACGCGGCGCAATCATCACAGAGCGCCAGGGGCTTCCCGCGTCAGGCGCGCGGGCTCTTCGCCTCGCCGGGATATTCCGAGGTTTGCGGCTTGCGCTCGGTGAGCAGCGCCAGCAGCACCGTCAGCACCATGAACACCACGGAGGCGCCGAACACCCAGTGCGGCATGTGCTGGTCCATGATCCAGCCGAACAGCAGCGGGCTCACGATGCCGCCGAAGTTGAAGCCGGTGGAGACGATGCCGAAGGCGCGGCCTGCGGCGCCGGGCGGTGCGGCGTTGCGCACCATCATGTCGCGGGACGGCGCGATCACGCCGCCGAGGAATCCGGCAAGGCCCATCGCCAGCGTCAGCGCCGCCGACGGCAGATTGACCAGCGCGATGAGCAGCACCAGCGCGGCATTGACGGCGAAGCAGGCCGCCGCGACCTGGCTGTGGCGGTGAGTCCAGTCGGCGAGATAGCCGCCGGCGAGCACGCCCACGGCGCTGGCGCCGAGGAAGGCGGTCAGCGCGATGTTGGCGGTCGAGAACGATGCGCCATAGCCGCCCATCAGCGCGACCACGCCGAAATTGTTGATGCCCGATGTCGACAGGCTGAGCAGCGTGAAGAAGGCCGTGAGCACGATGAGCGCCGGCGTGATCACGCTGGCCTTCGGCGCGGTGGCGTCCTTGGCCTTGCTCCTGTTCGCGCCCGCATCGGGGATGCCGAGCACGATCAGAAACAGCGCCACCAGCGGGCCGACTGCGCCGGCCACGACCAGGGCGCCGAGCCCGCCGATCCACGCGACCAGCGCCGCGATGATCGCCGGCGCCACCGCGCCGCCGAGGAAGCCGGCGAAGGTATGGATCGAGAAGGCGCGGCCCATCCGCGCCGCGTCCATATGCGCCGAGAGGATGGCGTAGTCGGCCGGATGGTAGACGCTGTTGGCGAGCCCCAGCAGCACCGCGCAGACGATCAGCGAAGCATAGCTCAGGTGCAGGCCGAGCCCGATCAACGCACAGCCGCCGACGGTCAGCCCGATCAGCAGGATCCTGCGCGCCCCGATATGGTCGGCGAGGTAGCCGATCGGCGCCTGGGTGAGGCCAGAGACCACCGCGAACACCGTCAGCGCAAAACCGAGCTCCACATAGCCGACGCCGAGCTGCTGTTTCAGGAACGGGAACAGCATCGGCAGCACGAAGATATGGAAATGGCTGACCCAATGCGCGACGGAAATCCCCGTCAGCGTGCGGAGCGCGCTGTCGGCCTTCGCTTGTTGCTGTGCGGCCAGAATATCGACCATCTCGGAGAGAACCCCATGTCGTCACTGCCCGGCAGGGCGGAGTGAAAAATAGACATTGGCCGATAATTGTCCATGAACGCAGCTGCATGGCTGCCCCCGGGGTGGGTGCCGGATCGACACGTGCGGCATTAAAGGCGGCGACAAAGTGCGGCATTGCGGCGATGATCGGACATGATCGACGCCAAAAAGCCGCTCCGGGTGCTCGTGTCAGAGGGGTCCAGCACCTCTGGCCGCGAGGCGATCACGATCCTGGGTGCGGCCGGCCATCACGTCGAGGTCTGCGACCCCTCGCGCTGGTGCCTGGCGCGCTATTCGCGCTTTGTGCGCAAATTCCACCATTGTCCCGGCCTGCGCACCGATCCGGGCGGCTTCCTGCGCTTCGTCGAAAGTTTGTTGGCATCGCAACATTTCGACGTGCTGCTGCCGACCCACGAGCAGGGCTTCCTGTTCGCCCGGGGCGAGGCGCGGCTGAAGCCGCGCGTTGGGCTCGCGTTGCCGGATTTCGCCAGCTACCGCGGGGTGCACAGCAAGGCGGGCTTCAGCCGCCTGCTCGATCAACTCGGCCTGCCGCAGCCGCCGACGCGGATCGTCACCTCGCTCGACGAACTGCGCGGGGCGACCCGGTTTCCATCGGTGATCAAGACGTCGATCGGCACTGCAAGCCGCGGCGTGTGGATCGTGCGCGACGCAGGCGATCTCAATCTCGCGCTCTACGATCTCCAAACAAGCGGGGACATCGGTGGAGAACTATTGGTGCAGGACCTCGTCACCGGTACCACCGAGAAGGCGCAGTCGGTGTTTTGCCGCGGCGAGTTGCTCGGCTTCCATGCCTATCGGCAGGTTGCCGCCGGAGTCGGCGGCGGCGAGGCGATCAAGGAGAGCGTCAGCCGGCCGGCGATCCGCCGCTATCTCGAGACGATCGGCGCGCATCTCAATTGGCACGGGGCGCTCTCGGTCGACGTCATCATGCCGCTCGACAGCGCAACCCCGCTGCTGATCGACTGCAATCCGCGGCTGGTCGAGCCGATGAACGCGCACCGCGCAGGCACCGATCTCGTCGATCTGCTGCTGCGGGTCTCGCGCGGCGAGACGCCAGAGCCGCTTGCCGAGAGCCGCGCCGGCGTGCGGACGCATCTTGCGATGCTGGCGCTGCTCGGCAGCGCGTCACGCGACGGCACGCGGCGCGACATCATCGGGGAATGCGGCCGCATCGCCGCGGGCAAGGGTCCCTATCGGGGCAGCACCGAGGAACTGACGCCGGTGCGGCTCGATTGGCCCGGCGCCGTGCCGCTGGCGATCACCGCCGCGCTGCTGCTGGTCTCGCCGCAGCTCGCGTCGTCGCTATCGCGCGGCTTCGGCGCGCATCTGCTCGACGCCGCGAGCATCCGGATAATCGAGAGTGAGGGGTTCTTGCGCGATGCTTCAACGCGTCGTCCTGGCGAAGGTCAGGGCCCATAACCACCGCTGAAAGTTAGTTAGCAGGCTGGGGCCGTAGCTCGCCCTCCAACTCGCTTCAGTGGTAATGGTCCTGGCTTTCGCCAGGACGACGGCGTGGATAGGCATGCGCCTACAACGGCTCGTCGTCATTGCCGTAGCGATCGAGCTTCGGCGTGGCGATGTCGCCGTCCTCATAATATTCGTCGTCCTGCGGCGTTGGGGGCGGCGGAGGCTTTTTCGGCGGCTCGCTGGCCTTGCCGCGACCCTTGCTCTTCTTTCCGGCTTTGCCCATACATTTCCCCTGCGCAATCGATGGTGCCGGAAAATCTATCCCAGTTTGCAAGCGCTTGAAATGCGAGCAGACGGTGCGGCGGGATGCGTCCCGCCGCCCTGCAACGGCTCAGAACGTCGCGCCGGCCCGCACCATGTAGGTCCGGCCCGGCAGCGGATAGGCCGAGAAGCGGCCCGCGGTGAACGAGCTGGCGATGGCGTAGTCGTAGTAGAGCGCGTTGAACAGGTTGTTCACGCCGACCGACCAGAAGAAGCGGTCGTATTGCCCGCTGAGCTTGATGTCGGCCGTCGCGTTGCCGGGAATGCGGCTCTGAGTGTTGGCCTAGTCGTTGTCCATGGTGCGGGAGCTGCAGGCGCGTAACGAAGGATTCACCGCATACAGTTGCGGGGGCAGCCGCGGCCTTGGGGGAGTTTCCCGTACCGCATTCCCTTTTCATCTCATGAAAGAACCGTCATGGTCACTAGGGTTCGGCCGGAGACTAAAGTCAATGCCGGCGGGAGTGGGGCTGCGGCTGGACGGGCACGGTTTTCGCCGAGTGTCGCTTGTCTGCCACGGCGATCGCTGTAAGAGCATTGATCCGATGAGTGTGCAGGATTTTGCCATGGCGACCGAGGTCGCGGCGCGGCGCCGCTTGGCCGCGACCGTGGCGCTCGCTGCGCTCGTGGTGCTGCTCGTGCTGATCTCGCTCGGCATCGGGCCGGTACGGCTGTCGCCGCTCAAGGTGATCGAGGCGCTGTTCGGCGGCGGCAGCGACGTGGCGCAGGTGATCGTGCGCGAGATCCGTCTGCCGCGGACCATACTGGCGTTTGCGATCGGCGGCATTCTGGGATTGTCGGGTGCGGCGCTGCAGGGGCTGTTGCGCAATCCGCTGGCCTCGCCGTCGTTGTTCGGCGCGCCACAGGCGGCGGCGTTCGGGGCGGTGCTGGTGATCGCGCTGGGGCTGGCCGACGTGCGTTCCTACGCGCTGCCGGTCGCAGCGATCATCGCGGCGTTCGGCTCGGTGTTCGCCCTGCTTGCGATCGCGGGACGCAACGCCGGACTGTTGATCCTGATCCTCTCGGGTCTCGCGATCTCCAGCTTCGCAGGTGCCGCGACGGCGCTGGTGATGAATCTCTCGAGCAATCCGTTCGTGGCGCTGGAGATCGCGTTCTGGCTGCTCGGCTCGCTCGAGGACCGCAGTTTCCAGCATGTCGCGATTGCGCTGCCCTTCATCCTGGCCGGCGCGGCCGTCCTGCTCAGCCAGCGAAGCAGCTTCCGCACGCTGACGCTCGGCGAGGAGGCCGCGCAGAGCCTTGGTGTCGATGTCGGGCGGTTGCGGCTGTTCGTCATCTCGGGTGTCGCGCTCGGGGTCGGCGGTGCGGTCGCCGTGACAGGGACGATCGGTTTCATCGGCCTGGTCGCGCCGCATCTGATGCGGCCCGTGATCGGTCACGATCCGGCGCGGCTCCTGGTGCCGAGCGCGCTCACCGGCTCGGCGCTGCTGCTGGCGGCCGATATCGCGGTGCGCATCATCCCTTCGACCTCCGACATCAAGGTCGGCGTGCTGACCTCGATCATCGGCGTGCCGTTCTTCCTCTATCTGATCATGCGCGAACGCCGCGCGCTCGGCGGAGGCGTGGCGTGACGCTGCTGTCCGCAACCGATCTCAACGCCTCGCTCGGCCGCCGAAAAGTGCTGCACGACATCTCGCTATCGCTTGCATCGGGTCATCTGGTGGCTCTGGTTGGTCCGAACGGCGCGGGCAAGACCACGCTGCTTCGTGCGTTGGCCGGGTTGATCCCCTCCCGCGGCGACATCAGGATCGGTGGCGATGTGCTGTCGTCGCTGTCCTTGCGCGAGCGCGCCAAGCGCTTTGCCTATCTGCCGCAGGGGCACATGGTGCATTGGCCGCTGCCGGTGCGCGACATCGTCGCGCTCGGCCGCTATCCGCACGGCGCGACTGATCCCGCCCGGCTGTCGCCTGACGACATGGAGGCGGTGCTGCGGGCGATGCAGGCGGTCGACGTCACCGCGTTCAGCGACCGCCGCGTCACCGAACTCTCCGGTGGCGAGCGCAGCCGGGTCGCGCTGGCCCGCGTGCTTGCGGTGGAGGCGCCCGTGATTCTCGCCGACGAACCGACGGCGTCGCTCGATCCGCGCCATCAGGTCGACGTGATGCAGAGGCTGCGCAGCGTCGCCAAGACAGGCGTGCTCGTTGTCGTCGTAACCCACGATCTCGGCCTTGCCGCGCGCTTTGCGGATCACGTGCTGGTGCTGTCGGAGGGACGATTGGCATCGCAGGGCGCGCCGACCGAAGCGCTATCGGAAGCGGTGATGGCCGAAGTGTTTCGGATCAGCGCCTATCGCGCCGAGTATCAGCGCGAGGCGGTGATCGTGCCGTGGGCGGACGTGTGATGCCGCGACGGAGTTTCCGCGAGCTCGTTTCACCTCTCCCGCTTGCGGGGGAGGTCGCATCGTATCGTCAGATACGATGCGGGTGGGGGCTTTCTCCACAATACGATTCGCGGCGATACCCCCACCCCAGCCCTCTCCGCGCGAGCTTTGCTCGTCGCGCCCCGCAAGCGGGAGAGGGGGCGCAGCCCCGTCGTGGCCGCCAGCTTTGCTCATTCCTTTGTGCGCTGACGTTTGCCGCTCTGGCTTGGATGATGTCGGCCAGCACCTCGCTCGCCGCCGGACCGCGCATCGTCTCGATGAATGTCTGCAGCGACCAGCTCGTGCTGTCGCTGGCCGATCCGGATCAGATCCTCGGGCTCAGCCCGTTCGCTCGCGATGCCTGGCAATCCTGGGCGGCCGACGAGGCGCGGCGCTATCCTGTCCTGTCCGGCGGGGCCGAGGACGTGCTGGTGCTGAAGCCGGATGTTGTCGTCGTCAGCCAGTTCGACAAGCGCGAGACGCGCGACCTGCTGAAGGCCAATGGACTTCACCTTGTCGAATTCTCGGTGCCGCGCACGCTCGACGAGGTGAAAGCGCAGATCCGCCAGATGGGCGATGTCGTGCAGCATGCGGATCGCGCCAGCGCCGAGATCGCACGCCTCGATGCTGCAATCGCCCGCGCGCGGGGCGCGGTCACCGCTCATCATTATCGTGTGCTGCCGCTGGAGCGGCGTGGCTGGGTGTCCGGCAAGAACAGCCTGGTCAGCTCATTGTTGGCCGAAGTCGGCCTGGTCAATGCCGCCGGCGAGCTCGGCCTCGAGGCCGGCGGATTTGCCTCGCTGGAGGCGATCGTGAAGCTGCGGCCGGATTTCATTCTGGTGTCGGAAGCCGGCGATCGCGCCGAGGACGAGGGCCGCGCCTTCCTGCTGCATCCCGCGCTGGAACGCTTCTACCCCCCGAACAAGCGCATCGTGCTGCCCGAGCGGCTCACCGTGTGCGGCGGCGTGATGCTCGCCGACGCACTGGACCGGCTGACGGCGGAACTGAAGCGGGTGACGCGTTGACCCTGCATCCGGGCTACGAAATCACCCGGGCATTACCGGACCGCCGGCCTTCTTCCAGGCGTCGATGCCGCCTTCGATGTGGGCGGTGTTCGCTAATCCCGCTTTCTTTGCGGCGGCCACCGCCATCGCCGAGCGTTCGCCGAAGGCGCAGAAGAACACGACGCGGCGGCCGGTTGCGGCCGCGACCTCGCGCAGCATGCCGCCGGGCTGCAGGCTCTCGCAGATGCCGGGGTAGGGCGCGTGCATCGCGCCGGGGAGCGTGCCGTGCTTGGCTCGCTCGCCATTCTCGCGCAGATCGACCAGCAAGATATCGGGCCGGCCGAGGCTCGCGATGGCGTCGCGCGCGGTCAGTGCAAGCCCCTGCTTGGCGAGCTCGTCCTGGTGCAGGCCGACATGCATGTTGGCAGGCACCGCGACGTCCATCATCTTGGGATTCGGCAGATGGAGGTTGTTCATCAACTCGACATAGTCGTCGACCGACTTCACCTGCAGGCGGGGATTGTAGCGCTTCTCCTCGCCGATGGTGGAGACGGTGTCGCCCTTGTAGTCGTGGGCAGGGAACACCATCGTCTCGTCGGGCAGCTTCAACAGGCGGTTGAAGATCGAGTCGTATTGCTCCCGCGCGCTGCCGTTCTGGAAATCGGTGCGGCCGGTGCCGCGGATCAACAGCGTATCGCCGGTGAAGACGCGGTCGCCCATCAAATAGCTGTAGGAATCGTCGGTGTGGCCGGGCGTATACATCGCCTCGAGGCAAAGGCCCTCGATCGTTACCTTGTCGCCGTCGGAGACGCGCATCGACACCACGTCAGCCTTGCTCTGCTCGCCCATGATGGTGATGCACTGGGTACGGTCGCGCAGCTCGGCGAGACCGGTGACGTGGTCGGCGTGCAGGTGGGTATCGACGGCCTTGACCAGCCGCAGGTCGAGCTCCTGCAGCAGCTTGCAGTAACGGTCCGCTTTCTCCAGCACAGGATCGAGGATCAGCGCCTCGCCGCCGGCGCGGCTGGCGAGCAGATAGCTGTAGGTGCCGGACGCGCTGTCGAACAGCTGGCGAAAGATCATGGCGGCTGACCTATTCTTCGGACCGAGTCTTGGGGAGGATATTATTCCATAGACGTGGTCTGCTCAAAGCAAATCCATCCCCCTGGGATGGTCCATTGCCGTCATCCCCGCGCAACGGGCCGTGCGTCCTTCGAGACGCCGCTATGCGGCTCCTCAGGATAACGGGGCTTATGGAGGTTTTGAGGGGGCGTTAGGGCCTGACGTAGCTCCAGCCCTGCTCCTGCAATTCCATCAGATGGACCACGCCTGACGGTACGATGGTGGCGTCCGGGACCACCGAGATGGCGTGGCCCTCGGCCTTCTCCATCGCATGCTTGGTATTGTTGCACGCGGAGAACTGGATCTTGCCCGGAAACACCAGGTCCTTCAGCCGCTTGATGCGATCCTGCACCGGCGAAGTGTCGCTGCGCAGCATGTTGAGGCCGGGGCCGTAGGTGACGATGTCGACGTCCACGTCCTCGTTCTTGGCGCGGTAGTATTCGATGACATTCGTCGCGTTATTGAGCGCGAGATTCATCACCTGCGGGTCGTTCTGGTCGACCTGGATTGCGATGCGATGCGACTTGTCCGTGGCGAAGGCGGTTGCTGTGAGCGCGAGCGACACCGCACCAGCGGCGGCAAGGCGACGAAGCATGGCAATTCTCCCTAAGGCCGAACCAGCGTGTATCCGTTCTCGGTCAACCGCAGGATCTGCGCGACGCCGACCTGCACCGGCGTGGCGACGGGGATGTAGTCCGGCCGCTTCCCAGTCTCGCGCTCGATCGTATCGACGGTGTTCAGGCAGATATCGACCCGCACGCCCTGCGCTACCAGGCTCTCGACCAGCTTGCGGTTCGGATTGTCGGGCTTGAGCAGATCGATGCCGGGGCCGAAGGCGACGATCTCGATCGCCACCTTGTCGGGATCGTAGCGCTTCATCAGATTGTTGGCGACGCTGATCACGAGACCCTGCTTCTTCGGATCGTTGTCGGAGAGCTGCAGCACGACCTTGTGCTCGGCAAACGGCTTGTCCTGCAGCGGCGGCTCCTGCTGGGCGTAGGTCGGCGGCGCCGCGAGGGCGATCAGCGCAAAGCAAAGCATCGTGGTGATCGCCTGCCGCATCGTCATCCTTGCCTTACGATACCCGGATTGTCGTCGACGCCCTTCAGCGTCACGCCCGGCGCGGCACGGTTCGGCGGCCGTCCGGCACGCAGGTGCTTTGCGACGATATCCCAGATCGGCGCGCCCTTCTGTTCGTTGACCGACGCCCAGCCCGCGACCTTGTAGCTCTTGCGGGCTTCGAGATGCTTGCCGTTGGCGAGCTTCAGCTCGGAGATGCGCTTGCCGACGGTTTCCGCTGGCGCGCAGGTGTAGGCGAGGCCGCCGACGCGGACCATGTCGCCGCCCTGCTGATGATAGGGATCGGCGTTGAACAAATTGTCGCAAACGTCTTCCAGCACGTCCTTGATCCGGCTGCCGGTCATGGTCGTGACGTAGGTCTCGGGATAGGTGATCGCAGTTTCCGACAGCACGTCTTCCATGGTCAGCGGCTGGCCGGCGAGCATGGTGAGACCCCAGCGGAAGCCCGGCGACAGTGCGATCTGGGCATCGAGCTCGTTCAACATCGCGTCGCAGATCAACTGGTCGACGGTGCCGGAGAAATTGTCGCGGCGGTAGAGCAGGCGGTCGGCGGAGGCGAGCTTGTCGCCCCACTCGCCGACATACGGCTCGCGCACCCGGTCGATCAGCCCCTGCATCGCAGGGTCAGGCTTCAACAGCTCAGAGAACACCGGCAGCAGCCGGTAGCGTACATTGGCGACCTTGCCCTTGGCGAGGTCGAGATCGAGCACGCCAAGAAATTTGCCGTTCGAGCCGGCGTTGGTGACCAGCGTCACGCCGCCGGCATTGGTCACCGTGATCGGCAGCGGGATCGCATCATGGGTGTGACCGCCGAGGATGACGTCGATGCCGGTGACGCGGCCCGCGAGCTTGAGGTCGACATCCATGCCGTTGTGCGACAGCAGGATCACCGCCTCGACCTTGTCGTTGTTGCGGTGAAAGTCGACGAGCTTCTGCAACTCCTCGTCGCGGATGCCGAAGGTCCAGTCCGGCGTGAAGCGCCTGGGATGCGCGATCGGCACGTAGGGGAATGCCTGGCCGATGATCGCGATGCGGTGGCCGCCGATCTCCTTGACGACAGACGGCTTGAAGACGCGCCCCGAGGCCGGGTCGAACGCCTTCGCGTCGTTGAACGCGGCTTCCTCGGTCAGGAACACGTTCTGCGCCAGGAACTCGCCCTTGAAGCGGGCGAGATTGTCGCGCAGGGCCTGTTCGCCATAGGTGAATTCCCAATGGCCGGTCATCGCCTCGATGCCGAGCAGGTTGGCAGCCTCGACCATGTCGGCGCCCTTCACGGCGTTGGCGAGCCCGGTGCCCTGCCAGAGGTCGCCGCCGTCGAGCAGAATCGAACGGCCCTGGCCGGCATCGGCGCGCAGCTTGTCGATCAGCGTCTTCAGATGTGCAAAGCCGCCCAGCCTGCCGAAGCGGCTAGCTGCCTTCTCGAACTCGACGCTGGTGAAGGCATAGGCATCGGCGCTGTCGGGCCGGATGCCGAAACGGTCGAGGAACGCCTTGCCGACCAGATGCGGCGGCTGGCCGGCCATCGCGCCGACGCCGAGATTGACGCTGGGCTCGCGAAAGAACACCGGCCTGAGCTGCGCGTGCGTATCCGTCATGTGCAGGACGCGCGCATTGCCGAAGCGTTCGAGATCGTAGACGCTTGCGGTGTCGGCGCTGCGCGCAGAGCTCGCCGGCAGGCCGGCCGTCAGCGTTGCGGCGGCCGTCGCTCTCAAGAAATCCCGGCGGCGGATGATCATGATTTTCTCCGCCCGGCCCGCTTCACCTCTCCCCATCGGGGAGAGGTCGGCGCGCAGCGCCGGGTGAGGGGCCGCGGGCCACACGAGAGAATGTAACCCTTCACCCGCGCCTTTGGCGCGACCTCTCCCGATGAGAGAGGTGTAGCACCGGCGATGCGGAATGAGTTCATTGTCATCTCAACATACGTCAGCGAATTTCCATGTCCTTCCAGCGTTGCTTCTCGCTGGTGGCCTGGAAGATCGAGGCCTTTGCCAGTGCTTCCGCTTCCTTGGCCTGCGCGACCGCGGTGTCGAAGTCGCCGGTGTCGGCGGCCTTTTTCGCCGCAGCCAGCTTCGAGGCGGTGGTGGTCCACTGGTTGCGCAGCGAGCCGGCTTCCTTGTTGGCGGCTTCGGCTGCCGCATAGGCCGCCTTGTAGTCGGCCTCGGAGGCGGCGAGGGCGCTCGCTCCGTTCGCGATCAGCAGCACGGCTGCGAAGATGATCGCCGTTCTCATGGCCGCGCTCCCGGACCCGAGATCGGCAGCCCGTTGCTGACATAGGAGAGATAGTATTCGAGGTTGCGATACTCGTCGTCCTGCGGGTTGAGCGGCACGGCGCGGGTCTGGCTGTTGCAGCTGGTGAAGCGGCGGCTGATCGTGCCCATGCCGCTCCATTCCGAGCGGTAGATCGGCATCGCGTTCAGGATGCCGAGCGCCGGCGCCAGCACCTCGGCGCGGATCCGCTCGCCCGGGCTCTGCACATGGCAGGTCGCGCAGGAGAAATTGAGCTGGCCGCGGCGGGTATAGAAATATTCCTTACCCTTCTGATAGGCCTCGAGCGCGCGCGGATCGTTCGGGATCTTGATGTCCATCGGCTTGCCGCGCGAGGTGAAGGCCATGTAGGCAGTGAGCGCCGCCATGTCGTCTTTCACGTAGGACAACGGCGCCTCGCCATTGGCCTCGCGGCAGCGATTGAGCGCGAGCTCGAGCGTGACGACCTTGCCCTCCTTCTCGTCGAAATAGGGATAGTTCTGGCGGATGCCGATGCCCTTGTTCGGGAAACAATCGGCGTAGCTCTTGCCGTTCTTGAACGGCTTCGAAAACATCTCCTTGCCGGCCTCGAGCGAGAACTCGTAGGGCGGGAACTCTTCCTTCTCTTCCCACTGCTTGTGCAGGTCCTCATTCATCGAATAGGGACCGTTGACGAAATCCTCCAGCTTCAGCTTGGGAAATTTGGTGGTGAAGTATTTCTGGAAGGCGGCCTTGTCAGCCGCAGGATCGATCGTGTCCGCCCCGTGCGCCGAAGGCGCAAGCGCCAGCACGCCCAGCGCAAGCGCTGCGGTTGCGACATGAACAGGACGACGCCGTGTCATTGAATCTTCGCCGTGGTGCTGTCGGTCGCGCCCTTGTTGTCGACCCAGCTGATCTTCAGATCGTCGCCCTTCTTGCCGCCCTTGAAGGCGAACTTGACATAGGGGTCCTTGGAGACGCCGCCGCCCCAGTCGGCGATGAACACCGGCTTGCCGTCATGTTCGAAGGTCAGCTGCTGGATGAAATGCGGCGGAATGATCTCGCCCTTGGCGTCCTTGACGAAGCCGGAATCCATCGGATGCTGGATCAGCGCCTGTACCTCGGTGGTCTCACCGTTTGACGTGGCGCGCACGCGAATGCTCGATGCCATCGGATTATTCCTTTATGGTTTGCGCATGATCTTGTCGGAAAACCGGTTCCCACTTTTCCGGATCATGCGTGGTCAGCCGCCGCAGCCGCCGACGGTGACCTTGACCTCCTTGGTGGCGCTGTAGAGCTTGCCGCCGGCCTCGACGATCACGATCACATTGCTGGTCTTCGCCATCTTGATGCGATTGGAGACGCTCGGCAACGTGCCTGCCGGAATTCTGTACGAGGCCACCAGCGCGATCGGGTTCTCGCTGACCAGGAACGAGATCGAAGTCACGTCGGCGAGCGTCGTGGTGGCCGAGATCGGCACCACCGCGCCGTTCTCGGCGATCTCAGGCGCGTCCATCTTCACCTTGTCGGACGGTTCGGCCGTCTTGCCATAGAGCGCCTTGATCGCGTCGGCCTCGTTCTTCTGCTTGAACGCCTCGGTCGGGTAGGGGGCGTTGGCGGCCGCGAGCGCCTGCCGCACGTCGAACGGGATGACGCCGAGGCCGATCAGCGCGGCGACACCTGCGCCCTTCAGCACCAGGCGGCGCGTCCCGGAAAATTTCTTGGTCGTGATGCTCATTCCAAATACTCCTAAAGCGACCGTCGCGGCGTCACAGCGTCTGCAGGAAATCGACCACCGCGCTGATCTCTCTCTCAGTCAGGATCCGGTTTCGTCCGAATGGAGGCATCACGGTGAGCGGGTTGCGCTTGGTCTCGTCTGACACGATCGCGGTCAGCTCGTCGCGGCTGTATTTCTTCTGGAGGTCGGTCAGCGCGGGGCCGATCGTGCCGGGCAGGTCGCCGCCCTTGATCACATGGCAGGTCAGGCAGTTGCCCTTGCCGCGGTCGAAGGCGAGCTTCTGGCCCTCGGCGGCGGACTGGGCCTGTGCGGGTGCAGCCACTGCCGCGCCCACCAGCAGCGCCAGCGCGAGGGCCGGCTTGGAGAAGTTGGCGATCAAGGGTGTTTCCCGGGCTTCAGTCTCGATGATCCCATCGCAATATCGCAATATCGAGAGTGGAAAGCACAAAGGCGATCGATTGGCAATGTGCAGGACGAGCGCGTCGCGTCGGGGGTTAACGTCGGTGCGATGCACCGCGATGGCGCGCGGAACCAGGCCGTCTTGCGCGCCTTCAGCCTGTCATGATCGTGCGGTTGAGATAGGGGTGAGCCGAGGAGAGCGCGGTGGCGGAGTATGTCGCAGAGTTCGGCAAGGATGGCCGGCCAGTGGAGGCGGACGGACGGCTCGATGCGGCCGCTTTCCACCGCAACCACGAGCCGATCTGGGCGGTGCTGCGGCCGTTTCTGGCCGGTCAGTCCGGTGACGTGCTGGAAGCCGGCAGCGGCACCGGGCAGCATGTCGTGCATTTCGCGCGTCAAACGCCCGACATCACCTGGTGGCCGAGCGACCTCCACGCGGCGCATTTGAGGAGCATCGTGGCGTGGCGTGCCCATGCGGGCCTCCCCAACATCCGACCGCCCCAGCGGATCGACCTGTCGGATCCGGAATGGTCGCCTGTGCCATCAGGGGGCAGCGACCCGGACAAGCTGCTCGCGATCTTCTGCGCCAACGTGATCCACATTGCGCCCTGGCGCGTCGCCGAGGGCCTGTTCGCCGGTGCTAACAGGCATTTGCGCCTCGGCGGCCGGCTGTTCCTCTACGGTCCGTTCAAGCGCGACGGCAAGCACACCGCGCTCAGCAATGCAGTGTTCGACACCTCGTTGCGGGGGCGTGACGCGGAGTGGGGCGTGCGCGATATCGCCGACCTCAAAAAACTGGCCAGGAGCGTCGGCCTGAAGTTGGCTGACGCGTTCGAGATGCCGGCCAACAACATGATTCTGGCGTTCGCGCGGGACTAGCTGCTGCGCTCACCGGTCGCCGTCGATTCCAGCCGATCTTGTCCTTCAGGAGGGCGTAGCGATAGGCCGCCGGGATGATGCGGAGCTCGGCTTGCGGGTCCATGTCCGCTCTTCCGCCTGACAATGTGTCATTTGACACACTCCTGTGTGTTAAATAGCATACCTCAACAACGGAGGCCAGAATGGAGAGGCGGCTTTATCCGGCGGTGCTGGAGCGCGGTCCGCGCGGTGCGTTCGGCGCATGGTTTCCCGATTTTCCGGGCTGTGTGGCCGGAGGCAGATCGCAGGAAGAGGCGATCGAACGCGCCGAGCATGCGTTGGCGCAGGCGGTCGACGGCTGGGTCGAGCAGGGTCGCGTGCTGCCGGAGCCGACGCCGATCGAGCAGATCGTGGCCCCGAAGGGCTCCGACGTCGCCGCCTACTTCATCGTCGGTGTGGATCCGCCTGATCCGTCCGAGAGGGTGAATGTCTATCTGCCGAAGAGCCTGATCGTGCGGATCGACAAGCGCGCCGCCGAGCTCGGCATGAGCCGCTCGAGCTTTTTCGGTTTTGCGAGCTCGCTTGCGCTCGAATGGCCGGGCGGATATCCACGCGGCGCCCCGATCGCGCCACGTTCCAAGGTGCACAAGACCGGCGCGTTGCGCGCCGGGAAGCGGCCGGCCAAGAAGCTGATGCGATAGGGACGCGCGACAGCAATCCTGGTCGAGAGGAAGCAGGATGGGTTCTTCCTCGCTGACGCTCCTCGCGATGACCGGAAAGACGAGCGAAGCGAAGCAATCCATCGCGCGGCGTACGCGGAAGTATGGATTGCTTCGTCGCTTTCGCTCCTCGCAATGACGGACTGCATGCATTCACCGCCTCTGAGGAGCCGCGAAGCGGCGTCTCGATGCGCGACGGTCCGGACGGTGGCCCGTGCATCCTTCGCGGCTCGCCCAGCAGTGCAAATGCGATGCAAGGCTCGCGCCTCAAGATGACGGAACGGGCAGAATGATCTGCTGAGCCGCATTTCATTGCATTCTCGCATGGGGTGCGCCCATTTGCGTCGGTTGATCGCGCCGAGCCCGCTCTTCATAGTGCCGGCAACAGGGGGCTCCCGCCGGGGGACGCTCAGGGCGGGAATGCCGATGACCGACGTGACAGCTTTGGACGAAGCGGCCGACGACGCGCGGGCGCGCGGCAACGTATTGCGGCTCGCCGCGGCGCAGGCGCTGACTGGCGCCAATTCGGCTGTGATCTTCGCCACCGGTTCGATCGTCGGCGCCACGCTGGCACCGAGCATCTCGCTCGCGACGGTGCCGCTCTCGATGTATGTGCTCGGGCTTGCCGCCGGCACGCTGCCGACCGGCGCGATCTCGCGGGCCTATGGCCGCCGTGTCGCCTTCATCATCGGCACCGGCTGCGGCACGCTCACCGGCTTGCTCGGTGCCTGGGCCATCCTGCACGCGTCGTTCTGGCTGTTCTGCGGCGCGACCTTCCTCGGCGGACTCTACGGCGCCGTGGCGCAATCCTATCGCTTCGCGGCGGCCGATGGCGCGAGCGCCGAGTTTCGGCCCAAGGCGGTGTCGTGGGTGATGGCCGGCGGCGTGTTCGCCGGCGTGCTCGGGCCGCAGCTCGTGCAATGGACCATGGACGTCTGGCCGCCCTATCTGTTCGCCTTCTCCTTTGTGATGCAGGCGCTGGTTGCGCTGGTCGCGATGGCGGTGCTGTCCGGCGTCGATGCGCCGAAGCCCGCGGCGGCGGACCTGCATGGCGGCCGTCCGCTGCTCGAGATCGCGAAGCAGCCGCGCTTCATTGCCGCCGCGCTGTGCGGCGTGATCGCCTATCCGATGATGAACCTCGTGATGACTTCGGCGCCGCTCGCCATGAAGATGTGCGGGCTCACGGTGAGTGACTCCAATTTCGGCATTCAATGGCACATCGTGGCGATGTACGGCCCGAGCTTCTTCACCGGCTCTCTGATCGCGCGGTTCGGCGCGCCGGTGATCGTCGCGCTCGGCCTGATCCTCGAAGCGGTGGCCGCGATGATCGGGCTGTCCGGCATCACCGCACCGCACTTCTGGGCGACGCTGATCGTGCTCGGGGTCGGCTGGAATTTCGCTTTCGTGGGTGCCTCCGCGCTGGTGCTGGAAACCCACCGGCCGCAGGAACGCAACAAGGTGCAGGCCTTCAACGATTTCCTCGTCTTCGGCATGATGGCGATCGGCTCGTTCTCCTCAGGCCAGTTGCTCGCCCACTACGGCTGGAACGCCGTCAACATGGTGGTGTTCCCGCCGGTGCTGCTCGGCCTCGTCGTGCTGTCGCTCGTGTCGTTCGCCAAACGCCGAGCGAAATTACGGGCGATGGACGAGATTCCGGATCCCAGCGTCTAGGCAAGAGCCGGAAACGAAAAGGTGCGTTGCGGTCTTCCCGCAGGGGCATGCGCAGCAGGTCTCCTGCTGCCAATTGCTGACACTTCGATCTGAATCGAAGTGATTGCCTTGCGTGGCTATTTACATCGTCAGAACCGGCAATTCCCTGTCATGACGATGTGAGAAGCAAGAGCAACAAAATGGACGCATCCTCATACACCCCGCCCGATGAGACCTCGCTGCGCTACGAGGGCTGGCGCATCGTCGTCGTCTGCTTCCTGCTTGCAACCTTCGGCTGGGGGCTCGGCTTTTACGGCCAGAGCGTCTATGTCGCCGAGCTGCAGCGGCTGCACGGCTGGCCGGCGTCGCTGATCTCCTCGGGCACGACGTTCTTCTACCTGTTCGGCGCGGCGCTCGTTGCCTTCGTCAGCGAGGCGATCAAGGCGTTCGGCCCGCGCAAATGTTTGATCGCGGGCACGCTCGCGATGGCCGTCGCCTCTGTCGCGGTCGGCGAGGTGCGCGAGCCCTGGCAGCTCTACCTCGCGGACGCCTTGCTCGCCTTCGGCTGGGCCGGCACCAGCCTCGCCATCATCACCAACACGCTCGGCCTGTGGTTCGACAAGAAGCGCGGCATGGCGATCAGTCTTGCGCTCAATGGCGCGAGCTTCGGCGGCATCGTCGGCGTGCCGCTGCTGGTCGCGGGAATTGGCGCGTTCGGCTTTTCGGGCGCGATGATCGCCGCCGCCGCGCTGCTGGTCGCGGTGATGGTGCCGGTGACCCTGATCTTCGTCGGGCCGCCGCCGGCTCATCTCCACGCGGTCACGTTGGCTGCGGCGGACGCGCCGTCGGCAACGCAGGTCCGCACCCGGGCGCTGCGCGACATCAACTTCCTCTCGGTCTCGGTCGCATTTGCGCTGGTGCTGTTTGCCCAGGTCGGCTTCATCGTCCATCTGATCGCGTTCCTGGATCAGGTGATCGGGCGCGAGCGCGCCACGGTCGCGATCGCACTGTTGACCGCGATGGCGGTGGTCGGCCGCGTCTCCTTCTCCTTCGTGATCGACCGGCTGAACCAGCGGCTGGCATCGGCGCTGTCCTTTGCCAGCCAGGCCGTCGCGCTGCTCGTCATCATCAACCTGCACAATGATGTCGCGCAGATCGCCGCTTGCGGGCTGTTCGGTTTCTCCGTCGGCAACGTGATCACACTGCCGTCGCTGATCGTCCAGCGCGAGTTCGATCCGCGCGCGTTCGGCGTGCTCGTCAGCCTGCTCACGGCGATCAACCAGATCACCTATTCCTTCGGCCCCGGCGTGATCGGATTGCTGCACGATCTTTCGGGCAGCTACACGCCGCCGTTCTATGGCTGCGTCGGTCTCGAGCTGATCGCGGCCGTCGCGATCATGATCCACCGGAGACCGTAGCCGACGTCGCTTTGCGGTGCGGAATTTGTCCCAGCGAGCGCAAGTCCCGGATTGCGCTGCGCCTCATCCGGGCTACGGAATTATGCCGCCCGCTGCTTCAAGAGGTCCTCGAGGTCCAGCCGCCTGGTGAACATCGCGAGCTTGCCGTCGGCCGTGCGCGGCCATTTGGCCTCGGGCCGGTCCCAGTAGAGCTCGACGCCGTTCTCGTCGGGATCGCGCAGGTATAGGGCCTGGCTGACGCCGTGATCGCTGGCGCCGTCGAGCGGAATGCCGGCGGAGAGCACGCGGTGCAGCGCGTCGGCGAGCGCTGGGCGGCTCGGGTAGAGAATGGCGGTGTGGTACAGGCCGGTGGTGCCGGGCGGCGGCGGATGCCCGCCTTTGCTCTCCCAGGTGTTGAGGCCGATGTGGTGGTGATAGCCACCGGCCGAGATGAAGGCCGCGCCGGAACCCATGCGCTGCTGCAGCTCGAAGCCGAGCACGCCGCAATAGAACCCCAGCGCACGATCGAGATCGGCGACCTTGAGATGGACATGCCCGATCCGGGTGCCCGCGATGATGGGAGGGGTCTGCGACACGTTCTGGCTCCGCTGGCGTGTGGCTTCCCACCCGCGGGAAGCCTCTAAACCTAATATAATCAGAATCCGCGGATCGAAGGGCGGTCGATCCGGAAACCCAAGGTTTCCGGAAGCGTCTCAGTTGCGGGCCGGAGCCCGCTACTTATGCCAGTTCCGACAGTTCGCCGCCGGGTACCTCGAACTCGAACGTGTTCAGCGTCATCGACACCATGGTGTAGTAGCCGCACAACCCGATGATCTCGACGACGCCGCGCAGGCTCAACAGTTCGACCGCCTCGTCATACAGCGGCTTGGCCACGCCGTGGCCCTCGTGCAACGACTTGGCGAGCTCGTAGATCATCTTGGCCTTGGGATCGTCGAAGGTCGGGACGCGTCGCACCCGGATGTCTTCGATGATCTTCGGGTCGAGGCCGCCTTTCAGTGCCAGGCGCTTGTGCGCATACCATTCGTAATGCGCGGTCCAGTGCCGGGCAGTGACGAGGATCGCGATCTCCGACAGCTTTGCCGGAAAGATCGTGTCAAAGCGCAGCACCTCGCCAAGGCGCGTGGCATGCCGCGCCATCTCCGGGCTGTTGAGCCAAGCCATCATCGGCGCCGGCGGGGCCCCGCGCTTGCCGGCGATCGACTCATCATAGGTTTCTTTTTGGGCGGCGTTCATTTCGCCAGGCGAAAGGAGTTTGAGCCGCATGTCCGTTTCCTCTTGCTTTTCAATCGTTACCCCATCTCGCGCATACACCCGATCCGGCAAAGTGACCACCGACAGCAGAGCATGGCGCGGTCGCAAGACATATTGAATTCCACGGGGCGCTGGCTAAGGTCGATTTCAATTCGTCGATTTTTGACCGGAAACGCACAATGGCTGACCTCGAGAAATTCCGCAGTGAGACCCGCGCCTGGCTGGAGCAGAATTGCCCGCCGGAGATGCGCAAGCCGATGACGTCGGATGGCGACACGTTCTGGGGCGGCCGCAACGCCAAGTTCTCCTCCGAAGCGCAACGCGTCTGGTTCGAGCGCATGCGCGACAAGGGCTGGACCGTTCCGCACTGGCCGAAGGAATATGGCGGCGGCGGCCTCGACGGCGAGGAGGCCAAGATCGTGCGCCAGGAGATGGCGGCGATCGGCGCGCGGCAGCCGCTCACCTCGTTCGGCGTCTCGATGCTCGGGCCGGCGCTGCTGAAATACGGCACCGAGGAACAGAAGCGGGAACATCTGCCGAAGATCACCGCCGGCCTGATCCGCTGGTGCCAGGGCTATTCCGAACCGAACGCCGGTTCCGACCTCGCCTCGCTACAGACCCGCGCCGAGAGCGACGGCGACGACTACATCATCAACGGCCAGAAGATCTGGACCTCGTACGCGAACTATGCCGACTGGATCTTCTGCTTGGTCCGCACCGATCCGGCGGCGAAGAAGCATGACGGCATCAGCTTCATCCTATTCGACATGACGTCGAAGGGCGTGTCCACCAAGCCGATCCTGTTGATCTCGGGCTATTCGCCGTTCTGCGAAACCTTCTTCGACAATGTGCGCGTGCCGAAGTCGCATGTCGTGGGTCAGGTCAACCGCGGCTGGGACGTCGCAAAATACCTGCTGCAGCACGAGCGCGCGATGATCTCGGGCATGGGCGAGCGCGGCATCGGCCGTCCACTCGGCCAGATCGCGGCGGACTCCGTCGGCGCGGACGCGCAAGGGAAGCTCGACGATGCGCAACTGCGCAGCCAGATCGCGACCTTCGAGGTGGATGAAGCGGCACTCGCCGCGGCCGCGGAGCGCGCGGTCGATCTCGCCAAGGCCGGGCAGTCTCATCCGGCGTTCTCGTCGGCGATGAAATATTACGGCACCGAGCTCAACAAGCGCCGCTACGAGATCCTGATGTCGGCGGGCGGCATCGATGCGCTGGAATGGGAAAGCGACCGCTCCAAGGGCGGCGCCCGGCCGCGCGCCTGGCTGCGCACCAAGGCGAACTCGATCGAGGGCGGCACGAGCGAGGTGATGCTCGGCATCGTCGCCAAGCGTATCCTCGATTTGCCGGGAGCGTGATCTTCACCTCCCCCTGAAGGGGAGGTCGGCGCGCACGGGAGCGCTTTTGCGCTCCTGAGCGCGACGGGCGGGGGTCAGCAGCAAGCACGGAGCAAGCGGAAGACCCCTACCCCAACCCTCCCCCTTTAGGGGGAGGGGGTTCAACCGTCAGAAAATTCATCGTCGTAGATTCGGAACCCATCAATGGCTCTCGTCCTCACCGAAGAACAATCCATGCTGCGCGACAGCGCGCGCGGCCTCATCAGCGACAAGGCGCCGGTGTCGCATCTGCGCCATCTGCGCGACAGCAAGGATGCCACCGGCTTCTCCCGCGAGCTCTGGAAGACCTTTGCCGAGATGGGCTTCTCCGGCCTGCTGGTGCCGGAGAAGTTCGGCGGCAGCGGGCTCGGCTGCGTCGAGGCCGGCATCGTGATGGAGGAGATCGGCCGCACCTTGATGCCGTCGCCGTTCCTCGCGACGTCCGTGGTGGCGGCATCGGCGCTGACGCGTGGCGGCAGCGAGGCGCAGAAGGCGCAGTATCTGCCGAAGATTTCCGATGGCTCATTGCTTGTCGCGCTCGCCATCGACGAGGGCGCCAAGCATCGCCCGCTGCAGACCAAGCTTCAGGCAGCGCGTTCCGGCAACGGCTTCAAGCTCTCGGGCGACAAGGCGTTCGTGGTCGATGGCCACACCGCCGATCTGCTGATCGTCGCCGCGCGCACGGCGGGCGCCGCCGGCGACAAGAACGGGCTGACCCTGTTCCTGGTCGATCCGAAGGCCAAGGGGCTCGCTGTCGAGCGTACCGCGATGGTCGATTCGCACAATGCGGCTCGCATCGTGTTCGACAATGTCGAGGTCAATGCCGACAGCGTGCTCGGCGAGATCGACCAGGGTTTTGGGCTGCTCGAGGGCGTGCTCAATGTCGGCCGTGGCGCGGTCGCGTCCGAAATGGTGGGCCTGAGCGAAGAGGTGTTCGTCCGCACCGTGACCTATCTCAAGGAACGCAAGCAGTTCGGCAAGGCGATCGGTGAATTCCAGGCGCTGCAGCATCGCGCCGCCCAGCTCTATATCGAGATCGAGATCACCCGCGCCGCTGTGCTGAAGGCGCTGCAGGCGCTCGATGCCGACGCCGACAAGGCGGGCGCGGCGGTCGCGGTTGCCAAGGCGCGCGCCGGCACCACCGCGACGCAGGCCGTGCAGGAGGGCGTGCAGATGCATGGCGGCATGGGCATGACCGACCAGTTCGACATCGGCTTCTTCATGAAGCGCGCCCGCGTCTGCCAGGAACTGTTCGGCGACAGCAATTTCCACGCCGACCAGCTGGCGCGTGGGAAGGGGTATTGAGCGGGCGCAAAGCGTCGCCACGCATCACACTGTCATCGCCCGGCTTGACCGGGCGACCAAGTATTCCAGAGGCAGTCGTGTTTGAACGGATAGGCCGCGGCGTACTGGATCACCCGCTTTCGCGGGTGATGACAGTTGAGGCTGTGGGAGAGCGCGTCCGCTAAACCGCCGTCACCGGATCGGCGGCGCGTACTGGACGCCGCCCGCGTTCCAGAGCTGGTTCATACCGCGCGGGATCTTCAGCTTGGATCCGCTGCCCACGTTGCGGTCGTAGACCTCGCCGTAATTGCCGACATGGCGGATGATGCGCACGGCCCAGTCCTTGGTCAGGCCGAGGTCCTCGCCGTAGCTGCCCTCGGTGCCGACCAGCCGCATCACCTCGGGCTTCTTCGACTTCAGCGCCTCGTCGATGTTCTTGGATGTGACGCCGAGCTCCTCGGCGTTGATCATGGCGTAGAGCGTCCACTTCACGATCATCATCCAGTCGTCGTCGCGCAAGCGCACCACCGGTGCCAGCGGCTCTTTCGAGATGATGTCGGCCAGGATGATGTGGTCGTTCGGCTTGGAGAGGTTGAGCCGCAGCGCATAGAGCTGCGAGGCGTCCGAGGTCAGGGTATCGCACTGGCCGGAGTCGTAGGCCTTTACGACGTCGTCCAGCTTGTCGAACTTCATCTCCGTGTACTTCATGTTGTTGGCACGGAAGTAGTCGGCAAGGTTGAGCTGCGTCGTGGTGTTGGACTGCACGCAGACCTTGCTGCCGTTCAGGTCGAGCGCGGAATCGATATTGCGCGAGCGCGGCAGCATGAAGCCCTGACCGTCATAATAAGCGACCGCCGGGAAATAGAGGTCGTAGTTGGTCTCACGCGACATGCTCCAGGTGGAGTTGCGCGAGAGGATGTCGACCTTGCGGTTTTGCAACTCTTTGAAGCGCTCGCTAGCGTCGAGCGGGACGAATTTCGCCTTCGATGGATCGTCGAAGATCGCCGACGCCACCGCGCGGCAGAAATCGACGTCGAAGCCGGTCCAGTTCCCCTTGTCGTCGGGAATCGAGAAGCCGGGCAGGCCCTTGTTGACGCCGCACAGCACCTCGCCGCGGCGTAGCGTGCGCTTCAGCGTGCGTGTGTCGTAGCGCTCATAGGTGAAGGCGGCGGCCGCGACCAGCACGGCGACCGCGAGCCCGATCGTCAGGCCGCCTCGAAATGTACGCATGGATGTCTCTCGCCAATGAGGGAAAAGGGTAGGGTAACGAAGGTGGGCTGGAGGTTAGAGTTGGGGCTTCTGCCGGACGATCACCTTGGTGCCGACCGGGACGCGGTCGTACAAATCCATGACGTCGGCGTTGACGAGGCGGAAGCAGCCTGAGGAGATCGCAGTGCCGATCGTGTCGGGCTGGTTGGTGCCATGGATGCGATAGACCGTGGTGCCCAGATACATCGCCCGTGCGCCGAGCGGATTGCCGGGGCCGCCGGCCATAAAGCGCGGCAGATAGGGCTGGCGCGCGATCATCTCCGGCGGCGGCGTCCAGTCCGGCCACTCCGCCTTGCGGGTGATGTTCAGCAGGCCCTGCCACTGGAAGCCTTCGCGGCCGACGCCGATGCCGTAGCGTAGCGCGCGGCCATTGCCCTGCACGAGGTAAAGGTGGCGTTCGGCGGTGGAAATGATGATGGTGCCCGGCGCCTCGTTGGTGCGGTAGTACACGACCTGCTTCTGCCATTCCGGATCGAGCTGGTAGTTATCGTCGGGAACAAGGCCGGGCTCGTCGACGTCAGGGCGACTCTGCGCAAAGCCTTGCGACGTCGACAGCACCAGAACGATCGCGGCGGTCACCATCCAGACCAGGTGACGAAGTTTCGTCATGCACAGCACTCCTTGTCGGCGCAGCCAATTGGCTGCTCCATCCAAATCGCGCAAACATCAAATCTCAGTGACAGCTTGATGGCAAGCTTCGGGCACGCACAGGTGGTATCTCGCTGTAATGCTTCCCCTTTTGGGATCGTCGTGGTGGCCGCCCGCCAAACCTCATGTCGGTGCAATCCAGAGTCGCAGGACGAAAGAGACCAGGGCCACCGTACCGACGCCGCCGAGCCAGAGCGCTGCAAACCACAGAAGGCGCTGGCCGAGCGGACGAGGAGCAGGATCCGGCGGCATCAGTGATACCCCTGTCCAGGCCGCACCTTGCCGCGGAACACCCAATAGGCCCAGCCGGTATAGCCGAGGATCAGCGGGATCAGCACCGCGACCCCTATCAGCATGAAGATCTGGCTGTTCTCCGGCGCGGCCGCCTGCCAGATCGTGATGCTCTGCGGCACGATATACGGATACATGCTGATGCCGAGCCCTGCATAGGACAGCACGAACAGCGCGAGCGACAGGAAGAACGGCTGATAGTCGTATTTGTTGGTCAGCGCGCGCAGCAGCAGCACGGCGACGGCGGCCACCGCGATCGGCACCGGCGCGGTCAGGATGATGTTCGGCCAGGCGAACCAGCGATGGGTGTACTGCACATGCAGGAACGGCGTCGCGATGCTGACGGCGCCGATCGCGCAGAGCATCGCGATCAGGAGCACCCAGCTCAGATGATAGGCGCGGTCGCGCAATTCGCCTTCGGTCTTCATCACAAGCCAGGTCGCGCCAAGTAGCGCATAGCCGATCACGAGCGCCGCGCCGGTCAGGACGCTGAACGGCGTCAGCCAGTCCCACCAGCCGCCGGCATATTGGCGTCCCTCGACATGCACGCCCTGCAGGATCGCACCAAGTGCAATCCCCTGCGCCAGCGCCGCGAGCAGCGAACCGCCGGCAAAGGCGAGATCCCACTTGTTGCGCGCCTTTTGCGTTCGCCAGCGGAATTCGAAAGCGACGCCGCGGAACACGAGACCGAGCAGCATCGCGATGACAGGCGTATAGAGCGCCGGCATCAGCACCGCATAGGCCAGCGGAAACGCCGCCATCATGCCGCCGCCGCCGAGCACCAGCCAGGTCTCGTTGCCGTCCCACACCGGCGCCACGCTGTTCATGATGACGTCGCGGTCGGTCTTCTGCGGGAACAACGGAAACAGGATGCCGAGGCCGAGATCGAACCCGTCCATCACGACATAGACGAACACCGCAAAGGCGATGATGAAGGCCCAGATCGTGGCGAGGTCTGCGGCGACGCTCATCGTGCGCCCTCCACGGCAGCGCCTGCGGCCGGCGTGATGCCGGCGGCGCGCGCCGGCAGGTCATGCGACGGGCCCTGCTCGCCATGATGCGGCGGCTGCGCCATCAGCCGCAGGATGTAGACCACGCCCGCGATGAACACGGCGAAATAGACGATGACGAAGGCGATCAGCGACGAGCCGACCGCAGGCGCGGCCAGCGGCGAGACCGAATCGGCGGTTCGCAACAGCCCGTAAACGGTGAACGGCTGCCGCCCGGTCTCGGTGGTGATCCAGCCCGCGAGCACGGCGATGAAGCCGGCCGGCCCCATCGCGACCGCGCACAGATGCAGCAGCCGCGTCTCGTACATTCTTCCGCGCCAGCGCATCGCGAGGCTGAACAGGCCGAGCCCCATGATCAGGAAGCCGAGACCGACCATGACGCGGAACGCCCAGAAGGTGATCGGCACCGGCGGCCAGTTCTCGCGCGGCACGGTGTCGAGGCCGGCGAGCGGAGCGTCGAGCGAGTGTTTCAGGATCAGCGACGACAGCTTCGGCACCTCGATCGCATATTTCACCTTGGCATCGGCCATATCGGGCCAGCCGAACAGCACCAGCGGCGCGCCGTCCTTGTGGCTCTGGAAGTGGCCTTCCATCGCCATCACCTTGGCGGGCTGATGCTCCAGCGTATTGAGGCCGTGCTGGTCACCGGCAAGGATCTGGATCGGCGCCACCAGCGTTGCCATCCACATCGCCATCGAGAACATCACGCGGGGGCCGGCGAGATGCTGGTCGCGCAGCAGATGAAAGGCGCCGACCGCGCCGACCACGAGCGAGGTGGTGAGATAGGCCGCCAGCACCATGTGCACGAGACGGTAGGGGAATGACGGGTTGAAGATCGCCTTCAGCCAGTCGGCGGCGACGAATTGCCCGTCGGCATTGACGGTATAGCCCGCCGGCGTCTGCATCCAGGAATTGGCCGACAGGATCCAGAACGCCGAGATCAGTGTGCCGACCGCGACCATCAGCGTCGCCAGGAAATGCAGCTTGTGGCCGACGCGTTCGAGCCCGAACAGCATCACGCCGAGGAAACCTGCCTCGAGGAAGAACGCGGTCAGCACCTCATAGGCCATCATCGGGCCAATCACGGGGCCCGTCTTGTCGGCGAAAGCCGACCAGTTGGTGCCGAACTGATAGGACATCACGATGCCCGACACCACGCCCATGCCGAAAGCCACCGCGAAGATCTTCAGCCAGTAATTGAAGAGGTTGATGTAGACCTCGCGCCCGGTAGCAAGCCACAGCGCTTCGAGCACCGCGAGGTAGCTCGCAAGCCCGATCGAGAATGCGGGGAACACGATGTGGAATGACATCGTGAAAGCAAACTGTGCGCGTGCGAGCGCAACCGCATCCCAACCTTCGAACATGACGCACCGTCCGTCGTCCATTCGGAGCGCGATCTTGTCCGAAGACCGCCTTTCGTCTTCGGGACCGCGCCCAACCGTGGTGAACCCTACCACGACGGGGGTGACGACAATACAGGACGGATTGTCCGAGGAACACGATGCGATGGGTGCAATCGCATCGTGTTTCGCACTTCGTTGTTCAGGCATCAGCTTGGCGGAATAGCTGCTCCACTCGTGCGAGCGCAGCGCTTCTAGCTGTTGACGTTGAGCAGCCGTGCGATGGTGCGGTCGATCTGCTCATACTGCCCTTCGCCGTCGTGCCCGAAGACGATCTTGCCGTTCTGGTCCATGATGTACTGTGCGGGCCAATACTGATTGCGGTAGTGCGATCATCGCGGGCCGCGCCTTGCGGGTCTGGCCTATCGATACCCCGAGCAGGATTGGCAGCATCGGCAGGGTGCAAGGCGCGGCGACGGTCGCGACACCGGCAAGCAGCGCAAGGGCAAGGCTGAGCATCGTCGTCCGTCCATCATAAGTCCCGGCCTGTCGGAGGATTGTGCCGGAGACGCCTGATGATGTTCGCGGCAATAGCTCGTGCTGTTACGGCGCTTCGCTCGCTCACGCCGTCACGTCCGTGTGAGACGAGCCGCGCTCGACTTCACGAAGCCGCGCCAAAAGCCTTGTCGGATCCGGATCAATCCGACAGTGACGCCGGACATCGCCTCAACGGATGATCTTCGCGAACCAGGGTCTGCTTCGCTTGAGGACCCGCTAGAAATGGAGCGACCCGGCTTGGGGGGCATCCCGGCCGGGTCGTTGGAGGTCACTTGGGAGGTTAGCTTGGGAGGTCTCGAAACTGGTTCAGTAAATGGTGGCGTTGCGTCGTTGGTTAAAGGTGTAACGATCGAGTTTTTCGGGCCGATGTCGTCGTGTGTTTCAATTGTTTCGTCGCCGGACTCTTTTGGTTTCGCGGACTATTGGTCGGCTCACTTAGAATTTGCCTAATGCATTGAATTTGCTCGTGTTTATGCCGCGACGCTGTTGACGCCGGCACCCCTGAGGAGATCGGCGAGCTGCTTGCGGGCATAGAACATCCGGGTCTTCACGGTGCTCTGCGGGATGCCGATGATCAGCCCGGCCTCCTCGACCGACTTCTCGTGGTAGTAGACGAGGTTGATGATCTCGCGGTGAGCCGGCGACAGCTTGGCGACGCAGGCGCGCAGGATCTCGCTGGTGGTGGCGCGATCGAGCGAGATTTCCGGCGTGTCGGCGCCATCGGCGATCTCCAGCACATCTTCCTGATCGATGTCCTCGTGCTTGCGCTGGCGCAGTGCGGTCAGCGCCTTGAAGCGGGCAATCGACAGCAGCCAGGTCGAGACCTGCGAGCGGCCCTCGAACTGGGAGGCGGTCCGCCAGACGTCCAGGAACACCTGGCTGACCAGGTCTTCGGCGATCGTGGTGTCGCGGAGCATGCGCAGCACGAAGCGGTAGACCCGGACGTTGTGACGGGAATACAGGACGTGCATCGCAGTGCGGTCACCCTTGGCGATGCTCGCGAGCAGCATTTCATCCGAGGTCGCGCGGGCAGCGGCAATTTGCTTCTTGGCTGCGGGGTTGATGGCGATGACGTTCGGCATGACGGGCTCCCAATTCGCCGTTTGGCGGCGGTTCGTTGGGAGAATTGTTAGTTACCCCCCGTTTCCGGATGTCTGCGCGAAAAGCGGAAAATGGTTTCGTGAGCAGGAGAATTGTTTCGTCGCGGCCCCGGCGACGAAACATTCGGGGCCAAAAGGCCAATCATTTCAATATGCGGAAAATTCGATGGGCCGGACTCTCCCCCGGTCGGAACGAATCCGGCTGTGACTTCCGGCACTACCGGGGGCTTACTCGGCCGCTTGCAAGGCGGGCGCTGCCTTTTTTGGAGCAATCCAGAATGCATCGGGCCGTTCGAACAGGAAATTGGCTCGGGCCGCCAGCGCCAGACGCCAGATCAGGAGCGAGCCGGCGACGCCGACGGCGGTCACGATCAGCGAGACCAGGCCGATGTCGTGGATCACGTCGATCCGCAGCAGGGCCGTCCGTGTCGCGGCCATCGGCAGGAAGAAGGCGAGATAGATGACGATCGAGTGCTCGCCACAGAAGCGCAGGAAATCGAGCCAATGCGCACGCGCCAGCAGCGTGCCGATCACGATGATCGCACAGGCGCCGGAGAGCCCGAGCGCCAGCGAGACGATCGGCCATTCGCTCACCTCGAGCGCCACCAGCCCGCCATTGACGAGCGCCCAGAGCCCGAGCCCGAGAAGCGCAAGCAGAGGCCGCGCCCGGGCGCGATCCGACAGCGCGAACACGTAATCGGCGAGGATGTAGCCGGTGAAGAAATAGACGAAGCGCGCGCAGAACTCGTCGATCGCGGTCCAGCCCGTCGTCAGATGTGTCATCTCGAGCGCTGCTGCGATCAGCCAGATGACAAGCGGGTGAATGTTGCGTGTCAGTTTCGTGACGACGAAGAAGATCGGCAGCAGATAGATGAACCACAGCGTGCCGAACGGCTCGATGAAGGATTCGAGATACAATAGCCCGACCTCGCTCCAGCTCGATTCAGCGGCGAGCGACGGCGCCTTGAAGCCGAACTGGATCGTCACCCACAGCACATAGAAATAGCCGAAGTGCATCACCTTGCGGTCGAGATAGGTGCGCCAATCGCGATCGATCACGACCGACAGGAAAAGCCCGGAAATCAGGAAGAAGTCGGGCATCCGGAACGGCTTCGCGAACATCACGACATAATGCATGAAGCCGGTCTGTTCGGCGGCCTTCTCCACACCCAGCACCGAGTGCATCATCACGACCATGACGATGCAGATGCCCTTGGCGTAGTCGACCCAGTCAACGCGCCCGCCGGCGGTCCTGGCGGAACGGTCTGTCCCAGCGGCTGTGCCGTTTATGGTCATCTTTGTCCTGTTTTCGGCGTGATCGGGTGCATCATCGGCCCGATCGGTTGCTTTCTCCTTTATTCATACAAATGACATGCCGCGGGACCGGTGCTTTTCCACGTTTCCCTTGGCCGGTAAATGTTCTAAGAGGCGCACGAATCCCAGGGGTCGTTAACCATAGGAAGCGGGTTGTTTCATGCGCATTGCCATGATTGGCACGGGGTATGTGGGGCTGGTGTCGGGCGCCTGTTTTGCGGATTTCGGCCACCAGGTGACCTGCGTGGACAAGGATGCGAGCAAGATCGCGGCGCTCCATCGGGGCGAGATCCCGATCTTCGAGCCCGGCCTCGACGCACTGGTCGCGGCCAATGTGAAGGCCAAGCGGCTCGAATTCACCACTGATCTGGCGGCGCCCGTTGCGGAGGCCGATGCGGTGTTCATCGCGGTCGGCACGCCGTCGCGGCGCGGCGACGGCCACGCCGACCTCACCTATGTCTATGGCGCGGCGCGCGAGATCGCCGCGGCGCTGAAGGGCTTCACCGTCGTCGTCACCAAGTCGACCGTGCCGGTCGGCACCGGCGATGAGGTCGAGCGATTGATCTGCGAGGCCAATCCTTCGGCGGATGTCGTCGTCGCCTCCAATCCGGAATTCCTGCGCGAGGGCGCCGCGATCCGCGACTTCAAGTTTCCCGATCGCATCGTGGTCGGCACGTCCGATGAGCGCGGCCGCAAGATGCTCGGCGATATCTACCGGCCGCTGTCGCTCAATCAGGCGCCGCTGATGTTCACGGCTCGGCGCACGGCCGAGCTGATCAAATACGCCGCCAACGCATTCCTCGCGACCAAGATCACCTTCATCAACGAGATCGCCGATCTCTCCGAGAAGGTCGGCGCCGATGTGCAGGAGGTCGCGCGCGGCATCGGGCTCGACAATCGCATCGGCTCGAAATTCCTGCATGCAGGGCCGGGCTTCGGCGGCTCCTGCTTCCCGAAGGACACCCGCGCGCTGATCAAGATCGCGCAGGACCACGACGTGCAGCTGCGGATCGTCGAGGCGGTGCTCGGCGTGAACGACAACCGCAAGCGCGCCATGGCGCGCAAGGTCGCGAGCCTCTCCGGCGGCAGCCTGCGCGGCAAGACCATCGCGGTGCTCGGCCTCACCTTCAAGCCTGACACCGACGACATGCGCGAGGCGCCGTCGATCCCGCTCGTCACCGGTCTGCTCGACATGGGGGCCAAGGTGCGTGCGCATGACCCGGTCGGCATGGAGCAGGCTCGCAAGGAGCTGCCCGATATCGAGTATTGCGACGACCCCTATGAGTGCGTGAAGGGCGCCGACGCCATGGTCGTCGTCACCGAATGGGTGCAGTACCGCACGCTCGACCTCGATCGGTTGAAGACAGAACTGAAGCAGCCGGTCGTGATCGACCTGCGCAACATCTATCGCCCCGAGGACATGGCCGCGCACGGCTTTGCCTATGACAGTGTCGGCCGCGCGCCGTCGCCGCGGGCTTAACCTCAATACCACTGTCATACCCCGCGGAGGCGGGGTATCCAGTATGCCCGGTCTTTGCGGCCGGGCATGATGGTGGTTACTGGATCACCCGCTTGCGCGGGTGATGACGGATGACTGGTTTTGCCGTGCAGGTTTGATACGCCGCTGCCGATCGACGCCGTGCTCGATGATCTCGACCGCACGCTCGCCGGCCACAATGCCGCGGTGCTGGTGGCCCCGCCCGGCGCCGGCAAGACCACGCGCGTGCCGCTGGCGCTGCTGGATGTGCCCTGGGCGAAAGGCAAAAAGATCATCGTGCTGGAACCGCGCCGCATCGCCGCGCGCGCCAGCGCCGAGCGGATGGCCAAGACGCTCGGTGAACGTGCCGGCGAGACCGTCGGCTATCGCGTCCGCTTCGGCTCGAAGGTGTCGCGCGTGACGCGGATCGAGGTCGTCACCGAGGGCATCTTCTCGCGGCAGATCCTCGACGATCCCGAGCTCAACGGCGTGGCTGCCGTGCTATTCGATGAATTCCACGAGCGCTCGCTCGACGCCGACCTCGGGCTCGCGCTGGCGCGCGACGCGCAGACCGGCCTGCGCGAGGACCTGCGCATTCTCGTGATGTCGGCGACCCTCGACGGCGCCCGCGTCGCGAACCTGCTCGGCGATGCGCCGGTGGTCGAAAGCGAGGGGCGCGCCTTTCCGGTCGAGACCCGCTATCTCGGCCGCAAGGTGGATGTGCCGCTGGACCGCCAGATGGCGGACGCGATCGCTACAGCGCTGCGTGCCGACGCCGGTTCGGTGCTCGCGTTCCTGCCGGGCGCGGCCGAAATCCGCCGCACCCAGACCTTGCTCGCCGAGCGCGTGCACGACGCCTCGGTCGAAATCGTGCCGCTGTTCGGCGCGCTCGACGCCGGCGTGCAGGATCGTGCCATCGCGCCGGCGCCGAAGGGTACCCGCAAGGTGGTGCTGGCGACCTCGATCGCCGAGACCTCGCTCACCATCGAGGGCGTCCGCATCGTGGTGGACTCCGGCATGGCGCGGGTGCCGCGCTACGAGCCCGACATTGCGCTGACGCGGCTGGAAACCGTTCGCGCCTCGCGCGCGGCAGTCGACCAGCGGCGCGGCCGTGCCGGCCGTATCGAGCCCGGCGTCTGCTACCGGCTGTGGGACGAGCCGCAGACCGCGTCGCTCCCGGCCTATACCGCGCCCGAAATTCTTTCCGCCGACCTGTCGTCGCTGGTGCTCGATCTCGCGCAATGGGGCGTCAGCGATCCCGCTGGCCTTGCCTTCCTCGATCCGCCGCCGGCGCCGGCGCTGAAGGAGGCGAAATCGCTGCTCACCGAGCTCGGCGCGCTCGACGGCGGCGGCCGCATCACCGCGGAAGGCAACAGCCTGCGCGCGCTGGCGCTGCCGCCACGGCTGGCGCGGATGATCGTGGATTCGGCGCGGTTCGGTGCGGCGGACGAGGCGGCGGAGATCGCGGCCGTCCTGACCGAGCGCGGGCTCGGCGGCGACAACGTCGATCTCGACGTCAGGCTGGATCAGTTCCGCCGTGACCGCTCGCAGCGTGCGACGAGCGCGCGCAGCATGGCGCAGCGCTGGGCCGCGCAAGTAGAGCGATCCGACACGCGTTCCGCTTCTCCCTCCCCCCTTGTTGGGGAGGGCCGGGGAGGGGGGCTCACAAAGGCTGCGGCGATTGACGAAGGAGATCTCTCCACAGGCGTCATGCTGGCCTTCGCCTTCCCGGACCGTGTCGCGAAGAACCGCGGCAATGGCAGCTTCGTGCTTGCCAATGGCCGCGGCGCGGCCGTCGAGCAGACCTCGGCGCTGGCTCGCGCTCCCTATATAGCCGTGGCCGAGCTGACCGGCACGGCCGCAAGCGGCCGCATCCTGCTGGCGGCGCCGATCACCCAGGAGGAGATCGAGCAGCGCTTCGCCGACCACATCGAGATCGTGGAAGAGGTGACCTTCGATCGTAACGCGATGGCCTTGCGCGCGCGCCGCCGGCGCTCGCTGCATGCGATCACGCTGTCGGAGGCGCCGATGCCGCTATCGCCCTCGGCTGAGACTGCGCGCATCTTCGCGGACGGCTTGATCGCCGCAGGCCTCGACCGGCTGCCCTGGTCGAAGCACTCGAAGCAATGGCGCGACCGCGTGATGTTCCTGCGCAAGGCTGAGGGCGAGAGCTGGCCCGACCTGTCCGATGCCGCGCTTGCTGCCTGCGCCGACGACTGGCTGGTGCCTGCCTTGTACGACAAGACCGCGCTGAAGGATCTCTCCGCCGGAGACCTGTCTGATGCGTTGATGGCGCTGCTGCCATGGGAGCTGCGGGCCCGGCTAGATCGCGAGGCGCCGACGCATTTCGAGGCGCCGACCGGCACGCAGCTTGCGATCGACTACGAGGCGGAGCAGGGGCCGACCATCGCGGTACGGCTGCAGGAGCTGTTCGGGCTCAACACCCATCCCTCGATCGCCAAGGGCGCGGTGCCGCTGGTGCTGGAACTGCTGTCGCCGGCGCAGCGGCCGGTGCAGGTGACGCGCGACTTGCCGGGTTTCTGGCGCGGCAGCTACGCCGCTGTTCGATCCGACCTGCGCGGCCGTTATCCGCGCCACCCTTGGCCTGAGGATCCCGCCAGTGCGATGCCGACCCGGCGGGTGAAGCCGCGCGGCACTTAATCGGTCTCGAACGGCGGGAGCCACTTTTCCCGATCATCCTCGGTCGTTGCGCTGGCGGGCGCCCGCAAACGGTGGTTAGATTTGTGCGTCGGGATCACAGGCTTGCACCTCGGGGAGGCCGCCTTGGAGATCAAAAACGCATCGCCATCGCTTTACAATGAGGATCTGGCGCCGGCCAGGGAACGCAACTGGGGCGCCTTCAGCATCTTCAACGTCTGGACCTCTGACGTCCACAGCCTCTGGGGCTACTATCTCGCGGCCAGCCTGTTCCTGCTCTGCGGCAGCTTCGTCAACTTCATCCTAGCGATCGGCGTCGGTTCGCTGGTGATCTTTTTCCTGATGAGCCTGATCGGAAATGCCGGCGTGAAGACCGGCGTGCCCTATCCGGTGCTGGCCCGCGCGTCGTTCGGCGTCTGGGGCGCCAACCTCCCGGCGCTGGTGCGCGCCGTCGTTGCCTGCTTCTGGTACGGCGCGCAGACGGCGGCAGCATCGGGCGCGATCGTCGCGCTCCTGACCCGCATCGACGCCTTCAAGTCCTTTCACCAGTCCACCCATGTGCTTGGGCATTCCGGCTTAGAGGTGATCTGCTTCGTCGTGATCTGGGCGCTGCAGCTCCTGATCATCCAGCGCGGCATGGAAACGGTACGCCGCTTCCAGGACTGGGCGGGACCCGCCGTGTGGCTGATGATGCTGATCCTCGCGATCTATCTCTGCATCACCGCCGGCGGCATCTCGCTCACTGCGCCGATTCCGCAGGATGTGCTGTTGGAGAAGACCAAGGATGCCGGCGTGCCCGGCGAGCCCGGCACGCTGCCCGCGCTCTGCGCGGTCGCGGCGACCTGGATCACCTATTTCGCCGCGCTGTATCTCAACTTCTGCGACTTCTCGCGCTACGCGCCCGATGCGACGGTGCTCCGCAAGGGCAACATCTGGGGCTTGCCGGTCAACCTGATCCTGTTCTCCCTGGTCGCCGGTGTCACCACGATCGCAGCGTTCAACGTCTATCACGAGGTGCTGCTGCATCCGGACCAGATCTCGGCGAAGTTCGACAGCTGGTTCCTGGCGTTGCTGGCCGCGGTCACCTTTGCGGTGGCGACGCTCGGCATCAATGTCGTCGCCAATTTTGTATCGCCTGCGTTCGATTTCTCCAACGTGTTCCCGCGGCATATCGACTTCAAGAAGGGCGGCTATATCGCGGCGCTGATTGCGCTCGTGCTGTATCCCTTCGCGCCATGGGAAGGCAGCGCAGCCTCATTCGTCGGGCTGATCGGCGCGACGATGGGGCCGATCTTCGGGATCATGATGGTCGACTATTATCTGATCGCGAAGGGCAGGGTGAACGTGCCGGCGCTCTACCAGGAAGATGGTGAATACCGCTTCCAGAGCGGCTGGAACGTCAGCGCGCTCGTCGCCGCGGCAGTCGGCGCGCTGTTCTCGTCGATCCTGCCGAACTTCACCTCGCTCTTGCCGTCCTGGTGGGCGGTCTATGGCTGGTTCTTCGGTGTTGCGATCGCCGGCGCGGTCTATTACGCGCTGCACGCCGTGATGCCGAGCCCGGTCGCGAAGGCCGCCTGAGACGATCGCGAGGCACTCCGGGACGAGGCAATCGATGCCGCTCGGCCGCCTCGACCGGGTTTCCGTTGGTTCGCATTAACCCTTCGCTCATCCTTTTCATCAAAATGAAAGGCTTGGTCCCACGACGTCACTCGCGGCGGGGTGTCCGGCGTGGTCAAATTGCATTTTCGGCTTTCCGAGTTGGTGTCATGCGTAACCTGATGATTTTCGCGGCCATCATGATCGGGCTGGGCACGTTCATGGCACAGATGGCCAGCAAGATGACGCCCGCCGCCGCGACCACCGCACAAGCGCAAAAGAGTGTGAGCCCCGCCGTCACGATGGCGCCGACCAGCGGCCGCACGCTGACGATTCCGCCGGACGCTCGCGGTCACTTCGCGACCGACGGCCGCATCGACGGCCAGCGCATCGGCTTCATGGTCGACACGGGTGCATCGGTGGTTGCGCTGAACGAGACCTCCGCCGCGCGCTTCGGCCTGCGTCCTGTGCCAGGTGATTACACCTCACGCGTCACCACTGCCAACGGCACCATCAAGGCCGCGCGCGCCCGCATCGCCATGATCGAACTCGGCGGCCTCATCGTGCGCGACGTCGATGCCATGGTGTTGCCCGACGAGGCGTTGTCGGAAAACCTGCTCGGCCTGTCCTTCTTGTCGAAGCTGAAGCGCTTCGAATATGCCAACGGCCGTCTGGTTCTAGAACAGTAAGCCAACCGGCTCGCGTGGAGATTGCCCTCCCGGTTGCTGCCCCAGCGTGCTATATTTTGCTTATGAACAGTTCCGATGCGATTGATACGTTACGCCGTTCTGAGCAGGCCTTGCGCCGGCGGGGCGTGACGCATGCTGCCCTATTCGGGTCGGTCGCGCGGGGCGATCACCGCGCGGACAGCGATATCGACATCATGATCGAGATCGATCCGAGCGCCCGACTAACAATCTTCGACTACGTTGATCTCAAGCAGTATATCTCGGGACTTTTTGATGGGCCCGTTGACGTGGTCAATCGTGACGCCCTGAAATCGCATGTCCGACCCACGGCTACGGCCGACGCCATCTATGCCTTCTGATCGCGCTGAAGGCGCACTGCTCGATATTCTGCATCACGTCGACCTTGCGACGAAGTTTGTCGAAGGTCTCGATCGTCAGACGTTTAAGGCGGACATTCGATCCGTCTACGCAGCAAACGCGCTGCCTGGAAATCATTTCGGAGGCATCGCGACGCCTTCCGGCCGATCTCAAGGCAAGACACCCTGGGATTGTGTGGAAACAGATGGCGGGGGCCGGCAACGTCTATCGGCACGACTACGAGGACGTTGCTGCGCAGTTCGTCTGGGACACAGTTGAGCTTGCGCTGCCGCCCTTGAGAGCGGTGGTCGAGCAGGAGATCGTGCGTCTGACCGGATAGGCCGGTCTTGCTCCGTCTGGTCACCGCCATTTCTGCCGCAATTGTCGGCCACCAGCCACCAGTCTCATCTTTCGCTCAGGCGCCGCATTCGCTATGGCTGCGGCGATGTTCCTCCGCACTCGACGATAAGGCCGATCAATGTTCCCCAAGCCGAAATCCGCGCTGGTCCCGAATACCTATGCCTTCGAATCCGAGCCGATGGTGAAGCCGACCGGGTTTCGCGAATATGACGCGCGCTGGCTGTTCAACAAGGAAATCAACTTGATGGGCGTGCAGGCGCTGGGCATGGGGCTCGGCGCGCTGATCGCGGAGCTCGGCGTCCGCCAGGAGATCGTCACCGGCCACGATTTCCGCGGCTATTCCGCCTCGATCAAATATGCGCTGATCTCGGGCCTGATGGCGGCGGGCTGCAAGGTGCATGACATCGGGCTTGCCGTCACGCCGATGTCATACTTCGCGCAGTTCGACCTCGACGTGCCCTGCGTTGCGATGGTCACCGCTTCGCATAACGACAACGGCTGGACCGGCGTGAAGATGGGCGCCAACCGTCCGCTCACCTTCGGCCCCGATGAGATGGCGCGGTTGAAGGAGATTGTGCTCAACGCCGAGTTCAAGAACAAGGCCGGCGGCTCCTACCAATTCCACGAGAACTATCCGGCGCGCTACATCGCCGACCTCACCGACCGCCCGAAGCTGAAGCGCAGGCTGAAGGTCGTGGCGGCCTGTGGCAACGGCACGGCGGGCGCATTCGCGCCGCAGGTGCTGGAGGCGATCGGCTGCGAGGTGATCCCGCTCGATACCGAGCTCGATCACACCTTCCCGAAGTACAATCCGAATCCCGAAGACATGGAGATGCTGCACGCGATCCGCGATGCGGTGCTGGCGCACAAGGCCGATGTGGGCCTGGGCTTCGACGGCGACGGTGACCGCTGCGGCGTCGTCGACAACACCGGCGAGGAGATCTTCGCCGACAAGGTCGGCGTGATGCTGGCGCGCGACATGTCGGCGATCCACAAAAACGCGCAGTTCATCGTCGACGTGAAGTCGACCGGATTGTTCGTCACCGACCCCGTGCTGCAAAAGCAGGGTGCGACGACGGTGTATTGGAAGACCGGCCATTCCTACATGAAGCGCCGCACCAACGAATTGGGTGCGCTCGCTGGCTTCGAGAAGTCAGGCCACTTCTTCTTCAACAAGCCGTTCGGCCGCGGCTATGACGACGGCCTCGTCTCGGCGATCGCGATCTGCGAGATGCTCGACCGCGCCCCCGGCAAGTCGATGGCCGATTTGAAGAACGCGCTGCCGAAGACCTGGTCGTCGCCGACCATGTCGCCGCATTGCGCCGACGAGGCGAAGTACGGCGTCGTCGATGCGGTGGTGAAGCACTTCGAGCAGCTCGTGCAGAAGGGCGGCGAGGTCGCCGGCCAGCCGATCCGCGATCTCGTCACCGTCAACGGCGTGCGCGTCACCGCCGAGGACGGCAGCTGGGGTCTGGTGCGCGCATCCTCGAACAAGCCGGAGCTGGTGGTTGTCGTCGAAAGCCCCGTCAGCGAGCAACGCATGCGCGACATGTTCGAAGCGATGGATTCCGTGCTGCGCACGCATCCCGAGGTCGGCGAATACAATCAGAAGATTTAGCGGAATTGCCGCATGCAAGCCTGTCATCACCCGCGCATGCGGGTGATCCAGTACGCTGCGGCTTCTCCGTCGAAAACGGCCGTCTCTGGGATACTGGATCGTCCGCCTTCGCGGGCGACGACAGTTGAGTGGATCGGCAACAGGCGCCTCACGCCGCCCGCAGCGAGCCCAGGAAGCCGTCGAGCTCGGACTTCAGCCACTCCGATTGGGACGACAGGCCGTTGGCCGCATCGAGGAGTTGTGCGGTTGCCTTGCCGGCCTGTTCGGATGCCTGGTTGACGCTCAGGATGCCTTTGCTCACATCCCTGGTGCGGTCGGCAGCCTGCTGCAGGTTCCCGGAGATCTCCCGAGTCGCCATGCCTTGCTGATCGACCGCAGCCGCGATCTCGCCGGAGATCTGGTCGATTTCGGCGATGGTGCCGCCGATAGCCTCGATGGCGTGGACGGCTTCGCCAGTCGCGGTCTGGATATCCTGAATTTGCGCTGCGATTTCTTCGGTCGCCTTGGCGGTTTGATTGGCCAGCGCCTTGACCTCGCTCGCGACCACCGCAAAGCCCCGTCCGTGCTCGCCGGCACGAGCCGCCTCAATCGTCGCGTTCAGCGCCAGCAGGTTGGTTTGGCTGGCGATGCTCTGGATCAGCGTCACCACCTCGCCGATTTTCTGGGTGCCGGCGGCGAGGCTATCCACGACGGTATTGGTGCGGCGCGCGTCCCCCGCGGCTTTGGCGGCGATCCGGGTGGAGCGGGTCACCTGCTCGGCGATGTTGTTGATCGAAGCGGTCAGCTCCTCGGTCGCCGACGCCACGGTTTCCACATTGGTCGATGCCAGCGCCGATGCGGAGGCGGCTGCGGTGGCCTGGCGCATGGTTTCCGCGTTGCTCCCGTCCATGGATGCCGAGAGCGCCTGCATCGCGCGCGCTGCCGCCGCGACGGCCTCGACGACACCGGCGATCTTGCGCTCGAAGCCGGCGGCGAGTTCGCGTCTTGCTGCATCCCGCTTTTGCTTGGTGTGCTCGGCCTCGAGACGATCGGCATTGGCGCGCGCTTCCGCAGCGCTGGCAGCCTCGGCCTCGGTCGCCTTCTCGGCCGTCGTCTTGAACAGGTGGGCGAGCGTGTGCGCGAGCCAGATCAGAACACCGGCCTCGATCAGGAGGATGACGGCATGGAGAACCACACGGCCAAGATCGGCGCCGCCGGGATAGATGGCGGCCGGGAGAATGAAGTTCAGCGTCAGATGATGCAGCGCGACTGCCACAGTGCCGGCGACGATGGGCCGATAGTCGCAATAGGCGACCAGGCACGCCAGGGCGGCGAAGAAGTACATGTGCATGTCGACCTGCCAGGCGTGGCCGGCGAACTGAAAGACGAGCATCGACACGCCGGCCATCAGGGCGACGGCGACGATCATGCGCGTCGCCGCGCCGTTTCCCGAAATGCGCCACGACGCCGTCGCGGATAGCGCCATCGCCGCCATGAAGGCGGTCGGCATGAGCCAGTCGGAGTGATGCGCGAGGCCAATGACGGCTGCGATCGGAACGTGCAGCCAAAGCACCACAAGCAGAATCTTGCTGGCGGTCTCGCGCAAGACCGCCACGTCATCACCTTCGAAGGTCATCCCCAATCCCCAATTCGTCATCGGCCCCGATGCAGGCAGCGACTGCCTTCGGATCGACGGTCAGCCAGGCACCGGCCTTGTACAGTCGGTTCAGCCCGCCATCGCGGTCGGGCCGCACCACCAGCAGCGTCGGAACGGCCGTCATCCGAACGATCGACGCATGGGCGGATGCGGCGGCCAGAACTGCTCGCCTTGCCCCCCACCATGGTGGAAAGGCCACCGCGACCACTTCCGTGCCTGCGCGCACCTGCAACGACAGTGCAGCGATGCCGATCCAGCTCGCGATCAGCAACGCGGCCGCGCCCAGCCATGCAGGCCATCGCGTCAACGGGATGATGTCCCCCGGCTCCATGGCGGGAGAATATCGCGAGCTGCGCTAACTTCAGGTAAACGCTGCGGCAGCCAACTACCTGGGGGCGCGGTGCCGTGTGGTGATGGGCCTCGGCGGTTACGCCGCCGGCACAGGCAGCGCGGTGACGGACTTGATCTTTTCCATCGCGAAACGCGAGGTGACGTTTTTCAGCGGCACGGCGCTGATCAGCTTCTTGTAGAAGATGTCGTAGCTCTGCATGTCGGCGACCACGACGCGCAGCATGTAGTCGACGTCGCCGGCCATCCGGTAGAACTCCATCACCTCGGGCATGGCGCTCACGGCGTCGGCGAATTTGCGCAGCCAGGCGTCCGAATGGTCGGCGCTTTCGACCGAGACGAATACCGAAATCCCCAGCCCGATCTTGTTCTGGTCGACAAGCGCCACCCGGCGCAGGATCACGCCATCGGCTTCCAGCCGCTGGATGCGCTTCCAGCACGGCGTCGACGACAGTCCGACCCGGTCGCCGATTTCGGCGACGGAGAGCGAGGCGTCCTCCTGCAGGACGGTCAGGATCTTGCGATCGATGGCGTCGAGGCGGCGGCTATCCTGGTGAATATGAACGGCGACGTCAGTCATAGAAGAAAGTTCCATATGATAGGTTGATATCCGTCATATATAGAAAAATCTTCTCTGGCAAGTGGTTCCTGCTCTCCTAGGCCGGTCGTGCCTCCTGGTGCTGGTCCAAAAACGCTTCAACTTCAGCACGTTGCGGTGCGGCATAAGCGCCCCCGAAGCGGGTGCATTTCAGCGCTGCGGCTGCGGAGGCAAATCGCAGCGCCTGCCGGAGCTCCTGCTTCTCGGTCAGGGCGAGCGCAAACCCGCCGTGGAAAATGTCGCCGGCGCCGAGCGTATCGACGGTGTGGACCGGAAAGGCGGGGGTTTCTTCCAGCTCACCCTTCTCGTTCAGCCAGATTGTGCCCCGCGGCCCGCGCGTCGCGGCCAGGAACGACGGGGTGAGCCTGGCGATCTTCTGAAGAGCCTGGCCGTCGTCGGTGATGTCTGCCGTCTCCTGCAGCGAGTCGCTGGAAAAGACGAGATGGGTCGAGGCAACAAGCAGGTCCTCGCTCATCGACATCGCGCGGTCGACATCGACGACCACGGGAATGCCGCGCCCTACGGCCTCGGCGCAAAGCTCGGTGCAGAACGGTGCGCAGCGGCTCTCGGTCAGGATCGCCGCGCAGTCCTCCAGCAGCAGCTCGGTCGGCGGCAGCTTCACGTTCCAGAGCTCCGGGTCGCGGAAGGTGACAATGGTGCGCTCGCCGCTCGGATCGATCATGATGGCCGAGATCGGCGTGGCGAGATCGGCCATGTGCACGAGGTGCTGGGTCTCGACGTTCTCCTGCGCAAGCTTGTCGAAGATGTAGCGGCTCGACGTCTCCGCCGAATCGCCCATCGGCCCGCAAATCGAGGCGCGGCCGCCCAGCCGCACGATGCCGATCGCGGCATTCAGCGCGTTGCCGCCGCAGATCTGGTCGAAATGGGTGGCATTTTCCTTGCAGCCGCGCGCCGGCACACCGCTGACGCTGAAGGTGAGGTCTCGCACCGGCATGCCGATGCAGAGAATGCGCGGCGGAATTTTCGGCGCTCCGGTCTGAAAATTCATGCGGGGCCCGTCATGATGGTTTTGCCAGAGCCGCTGTGCCCGGATCTCATCTGGAGGGGCAATGTCCGGTTCCCGCTATTTGCCCGACGCGTCTCCGTGATGCACCCATCGTCCGAGCAGGTGATGGGCAATCGCGAACGGATGCGGTCCGGCGAGGCCGTCGGGATGCTGCCGCTTGATCATCAGCGTCGCCTCGTCGCGATTGAACCAGCGGGCGTCCTCCAATTCCGTGCGGTCGACCACGATGTCCTCGTTGGTGGCGCGCGCGGTGCAGCCGATCATCAGGGATGACGGATAGGGCCAGGGCTGCGTCATGTAGTAATTGACGTCGGTGCAGCGGATGCCCGACTCCTCGAAAATCTCGCGCCGCACCGCGTCTTCGATGGTCTCTGCCGCCTCGACGAAGCCGGCGAGACAGGAATACATGCCGGGCATGAACTGCTTCTGACGGCCCAAAAGTACCTTGTCGCCGTAGGTGACCAGCATGATCACGACCGGGTCGGTGCGCGGGAAATGTTCGGTCTTGCAGCTCGGGCATTCGCGCTTCCAGCCGCCGTCCCTCATCGCGGTGCGCGTGCCGCAGTTCGGGCAGAAGCCGTGGCGCTGATGCCAGGTCACCATCGACTTCGCCATGGCGATCGCCGAAAGCTGCTCCGCCGGGACGGCGCCTTGCATCGCCATGCCGCGCAACTCGGTCACGGTGACGTCGCTGCGGCCGACCAATTTTTCGGCGGCCTGCGGGGCGATACCCATGCCGAAGATCGGCGCGCCGTCGCGTAGCCCCAAGAAGATCGTGCCGGGGTTGGCGCCGAAGCTCCGCGCCTCCTCGAACGACAGCAGCGCGCGTGGGCCGTCGGCGTCCTGCTTCACCACCAGGGAGTCGCGGTAGATCACATAGGCGCGGGCTTCGCGGTGGCCTTCGAGCGCGAACAGCTTCTCGTCATTGGTGCGCAGATGCGCGGCACGATCCAGGACGTGTGTGACGAAGGCCGGTTGCCCGAGCGGAAACTTGTCGAATGCTGACATTTCAACCCAACCAGATCTTGCGGCGAAGCGCGTTGATGAAATTTTGCACTTCCTCGGCGTCATGCGCCAGCGGCGGCATCGCACCCCAAACGGGACGCGGCCATGCAGCGTCGCTGGTGCGGCGTGCGATGACATGGACGTGAAGCTGCGGGACCAGATTGCCGAGTGCCGCGATATTCAGCTTGTCGCACTTGGTGATCTCTTTCAGAGCCCGCGCGACCCGGGAGGTCTCCGTCATCAGCTGCGCCTGCTCGACCTCGTCGAGGTCGATGATCTCGACCGCGCCGTCGCGCCGCGGCACCAGCAGGAGCCAGGGATAATTCGCGTCCTTGATGACGAGCACCTTGCACAGCGGCAGGTCGCCGATGTCGATGGTGTCTTTCTTGAGCTGCGAATGCAGCGTCCAGTTGGAGGCGGGCATGAGGGGGAAGTAATGCCTTTCCGTGTTCCCTTACAAGTCCCACAAACCATGGTCAGGCGGCTTGCTTTCCGGCTCTTTTGGCCCCAAATAGGGACCGGGAGATTGGCGGTGGACGAGCCACTCGCCAACCGGGTCAGGTCCGGAAGGAAGCAGCCCTAACGAGGTCCGGATCGGGTCGCTCGTCAGTCTCCTACCTGTTTTTCCGAGCGAATCGCGCTGGATTGGCGGTCTCCGCGCCCGGCGCTCGATTTCGGCTCCCATCCGCACGCCGGCTGCAAGAGAAATCCAAGTTGCGGATCGACGCATGAACGACGCTGGCGCCCCCTCCCATCAGCCCGACGGCGCAGGCCAACGGAGCCTCGACGGCGGCTTTGACCTCGGCGGTGCGCCCGATGCCGCCAAGCCCTACCGCGTTCTCGCCCGCAAATACCGCCCCTCCAGCTTCGAGGATCTGATCGGCCAGGAGGCGATGGTACGTACCGTCTCGAATGCATTCGAGACCGGGCGGATTCCGCAGGCCTGGATCCTGACCGGCGTGCGCGGGGTCGGCAAGACCACCACCGCCCGCATCCTTGCCCGTGCGTTGAACTACGAGAAGCCGGACGGCTCGGTGAAGGGGCCGACCATCCACATGCCCGATCTCGGCATCCACTGCCAGGCGATCATGGAAAGCCGGCACATGGACGTGCTGGAGATGGACGCCGCGTCACATACCGGCGTCGACGATGTGCGCCAGATCAACGACAGCGTGCGCTATGCGCCGGCAAGCGCGCGCTACAAGGTCTACATCATCGACGAAGTCCACATGCTGTCGACCGCGGCCTTCAACGCCTTCCTGAAGACGCTGGAGGAACCGCCGGAGCACGCCAAGTTCGTGTTCGCCACCACCGAAATCCGCAAGGTTCCGATCACCGTGCTCTCGCGCTGCCAGCGCTTCGACTTGCGCCGCGTGGAAGCCGATGTGCTGATGAAGCACCTTGGAAACATTGCGACCAAGGAAGGCGTCGAGGTCGAGCCCGAGGCGCTCGGCATCATTGCCCGCGCCGCGGAAGGCTCGGTACGCGATTCGCTATCGCTGTTCGACCAGGCGATCGCGCATGCCGCGGGCCAGGTGAAGGCCGATGCGGTCAGGCAGATGCTGGGGCTGGCCGACCGCACCCGCGTGATCGATCTGTTCGATTCGCTGGCGCGCGGCGATATCGCCGGTGCCTTCGCCGAGTTCCGCGCGCAGTACGATGTCGGCGCCGATCCGGTCGTGGTGCTGTCCGACCTCGCCGAGTTCGTCAATTTCGTCACCCGCGTGAAGGTCGTGCCGGCGACCGCCGACAACGTCGCGTTCGGCGAGACCGAGCGCGTGCGCGCGCGTGAATTCGCCGCAAAACTGTCGATGCGGGTGCTGTCACGGATGTGGCAGATGCTGCTCAAGGGCATCACCGAAGTACAAACCGCGACGCGTCCGGCGGCCGCCGCCGAGATGGTGCTGGTGCGGATCGCCTATGTCGCCGACCTGCCGACCCCGGATGAAGCGATCCGGATGATCGAGCAGAATGGCGGTGGCGCCGCGCCTGCGACGTCGGGCGCCTCGGCACCGTCCCGCGGCGCGTCAACACCGGCGATGTCCGCGATGCCCTCCGCTCCGGTCCGTGCGCCGCAGGCCGCGCCGCGCGCCGATCTGGCTGCGCGTCCGCAGATGGCCGCGCCGGCTACTGACGCCGCGCCGGTGCTGCGGATTGCGAGCTTTCCGCAACTGATTGCGCTCGCCGGCGAGAAGCGCGACCTCATGACCAAGAGCGCGCTGGAAGCCGACGTGCGGCTGGTCCGCATCGAGGACGGACAGCTCGAGATCGCGCTTGAGCCGAAGGCCTCGCGCGGCCTCGTCACCGATCTCTCGCGCAAGCTCGAACTGTGGACCGGGCGGCGCTGGACCGTGATCATCTCCAACGAGGCGGGCCAGCCCACCGTGCGCTCGCAGAACGAGCTGGCGCGGAGCGAGCACCAGCGCGCCGCCGAGGCCGATCCGCGCGTGCAGGAGGTGCTGGCGCGCTTCCCCGGCACGCGGGTGGTCGAGGTGCGTCGCCTCGCCGCCGAGCCGCCAGCGTCGGATATGACAGAGGATCCGATTGAAACTTCCGACAGCGACGACGATTGATCTGATGACAGGGTGCACGCATGGCTGATTTCCTTGGCATGATGAAACAGGCAGCGCAGCTGCAATCCAAGATGCAGGCGATGCAGGAAGAGCTCGGTAATGTCGAGGTCGAGGGCATTTCCGGCGGCGGTCTGGTCGCGGTGCGCATGACCGCGAAGATGGAAGTGAAGGGCGTCAAGATCGATCCCTCGCTGATGAAGCCGGAGGAGCGCGAGGTGCTCGAGGACCTGCTCGTCACCGCGCATGGCGATGCCCGCCGCAAGGCGGAGGCCGCGATGCAGGAGAAGATGGCGGCGCTGACCGGCGGGCTCGGCCTGCCGCCGGGACTTGGTCTCACCTAAATGGCTGCAAGCGTCGCCGGCCCCGAGATTGAGCGCCTGATCCATTTGCTGGCGCGGTTGCCCGGGCTTGGCCCGCGCTCGGCGCGGCGCGCCGCGCTGCATCTGATCAAGAAGCGCGAAGCGCTGATGACGCCGCTCACCGCGGCCCTGCAGGTTGCGATCGACAAGATCCAGGTCTGCAAGACCTGCGGAAACATCGATACACAAAACCCCTGCACGGTGTGCACCGATCCGCGCCGTGATCCCTCGATCATCGTTGTGGTCGCCGATGTCGCCGATCTCTGGGCGCTGGAACGGGCGAATGCGACCAACGGTCGCTATCACGTGCTGGGCGCGACGCTGTCGCCGCTCGACGGCGTCGGCCCGCAGGACCTCTCCATCGATCAGCTGGTGGCCCGCGCACACGCGCCTGAGGTCAGCGAGATCATCCTGGCGCTCAACGCAACCGTCGATGGTCAGACCACCGCGCATTACATCACCGACCTTCTGACGGAAGCCAATGTGCGGGTGACGCGGCTGGCGCATGGTGTGCCGGTCGGCGGCGAGCTTGATTACCTCGATGAAGGTACGCTATCCGCAGCCATGCGGCAGCGGACGCTGTTCTAGATCGCGATCCAACCAGCGGGGTGCCGCGGCATCACCATGCGATCAGCGCAGTCGGAAAAGATCGCGCTGAAACAACATGATAGGGTTGGATGACGATTCGGGGACGGTCATTCACGCTCTGACGAATCAGATACGGAACCATTGGAAATGACGACACACCGATTCGGCGTACGCTTGGGCTTTGCGCTTCTGGCTGCGTTGTTGCTCGGGCCCTGCGCCGGGGCGCAGCAGAACGACGCGCCGCAGAAGCCCGGCAAGCTGATCAGGGCCGGTGACGTGCTGTCGGGGGAACTCAACGCCATGCGCGTGCGCGACGCCAAGAGGGGCGGCAAGCGCGTCGCGACCTACCAGATCACCAGCGAGCCGCGCCGTCTGCCGCCGCCGAACGGTCTCTGCAACCTCGAGACCGGACCGGAGACGTTCCAATTGGTCCCGACCAGCGAGGCCCAAGCCGCGCAGCTCAGGAGTCTCACCGGCAAGGAAATCTCGGTGAAGGTCGATGAGATCGCCTGCGCTCAGGACGCCGGCCAGATGAGCGAAGCCATCGTCACGAAATGGAGCGTGGTGACGAAGTAAGTTTGTGCCGCAATTTCGGTGTCATCGCCCGGCTCGACCGGGCGATCCAGTACGCCGCAGCTTTTACATCGAATAGAACGCCTCTTGAATACTGGATCACCCGCTGGAGCCTGTCATCGGGCGCGCGTTCGCGCGACCCGGTGGCGGGTGACGACAGTTGAGCTAAACCCTCACCGGCCCCAGCTCTTCAAAATGCTTGCGCCGCTGCAGCCAGGCGAGCAGCAACAGGCTCGGGATCGCGACCAGTACGCAGATCATGAAGAAGACCGGCCAGCCCACGGCCTTCGCTACATAGCCGGCGCCCGACGACAGGTAGGTACGGCCGACCGCGGCCAGCGCGGTCAGCAGGGCATACTGGGTTGCGGTGTGTAGCGGATTGCGGCACAGCGCCGACAGATAGGCGACGAAGATCACGGTGCCGATGGCGCTGGTGAAGTTCTCCGCCGTGATCGCGAGCGCCAGCGCCCACTGATTGACGCCGACATGCGCGAGCCAGGAGAACGCGAGATTGGCGATCGCCTGCAGCACGCCGCCGATCCATAGGCTGGTCGCGAGCGAGTAGCGCCGCGCGACGAAGCCGCCGGCAAAGCCGCCGATCAGCGTTGCGGCAAGCCCGACGCCCTTCACGATCGCGGCATAGTCGACCTTGGAAAAGCCGATATCGATCACGAACGGCGCGGTCATGGTGCCGGAAAACGCGTCGGTGAACTTGAACAGCACCACGAAGGCCAGCGCCGCGAAGGCGTCCTTGCGGCTGAGGAATTCGGAAAACGCGCCAAGCGCCGCGTGGAGCACGCGCTGGACCGCATTCTGCGCATGCGTCGCCGCTTCGGCGTTCTTGGATTGCGTGGGCTCGGTCGCGGCCAGCGCAATGATGGTGCCGATCAGGATCAGCGCGGCCATCACCACATAGCCCCACATCCAGGCCGAGGGGCGTGCGAGTCCGGCCGATTCAAAGCCGCTGACGATGAACAGTGCGCCGGCTGTCGAGACCAGCATGCCGACGCGGTAGGCCGCGACATAGGATGCCATGCCGGCGGCTTGCTCGGGTTCAGGCAGGCTCTCGACGCGGAACGCGTCGACCACGATGTCCTGTGTCGACGAGGCGGTCGCGACGAGGAGTGCGGCAAAGGCCGCAAACCACGGCGATCGCGCCGGATCGGCCATCGCCAGCACGAGGATCGCGGCGATCAGCAGCAGCTGCGAGAACACCAGCCAGCCGCGGCGGCGCCCGAAGAGCTGCGTGAACAGCGGGACATGCAGCGCATCGACCAGGGGCGCCCAGAGGAACTTCAGCGTGTAGGGCGTGCCGATCAGTGCGAGCAGCCCGATGGTGCCGAGGTCAACGCCAGCCTCCTTCATCCATACCTGCAACGTCGAGCCCGACAGCGCCAGCGGCAGGCCCGAGGAGAAGCCGAGCAGCATCACGATCAGCACCCGCGGCTGCAAGTACACGGCAAGACTGTCGCGCCAGGAGAGGGGGGTGGATGCAGCCTTTTCCGGCGAGGGGGCGGTCGCTTCGGGTGTGGTCATCTATCCCATCGTGAGGTCATCGTCCGCCTTGTGCGCAATTGCGCACTGGGGCGGACGATCCAGTACTCCGTGACGATTCCGTCCAGCCACCTACGTCCCGGCGTACTGGATGCCCCGCCTTCGCGGGGCATGACGCACAATTAGACACCTGCAATTCCCGGATACAAGTCTTCCCAGTCTGGATTGCGCTCTTCGATCAAACGGACCTTCCAGGCTCGATTCCATTTCTTCAATCGTTTCTCGCGCCGAATCGCGTTCTCTGGATCATCGAACTGTTCGAAGTAAACAAGCTTCACCACATCATATTTCTCAGTAAAGCTCTTGATGAGCTTCAGTCTGTGCTCCCCAACTCGCCGAACGAGGTCATTTGTCACACCGATATAGAGCGTGCCGCCGATGCGGCTTGCGAGGATGTAGAAGCTGCGTGATCCCATCTGCCGCCTCTGGGATACTGGGTCGCCCGGTCAAGCCGGGCGATGACAGCGATTATGTGGCGAAATCAGCGCCTAATACTACTCCCCCGCCTGCAGCTTGCGCGGGGCGGGGAACAGCTCGGGCGTCGCGCCCTTGACGAAGCGGGGGACCTCGATCGGGGCCTCGGACTTGCTGAAATCCAGTTCCTCGATGCGGCCGGCCCGCTTCTCGATCTTGTCGGCGGAGATCAGGATCTGCCTGACGTCTTCGTTCACCTGGCCGAAGTGGTTTTGCAGCTTCACCACGCGCTCGCGCAGGCGCGCCAGATCGTCGCCGAGATGCATCACCTCGTTGCGGATCTGGTCGGCGGCGTCGCGGATCCGCGCGTCCTTCAGGATCTGCTGCATCACCTGGATCGCCAGCATCAATAGCGAGGGCGACACCAGTACGACACGGGCGCGATAGGCCTTCTGGATCACATCGTCGAAGCCGTCATGGATCTCGGCATAAACCGATTCCGACGGCACGAACATCAGCGCGGTGTCCTGGGTCTCGCCGGGGATCAGGTATTTTTCCGCGATGTCGCTGACATGCTTCAGCACGTCGCTGCGCAGCCGCTGGCTGGCGAATTTGCGCTCCTCGTCGCTGCGTGCGTCGTGCAGTGCGGTCATCGCCTCCAGCGGAAACTTCGCGTCGATGCAGAGCGGCCGCTGGTCGGGCAGGAACACCACGCAATCCGGCCGCTTCCCCGTGGTCAGCGTGTACTGGAACTCGTAGGAGCCCTTCGGCATGCCGTCCTGAACGATCGCCTCCATCCGTGCCTGGCCGAAGGCGCCGCGCGACTGCTTGTTGGCGAGCACGTCGCGCAGCGTGGTCACCTGGGTGGTGAGCTCGTTGAGGTTCTTGTGGGCATGGTCGATGATGCCGAGCCGCTCGTGCAGCACGCGCAGGCTGTCCATCGTGTTGCGCGTCGATTGTTCCATCGACTGGCCGACCCGGTGTGTGACCGAATCCAGCCGCTCGTTGACGGCGCGCGCCATCTCAGCCTGGCGGCCGGCCAGCGCCTGGGCCATGGCGTCGACCCGCCCGGAGGCCTCGCTTTGGGCGCGCAGCATGTCGGCCAGCCGTTCCTCCAGCTCGTCGGCGCGGATGGTCTGCGCCATGGCGAGTTCCGCGCCGCGCCTGCTGGCCCGCGCGATCACCAGGGCAATGGTCAGCAGCAGGAGCAATGCCAGCACGCCAAGGGCGATCAGCGCGTCGGAGACGCGGACGGGCAGGTCACCGATGGTCAGGAGGATCTCGTCCATGCCGGCCGTTGTAACCGATTCGCTGCCTGGCGCGAACGAAGAGGGAACATTTATGATTAATCCTTCGTTGAATTTCTTGGTTAACGCAAGTTGAAGAAACGTGGCTAAGGATGCCTTAACCAGTTCCGGAGCGCATTGACCCCCGCAGGTCAGCGGCTTAAATCGCGCGCATGGCTATCAGAGAAATCATCATTCTGCCGGATAAGCAGTTGCGGCTGGTGTCGAAACCTGTCGAGAAGGTGACGCCGGAGATCCGCAAGCTCGCCGACGACATGTTCGAGACCATGTATGACGCGCCCGGCATCGGACTGGCGGCGATCCAGGTCGCACAGCCGCTCCGGCTGATCACCATGGACCTCGCCAAGCGCGACGAGAACGGCGAGACGACGCCGAAGCCGCGCGTCTTCATCAATCCGGAGATCATCGCACGCTCGGAGGAGCTCTCGGTCTACGAAGAGGGCTGCCTGTCGATCCCCGAATATTACGAGGAGGTCGAGCGTCCCGCGCGCGTGCGCGTCCGTTTCCTGGATCTCGACGGCAAGGTGCACGAGGAGGACGCGGAAGGCCTCTACGCCACCTGTATCCAGCACGAGATCGACCACCTCAACGGCGTGCTGTTCGTCGACTACCTGTCGAAGCTCAAGCGCGACCGCGTGCTGAAGAAGTTTACCAAAGCCGCCAAGCGCGTGGCGGAGTAGGTGCGGTGTGAACAGCGTTTTCGCTTGCGCGATGCGCGCATACCGTTCTCGTGGAGCAGCCCCGGACACCGCCGCCGCTACCCCTCTCCCTAGACCTCCCCCACAAGGGGGGAGGGAACGCAGCGAGTGCTGTTGATGCCTCTCCGCCTGATCTTCATGGGCACGCCCGATTTCGCGGTGCCGACGCTGCTGGAGCTGGTGGCGCACGGCCATGAGGTCGTGGCCGTCTATACTCGCGCGCCGAAGCCGGGCGGACGCCGCGGCCTGCAATTGCAGCCGACGCCGGTCGAGCGCGAGGCGCGGCGGCTCGGCATTCCCGTTCTGACGCCAAAGACGTTGAAGACGCCGGACGCGCTCGGGGAATTCCGCGCGCATGATGCGGATGCCGCCGTCGTCGTGGCCTATGGCATGATCCTGCCGCAGGCAATTCTCGACGCGCCGAAATTCGGCTGCTTCAACCTGCATGCCTCGCTGCTGCCGCGCTGGCGCGGCGCCGCTCCGATCAACCGCGCCATCATGGCCGGCGACGCCGAGAGCGGCGTGATGGTGATGAAGATGGATGTCGGCCTCGACACCGGCGACGTCGCGATGGCTGAGCGGCTCGCCATCTCGGACAGCATGACGGCATCAGACCTCCACGATGCGCTGGCGCCGCTCGGCGCCGACCTGATGGTGCGCGCGATGGGCGGGCTGGAGCGCGGCGGTTTGCAGCTGACGAAGCAGAGCGAGGATGGCGTCACCTACGCCGCCAAGATCGAGAAGGCCGAGGCGAAGATCGACTGGAGCAAGCCGGCGCACGTGGTGCTGCGGCACATTCACGGGCTCTCGCCATTCCCGGGTGCCTGGTGCGAGCTCGCAGGCGACGGCGAGCCGGTGCGCTTGAAAATCCTGCGCTGCGAGTTGGCCAGGGGCTCGGGCGCGCCCGGTGACGTGCTCGACGACAACCTTGCGATCGCCTGCTGCGACGGCGCGATCCGAATTCTCGAGCTGCAGCGTGCCGGCAAGGCGCCGATGAAGGCCGCGGATTTTCTGCGCGGCACGCCGCTGAAGCCGGGGGCGAGGCTGACCTAGCACTGTCGTACCCCGCGCAGGCGGGGTATCCAGTACGCCGCGGCCTCGAAGTCGAACTGGGACATCACGGAGTACTGGATCGTCCGCCCCAGTGCGCAATTGCGCACAAGGCGGACGATGACATCGGAACAAAATGCCCCGCTACAAGCTCACCATCGAATATGACGGCACGCCGTTCTCCGGCTGGCAGATCCAGGAAACGGCGCCGACCGTGCAGGGCGCCCTGGAGGCGGCGGTCAAGGCGATCTGCGGTGAAGACGTCCGCGTCCATGGCGCCGGCCGCACCGATGCCGGCGTGCACGCGCGCGGCCAGGTCGCGCATTGCGACATCGCCAAGAGCTTTCCGCCGGGTCGTTTGCGCGACGGGCTGAACGCGCATCTGCGCCCGCATCCGATTGCGATCCTTGCGGCCGACATTGTGCCTGACGATTTCGAGGCGCGCTTCTCGGCAACGAAGCGGCATTATCTCTATCGCATCGTCAACACCCGCGCGAACCTCGCGCTCGACATCGGGCGCGTCTGGCGTGTGCCGCGTGCGCTCGACGCTGTGGCCATGCACACGGCCGCGCAGCGGCTGCTCGGCAAGCACGATTTCACCACCTTCCGCGACACCGAGTGTCAGGCCAGGTCGCCGGAGAAGACGCTCGATCAGCTCGACGTCACGCGCGATGGCGATGCCGTGAACATCGTGACCTCGGCGCGCTCGTTCCTGCACAGCCAGGTGCGCTCGATGGTGGGATCGCTGGTCTGGGTCGGCGAGGGCCGCTGGAGCGCGGATGATCTTTCCACAGCGCTTGCCGCCAGGGATCGTGCCGCCTGCGGCCCGGTCGCGCCGCCGGAGGGACTGTATCTGGTGCGGGTCGATTACTAGTGGCCCCAACCCCTACTGTGCATGGGGTTGTTTTCGATGTTTTTGTCCAGCCGTGCGGCTGGACTACGCAAAATATCTGTCCAACACGCCCCGATATATCCGCGTCAGCTTCTCCAGGTCGGCCACCGGCGTGCGCTCGTCGATCTGGTGCATGGTCTGGCCGACCAGGCCGAATTCGATCACCGGGCAATAGCTGGAGATGAAGCGCGCATCCGAAGTGCCGCCCGAAGTGGACAGCTCCGGCTTGCGGCCGGTGATCTCCTCGATCGCGGCGACGGCGAGATCGGTGAACGAGCCGGGTTTGGTGACGAACACGTTGGAGTTCGACGGCATCCATTCGATGCGGGCGCGGATGCGATTGCCGCAGGCCTTTGCCAGGCGCTCGTCGACCAGCCGGCGCAGGCTCTCCTGGGTGTGATTGTCGTTGTAGCGGATGTTGAACTTCGCGCGGGCCTGGCCGGGGATCACGTTGCTCGCGCTGTTGCCGACATCGACGGAGGTGAATTCGAGGTTCGAGGCCTGGAATTGCGCGCTGCCGTGGTCGAGCGGCTCGTCGCTCAGCGCCACGATCAGCCGCGAAATGTCCGGCACCGGGTTCGAGGCGCGGTGCGGGTAGGCGACATGGCCCTGCACGCCATCGACAACAAGCGTGCCGGATTGCGAGCCGCGGCGGCCGATCTTGATCATGTCGCCGAGCACCTCGACATTCGAGGGCTCGCCGAGCACGCAGTGATCGAACGTCTCGCCGCGTTCGGCGCACCATTTCAGAAGCTTGACCGTGCCGTTGATCGAGACGTCTTCCTCGTCGCCGGTGATCAGGAACGAGATCGAGCCGTTACCGTTTTCTTGCGGCTTGCCGCCATGGTCCTTCAGATATTGCAGCACCGCAGCGACGCTGCAGGCGATGCCACCCTTCATGTCGACCGCGCCGCGGCCGTAGAGATAGCCGTCCTTCACCTCGCCGGAGAACGCGCCGACCGTCCACGCGGATTCATCTCCCGGCGGCACCACGTCGGTGTGGCCGGCGAAGGTGATGTGCGGCGCCGCGCTGCCGATGCGGGCATAGAGATTGTCGATGTCGGCGGTGCCGTGCTCGGAGAAGGTCACGCGATGGACCTCGAAACCTGCGGCCTTCAGCAGATTTTCCAGAACGCCGAGCGCGCCGGCGTCGGCCGGGGTGACGGAGGGGCAACGAACGAGATCGCGGGTGATGGAGACGGCATCAGTCATACCTCCCGCTTAACACGTCACGCTGCGGGTGGGCCAGCCTTGTGAGAGGGCCCCTTGCGCGGCCCCCTCGGCATGACGGTGATGGAAAGGCCGGCTGCGCGTCTCAGTCCCGCAGCAGCTCGTTGATGCTGGTCTTGGCGCGGGTGCGCTCGTCGACGCGCTTGACGATGACGGCGCAGGCAGTGGCCGGACCGGGCTGGCCGTTCTTGAGCGGCTTGGCCGGCAGCGTGCCGGGCACCACGACCGAATATTCCGGGACCTCGCCGAGGAAGACCTCGCCGGTCTCGCGATCGACGATCTTGGTGGAGGCGCCGAGGAAGACGCCCATCGCCAGCACCGCGCCCTTGCGCACGATCACGCCCTCGGCGACTTCCGAGCGAGCGCCGATGAAGCAATCGTCCTCGACGATCACAGGCTCGGCCTGCAGCGGCTCGAGCACGCCGCCGATGCCGACGCCGCCGGAGATGTGCACGCGCTTGCCGATCTGGGCGCAGGAGCCGACGGTCGACCAAGTGTCGATCATGGTCGATTCATCGACATAGGCGCCGAGATTGACGAAGGAGGGCATCAGCACGACGTTGCGGGCGATGAAGGCCGAGCGGCGGACGATCGCGCCCGGCACCGCGCGGAAGCCGGCGTCGCGGAAGCGGTTCTCGCCCCAACCCTCGAACTTCGAGGGTACCTTGTCCCACCACGACGCCTTGCCCGGGCCGCCCGGGATCTGGCCCATGTCGTTGAGGCGGAACGAGAGCAGCACCGCCTTCTTCAGCCACTGATTGACCTTCCACTTGCCGCTGGTCTCCCGCTCGGCGACGCGGGCCTCGCCCTTGTCGAGCAGCTCGAGCGCGTGATCCACGGCGTCGCGGACCTCACCCTTGGTCGAGGTCGAAATGCCTTCGCGGGCGTCGAACGCGGCGTTGACGGTGGATTCGAGGGCGGAGAGGGACATTGGGCGATCCTTCAGCGGAATTTGCGGGGGATTTGGATCGCTTTTTCGGGATTTGGGGCGGCGGAGTCAAGGCTGACGCCGCGATGTACCCCATCTACGGTGTGCGGCCCAGCCGCTGCAAGAACCCAGTCAAATCGTCGGTGACATGATCGACATGAGCGGCGTCACGGCCTTCCAGCTCCCAGGCTTCGCGCACCACCTCCCGGCTGCCGTCGGGCACCACCAGCACGGTGGTCATGCCGAGCTCGTGCGGCACCACGAGGTTGCGCGCGAGGTCTTCGAACATCGCGGCCTTGGTGGGATCGACGTCATGAAGTTTCAGGAACTTCTGGTAGGTCTGCGGCGCGGGCTTCGGCTCGAGTTCGGCGGCGATGATATCGAATACGCCTTGGAAATGGTGACCGATGCCGAGCCGGCCGAGCACCGCATCGACATGGTCGGTCGAGCCGTTGGTCAGGATCAGCTTGCGCCCGGGCAGCTTCGCGATCGCTGCCCCCATCGCCGGGTTCGGTTCGAGCGGCGAGTGGTCGATCTTGTGCACATAGGCGAGAAAATCGTCGGCGCGCACGCCGTGCTCAGTCATCATGCCGCGCATGGTGGTGCCGTAGCGCAGGTAGTAGTCCTTCTGAATCCGGCGCGCCTCCTCCGGCGTCACGCCCAGCCAGTTGCCGACGAACTCGCCGATCCGCGCATCGACCTGTTGCCAAAGATTGACGTGGTGCGGGTACAGCGTGTTGTCGAGATCGAACACCCAGGTGTCGATGTGCGCGAAGGTGCGGGGCGTCTTCATGGCATTCTCTCGGCTGTCATGCCCGTGCATGCGGGCATCCGGTACGCCGCGGCCTGCGAGAGGGACGCTGATGTCGCGGCGGACTGGATCACCCGCTTTCGCAGGTGAGGACGAGTTGGGGTCGGGTAACATCTGAACCGCATCACGGCATCGCAAAGTGCAGCGTCTTGCCGCCGCTGGTCATGTCGACCGGCGCGAAGCCGATCGCCGTGAGGCCGCGGTTGGCGCAGTCGCCCTGGTCGTTGACCTCGAATTTGCTGTCGCGGGTGCAGAGCTCCTTCGTGCCGCCCCAGTTCAGCGGCTTGTCCTTGATGCGGATGGTGCGGTTGTCGCCGTCGACGGCCTCGGCGAAGGAGTAGATCTGCTTTGGCGTGCCTGACACGTCGGGATGCAGGCACTTGCCGGGATCGATGCGATACCAGCCGCGGCTGGTCACCGCCTTGCCGTCATCGGTCGCGACCGCCGCCATCACCTTGTGCGGCGTGTCGTTGCACCAGGTGAGCCCCGATGGCGACGGCTTCTGCACGGCGTCGATCATGGTGGCGAAGAAGTTCGGTGACTGCACGATGTCGCTTGCGAGTCCGCGGCTCTTGAGGAATGCGGAGAGCGCGGCCTGTGTCTTCGGGCCGTCGACGCCGTCGATCGGCGCGGCGTCGTAGCCCGCGATCACCAGCAGGCGCTGGATGCCGGCGAGCCGCGCCTGCTCGTCGTCGTACTCGCTGTCCTCGGCGAGGTAGGCGACGAGGTTGCCGTCATCGGTCTGCGTCGGCCTGATCTGGGTGAACTGCGCAGGCGTCTGGCCCGAACGGCACTGGCGCGCAGCCGCGATCACGAAATTGTCCTGCGCGACGCAGAGCGTATCGGTGCCGTTTTGCGGGATCGGCGAGGCGCCGTAGACGCCGAGCACGCGGGCGTTGAGCAACACGCGGTCGGCGGTCAGCGCGCCCTGCACCACGACGCGGCAGGTCGCGGGATCGATGCGGAACCAGCCCCGGGTCGCGGTCGCGGCCTTGTCGTCGATGCCGATCGCGGCCTCGATCACATAGCTCATGCGGTTGCACAGTTTCAGGTCGGCATGCGCCGGCGCCGACGAGAACAGCAGCGAAACGATCGCGGCCGGGAGCGACATCATGAGCCGCACGAGCGGGGATCGCCGCTGCGACCGCGTCAGCGCCGCTACGATCTGGGCATAGGGAAGCCTCTCGCGCTCATTGCGCAGGGCGGGGATGGCCGGGACAAACCCGGCCGTGATGGCCCTCGATCGCTTGGCCGCGCCTGCCATCACTTGTGGATCAGCGTGCCGGTCCCCTGGTTGGTGAAGAGTTCGAGCAGCACCGCATGCTGCATCTTGCCGTCGATGATCACGACGCCCTGCACGCCCTGTTCGAGCGCGTAGATGCATGTCTCGACCTTCGGGATCATGCCGCCGGAAATGGTGCCGTCGGCGATCAGCTTGCGGGCGTCCTTGATCGACAGGTCGGGGATCAGCTTCTTGGACTTGTCGAGCACGCCGGGCACGTCAGTCAGCAGCAGAAGGCGCTTGGCCTTCAGCGCGCCCGCGATCGCACCGGCAAAGGTGTCGGCGTTGATGTTCAGCGTCTGGCCGTCCTTCGAGGTCGCCAGCGGCGCCAGCACCGGGATCAGCTCATAGCCGATCAGCTGATTGAGCAGCGTGAGGTCGACCTTCTCGGGATCGCCGACGAAACCGAGATCGATCGCCTTCTCGATATTGGAGCCCGGATCGATCATGGTGCGGGTCGTCTTCGACGCCTTCACCATGTTGCCGTCCTTGCCGGAGAGGCCCACGGCCTTGCCGCCGGCCTCGTTGATGTAGCCGACGATCTGCTTGTTGACCGAGCCGGCCAGCACCATCTCGACGATCTCGATGGTCGCGGCGTCGGTGATGCGCAGGCCGGCCGCGAATTCGGACTGGATGCCGAGGCGCTGCAGCATGGTCGCGATCTGCGGACCGCCGCCATGAACGACCACCGGGTTGACCGCCGTCTGTTCGAGCAGCACGATGTCGCGCGCGAAGGCCTTTGCAGTGTCCTCGGCGCCCATGGCATGGCCGCCATATTTGATGACGATGGTCTCTTCGTCATATTGCTGCATGTGCGGCAGCGCCTCGGACAGGATGCGGGCCTGATCGAGCGGGCTGATGTGCTGGTCGGTCATGGAGCTGGTCTCGTCGTCAGCGGAGGGTCGGGCGCGGTTCTATCTGATTGCCGGGCAGTGCGCAAAGCGGGAGCTATTCGTAGCCCGGATGGAGCGAAGCGCAATCCGGGTCTTTTCGCCTCGAGCGGCAGGCCGGATCTGGTGGAGCCTGTCATCAGGCGCGCATTCGTGCGATCCGTCGGCTCTATCCGGGCTACCGGTCAGCGCTTCGGCCACACAGCTGCGACCACGAGCACCAGCCAGCTCAGGATCAGCAATGTTCCGCCGGTCGGCGCGGCCATCGGAAACAGGCCGTGGCCGGCATATTGGCGCGCCGTCAGGTCGCCCGCGAACAATGACGCCGCGATGACGAAGCCGCAGGCCGCGGCGATCCCGGTCCGCGGATGAACAACGGCGCGGTCCGCGAGCGCAACGGTTGCGAGCGTCGCGGTAGCATGAAACAGCAGCATCGAGGATGCCGCGCCCAGCCGCGAGGCATCCGGCAAATGGGCTGCGGCCGCCGCCGGCATCACGCCGCAGACGCCCATGACGGCGGCAAGGCCGGTCAGGAGCCGGGGCAAGCCGTTCATCAGCGCCGTTCCTCGATCAGGCGTACCATCGCGGCGCGCAGCTCCGGCATGCCGTCGCCGGTGCGCGACGATGTCACCAGCACCTCGGGGAATGCTGCCGGGTGCTTTGCCAGCGTCGCCGTGGTGTCGGCGATGACGGTCTTCAGTTCGCTGGGTTTGACCTGGTCGGCCTTGGTCAACACGACCTGATAGCTGACCGCGGACTTGTCGAGCCTCTTCAGCACGTCGAGATCGACGTCCTTGATGCCGTGGCGGGCATCGATCAGCACATAGACCCGCGCTAGCGTCGCCCGTCCGAGTAGGAATTTGTGGATCAACTCCGTCCACGACGCGACCTTGGTCTTGGGGGCGGAGGCGTAGCCATAGCCGGGCATGTCGACCAGCCGGAAGCCGGCCTTTTCAGGGCCCTCGAAGAAGATCAGCTCCTGGGTCCGTCCCGGCGTGTGTGAGGTCCGCGCCAGATTGCTGCGGCCGGTCAGCGCGTTGATCAGGCTCGACTTGCCGACATTGGAGCGGCCGGCAAAGGCGACCTCAAGGCCGGCCATCGGCGGCAGCGTTGCGATCGAGGGCGACGCCCAGATGAAGCGCCAGTCGCCGGCGAACAGCTTTCGCCCCTGCTCGATCAGTCTTGCGTCCGGTTCGACGGTCATTCCGAAGCATCCCCGCTCTGATGCCGGGCTTCCCGGCCATCCACGTCTCACGCTTGTCACGCTCCAATACGTTGATGCCCGGCACAAGGCCGGGCATCGTGATTGAGAAGGCTGATTTGCCTGAAAGCGCTACGTCGCCTTCCTGATGAACGTGGCCTTCAGATTGTCGAACAATTCCACCTTCACGCCGTTGCGGCGCATGATGAAGCTCTGCTGCAGCACCGAGAGCGTGTTGTTCCAGGCCCAGTAGATCACCAGTCCGGCCGGGAAGCCCGCCAGCATGAAGGTGAAGATCAGCGGCATCCAGTCGAAGATGATCTTCTGCGTCGGATCCGGCGGCGTCGGATTGAGCTTCATCTGGAACCACATCGTGATGCCCATGATGATCGGCCAGATGCCGAGCGCCAGATAGTGACCGAAGATCGGAAGCTGCGTCGGATCGTAGTGCAGCAGGCCGAACAGCGTGAACAGATTGGTCGGATCGGGCGCCGAGAGGTCCTTGATCCAGCCGAAGAACGGCGCATGCCGCATTTCGATCGTAACGAACAGCACCTTGTAGAGCGAGAAGAATACCGGGATCTGGAGCGCGACGGGAAGACAACCGGCGATCGGGTTGATCTTCTCCTTCTTGTAGATCTCCATCATCTCCTGCTGCTGCTTCACGCGGTCGTCGGGATAGCGTTCCTTCAGCGCCTGCAGCTGCGGCTGCACCGACTTCATCTTCGCCATCGAGGCGTAGGACTTGTTGGCGAGCGGGAAGAACAAGAGCTTCACGATCACGGTAACGAGCAGGATCGAGACGCCGAAGTTGCCGAACAGGCGGTAGAACCAGTCGAGCGCCAGGAACATCGGCTTGGTGATGAAGTAGAACCAGCCCCAGTCGATCAACAGATCGAAATGGTTCAGCGCGAGCTCCTTGTTGTAGCCGCCGAAGCCGACCAGCGGGAAGTTGATGCCGACCACGCTGGCTTCCTTGGCGCCGGCGAACAGCCGCGCGTTGGCGCTGATAGTGCCGCCAGCCGGGAGCGTCTGCGCTGCCAGAAGATAGTCGGTCTGGTAGTTGTGGGTGTTGCCGACCGCTTCCGACGAGTAGCGCACATGCAGCTTGGCCGTGGTGTCGGGCAGCAGCGCCGCCGCCCAATACTTGTCGGTCATGCCGAGCCAGCCGTTGGTGACGTCGAAGGTGAGCGACTTGGCGTCGTCGATCTTCTTGTAGGCGTATTCCTGCAGGCCCTGCTCGCCGAGATAGCCGATCAGGCCTTCATGCAGGATGTAGTAGCCGGAGACCTGCGGCGTGCCGTGACGCGCGATCAGCGCGAACGGATAGAGCGTGACCGACGCGTTGCCAGCATTGCTGACCTCGTCCTTGATGGTGAAGAGGTAGCGGTCGTCGATCGAAATGGTGCGGCGGAAGGTCAGGCCCTCGCCATTGTCGTATTTCAGCGTCACCGGCGTCGTCGGCGTCAGGCTGCCGGAACCCTCCTGCTGCCACACCGTGTTCTGGTCGGGGATGCGGGCCGTCGATCCGGTCGCGGGCACCCAGCCGAACTCGGCGTAATAGGGGGCGGCGGTCTGCGACGGCGAGAACAGCACGATCGGCGGCGAATGCGGATCCACCGTCTCGCGGAACTTGACCAGTGCAATGTCGTCGATGCGTGCGCCCTTCAGCGAGATGCTGCCTGTGACGAGCGGGGTGTCGATCTTGACGCGCGGACCCGCGGCCAGTGCCGCCTCGCGGCTGATCACCGGCCCGGCGGCGGCCGTCGACGGTGTCGTCGTGGGCGTGCCGCTGGCGGACGGCGAGGGAGTCGTGGTGGTCTGGCTTGGGGTCGCCTTGGGGGCCGGTTTCTGCAACTCGGTCTGCCGCTGGGCCTCGGCGCGCTGCTTCTCCATCTGCGGCACATTGTAGAAATATTGCCAGGCGATCAGGACGAGGCCGGACAGAATGACGGCAAGGATCGTGTTGCGGTTGTCGGACATCTCTTAAGGTCTCGTCATTCCGTTCGGAGTACGCGCCTTCGGCGCAGGCCGGTCGAGGCGGCGCAGCGCCGACCGCAGATCGTCTAGCATGGTCGCAAAGTCACGGGTCAGCGCGTCACGGCGGCCGACTAGCACATAATCATGGTGCGGTCGCATCGCTATGACGTCGACATGCTTCACCAGTTCGCGAAGCCGGCGGCGGATGCGGTTGCGCTCGGTCGCGGTGCCGTTTTTCTTGGTGACGGTGAAGCCAACGCGGATCGGGCCATCATCGTCGCGGCGGCGTGCTTGCAGCACAAAGCCTGCGCTGTTCGCCCGCGCGCCATTGGCAACGGCGAGGAAGTCCGCCCGCTGCCTTAGCCGATCCATAAAGAATCTCCGGAGAGGAGATGTCCGGGCTCAGGCGCTCAGGCGCTTGCGGCCACGCGCGCGGCGCGCGGCGAGGACCTTGCGGCCGCCGGCCGTGGCGAGACGGGCGCGGAAGCCGTGACGGCGCTTGCGCACCAGTTTGCTGGGTTGATAAGTCCGCTTCACGGGTAATTCTCCGCTGACCGGGCAATTTGCCGTTGAATTGAGATGAAGTCCGGTGATGCTGGCGGGCCCAAAACGGGCCGTTGCGGCCCCAAACGAGCCGCCCCCGGTCAAGAACCGGGCCATCGCGGACAGTTGGCGCGGCTTATAAGGGAGTGCCCCCTTTTCGTCAATGTCACAGGGTGACGCAAAAGACCTTCTTCGAAACGTCGCAATTGCGGCGAATATATCTGTTTTTGCGGGGTTTTTGACGGTGAGGAGCGCCTTGTGGTGCCGGCGGAACCGGCCGACATTAGCGATCCGTAATTTGACCGGCTTGGGGGCCGGGTCGCATCTTCCTCCAGCCCCTGAGCCAAACAAGGCTTTCTCTTGTGGCTGTGACTGACGATCAGGCAACCGCGCTGAAGCAGCGGCCCAAGCCGTCCCTCCGGCTCGGGCTGTCGGGCAAGCTTTTGCTGCTGACGATCCCCCTGGTGATGATCGCCGGGCTCCTGATCTATGTGCCGGCGATCGCCAACTTCCGGATGAACCGGCTGAACGACCGCCTGGCCGCCGCCAACACTGCGGCGCTGGTGCTGGATGCTGCGCCCTCCGGCATGGTGCCGGATTCGCTGGCGCGGCAGATCCTGACCAGCATCGGCGCTCGCGCCGTTGCCATCAAGATGGGCCAGCAGCGCCGCCTGCTCGCCAGCGCCGACCTGCCGGCGGCGATCGACCACGACGTCGACATGCGCACCATGACGGTGTGGTCGGCGATCGTCGATGCCTTCGAGCTCATGCTGGAGCACGGCGACCAGACCATCCGCGTGGTCGGGCCTGCCCCGGGGCAGGCGCAGTTCATCGAGGTCGTGATCGACGAGAAGCCGCTGCGGCAGGCGATGTACCGCTTCTCGCGCAACGTCCTGGTGGTCGCGCTGCTGATCGCCGGCCTGACCGCCGGCCTCGTCTATCTCGCGCTCCACTACCTGTTCGTCCGCCCGATGCGACGGCTGACCGCGAGCTTGGTCGGCTTCCACGAAAATCCGGAAAGCTCGGCGCGAATCATCGTGCCGAGCCAGCGCGGCGACGAGATCGGCGTTGCCGAGCGCGAGCTGTCGGACATGCAGCGCGACCTCGTCTCGATGCTGCATCAGAAGAGCCGGCTCGCCGCGCTCGGACTTGCCGTCTCCAAGATCAACCACGACCTGCGCAACCTGCTGGCGTCCTCGCAGCTGCTGTCGGACCAACTCGCCAGCGTGCCCGATCCGCGGGTGCAGCGCTTTGCGCCGAAACTGCTGCGCTCGCTCGAGCGCGCCATCGCGTTCTGCCAGTCGACGCTGTCCTATGGGCGCGCGCAGGAGGCGGCGCCCGACCGCCGCGTGATGCTGGTCGAGCCGGCGGTTGCCGAAGTTCGGGAATCCGTGGGGCTTGCGACGGACGCCTCGATCACCTGGATCAGCGCGATCGAGCGCGGGCTCACCATCGACGCCGATCCGGACCAGCTGTTCCGCGTGCTGCTCAATCTGGTGCGCAATGCGGTGCAGGCGCTGGAGAGCCATCCCGACGCCTCAACCATGCAGATCCGCATCACCGGTCGCCGCGAGGGGACGGTGGCGATCATCGAAGTCTCCGACACCGGCCCTGGCGTGCCGGCGAAGGCGCGCGAGCATCTGTTCGAGGCGTTCCAGACCTCTGGCCGCCCGGGCGGCAGCGGGCTGGGCCTTGCCATCGCCGCCGAGCTGATCCGCGCCCATGGCGGCGCCATCCATCTGGTCGAGGGCACTATCGGCGCCACCTTCCGGATCTCGATCCCAGACCGCCCGGTGGAACTGCTTTCGGTGCGGAACGAGCGGGCGCGGGCGTAAGCCGGGGCTCTCTCATCGTTATTCGGTGGAATGATCGGCAAATCAGTCCAGGAATCCCGGATATTGGCGCTTCCGGACAAGACCGCGTGCCGGGAATGACTGGAAAGTCCGCTTCGGGTGGTGTTTTCGGCTTTTCCCGCCAAATCGTGCGCCTGAACATGCCTGCCAGACCTTGCCAACCGGACCGGGAGCCTGTAGCTAGAGCGCTCTTTCGCGACGATCCGGGCCTTTCCGGCCCCACACGGGCTCAAGCCCTGCCGCGAAGATGCGCCCGTAGCTCAGCTGGATAGAGCATCAGACTACGAATCTGAGGGTCGGACGTTCGAATCGTTCCGGGCGCGCCATTCTGCATCGGGTGATCCTTCGATGCTCTCCGAGCAAAGTGCTGCCGCGGGTCTCACGAGCGGGAGCCGCTCGAAGCCTTCCAAGGCGTTGACCGCCTTCACCAAGGCTCGTGTCGTGCGGCTCACGCGGCGCGACCGATCGGCCGCTCCATTCCTCCACCTCCGCTTGCATCACGGTCAAATCCGCAATGCCGCCGGGCCCTGTTCAGCACGACAATTTCGTCGCATCGTCAGAACCTGTGTCCCATGGCCGGCGACAAACGCCACATGGCAACGGGTAATCAGTGCCAGCGCGGTCCAGGAGTTGAAATGATGTCGGACAAAGCCATCCTCGCCTGCATCGTCTGCAGTGCCGTGATCCTGGGTTCGCTGGGCGCGTCCGTGCGCGCGCAGACGCCGTCGAGCTGCAAGGAGCCGCATGCGGGCGCCAAGGGCGCCCCGGTATTCTCGCCGCCGCTCGCCAGCGTGGTGACGGGGACGAGACGGCTGCAAATCTATTCGGCGCCGAATCTGCACTGTCCGATCAGTGGTGTCTTCGTCGTTCCGAAGGATGAACTCGTCATCTACGCGCAAACCCGCGATGGCTGGTCGTCCGTGACGTATGCAAATGCCAAGACTAGCAATAGCGTCTCGGGTTGGGTGAGGTCGGCCCGGCTCAAGCAAACCTGGACTGTCGGCCCGAAGCAATAGGCTGGGACAGCAACCTAAGCGGTGCGCCAGAATTCGCTTCTGGGATCCAGTCGCGTTCCGATCTGCGCTGTGCTCACCTTGATCGCGTTGTCGCTCCGCGGGCTGGCCAGCCGCTCGAAGAGTGCCGATTCCTGACGCGAGGGTCGGACCTTCAATGGATCGCCGCGTACATGATCTTTTCCTCCGTCGCCTCGACCGCGGAGAATTCCTCGACGACCTTGCCCTGGCGCGACACGAGGATGCGGTCGGAGAGGGCCATGATCTCGGGCAGGTAGGACGAGATCACGACCACAGCCTTGCCCTCGTCCGCGAGGTGGTTAATCAGCTCATGGATCTCGACGATGGCGCCGACGTCGACGCCGCGCGTCGGCTCGTCGAAGATGATCAGATCAGGCTCCTGCACGAGCGACTTGGCGATCACGACCTTCTGCTGGTTGCCGCCTGACAGTTCGACGACTTTGGCCTCGTCGCCGATGGCGCGAACCTTCAGCCGTTCGGTCCAGGTCTTGCCGGCCGCGTTGGTCTCGCGCCGCGACAGGATCATCCGGCCCTTGGGAAACTTGGAGAGCAGGCCGAGATAGATGTTGCGGGCGATCGAGGCGGTTTCGAAGAAGCCCTCGACCTTGCGGTCCTCGGTCACATAGGCGATGCCGGCTTTCACGGCGGGCGCCGGCACCCGATAGCGCACCGGCTTGTCGTGCAGCAGGATCTCGCCGCCGTGGAAGAAGTCGCGCTTCAGCACACCGGAGACGATCTTGAAGGTTTCGGTGCGACCCGCGCCGACCAGGCCGAACACGCCGGTGATCTGCCCGGCGAAGACCGACAGCGAATTGTTCTTCACCATCGGCGCCATCTTGAGGTTCTGCACCGTGAGGACGCGCGCTCCCGCCGGCCGCACGCTCTTCTTCTTCGCGCCGTAAAGCGTGTTGGAGAGATCGCGTCCCACCATCGCCTGCACGATCGCCGCACGATCGAACTTCGCGGCATCGTCGGTGACGACGTGCTTGCCGTCGCGCAGCACGGTGATGCGATCGGCGAGCAGCAGCGCCTCTTCCAGCGCGTGCGAGATGAAGATGATCGAGACGCCGCGCTTCTTCAGGTCGCGAACGAGGTCGAAGAAATACTTCTTCTCCTCGGGCGTCAGCGTCGCGGTCGGCTCGTCAAAGATGATGACCTTGGCCTTGTGCAGGACAGCGCGGGCGATTTCCACCATCTGCTTCTTGGCCGCACCGAGCCCGCTCACGGTCGCGGTCGGGGTCACGTCGAAATTGAGCGATTGCAGGAACTGTTGCGCGGCGATGTAGATGCCGCGCAGCCGATTGTAGAACTTCTCCTGCCCGAGGAAGAGGTTTTGCGCCACGGTCATGGTCGGCACCAGGCTGTTCTCCTGGAACACCATGGCGATGCCGAGGTTGCGGGCCTCGAGTGGCGTCCGCGGCGCGACGTCGGCGCCGTCGACCGCCATGGTGCCCGAGGTCAGCGTCACGACGCCGGCCATTACCTTCGTCAGCGTCGACTTGCCGGCGCCGTTTTCGCCGACCAGCGCGTGGATCTCGCCGCGGCGGAGATCGAAGTCGACGTCCTCGATGGCGGGCACGCCGGCATAGAGCTTGGTCGCCTTGCGCAGCGAAAGCACAGTATCGTTCATGCGCCGAACTCCTCCGCAAGGCCGGCCAGCGGCAGTTTCAGGACGCGGCCCGGCCCCTTGGCGATCAGCACGAGATCTCCGCCCATCTCGACCGCCGCGACCACGCCGTGATTGATGCCGTCGACCCGGCTGTGCAGCGAGTAGAGCGGCTTGCCGTCCTCGCTCAGGCGAATGACGAGCCCGTAGGAGCGCGGCGGTGCCCACGGCTTGATGACGCCCATCGTCTTGATGTGCGCGCCTTGCATCGGCTCCTTGAACGAGAAGCCGGAACGCAGGCGCGGCGCGACCCAGTAGGCCGGATCGATCTCGGCCATCATGCGCCGCCGGTAGGCCGGCTCGCGCAGCACAAACTCGACGAGTTGGGTGCGTGCAGTGAACGCCGTGAGCCAATAGCCGCCCGCGGCAGCCTTCGACAGCCGCGACGGGTAGACCGGCAGGCGGCCGAGCACGACCTGCGGCGCTTGTCCGTTCTTGATCAGGATCAGGCGATGGCGCCAGCTCTCGCTGACCAGCACGCCGCCGCCGCGCGCGCAGGCGCCGAAGGCGTAACCGAGCCTGGACGCCAATAGCGTCGCCGATCGGGTCTTGGGGTCGAGCCGGAAGACGCGGCCGCTGCGGTTCAGCTCCATCAGGTCGCGCGCCCAATCGTCGACATTGCAAGTCGTCGAGCCGTCGGTCGCAATCAAGCTCCCGTCGCTGGCCTGCGTCAGTGCGTTGATCGCGTTGAAGGTCGTGTCGTTGAAGCTGACGCTTGGTTCGCTTGAGGAGGGATCGCGATAAAGGCGCACCTCGCGTCCACCGAGCGCAACCGCGACGCCGCCATCCGCCAGCGCGCAGAGGGCCGAGATCGGCTGCTCGAAACTGCGGATTTCCGTGGCGGCGCTGCCGTCAAGCCGCAGCAGGCGCCGGCCGTCCGCGACATGGAGATTGCGGCCGTCGGTCGCGAGGTCCTCGGGCGCCTCGCATTCCAGCAAGGTCGTCGCGGCCTCCAGCTTCTGGTTCGGTTTGAGCGCGCCGTCGAAGGACGGCACGGTGATGGTGGCTTCGCCGCGCCCGAGGAAGCGGTTGGCGATTTCCCTGACGGCGGCGATCACGACAGCTTCCCCCAGCGCTTGTCATACTGCACGAAGTTCGGGTCGGCGTTCTCGAGCTTGTAGCGGCCGATCCGGTTGTTGGCGATGCCGCCGAGATAGAGATAGCCGCGATGCTCGCGCATCGAGGTGATCATCGGATGGTTCTCGCCGCGAAGGTCCCAGAACGATTCGAGGATCTTGCCCTGCTCGTTGAACTTGACGACGCAGCCGGTGTTGATGTTCGGGAACAGCCATTCGTCGACCGGGACCCGCTTGGCCATGCGGCGGCGGAAGCCGGGCATCTTCCAGGCGAGGTCGAGCGAGGGGCTACGCATGCCGACCAGCGCCAGCCAGTAATTGCCGTCGGAGGCGAGGTTGATGTTATCAGGGTAGCCCGGCAAATTGTCCATGACGACCTCGACCTTGCCCTTGTTCGGTCCCGCGAACCAATAGCGCTTGATCGAGCAGCCGAACGTCTCGGCGAACAGGATGGACTGGCCGTCGCTGGCAACGCAGATGCCGTTGGGGAATTTCAGGCCACGCAGCGCCGTGTGCGTGGCGCCGGTCTTGGTGTCGTAGCAGATGATGCGGCCGTTGCCGCGTGCCTCCAGACCGTCGATCGGCCATTCGTCCATCTCGTAGCGCACGGTCGCTTCGGAGAAGAAGATCAGGCCGTCGTCGGTGATGTCGAGGTCGTCGGCCAGCCGCAGGCGGCTGTCGTCGTTGACCGAATGCATGCTGCGGTTGGTTTCGTCGGTGGCCTTCTCCACCGTGCCGTCCGGCTTGATGCGGTACAGCCCCATGCCGCCGATGCAGACGTAGAGGTTGTCCTGCCGGTCGAAGGCCATGCCGAGCGGCTGGCCGCCGATATGGGCGAACACCTCCATTCTCTCATAATCGGGGGCGAAGAAGCGGATGATGTCGCCGTGGCGCGAGCCGGCGTAGAGATTGTCGTTGCGATCGAGGATGACGTCCTCGGGCGCCTCGATGCGGCCGAGGCCGATCAACTGGACGTCGCGCAGCTTGTCGTTCTGCTCGAACGGCCCGCCCTGCCCGATCTCGGTAGGCGGAGGCGGCGGAAGTGCATGATAGGTCGGCGCGACATAGACCTTGCTGATGATCCGGGTGCGGTTCTTCTGCCAGCGGATGTCCACCATCGCGGCCACCAGCAGGATCCCGGCGAGCGCCATGCGATTGATGCCGCCGCGCGCATTCAGCGTCGTCAGGCCGTTGGTGATCAAGAGCACGATCAGCACGCCGACCAGCGATTTGGCGACCGAGCCCTTGCCGCCGCCGAGCGTGATGCCACCGAGCACGGTAGCCGTCAGCACGATCACCTCGAGGCCGACGCCGATGTCGCCGCCGACGGTGCCGAGGCGGGCGGCGAAGAATAGCGCGCCGATGCTGGTGAGCACGCCGCTCGCGACATAGCAGAGCGCGATCGTGCGGCGAACCGGGATGCCGGAATTGTAGGCCGAGCGACGCGAGCCGCCGATCGCGGTGATGTGCCAGCCCGGGCGCAACCGCGTCATGAAGATATGGCCGAAGATCGCGATCGCGATATAGACCAGCGCAACGCTCGGAATGCCGAACACGTCGCCGCCGCCGATGAAGTTCCAGGACGGGATGTCGGGGAAGGCGGCGGCAATGTCGTTGGAATAACGCTGGATCAGCAGATCGAAGGTCGACCGGTAGATGATCAGGGTGATCAGCGTGGTGATGAAGGCGCGCAGCCGCAGGTAACCGATCAGGACGCCGTTGACGGCGCCGAGCAGCGCGCCGCAGAGCAGGGTCGCGGCCACCACCGCCGGCACCGGCCATCCGAGCACGTCGAGCAGATAGAGCGCGCAGAAATCGGTCAGCGCGAAGATCGATCCAACCGAAAGGTCGATGCCGCCGACGATGACGACGAGCGCCATGCCGAGCCCGATGAAGCCGATCTCGCCGGCCTGGCGCGCGGTGTCGGCAAGGCTCGACGGCGACAGGAAATGATCGATGGAGCGGCTCAGCGCGAAGCCGACGATCAGCAGGAGGATCACCGGAATTGCGGTCTCGGTCCATCGCTTGGACAGGATCTCGCCGAGGAGATGGTCCGGCCAATAGCGATAACGCAGGCTCGTCAGGGTGTCGCGCATCGGCATTCCAGCAGGTGTTGGAGTCTGGAGAACGACGTCCCGGGTGCGTCACCCGGGACGTCTGCGGGCCAATCAGGCTATTTTTTGAGGTCGCTGAGATTCCAGCATGCGGTCTGGCTGTCCGCATTCTCCTTGGTGATCGGGATCAGCGTCGTGTATTCCGAGCCCTTGACCGAGCCGGCCTTGGCGCCCGACGACAGCAGCCACTTGATCGTGCCGGCCATCTGCGCCGCCTGCGTCGGCACGTCGTAGCTCAGGTTGAGGTCGAAGGCGCCGGACTTCACCAGTTCACAGGCGCCCTTGCGCTCGCCGCCGCCGGAAGTCGCGACGAACACCTTTCCGGTGAGGCCGGCTTCCTTGACCGCTGCCGCGGTGCCGATATCCATGCCGTCCCAGAAGCCGACGATGCCGCAGAGGTCGGGATTCTGCTTCAGCACGGTCTGCGTGATCGCCTTGGCCTTCGCCGCATCCCAATCGGCGGCCTGGCTCGAAACCACCTTGATCTCCGGATGCTTGGCGAGAACGTTCTCGACGCCCTTGAGCGTGTAGGCGCTTGCGGCCGCGGAGAGCGCGCCTTGCACGATGGCGATCTTGTTCGACTTGCCCTGGCAGGCCTTGACCACCGCCTCGGTGTCCTTCTCGCCGATCTCGATCCAGTTGGCGCCGACGAAGGCCGAGCTGCGATAGGCCGAGCCCATGTTGATCTGGATGACGTAGATGCCTTCGTTCTCGGCGCGCTGCAGCAGCTTGGCATAGGTCTGCACGTCCGGATTGTGGATCACCATCACGGCGGGCTTTTCAGAGATCAGCGAGGTCACCGCCTGGGCGCCGGCATTGGTGTTCCAGTTGGGATCGCGGATCTCGAACTTCACGCCGAAGGGCTCGAGCTCCTTCTTCAGGCCGGCATACCAGCCTTCGGTGAGGTCGAAGTTCATGGCGACCGGAACGTAAGCCACCGTCTTGCCGGCGAGGGCCTCCTTGAACGGCTTCTGGAACGGCTCGTCGAGGCCCTTTTGGGCCAGGGCCGGTCCGGCGATGGCCGCAAGCCCGAGTGTGGCAACGAGTATCTTTGCAGTCCTGATCACGCGCTTCACTGCTTCCTCCTTGGTTGGTGTCGTTGTCGTTCCACTCAGATGTCGCCCTGCTGCGCCGTTTCTTCGTTGCGCGGATTCAGGAAGGAATCCGTGATGACGGCGAGCAGCAGGACCACGCCTTTGATGAGGTTCTGACCGGCATAGGAAATATCCATGATGGTCATGCCGTTGAGCATCGTTCCGATCAGAAGCGTTCCGATGATCACGTTGAGCACGCCGCCGCGGCCGCCGGAGAGCCCGATGCCGCCGAGCACGACGACCAGGATGACGTCGTAGATCAGGGTCGAGTTGAAGATGCGGGTCGGCATCGAATTGACGGAGGCTGCCATCACGAGACCGGCGAAGCAGCCGATCAGCGCCGCGACGACGTACTGCAGCACGATGATCGGGCGCGAGGGGATGCCGGTGACGCGGGCGGCGTAGGGATTGTCGCCGATCGCGTAGATGTACGCGCCCCAGCGCGTCCGGCGCAGCAGGAACGCCACCACGATGCAGGCGATCGCGAACATCACGATCGAACTGGGGATGCCGAGGATGGTGCCTTGCCCGAGCCGCTCGAACCCGGCCATGCCGTCGCTCCACTGCACGACGTCGAGCTGAAACAGCGCGGCCTGGCCGAGCCCGGCGAGCAGCAGGCCGGTTGCCAGCGTCGCAAACAGCGATGGGACTTCGGCGTAGGCGATCAGCCAGCCATTGATCAGGCCGAAAGCGATCGTGAGCAGCACGGCGGTCAGCAGCGATGCGGTCAGCGAGTGGCCGTCCTGCACCATCTGCAGCACGAGCCCCGGCGGCACCGCGAGCGCTGCGATCAGCGAGATGTCGATGCCGCGTCCGATCACGACGATCGCCATCGCAAGCCCGAGGATACCGAGCACGGCGACGTTCTGCAGCAGCGTCAGCATGTTCTCGGGGGTCAGAAAGCCGCGCAGGAAAATCGAGAACGCGAGGAAGAGCACGGTGAACACGGCGAAGACGATCTCCTGCTGATTAAATCGGAATCGCTTCATTGCCTGGTCCTTCCTGCGGGCTATGAGTGCGCCATCTGCTTCGGCTTGGAGCGGGAGCCGGCGGCGATGCGGCCGGTCCGGTTTCGTGCCGCCAAGGCCGCGTCGACGAACGTCGCGACGCCGTTGATGTAGGCCTCGATCGAGGTGCCGCGGGTGCGGTACTTCGCGCGCTTGACGTACCAGTCCTGCAGCAGCGGCTTGATCAGCGACGCCGTGAGCGTGACCTGCTCGATCGTGAAGACCCCGCTGGCGACGCCCTGCTTGAGGACGTTGGCGATGATCTTCTCGGTCATGACCTCCATGTCCTTCGCGCGCTGACGCTCTGCCGGTGGAAACGACTTCGCCTCCATGAAGGCGAACACGAACCAGGGCTGCATCGCCTCGCTCATCCGGACATGCGTCGCGATGATCCAGTGCAGATGCTTGCGGGCATCCCCTTTGACGTCGTCGGGTGGCGCGGTGAGAACTTCGGAAGCGGTCTCGGCGACCTCGCCGAGGATCATCGACAGCAGCGTCGGCTTGCTGTCGAAGTAGGTGTAGAGCCCGCCCATGCTGAGGCCGGAGGCTTCCGCGAGCTGGCGCAGCGTGGTGGCGTGAAAGCCGTGCTTGTTGGACAGCGTGAGCGTGGCGCCGATGATGCGCGTGAGGTTCGGAACGGCGAGATGCGGCTTCTGGACCTTGATGGAATCGCGGTGGCGCTCAAGGATGCGTGCGCAAAGCACGTCCATCGAGAATGCATTGGTCCCCGGTCGCTGGCGCGCGAGACGCAACGTTGCCTCCTCCCAATGTGTAGCCCGGACTCTATTGTCTGGTTGTCGGTCCGGGCGTGGGCTCTTGGCCCTTGAATAATTCCTAGCCTCTTGAATAATTCCTAGCCTAGAGACTGGTCGCCGGAAAAGGGGGGCGACCAAATTTTCTGAGAGAGCGCTCGCTCGTTTTCTGTCCCAAGGTCGGGGTTGACGACCGGTTCTCCGTGGATGGTGTCGCGCCGGCTGATGGATGGCTCGACCGAGGTCGCCCTGCGGCTGACCGTGTAGCCGAGCATGGCGTCCTGCGCCTATTGGAGCATGATCCGGAAAAGTGACTGATCACTCCGCCGCGTGAGGCACGCTGCCGCGCTTGGCGTCGACCTTGCCTTGAGACAGCGCGGCGATGGCCACGAGCGCGGCGGCAAAGCCTGCGGCCGCGCCGACGCCGAGCGCCCAGCGCGGACCGAGGTGATCGGCGACCCATCCGACGATCGGGGCGCCGATCGGGGTGCCGCCGAGCGCGACGCCGAGCCGGAGCGCCATCACCCGTCCGCGCATCGCGGGTTCGGTCGAGAGCTGCATCAGCGCGTTCGAGGTGTTGGTGACGGTGAGTGCGGCGACGCCGATCACGACGAGTGCGGCGGCGAACAGCCAGTAATTCGGCGCCAGCGCCGCCAGCGTGCAGCCCAGTCCGAAGATCGCGGCGCCGAGCAACAGCGAGGCGAAGCGCGGCCGGTCGCGGCTCGCGGCAAGCAACGCGCCCGACATTGTGCCGACGGCCATCATCGACGACAGCAGGCCAAAGCCGCGCGCGTCGGTGTGGAAGACGCCAACCGCCATGGTCGAGATGAATATCGGGAAGTTCAGCCCGAAGGTGCCGATCAGGAACAGCATCACCAGGGTCGTCCTGAGGTCGGGGCGCGACCAGACATAGTGAAAGCCCTGCGTGACGCTGCCCTTGGCGCGGTGGGCGCGCGCATTCGGGCGAAGCTCGGATTTGCGGAGCAGCAACAGCGACGTCAGCACCGCAAGGAACGACGCGCCGTTGAAGAGGAATGCCCAGCCGGTGCCGACGGAAGCGATGATGAGGCCGGCGACCGCGGGTCCGATCATCCGCGCGGCGTTGAACGAGGTCGAGTTCAGCGCAATCGCGTTCGACAGGTCCCGGTCACCCACCAGTTCGGCGACAAATGTCTGGCGCACCGGGGCATCGAGCGCCGCGCTGCAGCCGAACAGGAAAGCGAATGTGTAGACGTGCCAGAGCTGCACCAGCCCGGTGACGGTCAGAACACCGAGGATAAGTGCGAGCGCGCCCATGGTCGCCTGGGTGGCCATCAACAGCCGGCGCTGGTTGAAATGATCGGCGGCAAAGCCGGACCATGGCATCAGCAGAAGCTGTGGCCCAAACTGCAGCGCCATGACGATGCCGACGGCGGACGCGCTATGATTCGTAAGCTGGGTGAGAACGAGCCAATCCTGCGCGGCGCGCTGCATCCAGGTCCCGACGTTGGACACCAGCGCGCCCGCGGCCCAGATCCGGTAGTTGAAGCTCCGCAGTGATCGAAACACGCCTCTCATGATCGCTCTGGTTCATTGCCGCAGTGAAACCGCCCGAACCGCCGCGCCAGCAGGACGCCGATCAGGAGTCCGCCAAGGTCGAGTACGGCGACGTGGCTCGTGGTCCGCAGGCCGAAGTCGCCGACGCGGCAGACCAGGAGATAGCCGACGAGCAGATTGGACAAGCCCCACACGAAGTTGCAGATCGACAACGATGAGGGCCGTGAGCGGATCGAGCATCGTGAGGGCCATGATCATTTCCTTCTGCCGGCCGAAAGTTTGGCGCGATCGATGCGGCGAAGCCCGCATCAATCGTCGATGAGCCGCTTCAAAAGCCCGACGGCGGCGGCGAGTTCGTCCTGCTCCTGCGGCGACAGTCGCGCCGTGATGGTGCGCGACAACCAGTCCTGCCGCGCAGCGCGCCCGGCCTGGATCCAGTCGCGGCAGGTATCGGTGAGAGACATGATGGTTTGCCGGCCGTCTTCCGGATCAGGCCTGCCGGTGACGAGGCCTGCCGCCTCGAGCGCGGCGACCGCCGAGCTCATCGATTGCGGACGCATCCCTTCGGATCGCGCCAGGCTCGATACGGTCGCGGGCCCGTCTTTCTCGAGCCGAAGCAGGACCGCCACCTGGGAGGGCGGCAGGTCTCCGCGATCGCTCTGTTCGCGCAGCCGGCGCTTCAGTCTTCCGATCAGCAGGCGCAGGTCCTCAGCCAGCGCCGAGACGCGCGCTTGCCGGAGGGACTCCGATGAATTGTTCATGCCGATGGAGATAGATATATACAGGTAATCTGTAAAGATTTTCTGTGCAGTTTAGCTGCAGAGCTGATCTGCTCGTTGCGGGCAGCTCCGGTCGCGGTCAACGCCGTGCAAGCGGACCGCCGTCCTACCGGGGACGAGGTCATGCGACGGCGGGGCAGGCGCAGCGGCCCCCCATCCGAAGTCACAGTGCAAACTTCGACGAGCTATGGTGTGTGCTGAGCGGGCAGCGAATGCGTTACCAGAGCAGCGCGAGCGGCAGGATGGCAAGGCCGATCGGCACCTACTTGCGCATGTCGGTGGGATTTCGCGAATAGATGGTGGACTGGGAGAGCCGTGCTCCAGTCAGACGGCGTGCCGGCGTTCAGGCCGAACGCTGGCCGGCGGATGTGTCCTCGTCGTCGTCCGGAAGGGCGGCGAGACGGGCTCGCAGCTCGTCGATCGATGCGAATTCCAGCTTTCGCCCCGGCAACATCGCGACGATGGTCCCGTCGGCGCGCAGCTGATAGTCCATGTTGTTGACGGTGCCGGAGTGAACGACCGGGGGTGCCTGCCGCGCCTCGCTCGCCGGCGTTCGGCGCGCGGGCAACGAGGACCGTCCAGGCCGTGACGACCGGCCGATCAACGGATGCGCCGGCTCTTGCGGTGCGACGGCGTCTTCCGCTGCGCGGGCATCCTGCGCCGCCTGCCGTTTCGCGTCGCGCGATCGAAGCGGAGACGGACGTTCCACTGTCGCGGTGGCGATGGCTGGAACGGTTTCGGTCGGTTCAGCAAGTGGCAGCTCCGCGCGTGTCTCGATCGCCTCCCGCAACCGGTCGAGTTTCCGGACCACGAGGCCCAGAGCCGAGATCACGACCCCCGAGGCAACGAAGATCAGCCCGCTGCCGAACAGCGCGCTCCCGAACGGCGTTTCGAGTGCGCTGACGCCGAACAGGACCGCGGCGAGGCCGCTGCCGACGAACGCCAACCCAATGATCCAGAGCGCGAGCATGCATCCTCGTTGTCTGTTGCAGCCGTGGTCGCGCAACTTAACGGCGACGGCTGCCCTGCGTTCCGGGCCTTTCTACCATTCACCGCCGGCGAGGGGCAGACAATGGCCCGGCCGGCGCTCTATTCGCCCGTGGCTCGGCTGCCGGAAGCGGCAGCCCCATCAAAGTGGTCGCCGGCACGATGTTTCGCAACCTGCGGCCCAGCCTGCTCACCCGCTCCACCGGCCATTGTGCCCAGGAAGATCTCGCGCGCGCGCCTGGTTGCCGAGGCGTAGCGCATCGTCGCGCTGATCTTGATCAGGCCTGCGCGCGCAAGCCCGAGCACGGCGCGTCGCGAGTGGAATGGTCCGGTCTTGCTTGCGGCATATCCGCGCGGATAGAGCTGCAGACGGCCGGCGAGGGCTCCGTGCAGCGCCGCCTTCTGCGTCGCGCTCAGGCGGCGCCGCTTTGCGGGCTTGGCCGAGTCGCCCAAACTGCGCGGCTCCGTGCGCGACGATTTTCGTGGCGCGACCCTCATCCGTCAGCTCACTCCGGTCGAATGGCGCGGCCTGCGTGAGGCGCGGCCCGGCTGGCATCGCCACGTGCACCCGCATGTGGCACACCGCGGCTTGCACGATTTCACGAACCAGAAACCGCATTTCGGGCGGCAGCGGCATCTGACGAAAGTCAGGATCGGTCGTGACGAAAGTCATATTCGTTTGCGGCCGCCGCGGGCTTACGCCAAAGTGGGCGGCTCGCTGAGCTGATTTGGGCAACGAATGATCGACCTGAGTGCGGACTTGCTTCCGGCCGCAGAAGCCGACGTCATCGGCCTCGCCATTATCGGCGCCGACCGAAAGATGGTGCGGAAGATCGGACGCCTCGTCGAATGGCTTCCCGCTGTAGGCACCGATTGCTGCGAATGCATGCTGCTGGTCGGAATGGAATCCGAATTGGCGTCGCTCGCCGCGGGAGAGCGCGACACCATCGCGCTTGCCGGCGTTCGCGGCGCATCGCCGGGGATGGCGCAACCGGTGACGGCCGTGGTGCTGTGGAATGGCGAGCAGTCGCACTACTTCCTCATCGCGATGCCGGACTTCGCGGCGCGTCAGGTCGAAACGCTGCTCGGCAGCGAGCGCCGCGCCCGCCGCCTGATGGAGCAGCAGCTCGAGGCGGCGAGCGCGGAGGTGCGCTTCGCCTCGCTCGCGCGCACCCGCCTTCGCCTGGCGCGCGACCTGCACGATACGCTCGTGCACTCGATCGTGGCGCTGCTGACCCAGATCAGGCTTGTCAGGCATTATCTGTCGACCGATCCCGCGCGCGCGGCGGACGGACTTGCGACGGCGGAAGATGCGGCGGCGAGCGGACTCGCGCGCGCCCGCGAGGCGATCGCCCGCCTGCGCACGCCCGACGATCTCGAGCTCGATCTGGACGTTGAAGGATTGCTGACCGACTTCGCGGACCGCAGCGGGATCGCGGTCACGACCCACATCGACGACAGGGCGCGCGGCGGATTGCGCGATTGCGCCTTGACCGTGCAACGCATCCTCAGCGAGGCACTGCGCAATGTCCAGGCGCATGCGAAGGCGCGTCATGTCTCGTTTCGTGCGTTCGAGGAGCCGGCCGCGGTCGGCCGGAAGCTGATCGTGGAGATTCGTGACGACGGGCGCGGCTTTGATCCGGCGGTGCCGAAGCCTGGACATTTCGGATTGATTGGAATGGCCGAATTTGCTGAACTCGTTGGCGGAGACTGCGCGGTGGAAAGTGCGCCGGGGCGGGGTACACTGGTCCGGATATCGCTGCCCGTGGGAGTGCCGCCGGCGGCGTCTGCGGGCGTGCTGGCCGAGTGAGCAGCCGAGCTGCGGCATTCAGGATCATGAGGCTTTCGAGAGAAAGATGGAATCGCCCGTGAGCAAGATCGAGAAGGTGCGGGTGCTGATCGCCGAGGACCAGGCATTGATCCGCGAAGGGATCGCGACGCTCCTTGCCCAACAGAACGACGATTTCGATTTGCTTCCCGGCGCGGCCGACGGCGAGCAGGCTATCGAGTTTGCGCGGCGATACCGGCCCGACGTCATTCTGATGGATCTGCAGATGCCGCGCGTCGGTGGCATCGCAGCGACCCAGCGGATCCTGCGCGAGCTTCCGCAGACCCATATCGTCGTCCTGACGACATTCGAGACCAACGATCTGATCTTCGAGGCCGTGAGCGCGGGCGCGAAGGCGTATCTATTGAAGGACGCCAGGATGGAGGAGATCGCAGGCACGATCCGCGCTGTGATGAACGGCCAGTCCGGGCTGTCACCGGGCGTGGCCGCGCGTATTCTCGACGAATTCAAGCGGCTGCGCGGCCCGCGCCTGTCGGCGAAGCTGCCGGTTCGCGACGGGCTGACGGCGCGGGAGAATGAAATTCTCACGCTGATCGTCGAAGGCAAGAGCAACACCGAGATCGGCGAGCGGCTACACCTGGCCGAGGGAACCGTGAAGAACTACGTCAGCACTATTCTGGAAAAATGCCAGGTCAAGAACCGTACAGAACTCGCAATAAAGGCAATAACTTATTAGAAATAATTGCTCGCGATCGCACGCTGTTCGGCTTCATCCCCTTCTGATTGCTCGCCTTGCTCTGTGCCGGGCCGACGAAATTGGCTATAGGATTGTTCTGGATTTGCTTTTTGCGGCAAAGCCGGGTTTTGCGTAGCTTCGGACGAGCAGGATTACGACCATGAAGGGCAGCGAGCGCCAGATCAAGGATACGGATGCAGCCGCCAATGCCGCGGCCGCGGGAAACGGCGCGGATGCGGCAGCGCATGCCACAGCGACGATCGATCAGGTCCGTGATCTCCTGTTCGGCGGCGCGCAGCGCTCGATCGAAAGCAATCTGGCCGGCCTGCGCGAGGAGATGCAGGCATCGCTGAAGCAGATGCAGGCGGACTTCGCCAACGAGATCGCCGCCGTTCAGGCGCGGGTCTCCGACCTCGAGCGCGACACCGAGCAGAAGCGGCTCGACTCGCTGAAGGATATCGGTGCGGCCATCTCGCAGCTCGGCGCAGCCATCAGCGGATTGGGATCCGGCCGCACGGGAAAATAGCATGGCAGCTGCTGCCGGCCAGAATCGCGAGATCGAGCAGCTCAAGACATTGCTGTTTCAGCCCGAGGCGACGCGCCTGCAGTCGCTGGAAGCCGACCTTACGTCGCTGCAGCAATATGTCGGCTCCGCCGATCGCCTTGAGGCCGCAACCGCCGACATCCTGGTCGCGGCCCTCGAGCGCGCCGAGGTCAATCGGCCGCGCGAACTCGCCAACGCGATCGCGCCCACGGTGGTCTCCGCGATCAGGAGCGAGATCAGGAATTCGCGCGAGCTGATGGTCGAGGCGCTGTATCCGATCGTCGGCCGGCTGGTCAGCGCCGCGGTGGCGAATTCGTTCAGGGAATTGGTCGCCTCGCTCGAGCAACGCATCAATGCGCTGACCTCCACCCAGCTCTGGATGGGACGCATCAAGTCGCTGGTCACGGGGCGTCCGATCAGCGAGTTCGTGCTGGCCGACAATCCGCCGCGGGTAAACCGGCTGCTGATCATCGAGCGCGGCAACGGGCGCCTGGTTGCGGACTGGAAGCGCGACGAAACGCCCGACGAACGCGCCGACCTGCTCAGCGCGATGGTCGCGGCGATCCTGGAGTTTTCCGTGCAGGCGCTGGCCGGCGAAGGCAATCTGCAGACGCTCGATTTCGGCGGACGGCAGATCGCGCTGCGTGCCTCGCCCCGTTTCATCCTCGCGGCGGAGTGTCTCGGCCCGCTGCGCCCCGCCGACAATGCCCGGATCAATTCGCTGTTCTTCGATTCGATCGAGCGCATCGACCGCGGCGCGAAGTGCGATGCCCCGATGCTCGCATCGCTGGCGGCATCGATCGAGACCGATGACACGCCGCGCAAGGCAACGGGCCGGCGCGGCAAGGTCATCCTGTTCGGCTTACTTGCGGCCGCGGCTGCCGTGCTGGTCTGGTTCGCGGCGGTATCAGTGACGCGAAGCCTGCTGGAGCGGCGCACCCATGCGGCGCTGGAGCAGCTTGCCGCGAAGCAGCCGTTGCTGACCACGTTCCCGCTTCGGCTCGACTTCGATCATCACAGCCAAAGCGTCGCGGTCTCGGGCATCGAGCCGAGCCAGCTCGAGACCGCGCCTCTGATCGATGCGCTCGCGGCGGCCGCATCGCCGTACCGGGTCGTCGACCGGATCGGCCTGGTGTCCGCGCCGGAGCAATTGGCGGCATCGCAGGCCGGGATAAGCAGCCTGCAGCAGAGCTTGGCGCGCCTGCAGGCGAGCGTCGACCAGATGCGCGCGGCGATGACCGAGCAGTCGAAGTCCGGCGACCGGAGATCCGCGGCGCTGACCGCGCAATATGACAAGCTCGCCGATCAGTACGCCAAACTGGGTGAGCAGTACGCCGCGCTGCAATCGGTCGTCGACAGTCCGGCGGCGCGGCTCGATCGCTTCATCGCCTCGACGGCGGTCTTCTTTGCGAACAATTCCGACGGATTCCTCAACATCGATCAGGCCGAGCAGCAGATCCGCCAGCTCGCCGGATTGCTGGCGAACAACGACCTCAGGGTTCGCATCGTCGGATACGCGGACCAGAGCGGCACGGAGGGCACCAACAGGACGCTCGCGCGCAAGCGGGCCGAGCAGGTGGCGCGGAGACTGACCGCGCTCGGGATCGATCCGGCACGGCTGATGCTGGTGTCGCGCGCGGCGACCATGCCGATCACCGACCGGATCGACGCGACGGTCGGCGGCAACCGCCGGGTGTCGTTCGAAAACGTCTATCGAGCCGAAGCGGCGCACTGATGCTTACCGCGAAGGTGATGCTGCTCGGCGATATGGGGGTCGGCAAGACGTCGATCCTCTACCGGCTCGTCTACGACCGGTTCGAGGGACAATACAAGTCGACGCTCGGCGTCGAGATTCTGAGCCACGACGTCGCGCCCGCCGACGGCGGCGAGCCGATGCGGTTGGTGTTGTGGGACACTGACGGCGATTTCGGCACGCAGATTTTCGACACCGTCTACGTCACCGGCGCCTCCGCCGCGATCATCGTGTCCGATGTCACGCGGCCGCAGACGGTCACGCGCATGGTCGAGCTGGTCCGTGGCTTCGAGGCCAGGTTTCCGGGCAGGCCCTACAGGGCGCTGCTGAACAAGATCGACCTTCCGGAAGCCGCGGGCAGCGCAGGCGCGATCAGCGAGCTCGCAAGATCGAGCGTCAAATCGGTGAGCGCAAAGACCGGCGCGGGGATCGCGGAAAGCTTCGCCGAGCTCGCCCAGACCATTCGGCGCCGCCAGTTCTAGTCCCAGCGTCAAGTCATTTGGCAGTCGCAACCGGCTTCACGCGAAGCGCGCGACCGTGTCAGCCGCCCCGACTTCTCGGGGCTGGCGAATCGGGCCGGGACGGCTGACTTCATCGCACGTGGGGCGTGCGATGAATGGCGTCGCGACATGCGGCTTGCTTCGTCGCCGCACGCTTGACCGCCGACTTGCACCACGTCGCTCGTCCCTCCGAAAGTGACGAAGGTCATCTTCCGCCGGTTTGGCGGGCTGCCTATCGTCTGCCCCGTCACGCGATCCAGGCACGAGACCGATGGGGTCTCCGGCGAACGGAGTGAAAGATCATGAGCATTTTTGGAAGCATCATGGGTGCAATCTTCGGCCACGGTTCGGCCCAGGCCCAGACGCCTCCGACGGCAACGGTGGCGGCAACAGCAACGACTGCCGCACCCGCTGCGTCGCCGGCCGCCTCAACCGCGCCCGACGCGCCCGGCGCCTCAGTGCCGCAAACGGTGGACGTCGCCGCGATCGTCGACAAGGCCGCGGCCGCCACGGGCGAGCGGCTCGACTGGCGGACCTCGATCGTCGACCTGATGAAGGCGCTCGGTCTCGACAGCAGCCTGGCCGCGCGCAAGGAGCTCGCCAAGGAATTGAACTATACCGGCGACACCAACAACTCCGCCGCCATGAATGTCTGGCTGCACCAGCAGGTGATGGCCAAGCTTGCCGCCAACGGCGGCAAGCTTCCGAGCGACATGAAGGTTTGAAGCTGTTCCGGAGTACGCACGTCGCGGTTTTCCGGAACATTCATGCTCGAACAAGGAGCCGAGGCGCGATCACGATCCATCCTGATCCCGTCGCGCCTCGGTGATCTGCATGGAACCCGTGCGAGGCGCGCTTGCGCCAGACGAGACGCTTCGCACGCATTTTGCAATGACACGGGAGAGCGGGAAATGGCAAAGGCACGCGCAAAGACAGGCAAGAGCCTCGATGGCCGTCATCGCGACAAGAACGGCAGGATCGAGCGGAAGCACGGCAACACCACGGTCGCCGCGCTGCGCAAGAAATACGGCGAGAGTTTCGCCGAAGGACGCCGGAAGGACATGATGCTCAAGAGCCTTCTCAAGGAGACGGGCTCGAGCTCGCTGCACGAATACCTGCGGCATCACCACCGATAGCCCTGCGGGAAGTCTCGAGGCGTAGCGCCTTGCCGCGAACCGCTGCACGCGCGCGCCTCGCCCGAGTCCAGCTTTCATTGCGTGAGGAACAGTTGCCATGGCTCAACGTCATGTCGCCACGATGAACAACCCGTGGTGTGCCGGCGCGATCGGAATCGTATTGCTCGCTCTGGCACTCGCTGCCTATGCGACGATCGCGCATGCTGACAACGCGCGCGGCGGGCCGCGGCAGCCGGACGCGAATGTCCAGCGCACCGCGCAGATTCCGCCGCCGGCCCGCGTCATCCTGCCTGCGCCGTGGGAGCCCGCGGCACCCGCCCGGTCCGCCGCCGCACCGGCCGGGTCGACTGACCACAAATAGTCCAGCCATCCCGTTGCGACATGAACGTCACAGTCGCACCAGCATCCAGCTTTCGGAGGAGATCACATGCTGAAGGAATTCAGGGAATTCGCCATGAAGGGCAACGTCGTCGATCTCGCCGTCGGCGTGATCATCGGCGCGGCCTTCGGCGCCATCGTCAGCTCGATGGTGGCCGACATCATCATGCCGATCATCGGCGCGATCACCGGTGGTCTCGACTTCTCGAACTACTTCACCGCGCTGTCGAAGTCGGTGACCGCGACCAACCTGGCGGATGCCAAGAAGCAGGGCGCGGTGCTCGCCTGGGGCAACTTCCTGACGCTGACGCTGAATTTCCTCATCGTCGCGTTCGTGCTCTTCATCGTGGTGCGCCTGATGAACCAGCTCAAGCGCGAGGCGCCCCCGGCGCCGGCCGAGCCGCCGAAGCCGACCCGGGATCAGGAGCTGCTGACCGAGATCCGCGATCTCCTGAAGGCGCGTGCGTAGCACTTGCGATCGGGGCATTCTCTCAACCGTCCAGCTCTGGAGGATTATCATGCCAGAACAGGTCAAGTTGCCCCGGAAACTCTCGCAGGAACCGGGCGCGCCGGCGCCGCAGCGGCCGAGCCACCAGCGGATCATCGAGGAGCTCGACAGCTGGGCCAACAGCCCTGGTCTGCAGCCGCCGACGGAGGGTGACGAAAAGAATCCCGACGACAGCAAGGCGTGTTCGCGTCTGTGACTGAATGCGACGACGGCGTGCCGGGTGCAGCCGGCGACGGCGGCTGCACCCCACGCCGCAGTGCTCAGCGCGAGGCCGGCGTCGGCTGAGTTGCTTGTCCAGGCTCCAGCAGCTTGTCGCGGATCAGGCGGGTCGCGCCGCGGCTCCATGAATAGTTGGCGCCCATCCGCAGTCCGCTGTCGCCGGCTGCGATGACGTTGCCGGTGGCGGCGTCGTGCAGCTGAAACCGTACGAGATATTCGGTGCGGCTGATCCGCGTGATCACGCCGATCAGCGACTGGTCGGCGCCGAGTTTCCGGGCGATCTCCACGTCGCATCCGCCGCAGTCGCGGATCGCGCGCGGCTTCGCGGCGTCCGTCTCCGTGCCGCTGACAGGCACCAGCGCATAACGCCCGGACTGCAGCAGCATGTGCCTGACGGCGTCGGTCGTGTTGACGAGTTCGGCGCCATCGTTCGACGTTTCCTGGCCGGCTGCGCTGGTATCCTCGAGCTCGAAATTGAACAATGCGAGCTTGATAGGCGCGGGTGCCGCCGCCGGCTGCGGCGTTGCCAGCGCTTCGCGGATTTCGCGCGCGACGAACGCCTCGGCCCGTCGCCACGCCTCGTCATTGTCGCCGCGGAAGCTGTAGAGTTTCTCGAACAGAACCCGGTTCTTGTCGAGATCAATGGCGCGCACCCGCGCCCACTGCACCAGCGTGCTCATTTTCTGGACGAGGCCGATGATCAGGACGTTGGCGCCACCTTGCGAGGCCGCGTGCAGCCGTTCGGCGGTCGGCGGCGCACTGGCCTCGCAGGTCGAACCGCAGGAGGAGGGGACGAGGCGGTAGAGTGGGTCGGCGGTGACATCGCGCCTGAGCGCCGCCGTGAACGCCTGCAGGCGCTCCTGGTGCGAGGCGCTCTGGTCGGTCGGTTCGCCCGAGGTGTCGAGATAGCCGAAATCCTGGACTTCCACGCCGACCCGCTGCGCCGCAAGCGCGCTGGGGCAGGTGTGGCCGAAGCCGAGCATAAGTCCGGCGAGAACGACTGTTTGCAACACGGAGCGGGAGCGGGGCATGGCAGCGAACCTGTCGTGGTGGGGGGTGAATGGTCGAGCGAGCCTAGCCAGAGCGGACGGCCCGTCGAAGCCGACCTCGTCACGCGCGGGGCCGGGAAATTTTCACGACGTTGCCGAGCCGGGGCCTCGGCGCTTCCCGTCGAGCCGGTTCGGCCGCTAGATTGGCGCGGAGATGCCTCAGGGTCAGCCGAGCAAGGACGGCCGCCGATGCAGATGTTTCCGAGAAGCGATCTGAAACTCCGCCTGACGTTGCGGGTGATCGCCGCGTCGGCGTTCTGCTTTGCCGCGATATCGGCCTTCTTCCTGGTCGACGGCGATCGATCGGTGCATGCCAGGCTGGACATGATCGCCTCGATCACGGCGCGGACCCTCGAGCTGCAGCAGAACAAGGTGCAATGGATCAATCAGCCGCGTTCGAGCTTTCCCGACCTTCAGGAGGTCGCGGGATCGGTGATGACGCCGGGCCTGTGCATCGCCTATCGCGACCGGAACGGCGCGATGGTGCAGCGTGTCTGCGGCGGGCCGCGGGGCGAGGCGGCCGCCGCGCCATATGCTTTCGCCATGTTCTATCGCAAGCTGTTCGATCCCGGGCGCGAAACGGTTCGCCCGGTTGTCTCGCGCGGCAGCAGCGTCGGTGACGTGGTGGTCTCGGTCGATCCGGCGACGCTTGCGTCGGAGGCCTGGCAGGGCCCGGGCCGCGTGATGGCCGCGCTGGCGCTGGCGCTGCCGCTGCTCGGCGCGCTCGTCTATATGGCGCTGGCGCGCGCGCTTCGCCCCACGGGCTTGATCCGCAACGGCCTGGAACGGATCGCGACAGGCGACCTTGCGGCTCGCCTGCCGCCGTTCGATCTCGCCGAACTCTCTGCCATTCGCGACGTCTTCAACCATCTCGCCGAACGCCTCGGCACCGCGCTCGCCGAACGCAACGAACTGACCCGGCGCTTGATCGCCCTGCAGGATGACGAGCGCCTGCATCTTGCGCGCGAGCTTCACGACGAATTCGGGCAGTCGCTGGCGGCGATCCGGGCGCTCGCGGCATCGGCCCGGCAGAGCGCGGCGCAGCACTGCCCGGCCATTCAGCCCGAATGCGACGGCATCGCGCGGACAGCGGCGGACATGATGGAGCGATTGCGCGGCGCGCTGTTCCGGTTGCGGCCGCCCGATGTCGAGCAGCTCGGCCTCACCGCAAGTCTGGAAGGCCTGATCGCCGGATGGAACAGCCGCAGCCGCGGGCAGACCCGGTTCGAGATCAGCCTGTCCGGGATCTGCGATGCCTTGCCGGCCGAGTTGGCGGCCAACCTCTATCGCATCGCGCAGGAGGCGATCACCAATGCGGCCAAGCATGCGGGCGCAAGCCGGATCAGCCTCGCGATCGCGGTGCGCAATCCGCAGGGGGACTCCGGCGCCGGCATGCGTGGCGATATCGAGCTGATCGTGGAGGATGACGGTCAATCGTGCGATCGTCCGGCCGGATCCGGCCTGGGTCTGCTTGGCATGCGCGAGCGCGTGGCCGCGCTCGGCGGCTGGCTCAACTTCGCCGCGCGGCAGGGCGGCGGCTCCGTCCTGCGCGCCGTGATCCCGGCCGTGGTGACGACGGATCGGCCTGTCGTCGGCAATGTGGTCACGGAGCATGCGGCGTGAAGGACACGGTCGCGACGGTCATGCTGGTCGACGACCACGCCGTCGTCCGCGAGGGCTATCGCGCCGTGCTGCAGAAGCAACCGGGATTGCGGGTCGTCGCGGAGGCCGCCGACGGCGCCGAGGCGTACCGGCTGTTCAAGGAGATCAAGCCCGACCTCGTCATCATGGATCTCGCGATGCCCGGGATCGGCGGCATCGAAGCGATCAGGCGCATCCGGCAGTGGGATCGCCATGCCCGGATCCTGGTTTTCACCATGCACCAGAATGCGGCCTTCGCCGTGCAGGCGATTCGTGCCGGTGCGCGCGGCTATGTCACCAAGACCAGTCCACCCGAGACGCTGGTGCAGGCCGCCCTGGATGTGCTGATCGGACGGATCGCCATCAGTCCGGATATCGACCACGAGTTGGCGCTGAGCCGGCTTGCCGGTGAAGTCGTCGCTGCCGACGTGCTGTCGCCAAGGGAGTTCGAGGTGCTGCGCATGCTGCTCGCCGAGCGGACCGGCGACGAAATCGCCGATATGCTCCATATCAGCCCCAAGACGGTCGCCAATCTCCACTATCTGATCAAGACCAAGCTCGGGGTCGGCTCCGACATCGAACTGGTCCGGCTCGCGCTGCGGCAGGGGATTCTTTCGCAACGCGATTGGGGAGAGGCCTGATCCTGCGTTCGCCGACGGTTACGACGGCTGCCGCCGCGCCGTTGCGATCAGCGCCGTTGACGGGATCAGGAAGATATCGCCGACGCGTCCGCGCTCGACCTGCACCCTGAATTCGCGCGCGACCGCCGCACGCTGTGCCTCGTTCAGCGCTTGCCATTGCGGCCCGAACTCGAACAGGCGGTCGGCCCCCTGATAATCTCCGACATTGAGGCTGAAATCGTGGCTGACTTCCGTGATCGTCGGATCGGAGAAACCGGCGGCGATGACGGCCGCGGCAAGGCGGCCGGGATCGGCCAGTTCGGCCAGCCCGGTCGCCGGCGATTGGCCGGCCAGGTCCGGATAGAGCGTCCGGATGATCCGCGACACCATGAGATGCACCGCGGCGCCGTCCGGGCTCTTCCAGACCGCGATGGCCGCCGATCCGCCCGGCCGCGTCACCCGCGCCATCTCGCGCAATCCGGCGCGCCAGTCCACAAACAGCATCACGCCGAACACCGATGTTACGGCATCGAACGCGGCGTCCGGCAGGTCGAGCGCCTGGCCGTCCATCTGCCGCGCCTCGATATTCGCGACGCCATGGACGCGAACCCGCTCGATCATGCCGGCGGAAAAGTCGATCGCGGTGACCTGCGCCCCGGTGCGGGCGGCGGCCAGCGCCGCGACGCCGGTGCCGGTCGCGACGTCGAGCACCTTCGACGACGGGCCGATCGCGAGCGTCGCCACCGCCGCTTCGGCAAAGTGCGCGGTGAATGGCTGCGACTGCGCTTCGTAGGTGGTGGCCATCTTGTCCCAACGTGTGGGGTCGCTGAACGGCAGATGACCGATCTGCTCACCGTGCTGCATGAACCTGATCCTCGAGTGTCTGCTTGTGATTGGCCAGTCGGCGCTTGAAATCCTTGGCGAGCGCGTCGAGCGTGACGGCACCGAGCCGTGTCAGGAAGATCCCTTCGACCTCGCGAAACGTATCCCCAAGCGCATCGTTGACGGCCTGCTCGACCAGGCAGCCGGGCTTTTCCGAGCGATGGCCCATGGCGATGATCGTCGGCGCGCCGACCGCGCGATAGATGTCCGCGAGCGTGATGTCGGATGGATCGCGCGCCATCGTCCAGCCGCCGCCATGACCTTTCTCGGAGCGGACAAGGCTTTGCTCGCGAAGCCCGGCCATGACGCGGCGGACGACGACCGGATTGGTCGCCATCGCCTGGGCAAGCTGGTCCGACGTCACCGGTTCGGCCGCCCCGATCATGTGGAGGAGGCCGTGCAGCACGCTCGATAAACGGCTATCGCGGATCATGTAACATTACATGTTACATGATGGCCCATGTGTCAAGGGCGGGCGCCGATATCGTTCTCGCGCGGAGATTCGGCCGTCCGGTCTGGCTGTTGTGCCCCTATGCGCTCGATTGGCGCTGGCTGCGCGACCGCGCGGACACGCCCTGGTATTCCGACCATGCGGCTGTTCCGTCAGGACCAGCCGCGGGCCTGGGAGAGCGTGGTGGCGCGAACCTCCGCCGAGCTTGCGCGCGTCGCCGCCGGCGAGCGCGAGCTGCCGCTGCCGCCGGCGCTGCGGGATTGATCGGCTATCAGTGCATTCCTGCCGCGCAGCGTCCGCGAGACACTCGTGCCGAGAACGCGCTGCGCCGCTACCGCTATGCACTCATCTTCTGCGCGCCGCCGAGCAATTTCACGTTGAGGTGGCCGCCGTCGAACAGCATCTCGTTCAGCGCTCCCTCGATGTCGGCTGGCGTAACGTTCTGGCCGCCGTCGCGGGCGATGCTGGCCTGGGCGAGGCGGCGCATCAGTTCCTTGATGAAGGCGGCGCTGACGCCTTCGGTGCGTCGCACGGCGTCGTCGATGACCCCCTGGTCGAGCGGCAGGCCCTTGCCGTAGAGCCGGACCAGCTTGCCGCGTCCGATCTCGTCGGGCAGCGGCACCTCGATCGCCTGATCGATGCGGCCGGGCCGGCCGGCCAGCGCGCTTTCGAGTTCTTCCGGCCGGTTGGTGGTCAGCACGAACAGGATGTCGCAATCCTCCTTCAGGCCGTCCATCTCGTTGAGCAGCTTGTTGAGCAGCGATTCCTCGCAAGGCCCGCCCATCTCCTCACGGCTGCGCGCGATCAAATCGACGTCCTCGATCACGACCATGGTCGGCTGCAGCAGGCGCGCAAGGCTCATATAGGCGCCGAGCAGGCCGACCTGCTCGGCGGTGATGATCAGCGTCGTGTGACCCGGCAGGTTGGTGGCGAGATAGCGGATGGTATGCGTCTTGCCGGTGCCGGGCGGACCGTAGAGCAGAATGCCCTTGCGGGTCGACTGGCCAAGCTCGCGCAGCAGCTCCCGGCTTCCGACGAAATCGAGCACATTGCGCTCAAGCAGTCGCAGCGTCCGCTCCGGCAGGATCACGGCGTCGCGATCGACCACTGGCAGGCGATGCACGGTGACGCCGCGTGAACGTCCGCGGTAGTCGGCGTCGCCGTCGAGCGAGAGGATCTTGCCGCGATAGGAGCGCGCGGCATGCACGGCCGCTTCCAGCTCGGCAAGGGTCCGTTGCACGAGGGCATTGCCGGCGGCGCCGGCGGGCACCGCGAGTTCGATGCGCAGGGTCGGCTCGTAGCCGTACTCGCGATGGAAGCTGAGCAGCACGGCGTAGCGCAGCTCTCCGGTTCGGCACAGCCACAATCCATTGACGAGGCACTTCACCGGCTCGGCCTCGCCGACATCGACGTCGTGATATTGCGGCGGCGCGATTGCCGGCGCATCACGGCTGTCCTTCATCAGCGCTGCGAACTCGATGGTCTCGTAGCGAGATGCTTCGTGGATGCCGAAGAAGTGGAGCGGCGTGGTGAACAGCCTGTCGATCGCGATCTGAACGTCGGCGCGCATATGACCCGGAAACCGCCGCGACCGCGTCAGGATCTGGTTGCGCGGTATTCCGGCGAAATGCCATTCGAGCGCGGCGAAGGCATATCTGAACTCGTCGCTCGGCAATTCCTCCGAGCTGCGGCGTGCGGCGAGCAGGCAGTCACTGCACAGGGAGGCCGTCGTGCCCGACAGAAATATCTCTTTAACCGCCCTCGGTGCTTCGCAGAGATCGCAGGGACGGCTGGCGTCGGCGGATTCGGTGGTGATGAGCAACGGTTGGCCCTTGGAGCGGATCAACCACTTCGCGCTCGTGAGCAGTGCACGCGCGACCGGTGCGGGATAGGGGCCGCACGGAATTGCGCCGTTGGCCTCGATCAAGGCTGCGGAGGCGATCGCATCTTGCTGAGATTTGCCGAACACCGTGCGCAACAGGTCCTGCACGAATTCCAGCGGCGTCTCGTCGTCGTCGTGAATGAAGAGCTGTACCGGACCATCGTCGGCAAAGACATCGTGCATGAGACCCCCCAAACAACTGAAGCAAAAGGAACAAAATAAGAACATCATAGAGGACCCAGCGCGTCAAGCGAAAGATTGTCCTGCCTCAGCCCTGGCGTGTGGTGAGCCACTCAGCCGGCTTGCCCACAACGCATCCTGCATGCGTAAACGCGGCTCAACGCTTGTGACGATTGTGTTGCGGCAAATGCCAAGAGATCGCCGCCGCGCCGGCAAACTTCCGACACATCACCGGGGCGAAAAGGAGTAAACCGGCATGACGCGAGCGCGGGGGCAGATTCCATCCCAGGGATTTGCTGTCGCGCAATTTATTTTAAGAGGCTCTCGTGTCGCACAAACTTCGTTTTGCGATCCTTCTCGTCCTCGCCCTGTTCGTTTCTCCTGCCCTCGCGCAGCCCGGCGCCAAGCCGGCGCCGCAAGCCAATACCGGCGATACGCTGACGCCGGAGCAGGCGAAGCGCGCGCTCGAAACGCTGCAGGACGACAGGAAGCGCGGCGAGATCATCAACACGCTGCGCGCGATCGCCAATGCCTCGCCCCAGGCGGCGCAACCCGCACCGGAAGAGCACTCCCCGATTCCACTCACCGCCGACAGCCTCGGCGCGCAGCTCCTGCTGATGGTGTCGGAGCAGGTCACCGACATGTCGCGCGAGGTCGCCGACGTTGCGCGGACGCTGACGCATTTCCCGGCGTTCTATTACTGGTTCGTGCGCACCGCCAACGATCCGGCGGCCTATGGCCTCCTGATCGACATCGCCTGGAAGCTTGCGCTGGTGCTCGGCTGCGCGCTGGCCGTCGAATGGGTGGTGTTCCGCCTGATCAAGCGGCCGGTGGCGTTTCTGGAATCGCGGCTGCCGCAGACGGCGCGCGTGCCGCAGGCGCTCGCGGCCGCCGATCCGCCGTCGTCGGTCGCCGACGTTGCGCCTGAGCCCGAGCTGCAGCGCCGCCGGCTTACCCTGGCGCGGGCCTGGCAATCGGTGGTCCGGCTGCCCTTCGTGCTCGGGCGCCTCTTGCTCGAATTGCTGCCGGCGGTCGTGTTCGTCGGCGTCGCCACTGCGCTGCTCGGCACCGAGATCGGCGACCAGTCGACCACGCGGCTGGTGATCCTCGCCGTCGTCAACGCCTACGCGTTCTCGCGCGCGCTGATCTGCGCGGTGCGGGCGCTGGCGGGACCGTTCGGTCTGTTCCGCATCCGCGCCGAGACCGCGGCCTACATCGAGATCTGGGCGCGGCGCATCGTCGCCGTCGGCGTCTCCGGCGTCTGCTTTGCCAATGTCGCGCTGCTGCTCGGCCTGCATCGCGCCGGCTATGCCGCGCTGCTGCGGCTCGTGATGCTGGTCGTGCATCTCTTCGTCGTCGTGATCATCCTGCAGTGCCGCCGGCAGGTGGCGGATGCGATCCGCCCGCCGGCCGACCGCGTCGGGCTTGCGGCGCGGGTCCGCAACCGCGTCGCCGGGCTCTGGCATGTGCTGGCGATCGCGCTCGATCTCGCGCTGTGGGCGGTATGGGCGCTCAACATCCGCAATGGCTATTCGCTGCTGCTGCAATATTTCGTCGGCACCATCGCGGTGCTGCTGGTGACGCGCCTCATCACCATGGTGGTGCTGAGCCTGATCGATCGCGGTTTCCGCATCAGTCCGGATCTGCTGCAGCGCTTCCCGGGGCTGGAGGTGCGCGCCAACCGCTATCTGCCGCTGCTGCGCAAGATCGTCTCGGCGGTGATCGCCTTCATCGGCTTCGTGGCATTGCTCGAGGTCTGGGGCGTCGATGCCATCGTCTGGTTCTATGGCGGCCAGATCGGCAGCCGCCTGATCTCGGCGCTGGTGACGATCGGCATCGCCGCGCTGGCCGCCGCCGTGATCTGGGAGGTCGCCAATGCGCTGATGGACCGGCAGATCAACACGCTGTCGCGCGAGGGACACTTTGCCCGGGCGGCGCGGCTGCGCACCTTCCAGCCGATGCTGCGCACCGCGCTGCTGTGCGTGATCGTCGCGGTGGTCGGGCTGACCGCGCTGAGCGAGATCGGCGTCAATGTCGCGCCATTGTTGGCCGGCGCCGGCATCGTCGGCATCGCGATCGGCTTCGGCTCGCAGAAGCTGGTGCAGGACCTCATCACCGGGCTGTTCCTGCTGCTGGAGAACACCGTGCAGGTCGGCGACACCGTGACCGTGTCGGGGCTTTCCGGCGTGGTCGAGAACGTGTCGATCCGCACCATGCGGCTGCGCGCCGGCGACGGCTCGGTGCATGTCGTGCCGTTCAGCGCGGTGACGACCATCACCAATGCCAGCCGCGGCGCCGGCAATGCCTCGGTCAGCGTCAACGTCGCTTTCAAGGAAGATACCGATCGCGCCGGCGAGATCCTGAAGGACATCGTCGCGGAGATGCGCCGCGAGACGACGTACCGTGCCCTGATCCGCGGCGATCTCGAATTGTGGGGCGTCGACAAGGTCGACGGCTCCGTCGTGACGATCGTTGGCCAGATCCGTTGCACCGATGGCGGTCGCTGGCCGGTGCAGCGTGAGTTCAACCGCCGCATGAAACGGCGCTTCCAGGAGGAGGGGATCGAGATCGCCTCGCTCGGCCAGACCATCCTGATGCAGATTCCGGCGCCGTCCGAGCCCGACGCCAACGCAAAGCCGCGCCGCGCCGCGGGCTAGAACGGACGGGTTTTTCGACCGGATCAAACCGCGGGCTCTGCTTCACCTCGCCCCGCTTGCGGGGCTAGATGCGTTCCGGGTGAGGGGGAGTCTCCGCGAGTGTCTTTATCAATGAGTATGCGGAGGCAGCCCCTCACCTCAACCCTCTAAGAGCGAGCTTCGCTCGTCTCGACCCCGTAAGAAGGGGAGAGGGGGGTGCAGTTCTTCCGCGATTGCACAGCGCGGTATGCGTCTCATATCTGCGACATCGTCTCGCGACTGTGAGACGTTCCGCGCTTTTGTTCGGCCCGTGCACCGGCCGCAGCCGGCCGAAAACCGGGCCTTCCTTCTCATAATCAGCGATTCCCGCGCTGGCACGGCGCTTGCTCATCTCGCCGTTCGAATGCGCGGCAAGACGCATTGCATGACTGAATTCTAGCGAGAAGGAACACGCCATGGAGCTTGGATATTTCACCATGCCCTCGCATCCGCCGGAGTGCGGATTGAAGGAGGGCCACGACTGGGATTTGCAGACCCTGCGCTGGCTCGATGAGCTCGGCTATCAGGAGGCTTGGATCGGCGAGCATCACACCGCACCCTGGGAGCCGCATCCGTCGCCGGATCTGTTGATCGCGCAGGCGCTGCTGCAGACGAAGAACATCCGCATCGGGCCCGGCGGCTTCCTGCTGCCGTACCATCACCCGGCGGAGCTAGCGAACCGCGTCGCGGTGCTCGATCATCTCTCGAACGGGCGGCTCAATTTCGGCGTCGCGGCGAGCGGCCTGCCGAGCGACTGGGCGATGTTCAACGTCGACGGCATGAGCGGGCAGAACCGCGACATGACCCGCGAGGCGCTCGAGATCATCCTGAAGATGTGGACCGACCCGGCGCCGTGGACCCACAAGGGCAAGTACTGGACGGTCACCAAGCCGGACACGATGTTCGACTTCCTCAAACCGCACATCAAGCCGGTGCAGGCGCCGCATCCGCCGATCGGGGTTGCCGGCCTGTCGAAGAATTCCGACACGCTGAAGCTCGCCGGCGAACGCGGCTTCATTCCGATGAGCCTCAACCTCAACCCCGCCTATGTCGGCAGCCATTGGGAGTCGGTGGAGGCCGGCGCGGCCAAGACCGGCCGCAAGCCGAGCCGCAAGGACTGGCGGATGGTGCGCGAGGTGTTCGTCGCCGATACCGACGAGGAGGCCTGGAAGCTCTCGGTCGGCGACATGATGGGCCGGATGATGAGCGAGTACTTCCTGCCGCTGCTCGGCCACTTCGGTTTCAAGGACTACCTCAAGCATGCCCCCGACGTGCCCGACAGCGACGTCACCGTCGAATATTGCGCGCGCCGGAATTGGATCGTTGGCTCGCCCGCGACCGTCACCGAGAAGATCGAGAAGATCTACCGGGAGGTCGGCGGCTTCGGCGTGCTCTTGGTGTTCGGCTTCGACTACAAGCACAAGCCGGAAGCCTGGCGGCACTCGCTCGATCTGCTCAAGAACGAGGTGATGCCGCGGCTGAAGCATCTCGGCGCCGAGTTCGAGAAGGCTGCATGACTGGTGCGCAGGGTGCGGGGCTTGCCTCGCACCCTGTGTCGCATATCTTGATGCGACGTATTTTCGATATCGGGGTTCGCGGCATGACGGTCGACGCACAGAGTTTCAAGCAGGCCATGCGCCATTGCGCCGGTGCCGTCGCGCTGGTGACGGTCGGCAGCGAGCCCGGACGACGGACCGGCCTGACCGTGACCTCGGCCTGCTCGCTCTCGGACAATCCGCCGTCGGTCCTGGTCTGCGTGAACCGCAATGCCAGCGCGCATGAGCGCATCCGCGAGGAGCGCCATTTCGTCGTCAACTTCCTGAACGAGGAGCACGCGCTGTTGGCGCTGACCTTCAGCGGCCAGAAGGGCGTGAACGGCGACGACCGTTTTGCGTTTGGGCGCTGGGCCACCGGCGCGACGGGTGCCCCGGTGCTGGAAGATGCGGTGGCCGCCTTCGATTGCGTGCTGACGCAAGAGCTCGAGACCAAGACCCATTCGGTCTTCATCGGGGAGGTCAAGCATGTGCGCGCCGCGACCGCGGTCGATCCGCTGGTCTATCTGCGCAGCGGCTTCCACAGCGTGCGCGACATCCGCGATCCAGTCACGCTCGGCGACATCGACGCACGGCGTGTGAGCTGGAACGAGTTTTCCTGATCGCTTGACGGAATCGGCGATCGATTGGGTCGCGCAATAACAATTTCTCCATTCGTCATGCCCGACCTCGTGCCGGGCATCCACGCCTTTGCGTCCTGGAGCGCAAAGACGTGGATGGCCGGGACGAGCCCGGCCGTGACGGAAGCAGTCGCAACGCGATCAGCTAGCCATTCAGGCCCGATCTTCAACGCTTGATCTTCCGATACAGCATCGCAACGGCTCAGCTTCAACGCCTTCGCCGCCTCGGTCACGCGCCCGCCGCTGGCCGACAGGCTTGGATCGCTTCATACCGCTTTTGATGGCGTTGGCTCGGCGCGGCAACGTGGCGGTCAGCCGGGCCAACGCCCATGTGAGGCGTCAATTTCCTTGCTGAAGGCCGCCGACGCTACGCTGCTATGACCCCGGCGTTTTCACGTCCAGTTTGATGTTCAGGAGGTTGACCCCTTTGAACGGGTTCGGCGCGCTGTCGATCGTTCCCGTGCCCGTCGCGTTCGCATAGGCGCCCGTGCCCGAAAGGATCGTATATTCGCCATGCGATTTTCCGTCTTTGACCGCGCCGGTGTAACGCGCCGTGATCGAGCCATCCTCGAACGTGTAGGTGCTGTAGCCGAAAAATGGGCCCGAGCCCTTGAGCATGTCTCCTGAATGGACGAACTCTTTCACCCCGATACGGCCATCCTTGAAGACGGCGACACCGAAGAACTTGCCGGAAACGATCGTCTGCCCCTCGACGTTTGCCGCCTCGATGACCTTGACGTCCATCGGCTTGGTGACGAGCTTGAACTCGAGCACCTTCTCACCTGCTACGGCAGTTGACGCCGCAGCGACGAATGCCACGCTGGAAACAAAAATGGTGATAAAATTCCGCATAGACTCCTCCTGCGTTTGCTGAAATCAACTCAAGGAGTGCACAGCGGGCTGTACGTCATGCCCAGCATTTGCGTTGCAGCACGAAAGAGAGCCCGCGGTGATATCCCGGCAGCGGCTGAAGCTTTCGGTACCCCAGCATATTGGCCGGGATGCACCTATCAGTCTACGCGATGGGAAAAGGTTCAGCAAGCGTAGCCCCGGAGGAGCCAACGGGGCGTGCAAATGCGTGCCCGCCCGTAGCATGCTATAGTGTGATTGCGTGCGAGGGATTGATGAGAGCGCGTGAGCTCACCAATCCTTCTTCCCGCTGCCGTGGTCGGCCCGCGCGCGGCAATCATCGAGGCTTCCGCGGATCGGCGTTCCCATGACGATTGCCACCGACAAATCCTGAAAGCGGCAAGAGCGTCTTAAGACACCTCGTCACCGACAAGGAGGATCATCCATGAAGATCGTTGTGATCGGCGGTACCGGACTGATCGGCTCGAAGACCGTGGCCATTCTGCGTCAGCGCGGCCACGAGGTCGTCGCTGCTTCTCCGAAGAACGGCATCAACGCCATCACCGGCGAGGGGCTCAAGGAAGCCATGGCCGGCGCGACTGTCGTGATCGACCTGGCCAATTCGCCCTCCTTTGAGGACAAGGCGGTGATGACGTTCTTCGAGACCTCCGGCCGCAACCTGCTTGCCGCGGAGTCGGCGGCCGGTGTCGGGCACCATGTCGCGCTTTCGATCGTCGGGACCGACCGGACGCCCGACAATGGCTACTTCCGCGCCAAAGTGGCGCAGGAGAAACTGATCGTGGCTTCCGGTATTCCCTACACCATCATCCGCGCGACCCAGTTCATGGAATTCCTCGGGGCCATCGCCGCCGCGGGTGCGGATGGAAACACAGTCAGGCTCTCACCCGGCCTGTTCCAGCCGATCGCAGCGGAAGACGTTTCCGCCTTCGTTGCCGATGTGGCGCTCGAGCCGCCGCGCAACGGCATCGTCGAGATCGCAGGTCCAGAGCGAGCGCCGTTCAACGAAATCATCGCCCGCTACCTGAAGGCAACCGGGGACCCGCGCGAGGTGGTGAGAGACCCTGAGGCCCTCTACTGGGGCGGCCGGGTCGAGGAGCATTCGCTCGTGCCCTTGGGCGAGGCGCGCCTCGGCCGCATCGATCTGAACGAGTGGCTGCGCCGCTCACGGGCGGGAGCCTGAACAGGCGACCTCAGCCGTCCAGCCCGATCTTCAACGCCTTGATCTTTCGGTACAGCGTCGCGCGGCTCAGCTTCAACGCTTTCGCGGCTTCGGTCACGCGCCCGCCACTTGCGCGTAGCGCTTCGGCGATCGTCGCGCGCTCGGTCGCGGCGTGATCCTGCTCCGCGCTGCCGCCGCCCATCGGCGGCAGATCGAGATCGGCCTCGGCGATGACGCCATCCTCTGCGGTGCAGCCGGCGAGCCGCAGCACGTGGCGGAGCTGGCGCATGTTGCCGGGGAAGGGATAGGAGATCAGCCGTGCCCAGGCGGGCGGCGAGATGCGGCAGTTCGGCGCTTCCTCAGCCGCTATCTGCGCGATCACCTCCTGCCTGTCGGCGCGCTCGCGCAAGGCGGGCAGCCGGACCTCCATGCCGCGCAGCCGGTAATAGAGGTCGGAGCGGAAGCTGCCGTCCTCCGCCATCTTCGCGAGGTCGCGATGCGTGGCGCTGATCAGGCGGATGTCGACCGGCACCGGCTTGAGCGCGCCGAGCGGCCAGACCTCGCGATTCTCGAGCACGCGCAACAGCCGCGTCTGCAATGCCAACGGCATGTCGCCGATCTCGTCGAGGAACAGCGTGCCGCCGCTTGCCTGCACGATCAGCCCCTTCGATCCCTCGCGCCGCGCGCCGGTGAAGGCGCCGGCCTCGTAGCCGAACAGCTCGGCGTCGATCAGGCTTTCCGGCATCGCCGCGCAGTTCAGCGCGACATAATTGTTGCGGGCCCGATTGCTCGCCGCATGGATGGCGCGCGCGAACACGTCCTTGCCGGCGCCGGTCTCGCCATGCAGCAGGATCGGCAGATCGAGATTGCCGACCGTCATCAGCCGCTTCACGCCCTTGAGCAGCACGGGATCGCGCCCCGCCAGCCGGTACAGGCCGCTGAACTGTCCTCCCGATGTGTTGCGCGATGGCGCCGGCGTCGGGCGCGGTGACCGCGTGCGCACCGGCGGCGCCACGCGGCCATGTCCCCACGGCGTGCCGTCGGCGCGGCGCAGCGCGACGGCTTGCTCCGGGGCTCGCATTGCCCGGTCGTCGAGCTGGATCAGATGCGACAGGTCGATACCGTCCGATATCATCGCATCGGTCAATCCGAACGCCGCGCGCGCATGGCGGCAGGCGCCGACGACGCGGCGGTCGTCGTCATAGGCGAGCATCCCGTGCCCGTCGCCGGGGAGCGTCGCGATCCAGGAGGCGCGGTAGCGCCGGCGGAAGAACGCGCGCTCGATCCGCCGCGTCGCATCGGTGGTCACGGCGAGCGCCAGCTCATGCGCGCCGCGGCCGAGATCGCTGCGGCATGAGGTGATGTTGACGGCGCCGGCGAGCTGCCCGCTCGGGTCGAACAATGGCGACACCGCGCAGGTGAACATGTGCCACTGCTCGCGGAAATGCTCGTCGCCGTGCACGAGGATCGGCTGCTGCTCGGCGAGCGCGGTGCCAAGCCCGTTGGTGCCTTCGAAGGTCTCGGCGAAGTTTGAGCCGGTGTAGATCTTCCATTCCAGGAACATCCGCGCGTAGTCGCCCTCCGGCAGGCGGCTCACCAGCATCGTGGCGTTGGGATCGGCGAGATTGACGCAGTAGCCGGAGTCGCGCAGCACGCGCGCGAGGTCTTCCAGTTCCGGAATCGCGACCTGGATCAGGTCCTCCATCGGTTCGGCGATGTGCCGGATCTCGGCTTCGGTCAGCGTCTGCGGCGGGCCGCGGCGGGCGGGATCGAGCTTGTGATTGACCAGGCAGCGCCGCCAGGACGTGGCAATCCGCGATTCAGTGTCGACGCCGGCCATCTGATTGGCCGTCGACAAAACACGGGCGACATGATTTGAGGCCGCGAGATTGGCCATCCAGAGGTCTCCACCCTGTATTTTTGCCGAAGTCTGGCAGCCGGCCCGCGAATGTCAATTGGCGGGCGTGGTGGGGGAGGCATTGGGTGGATCAAGCGGAAGGCGGGCGTGGCTTTTGCCGTCATTCCGGGGCGCGCCGATTGGCGCGAACCCGGAATCCCTCGGACCGCAGGTTTGGTCGCGAGATGGATTCCGGGTTCGGTGCAACGCGCCGCCCCGGAATGACAAGAGTGACGGTGCGCGGTTGTTCTATTTTACCTCGCTGGCGGTGAACAGCAGGAACGAACGGCCCACGACCTTGCAGGTGCTGCCGAATTCGAACCGGGCGCTGGGCGCTCCCTCGGGCGCGTTGGTGTCCAATAGCAGCGACCAATGCGGGCCGGCTGATGTCTGCGGCAGCCTGAAATCGACCTCGCCCTCGTAGCTGTTGAACACCATCAGAACGGTGTCGTCCTCGCCCTGGCGCGAAATGGCGGTCTTGCGCGCGCGTCCGTCCAGCACTACGCCGAAGCACTTGATCCAGCCGGTGGTCCAGTCGGATTGCGTCATCTCCGCGCCCGAGGCGTCGATCCAGACGACGTCGCGCACGTCGAGCTGGGCGTCGCGGTCGCCGCTGAGGAAGCGGCTGCGGCGCAGGATCGGGTAGTCGCGCCTGAGCTTGATCATGCGTTTTGTGAAGGTGAGCTGCTTCTCGCGGTCGCCGGTGACGTTCCAGTCGAACCAGGAGATGTCGTTGTCCTGGCAATAGGCGTTGTTGTTGCCGCGCTGGGTGCGGCCGAATTCGTCGCCGCCGAGCAGCATCGGCGTGCCCTGCGCGGCCAGCAATGTCGCCAGCATGTTGCGCTTCTGCCGTTCGCGCAGAGCGATGATGTCGGGATTGTCGGTCGGGCCTTCGGCGCCGCAATTCCAGGAGTGGTTGTCGGACGAGCCGTCGTTGTTGTTCTCGCCGTTGGCCTCGTTGTGCTTGTTGTTGTAGCTCGCCCAGTCGTTCAGCGTGAAGCCGTCATGGGCGGTGATGAAGTTGATGCTGGCCCAGGTGCGGCGCCCCTCGCGGTTGAATACGTCGTGCGAGCCGAGCAGGCGCGGCGCCAGCGCGGCGGGTGACGCCTCGGCGCGCCAGAAGTCGCGCACCGTGTTGCGGAATTTGTCGTTCCACTCGGCCCGCCGGGGTTTGGCTTGGCAAGGAATGCGGCCGTGAGGAACGGTCCTGCAAACCATCGACGCCTTCTGCGCGGAAGCGCTTGACCCATTTGGCGACCGTCTTCGCCGTGACATTGAATTGCAGCGCGGCGGCGGCCTTCGTCAGGCCGCCCTCGATCACGCTCCGCACCATCGCCGCTCGACCTTTCGGCGTCAGAGGCGCATTTCTTGTGGATGTTCATCTGGTCTCCCCGGGGAACCCTGAAGCGTCGCCACCTCAGCTTCCTCGGTTCAGACCAGATGGACAACCTCCTGAAAGCTCACACCTAGTAGCAGGTGTCTCATCAGTAAGGGGCAAGAGCTCTCACTGGTGACGGTGAAAACAAAGCCCAGTCTCGCCGGGGCGAGCACGTATAAGCCGTAACCCATCGCGCAGGGAAAGCCGGGATCGCTCCGGTTTCACCTGTGGTCCTACCTCCCGAGCTTTCCATTTGCACGGGATCCATGGGTGCGATCGGCACCCGGCTTTCCCTGCGCCCTCTGTTCAAGAGAGGCGGAACGAAGTGCAAAGCTCGGACGCAACGCGCCGCGAGAACGCAAAGCCATATCTCCACGACTGTCATCGCCCGCGAAAGCGGGCGATCCAGTATTCCAGAGGCCGCAGTGATTGATCCGAGAGGCCGCAGCGCGCCTCTGTTTGTCGCGCTTCGGAGCAGCCTCGCGTCGGTCGATCGCTGATCTGGCACGTGCCGAGGTTGGGGCGAAAGCCGCGGCACTGCCATGCCAAGCGTGCCGACGGCAGGGACGATAAGTTGTTGTTATCAAGACGAATAAGACAATATTCCGATTGCGGAAACCGGGGGCTGATTTCACCGCGATCCTCGCTTCGTGATCGACCACCTGATGCAAGATTTTGCCGATTGGCATTGGCTTTCGACCAGCGCCGGGCGCATCATGTTCGGCGTCGGCAACGATAGAGCTTCAAGCTGCACGGAGGGAGCAATGACCGAATCGAAGGTTGAGACCGCCAACACGGCAGGCGCTGCGTCGCCACAAGGCGAGAGCGGCGGCCGCAGCGAACTCGCGGTCGCGACCGTCCGCACCGTGCCGATCGATAAAGCGAAGGCGCAGTCGCGCACCGAGCACGACCTGCTCGGCGAGGACGACGTGCCGGCCAACGCGCTGTGGGGCATTCATACCAAGCGCGCGGTGATGAATTTTCCGATCACCGGCGTTCCGGTCGGCCACTTCCCGGAATTCGTTCGCGCGCTGGCGCTGGTAAAGCAGGCGGCCGCGCGCGCCAACAAGAGGCTCGGCTATCTCTCGGCAGAGAAGGCCGAGGCGATCGAGGCGGCCTGCACGCAGATCGCAACCGACAAGGTCTATGCAGAATCCTTCGTCGTCGATGCGATCCAGGGCGGCGCGGGCACCTCGACCAACATGAATGCCAACGAGGTGATCGCCAATGTGGCGCTGCGGCTGATGGGCCGCAAGCCCGGCGACTATCACGCGCTGCATCCGAACGACGACGTCAACATGGCGCAGTCGACCAATGACGCCTATCCAACCGCGTTGCGGCTCGCGGTGATCTTCGCGACCCAGCCGCTGGTGCGCGCGCTCGGTGATCTCGCCTATGCGCTCAAGGGTAAGGCGGTGGAGTTCGCCGATGTCCTGAAGATGGGCCGCACCCAGCTCCAGGATGCCGTGCCGATGACGCTCGGCCAGGAGTTCGACGCCTTCCACGTCACCGTGAAGGAGGATGTCGCGCGGCTGAACGAGATCGTCAGCCTGTTCCGGGAAGTCAATCTCGGCGCGACCGCGATCGGCACCGGCATCAACGCCGATCCGCGCTACGCCGCGCTCGCGGTCGAGGAGCTGTCGCGGCTGTCGGGCCAGCCGATGGTGCTTGCCTCCAACCTGATCGAGGCGACGTCGGATCTCGGCGCCTTCGTGCTGTTCTCCGGCGTGCTCAAGCGCGTCGCGGTTAAGCTGTCGAAGATCTGCAACGATCTGCGGCTGTTGTCGTCGGGGCCGCGCACCGGCATCGGCGAGATCCGCTTGCCGGCGGTGCAGGCCGGCTCCTCGATCATGCCCGCCAAGGTCAACCCGGTCATTCCCGAGGTGGTCAACCAGGTCGCCTTCCTCGTGATCGGGCATGACCTGACCGTGACGATGTGTGCCGAGGGCGGCCAGCTCCAGCTCAACGCCTTCGAGCCGACCATCGGCTATTGCGTGCTGAGCTCGCTGCGGATGCTGACCGCCGCGATCGACACGCTGACCAAGCGCTGCGTCGAAGGCATCGAGGCCGACCGCGAGCGTTGCCGCAGCCTGGTGCAGGGCTCGATCGGCGTGATCACGGCGCTGGCGCCGACGCTGGGCTATGAAGCAAGCTCGCGCGTCGCGCGCCGTGCGCTGAAGGAGAACCGCTCGGTCGCCGACATCGTGCTGGAGGAGAAGCTGTTGACGGAAGCGCAGCTCAACCAGCTGCTCGAGCTCGAGGCAATGACGCGTCCCGCGCGCAGGCAGGGGCCGGCGCCGAAGAGTTGAGGGGGTGGCCCATCCTAGCGGAGGTAGATCGCCAACTCGCTAACCGTGCTGGACGCAGAACATGTGACGAGTTGGGCCCGCGAGGTCGGTTCGCCTCTCCCGCTTGCGGGGTCGAGACGAGCGAAGCTCGCTCTTAGGCCGCATCGCATCGATAGATGTGATGCGGGTAGGGGCTCTCTCCTCGCTGGTACTCCCACCACGGAGACACCCCCCACCCCGACCCTCCCCCGCAAGCGGGAGAGGGGGTGCAGTCCCTTCGCGGCCTACAGCGTCTTGATGAACTCGATCAGCGCGCGCCGCTCGTCTTCCTTCAGCTCCGGCCCGATCACGCCCGGGCGCTTCTCGTTGGAGAATTCGTGCCCGGCATTGGAGTTGCCGCGCTTGGAGGTGTCGAGCAGGAAGCCGTTCCTGATCTTGTCCTTCCAGACATAGCCGAGGTCCTTGGCGTCATATTCCCGGCTGCCGAGATAGAACGTCTTCGGCCGATCCTTCACCGGCGACAGCAGCGCGTAGATCGTCGGCACCGAGCCGTTGTGCAAATAGGGCGGCGTTGCCCAGATGCCGTTGAGGGGACGGACCTTGTAGGCAAGCGGCGCCTGGATCTTGTTCGGCCGGTAGCCGTTGATGCGCTGCTGATCCTCGGGCGGGGTCTTGTTCTGGGCGTACCAGTAACCAACCGTCTTCTCGACCAGCTCGCCCAGCGCCGGACCGAACGCGCCGTCCTTGATCTTCAGATTGGCCGGCGTCTCGACCGTGCGGTTGGCAAGGCCCTCGGCCTGGGCGGGGTCGGTGCCGATGTGGCTGATCGGCACCAGCTCGACATCGAGCAGCGGCTGGCCGGCGTCGTTCTTGGTCCACCACGCCTTGTTCTTGAACAGCGCATAGGCTTCGCTCGCGGGCAGCGCCTTGCTGTCGATTGCCGGACGATGGCACTCCTGACAATGCGTCTTGTAAAGCTCGGCACCCTTCTTCGCGAGGTCCATGTTGATCGGCGGCAGGACGTTCTCCGGCCATTTCGGCGACACCAGGCCGCCAAAGCCCTTGTCCTCGCTCGGCGGGTCGCCGGCGATCATCCGCTCCATTTCGTGTAGCACGTCGATCCGTGCGCTCGACTTGAACAGGCCCTTGTACTCGTCCAGCAAATTGAGGTCGGCGCTGACGCCGAGCGCCTCGCCGGCATTGCGCACCATCGGCTGCATGATCGAGCCGTCATACTGCACCCAGCTGAACCACGGCGCGTTCCAGATCCGCGGGAAATGCACCGGCGCGGAATGCGAGGCATAGTTGTTCGGGTTCTTCAGGTCGAGTGCGAACACCTGGTTGCCGATCCGGTTCAGCGCGTCGAGCCGCGCATAGCCTTCCTCGACGCTGTTGGCGGCGACCTTGTTCTCCAGCGCGTTGATCTCGGCGTATTGCTTCAGCACCAGGTCGAGCTGGCCGCGCAGCGCCATGCGTTCGTCGACGCTTGCGTCCTTGCCGAGAATCTCGTCGGCAAAGCGGGAGAAGCGGCCCGGCCAGAAGCGTGTCAACAGCAGCGACAGTCCGACGCTCTTCTGGAATTCGAACAGGTTGGTGTTGGCCGGCCCGCCGTCGACCACGACCTCGGTGCCGCGATAGGTGAAGCTGCCGGTGTGGCAGGCCGCGCAGGTCAGCCCGATCCCGGTCATGTTGGCCTTGCTGTGCGGATTGCGCCACGGCGCGCCGTTCGCATCCAGCATCGGGCCACCTTGTGCAAAGCCGATCGGCAGCGGATCGGGCTTGCCTGGAATCACCGTATCCGGAATGAAGCCGAAGCGGCCGAGATAGTCGGTGTCGCTGAGGCGGGACGCGGCGGTGAACAGCGGCCAGACTGTCGGCTGCTCCAGCGCCATGAACCATTCATGGGGAATGAGGAAGGTCCGGGTCCCCTGATCGGCGTGGTAGAACCAGCGCAGCCGCTCGGTGCTGACATTCTGGTCCAGCCACACGGTCTTTGCCGGCGGCTGATAGTCGACGGCCCTCACGCGGAAGCCGCTCACCACCGTTTCGATATCGTCCTTGAAGTAGAACACGCCGGCGACAATCAACAGGCCGATGATAACGATCGTCTTGCGAGGCATGCCCCGTCCCCCAGTTCGCGGTCACCGCGTGATATTCATCAGATATTAAAATTCGCCGAAAACAGGTTCGCGTCTGGCGTGTGTCAATCAATGCGCCATCCTATAGTCGCTGCGCTCGGTCTAACAACGGAAATGTTGATCGGCTGTGCTCCAGTTCACTTTCGCCGGCAGGATGCGGCGGCATTTGCGCACATCGCCGCGGAAAGCTAGAAACGATGGATCAATTTGTCTGGAGGCAACGCGTGAACGGCGCCGGCGCGCAACAGCTCACCATCGCAGTCTCTGACGGCAACGTGGTATCCGCGCTGCTGTTGCGGCCGCCGCAGGCGCGCGCGGCTTATGCGTTCGCCCACGGCGCGGGCGCCGGCATGACACATCCGTCGATGGAGACGATTGCAACCGGCCTTGCCGAGCGCGGCATCGCGACGCTGCGCTATCAGTTTCCCTACATGGAGAAGGGCAGCAAGCGGCCGGATCCGCCCGCGGTGGCCCAGGCCACGGTGCGAGCGGCGGTGGCGGAGGCTGCGCGCCGTTGCGGCGATCTGCCGCTGTTCGCCGGCGGCAAATCGTTCGGCGGACGCATGACCTCGCAGGCCCAGGCGAAGGCGCCGCTTTCAGGCGTGCGCGGGCTGGTGTTCCTCGGCTTTCCCCTGCATGCCGCGGGCAAGCCGTCGAACGAGCGGGCCAAGCATCTGGCCGACGTGAAAATTCCGATGCTGTTCCTGCAGGGCACGCGCGATGCACTGGCGGAGCTCGATCTGCTCGAGCCCGTGGTGAAGGAGTTGGGGGCGCGCGCGACGCAGCATCTGGTGCAGGAGGCCGATCACTCCTTCCACGTGCTCAAGCGCTCCGGCCGCAACGATCGCGAGGTGATGGCCGAGGTGCTCGATGGATTCGCGGCGTGGGTCGAGGAGCATTCGTAGCCCGGATGGAGGACAGCGCCCGGTCAGGTTGGAGCTGCGCCATAGATCCGGTCGCGCAGGCGACGCATGCCGGCCAGCCAGCGGTCGCGATTGGCGGCCTTGCGCTGCATGTATTCCTGCACCTGCGGATGCGACAGGATCATGAAGCGCTCCTCCGCCATCGCTTCGATCACCATGCGCGCGACCTCGGCCGGCTGCAGCACGCCATCGACGCGCGCGGCGCTCGGGCCCGGCGTCGTCATGCCGGTTTGCACCGACTGCGGACAGAGCACGGAGACGCGGATGCCGCGGTCGCCATACTGGATGGCGAGATGTTCGGCGAGCGCGACCGCGGCGTTCTTGGTGACGCCGTAGGGCATCGAGTTCAGCGATGCCAACAGCCCCGCAGCCGACGCCGTGTTGAGCAGATAGCCCGAGCCGCGTGCCAGCATGCCGGGCGCCAGCGCGCGTGCCGCAAACACATGGCTCATCACATGCACTCGCCAGCTGACGTCCCAGTCCGCATCGGAGGCCGCCTCCTGGCCCTTGCGCGACAGGCCGGCATTGGAGAAGAACACGTCGACTGGACCGTATTTGTCTTCGGCGGCGGCGACCAGCGCCTTGATGTCCTCTTCCAGCCCGACATCAGCAGTCACCGCGAGCCCGTCGATATCGCCGGCGACGCTGGCGAGCCGGTCGCGCGAAGTCTTGAGATCGGCGACCACGACGCCGCGTGCGCCGGCCTCGGCATAGGCCCGTGCCACCGCTTCGCCGATGCCGCTGGCGCCGCCGGTGACGACGCAGACCTTGTCTCTGACTTGCATGATTCGATGTCCCGCTTGTGATCCCAGATTGTCAGCCCTGATAGAGCCCCTTGTCACGCGCCTTCTGGATCGCGAGCGCGGCCATCAGATCGAGCATCGGGGTGGCGAGGCCGGCAGCGCGCGCAAACGCCGCCGGCGCGCGGACCAGCACGTCGATCTCCATGGCGCGGCCGAGTTCGTAGTCCTGCAGGATCGAGGGCTTATGGTCCGGCGCGGGACCCGAACGGGTGACGCGCTTGACCTCGGGAATAAAGCGCGTTGCCACCGCATTGGCCTCGTCGAGCAGGCGTGGGATCACATCCTGCATCGACGGATCGTCGCGGACCGCGCGCGCGGTCAGCCCGGTCAGCAGGCAGAGCACCGACAGCGACATGTTGGTGAGCAGCTTCGACCAGATTGTCTCGCGGATCTGCTTCACCACGGGCGATTCGATCGCCGCGTCGCTCAGTGCGCCGCGCAGCCGGGTGATGCGGTCGCTCTGGAGGTCGTCGCACTCGCCGATCAGCAGGCGATTGCGCTCCGGCGAGAGGTTCGCGACGACGCCGGGCGCGATCACCTCGTTGGAGGAGAAGATCACGCCGCCGATGATCCGCTGCTTCGGCACAGTGGCGCGCAACTGCCCGCCGGGATCGAGGAAGCCGAGATCGGGAATCGCCGGATGATCGGCTGGCAGGCCGAGATCGTACCACCAGGGAATGCCGTTCTGCGCGAACACGATTGCGGTGTCGTCCTTGAGCAGCGGCGCGAGCCCGGTTGCGAGCGCGCTGACGCCGGTGGCCTTCAGCGTGCTGATGACGACATCCTGCGGCCCGAGATCGGTCGGATCGGCGGAGGCCTTCACCGGCGCGGTGATGCCGGTGTCTCCGATCTTCAGCGTCAGGCCGCGCGCCTTCACCGCGTCGAGGTGCGGCCCGCGCATCACGCACGCCACATCGTGTCCGGCCTGTGCCAGCCGGACCGCAAAATGGCTGCCGACGGCGCCCGCGCCGAAAATGCAAATGCGCATTGTGGAACTGGTCCCTCGAAGATGCCGCACCAGTTTCCACAAGCGTACGGCCTCGCGCAACCGGTCATGCGTGCAGCGCGGCCCGACACGCCGGAAAGTGATGGATCAACCCATGTGCTGTCAGCCATAGTGTGCGCGTCACGAGATGCCGATGAGGGAGCAACATCCATGTCCGCCAGCCCAGTCCTGTGGAGCCTCGACGAACGCGGGGTCGCGACCGTCACGCTGAATCGCCCGGAGGTCAACAACGCCTATGACGGCGCGCTGATTCAGGGTGTGCTCGCCGCGATCGACGATCTCGCGACCAAGCCGTTGCGTGTGGTCGTGCTCAAGGGCAACGGCAAGCATTTCCAGGCGGGCGCCGACCTGAAATGGATCAACGGCGTGCGGCCGAAGTCATTCGAAGAGAACGAGGCGGCGTCGCGCGCGACCTTCGAAGCGGTTCAGCGCCTCAACACGCTGTCGGTTCCGACCGTGGCCCTGGTGCAGGGCGGCTGCTTCGGCGGCGGCACCGGCGTGATCGCAGCCTGCGACATCGTGGTCGCGGCCGACAACGCGCTGTTCTCGATCACCGAGGTACGCTGGGGGCTGACCGCGGCGATCATCATCCCGCAGCTCTGCGATGCCATCGGCGTGCGGCAGGTGCGCCGCTACGCGCTGACCGGCGAACGCTTTGGCGCCGAAGATGCGCGTCGTATCGGCCTCGTGCATGAGGTGGTGCCGCTCGCCGAGCTCGAGAGCGCGGGCGCCAGATTCGTGGAGCAATTGCTGGCCAATGCGCCGGACGCGCTGACGGAGACCAAGCAACTGGCGATGGAGAGCTCGTTCGGCGGCATGGCGGTCGACGACGAAGGCTATAAGCGCCTCGTCCGCCTGCACTCGGCCAAGCGGCAAACCGAAGAGGCAGCGGAAGGCCTTGCGTCCTTTGCCGAGAAGCGCGCGGGCCGCTGGGGCGGCGGCAAGGCGTAGGAGCAAGGCACCATCGCATCACAGCGACTGCGACAGCGACGTCTTCAATGTCTTCAGCAGCGCCTGCACCGCCGCCGCATCAATGCGGCGCTCCGGAACGGTGGCCTTTACCCACAGTTCCGGAATCGGAAACTCGGCAAGCACCGGCTGCAACGTACCCTCGCGCAACGCATCCACGACGAGATAATGCGAGAGCAGCGCTATGCCGTTGCCGGCGATCGTGCTCTGCGTCAGCACGCGGCCCTCATTCGAAGAAAGATAGGGCCGCACCTGGATGTTGATGCGGCCGCGGGGTCCCTCGAACGGCCATTCCGGGCCGGTCGGCAGGAAGCTGAGGCAGCGGTGATCGACCAGATCGCGCGGATGTTTGGGTGTGCCATGCTTCCGAAGGTATGCGGGCGAGGCGCACAACAGCCGCGGCAGGCGGCACAGCGGCTCATCCACGACGCCGCCGAAAGAATGCGGGAAGGCGCCGATCGCGATGTCGAATCCCTCCGTCACCGGATCGACCGGGCGATCGATCATCACGATCTCGAGCCTGACGCTCGGGTTCTGGGTCTGGAACGCGGTGAAGGCATCGGCGAGCCGCGCCACCGTCAGCGAGGTCGGCGCCTTGATGCGCAGATGATCGGTGAGGTCGCGATCCTTCTCGCCCATCCGCGACAGGAGATCGCCGACATCGGCAACGACGCCGCGGGCGCGGTGGACATATTGCTGCCCGGCCTCGGTCAGCCGCAATTGGCGGGTCGAGCGGTGAAATAGCGCGGTGCCGATCCGATCCTCGAGCTGGGTGACGCGCTTGGCGACCACCGACGTCGCGACGTTGAGTTTTCGCGCGGCAGCGGAAAAGCCGCCGGTGTCGGCGGTGGCGAGAAAGGCTTCCAGGTTGACCAGCGTGTCCATAACCTTTCTCGATTCGAGAAAGCTGATTACATAATTTGGTGGATTGTAGTCCAATTCGCATCAATTCATAGTCAGAACAACCAACTTGTTCAGGGCGGAAATGATGCGGGCAATCGCCATCGAAGAACCTGCACGGCAGGTCCCGGTCTACGGCGAATATGATGTGGTGGTGCTCGGCGGCGGGCCGGCCGGCATCACGGCCGCCGTCGCGGCGGCGCGCACCGGACGGCGGACCCTGCTGATCGAGCGCTACGGATTTCTCGGCGGCATGGGCACCGCGGCGGGGGTGACGAACTTCTGCGGGCTGCATGCCAACGTCTTCGGCGAGATGCATCGGGTGGTGCAGGGCATCGCCTCGGATTTGCTAGCGCGGATCGACCGGCTCGGCGGGCTCAACACGCCGCATCTGATCCTCGGCAAGATCCTCGCGCAGGCCTACGATACCGCGGCCTACAAGATTGCGGCCGACGATCTGCTCGCGCATCACAAGGTTGATATTCTGTTCCACGCGCTTGGCGCTGGCGTCGTGATGGAGGGGCTGCGCATCCGCGCGCTGATGGTGGAGACCAAGGCCGGCCGGCAGGCGGTGCTGGCGAGCATCTTCATCGATTGCTCCGGCGATGGCGATCTCGCGGTGTGGGCCGGTGCTCCCTTTGAAGTCGGTGACAATGCCGGCAGCATGCTTTACCCCTCGATGATGTTCCGCCTCAACGGCATCGACCCAGCCAAGGCGGGGGACGCGTGGCGGAGCATTCCGGAGCGGATGGCGCAGGCGGAAGCCGCCGGCACGCACAAGTTCCCGCGCAAGGCCGCGATCGTGCGGCCGCAGAAATCGCAGATCGAGTGGCGGGTCAACTTCACCCAGCTCGCACGGAGTGACGGCAGCGCGATCTCGGGCATCGATCCCGACGACATGACCCGCGGCGAGATCGAAGGCCGCCGCCAGGCGGTCGAGGCCTTCGCGTTCCTGCGCACGCTGCCCGGCTTCGAAAACTCCTACATCCTCGACCTGCCGCCGCAGCTCGGCATCCGCGAGACGCGGCGCGTGGTCGGCGGCTATATGCTCTCCGGCGAGGACGTGCTCGGCTGTGCTTCGTTCGAGGATTCGATCGGCGTCAATGGCTGGCCGAAGGAATCCCACGTTCCGGGTGACGTCGTCTTCGAATTTCCACCGATCCCCCAATCGCGCGGCTACAATGAATTGCCGTACCGCATGCTGGTGCCCGAGGGTGTCGACAATCTCCTGATGGCCGGCCGCTGCGCCTCGATGACCCATGAGGGGCAATCGGCCGCGCGCGTCTCCGGGGCCTGTTTCGTGATGGGCGAGGCGGCGGGAACCGCAGCGGCCCTGGCACTTTCGGGCAATACGATTCCACGCGACATTTCGGTCGAAAAGTTGCAACAACAGCTCAAGACGCTGGGCGCCTTCATCGGGCACGATCAGGCGGTCCCTGTGGGGGTTTAGAATTCGCATGTTCGCGCCTTGCGGACGGTGCCGAGGCGGAGGGAAGGGAATGAAGGTTTGGGCGCGGCTCGCGGTGGCGGGTCTGCTGATGCTGGCTGCGAGCGGGGTCGCGCGGGCCGATGATTTCCTGAAAGCCAAGATCGGCGTGCTGCGCCTGTCGTCCTCGGCGCCGGTGTTCATCGCGCAGGACAAGGGCTATTTCCGCGACGCCGGCCTCGACGTCGAGCTGAAATTCTTCGATGCGGCGCAGCCGATCGCGGTCGCGACCACGTCCGGTGACGTCGATGTCGGCATCACCGCGTTCACCGCCGGGCTCTACAATCTCGCCGGCAAGGGCACACTGAAGGTGATCGGCGGTATGAGCCGCGAGAAGGCCGGCTATCCCTTGATCGGCTATTTCGCCAGCAACAATGCCTATGCCGCCGGCCTCAAGTCGCCGAAGGATCTCGCCGGCAAGCGGGTGGCGGTGACCCAGGTCGGCTCCAGCTTCCACTATTCGCTCGGCCTGCTCGCCGACAAATACGGCTTCAAGCTGTCCGACGTGAAGGTCGTGCCGCTGCAGTCGCTGTCGAACGCGGCCGCGGCGCTGAAGGGCGAAACCGTCGACGCCGCGCTGCTCCCGGTCTCGACGGCGCGGACGCTGATGGATTCCAACGGCGCGAAATTGCTGGGCTGGGTCGGCGACGAGACGCCGTGGCAGCTCGGAGCGGTGTTCGCCTCGCCGAAGACGCTCACCAACGCAAAGCTGGCGACCAAGCTGCTCGCTGCGCTCGCCCGCGCCGACCACGAGTATCACGACGTAATCCTGGCTTCGATCAAGAACGGTGTTGCACCGATCGACGTGAGGACCAAGCCGCTGCTCGAGATCATCGCCAAATACACCAACCTGCCTGTCGAGCAGGTGGTCGGCAATTGCGCCTATATCGATCCTGACGGCAAGCTCGACGTGAAGAACGTCGATAACCAGATCAAGTGGCTGCAGGAGCAGGGTTTCGTCGACAAGGGTTTCGATGCCAACGCGATCGTCGCCAAGGACTACGTGAAGGTGGATTGATGCGAAGCCGCAAACACCCTACTCAACCCGTCATCCTGAGGAGCGCGCACTTGCGCGCGTCTCGAAGGATGCCCGGCCGAGCTGCTGCATCCGGGCCGTCGATCTTTCGAGACGCGCTTCGCACTCCTCGGGATGACGGATCGACAGTGGAAAGTGCAGCGGCATGGACCTGATTGCCGACCGTATCAGCCATCGCTTCGGCGCGCTCGACGTGCTCGACGATGTCTCCTTCACGGTTCGCGCCGGCGAAGTCGTCGCGATCGTCGGCCCGTCCGGCTGCGGCAAGAGCACGCTGTTGTCGATCCTCGGCGGCCTGCTGCGGCCGAGCAAGGGCGCGGCCGAGCTGCGCGGCGCGCCGCCGGCCGACAGCCTCAATCCGCTGACCTTCGTGTTCCAGGATTTTGCGCTGCTGCCCTGGAATACGGTGGAGCAGAACGTCGCGTTTCCGCTGCTGCACACGAGCTTGAGCGCCGGCGAGCGCCGCGCCGTGATCGACGATGCGCTCCGCCGCACGGGACTGTCGGATTTCCGCGCGACCTATCCGAAGCAGCTTTCCGGCGGCATGCGCCAGCGCGTCGGCATCGCGCGGGCGCTCGCGGTGCGGCCCGCGATCCTGCTGATGGACGAGCCGCTGTCGGCGCTGGATTCGCAGACCCGCGAGCTCCTGATGGAGGATTTCGTCCGTCTGCTTGCCGATGGCGAGATGGGCGCGGTCTATGTCACGCATAATCTCGAGGAAGCGGTGCGCCTTGCGGACCGCGTCGTCGTGCTGTCGCGCCGTCCCGGCCGCATCACGGAGATCGTGACTATTACGATGACACGGGCCGAGCGCGCGGTTGCCGATGCGCGTGGCCAGCTCGCAGCGCTACAGGGCGATCTGTGGTCGCTGATCCGCAAAGAGGCGATCGACGCCGAGCGCGAGGTCCAGCATGCTTGATCGCGCGACGGCGGAGACGAAGAAGCAATCCACGGAAGCGTCGCGGCCGGTCGCGTTCCGCGGCGCCGGCTTCACCCCGTCGGGCAGCCGCCATGCCGGCTGGATCGCGCTCGCGATTGTGATCGCGATCTGGCAGCTCGCCGGCAGCGCCGGTTGGGTCAATCCGCTGCTTCTGCCGGCACCTTCGGCGATTGCGGTTGCGATCTACAAGCTCGCGACCTCAGGCGCGCTATGGCAGCACCTCTCTTGGTCGATCATGCGGATCGGCTCGGGCTGGTTGATAGGCACGGTCGCCGGCGTCATTGTTGGCTTCGCGATCGGCCTGTCGACGCTGGCGCGCGGCGTCGGCATCACTTTCATCTCGGCGCTGTTCCCGATCCCGAAAATCGCGCTATTGCCGCTGCTCATCCTGTGGCTCGGGATCGGCGAGGAGCCGAAGATCGCGACCATTGCGCTCGGTGTGTTCTTCTCGACCGCGATCTCGGTCTATAGCGGGGTTGATGCGGTGCCGCGCAACCTGATCCGGATGGCGCAGAGCTTCAACGTGCCGTTCCACGCCATCGTCCGCCGCGTGATCTGGCCGGGCGCGCTGCCGTCGATCCTCGCCGGTTTCCGCATCACCGCTTCGATTGCGCTGCTGCTCGTGGTCAGCGCCGAAATGATCGGCGCGCAATACGGCATCGGCGCCTTCGTGCTGCAGGCCGGCAATCTGATGCAGACCGATCAGCTGCTCGCCGGCGTCGTGATCCTGTCGCTGTTCGGGCTCGCGGTGGGCAAGCTGATCAACTGGATGGAAGCGCGCCTGCTGCACTGGCGGTGAATGTCTCCGTCGTCATTGCGACGAGCGCAGCGACGAAGCAATCCATCTTTCCGTTGCGCCGAACTATGGATTGCTTCGCTTCGCTCGCAATGACGTGGATGACACGCGATCCGTGCCACCAAGCATGCCCGGGCTTGACCCGGCCATCCACGTCTTGGTTGCGGCCCGAAAGGAAGTCGTGGATGCCCGGGTCAAGCCCGGGCACGACGAGGGAAGCGCACCTCACGCGTTACCCCGGTCCTCGCGGAACAAATCAAGCTTCTGCTGCACCGGACGGTCGGAGAACGAGAACAGCACGGAATCGGTGTCGGCCTCGTGGGTGACCCAGTGCCAGCTCGGCACCACGAACAGATCGCGCGGTCCCCATTCGAAGGTCTGGTCGCCGATGCGGGTGCGGCCCTTGCCTTCGATCGCGGCGAATACGGTCGCGTCGGTTGCGCGATAGCGCGCGGTCTTGAAGCCCTTCGGCAGGAGCTGGATAAAGGTGCCGATGGTCGGCATCGCGAAGTCGCCTGTCTCGGGGTTGGAGAATTTCAGCTTCAGGCCGTGGCAGGCATCCCATTCATCGCGTGCCCTGGCCTTCTCCAACGTCTCGCGGGTGTATTCATAGGGGTAGTTGAAGATCGGTGAGGTCTTCGACGCGCGCCTCTGATCGACCGGCAGGAGGTTGCGGCCGTAGCGCGCAAAGCTGTCGCCGGCAGGTTTGGAGATCTTCTGCTGGTCTTCCTTGGCGCTCTCCGCGAACGAGCAATCGAAGAACTGCACCATTGGGATGTCGAGCCCGTCGAGCCAGAACATCGGTTCATTGGTCTCGTTGGAGTGGTCGTGCCAGGTCATCGACGGCGTGATGACGAAGTCGCCGGGCGCCATCGCGGTGCGCTCGCCATCGACGGCGGTGTAGGCGCCCTTGCCCTCGAGCACGAAGCGCAGCGCCGACTGGGTGTGGCGATGGGCCGGCGCGACGTCGCCCGGCACCACCATCTGCACGCCGGCGAACAGCGAGGTCGTGATCCTGGACTGGCCGCGCAGGCCGGGATTCTCCAGCACCAGCACGCGGCGCTCGGCTTCCTTGGCCGTGATCAGCTTGCCGGCCTCGTTCATGTAGTCGCGGATATGGTCGAACTTCCACAGATGCGGGCGGCAGGCGCTGCGCGGTTCTGATGTGACCAGATCGCCCAGCACGTTCCACAGCGCCGAGAGGTTTTCGCCGTCGATCTTCTTGTAGAACGCCTCGCGCTCAGGGGTCTTCTGCACGGCTTCCATGGAGGGCCTCCGGTCATTATCGTTGAGATTGACAGCATACTGACAATATGGATAGCGTCAACGTCACCCAACAGGCCGAACGAGAAAATTGCAGGGAGGTTCCGATGAAGCTGCATGGCTATTTCCGCAGCAGCGCATCCTACCGGGTCCGGATCGCACTCAATCTGAAGGGCTTGACGCCTGAGCACCTGCCGCATCACCTTCGCAAGGGCGAACAGTGCGCGCCGAATTATCTTGCGATCAACCCGCAGGGGCTGGTGCCGACGCTGGAGAACGACACCGGCGCGATCCTGACCCAGTCGCTCGCGATCATCGAGTGGCTGGACGAGACCCATCCCAATCCGCCGCTGCTGCCGCAGGATGCGCTGCGCCGCGCCAAGGTGCGCGCATTTGCACAAGCGATCGCCTGCGACACCCATCCGGTGCAGAACCTGAAGGTGCTGGCGCGGTTGCGTCAGCTTGGCCTGCCCGAAGAGAAGGTGACGGAGTGGGCGGCCTGGGCCAATCGCGAGGGATTGTTGGCCTGCGAGATCCTGATCGCAGAGGAGGCCGGGCCGTTCTGTTTCGGCGATACGCCGACGCTCGCCGATCTCTGTTTGGTGCCGCAACTCGCCAACGCGCGGCGCTTCGGCGTCGACGTCGCGGCCTATCCGCGCCTGCTCAAAGCCGAAGCCGCAGCCAGGCAGCTGAAGGCATTCGCCGATGCCGCCCCGGACAAGCAGCCCGATGCCGAATAACAAGTCATCATCGATCACGATGGACGCGGTCTACACCGCGCCCGGCTACCTGTTCCGGCGCATGCAGCAGATCGCGGTCGCGCTGTTCGTCGAGGAGTGCAAGACGTTCGACCTGACGCCGGTGCAATATGCGGCGCTGATCGCGATCTCGACCCATCCCGGCATCGATGCCACCCGGCTCTCCGCCGTGATCGCGTTCGACCGCTCCACGCTCGGCAGCGTGATCGAACGGCTGGAGAGCAAGGACTTCATCGAACGCAAGCCGGCGCCCGAGGACAGGCGCGTCAAGCTGCTCTACCTCACACGGTCGGGCGCGGCCGTGCTGCGCGACATCATGCCCTCGGTCGACAAGGCGCAGGCGCGGATGTTGCAGCCGTTGAAGCCGGCCGACCGCAAGACGCTGCTGGCGCTCTTGACCCAGCTCGTCGATCTCAACAACGAGGCCTCGCGCGTGCCGCTGCGCGCCGAGGACGCGCTCGAACATCTCGGAAAGCAGGGCTGATGGCGGAGACGAAACCGGTCCTGATCGCGGGCGGCGGCATCGGCGGCCTCGCGGTGGCGCTCGGCTTGGCGCAGAAGAGGATCCGCTCGATCCTGCTGGAAAAGGCCGCCGCGCTCGGCGAGATCGGCGCCGGCATCCAGCTCGGCCCGAACGCCTTCCACGCTTTCGATTATCTCGGCGTCGGCGAGGCCGCACGCAACATGGCGGTCTATATCGATCAGCTCCGGCTGATGGATGCGCTCACCGCCGACGAGATCACGCATATCGACCTCGGCGAAGCCTTCCGCGCGCGGTTCGGCAACCCCTATGCGGTGGTGCATCGCGGTGACCTGCATGGCGTGTTCCTGCGCGCCTGCCAGAACCACGCGCTGATTGAGCTGCGTGTCAGCAGCGAAGTGGTCGGCTACGAGCAGGACGGTTCATCCGTGACCGCGAAGCTCAGCAATGGCGACCGTGTCACCGGGCGGCTCCTGATCGGCGCCGACGGGCTGTGGTCGAACATCCGCAAGCAGGTGACCGCGGACGGTCCGCCGCGGGTCTCCGGCCACACCACCTATCGCTCTGTCATCCCGACCGAGCAGATGCCGGAGGATTTGCGCTGGAACGCGGCGACGCTGTGGGCCGGTCCGAAATGCCACATCGTGCATTACCCGCTGTCGGGCTGGAAGGTGTTCAACCTCGTCGTCACCTATCACAACGATGCGCCGGACCCGGTCGCGGGCAAGCCGGTGTCGGAAGAGGAGGTGATGAAGGGCTTTGTCCATGTCCATGAGCGTGCGCAAAACATCATCCGCCACGGCACCAAGTGGAAGCTCTGGGTGCTCTGCGACCGCGATCCCACCGACCGCTGGATCGACGGCCGTGTCGCGCTGCTCGGCGATGCAGCGCATCCGATGCTGCAATATTTCGCGCAAGGCGCCTGCCAGGCGATGGAGGACGCCGTGTGCCTGTCGCACATGCTGGCCAATCACGACGACCAGGCCGCCGCGCTCGAAGCCTATCGTATCCAGCGTTTCCCGCGCACCGCGCGGGTGCAGCTGATGTCGCGCGCGATCGGCGAGCGCATCTATCACCCCGCCGGCGACCATGCCCGCATCCGCAACGCGATCATGAGCGCGAAGTCGCAGAACGAGTGGTGCGACGACATTGCGTGGCTGTATGGGGGAACAGGGCTGAAGGCCTGACCACGAGCGCTCGTGGGCGGAAGGCTGGAGCCGCAGGCGGACGCCACAACGGGCACCGTGCTTGTGGTAACGCATATCGAGAGAGCACGCCGTGCGACACCTCTCCCTAACCCTCTTCCGCTTGCGGGCAAGGCAATCGCATATGCCGGTTATGCTGCGCGTTCGATCTCTGTGGTTTGGTTGGTCTACCCGCAAACTCGTCATGGCCGGGACAAGCTCCGGCCATGACGACGTGGAAACGTCAGCCCCGGAGCCCGCCGATGTCATATGCGATTACCCTGCTCTTGCGGGGAAGGAACCCGTCCGCCGGTGCGTCACGGGCTAATCACTGATTTGCCCGACGTGGCAAGCCCTCGCAGCAAAAATATTTCTGTTTTCCAGAAGTGCAACTCGGTGTATGAATTGGCTGTCTCACCCGCCTGAGGGGCGCTACGCGATCGTCACGAGTGTTGGGTCGAGATGCGGTGGACGCCGATGTCACGGCTGACGAGCGTGACCGAGGCGGACGACGAAATCGTGCAGGCCTGACGCCCTAAGGTCCGGACTCAATCAGGTCCACCAAATGATAGCGGCAGCAAGATTGACGGCCGAGAGGAAGTTTCTGGCGAGCTTGTCATAGCGGGTTGCAATGCGCCGCCAGTCCTTGAGCCTGCAAAACATGCGCTCGACGAGGTTGCGCCGCTTGTATGCGGCGCGGTCGAACGGATGGAAGCGTTTTCGGGTGGGATTGTTTGGGATGACCGGGGTTGTTCCCCGTTCGATGAGGAATTGCCGCAGTTCGTTCGCGTCATAGGCCGTGTCGGCCGCACAGCAACGCGGTGGTGGCAGAGAGCTGAGCAGGGGCAGCGCCGCGCGGATGTCACCACGCTGACCTGGCGTTACTTCGAGCGCGATGGCGCGTCCGAGACTGTCGCAGACGGCGTGGATCTTGGTGGTCCTGCCACCGCGGGAACGACCGATGGCCTGAGCCTCCGCCCCCCTTTTCCACCGGCCGCCGCACGGTGCGCCTTGGCGGTCGTGGAATCGATGGCCTGGAAGTCGTCATCGGGCGACAGGCCCCGAAGTGCTTCGAACAGATTGCGCCAGACCTCGCGCCGCGACCAGCGGTTCCAGCGATTGTAGACGGTCGTGTAAGGGCCGAACACTGCCGGGCAATCGCGCCAGCGGCAGCCGGACTTCAACACATGGATGATGCCACTGATCACGCGGCGATCATCGACTCGACGAGCGCCGGGCTGATTTTGCGGCAGCAAGGGCTCGATTGCTGCCCACTGCCGATCATTCAACCAAAACTCGCCCGCCATGATCCAAGCCCCGCAAATGCAGAGCTTGAATCATATCTCCACGTAAAATTATACATCTGATTGAGTACAAACCTTAGTGGCAGGTGTCTCATCAGTGGAGGCAAGAGCTTTCACTGATGACGGTGACAACCAAGCCCAGTCTCGCCGGGGAGAGCACGTATAAGCCGTAAACCATCGCGCGGGGAAAGCCGGGATCGTTCCGGTTTCACCTGTGGTCCTACCTCCCGAGCTTTCCATTTGCTCGGGACCCATGGGTGCGATCGGCACCCGGCTTTCCCTGCGCCCTCTGCTCAAGAGAGCGCGAAACGAAGTGCAAAGCTCGGACGATTTGCGTCGCGAGAACGCGGATGTATGACTCACAAATCGCGCAACACACTTGCTGTCGTCCCGGCCTTCGCCGGGACGACAGCGGTGGGTCTGGCGCGACATCGGCTTACGGCTCTCGCCCGAACGACATCAGCGTAAGCGTCATCCGCCGCTGCACGACGGAACGGTGGATTACGCCTTCGGCCAATCCTCCCCAGTGTGTGCCCGCCTGTCAGCTCACGTCAGCGGTCAAGCTGCGCTTCTCTCGTGATCTTCCAAGGATCGATGCTGCTCGGCCTTCCAGGCGTCGAGGTCTCCAGGCAGCAGCTCGGGTTCGCGTTCAGCGTCCTTCCTTGGGCTGACGGCCAGGCCAATGAGTCCAACCACTACGAGAAGGGTTCCGGCAATGATCAACCAGTGCGGCAATTCCAACAATGGCATGGCGATACCCTGCTGCCGTTGATGAATGAGCGCCCACCAATATCAGCGTACGCCTGGTGGCCGCCTACTGCCATAACCCATAATGGTTAACACCGATGCTGCTTGCCCAACCGGCAAGACGATGAAGGGCGCGGTCAGCGGTCTACGCCACCAGCGCGATCTTCGGCACGCTGGCGAGCACCGACTGGTTGCGGCCGTTGGCCTTGGCGGCATAGAGCGCCTTGTCGGCGGCTTCGACCAGGTCCGACCATTGCTGACCCGCGGTCGGCTTCATGCTGGCGACACCGACGCTGATCGTCGTGATGATCTCGCCATCGCACCATTGCTGAACCTTGAGGCGGATGGTCTCGGCGACCTTGAGCGCCTCGATCGCGTCGGCGCCGGGGAGCAGCACCGCGAATTCCTCGCCGCCGAACCGGGCGGCGCATTCGCCGGCGCGGCGCACCGCGTCCGAAATGCAGATCGCGATGCCGACCAGCACCTGGTCGCCGGCCTGGTGTCCATAGGTGTCGTTGTAGGCCTTGAAATGATCGGCATCGATCATCAGCAGCGCGATCGGGGCGCCTTGCCGGGCCGCGCGGCGCCACTCGTGTTCGATCTCGGTGTCGAACTTGCGCCGGTTTCTCAATCCGGTGAGCGCGTCGGTCGTCGCCAGCTCCTCGAGCCTGTCCTCGGCATCGGCGCGGCGGCCGATCTCGCGGGCGAGGAACAGAGCCGTCGAGACCACGAACACGATCAGCGCCGCCATGATAGCGCCAATCCGGATCGCCTCGGTCCGCCAGAGGTTGAGTACGCGCTCCAGCGGCTTGCCGACCACGACGTGGAGCGGGCTCGCGCCGGTGCGCCTGACGTAGAGCCGCGGCGTCGCGTCGATCGGACCCCTGCCGGCAAACCAGTCGCCTTCCTTCAGGTTCTCGCGCCTCCAGTGCGCATGGTCCGGCAGGGTCTTGCCGATGACGTCGAGGTCGAAGGGGGTGCGCATGATGATCGTGCGATCGTTGCGCAGCACGGTAATGGTGTCGCCGGGCGCGAGGTTCAGCCGCCCGAACAGATCGTGGAAATAGCTGAAGCGGACCGAGCCGACGACCACACCGAGGAACTGGCCGTCCGGGCCGGTGATGCGCCGGCTCAGCACGATGGCATAGGCGCCGCGATACAGCATCGGGCGGCTGACGAACAAGCCGACGTCGGGATGGTCGCGATGAACAGTGAAATACTCTTCGTCGCTGCGGTTCTCCGGCTGCGGATCGAGGCTCGCGGCGTCGATGGTCAGGTTGCCGTCGGCATCGAACACCTGGATCGCGCCGAAATGCTTCGCGCTTGCGGCGTGGTCGAACAGGATGAGTTGACGGACATCCTTGCTGACGTTCCGGATCTCCGGCGCCTCCAGATTGCTGGCGACCGCGCGCAGCGACAGATCGTACAGCTCGATGTTGCGGCTGATGTCGGCATCGATGCCTGAGGCGAGGTTCTCCAGCGTCTGGCGGGCCAGTTCCTCCTCGCCGCGCCGCATGTCGAGCATCACGCTGGTGCAGATCGCAGAGAAGCCGATGACGGTCGCAACCGACGAGGCGATCAGCAGCTTTGCCGATAGCCGCCAACGCCGCCTCGCGTCTCGTCCCCGTCGAAATGACATGTTCCGCTCCAAAGCGCCGTCATGCCTCCGGAAGTCTTGTTGTCGCCTTAAATGGCGACAACGCCCGCCGAATGAGTTAACGGGTAGTTGCCGGAACTTCGGATCTTGTCATCGAGGACCCTGTGAACGACTACGACGCGCTGCGGGATTACCTGAAAAAGCAGCATCTCCCCGAATTCGTGCTGACCTTCGACGAGATCGAGGCGATCATCGATGCGTCGCTGCCGCGCGCCGCGCAGCGCGCGTCGTGGTGGGACAGCTTGCGCAGTCCGCAGGAGAAGATGCCGCAGCGCGAGGCCTGTCTCGACGGCGGCTACATCGCCACGCGCCAAGCCGACGGCAAGAGCGTCAGGTTCAAGCGAATGCCGAAAGGCGCGAGAGGGGCAACACCCTAGGTCGTCATCGCCCGCGAATGCGGGTGATCCAGTATTCCAGAGCCGTCACAGCAATACGGGTATCGCGCGGCGTACTGGATACTCCGCTTTCGCGGAGTATGACGTCCGGAGCTGAGGCGACGGGCTGCCTTCGCGGGAGCCTAGCTCGCGGCTTCAAGCCGCTCCTCGGTCAGCAGCCGCGTCGCTGCGTCGGCATCCATCGGCTCGCCGAAGGCGAAGCCTTGCGCATATTCGCTGCCGAGCTGGTAGAGCTCGACCGCATCCGAATCCGTCTCGGCGCCTTCGGCGACCACTTCCATGCCGAGATCGTGCGCCAGCGCGATGATCGATTTCAGGATCACCGGGCGGGTGCCGCGGCTGGTGGTGCGGACGAAGGACTGGTCGATCTTGATGGTGTCGAACGGGAAGCGTTGCAGATAGGACAGCGAGGAGTGGCCGGTGCCGAAATCGTCCAGCGACAGCCCGGTGCCGAGCTCGCGGATCCGCGCCAGCATCTGGGCTGCGTGCTCCGGGTTCTCCATGACCAGCGATTCCGTCAATTCGAGCTTGAGCGTGCCGCGCGCCACGGTGGAGCGCGACAGCACCGTGCGGATGTCGTGGATCAGGTCGTGGCGCAGCAACTGCCGCGAGGAGACGTTGACGGAGGCGAAGATCGGCTCGCGGGCGCGCATCGCACGCTGCCACACGGCGAGCTGGCGGGCGGTCTGATCCATCACGAACATGCCGAGATCGACGATCAGGCCGATCTCCTCGGCGACGCTGATGAATTCCGACGGCGACATCCGGCCGAGCTTGGGATGGTCCCAGCGCGCCAGCGCCTCGAAGCCCGCGATCGAGCGATCCTCCAGCCGCACGATCGGCTGGTACAGGATTGTGATCTCCTGGCGCTCGATGGCGCGGCGCAGGTCGCTCTCCAGCGTCAGGCGGTCGGTCTTCCGCGCGCGCATCGCCGGCTTGTAGACGTCGATGCGGTCGCCGCCGATGCGCTTGGAGTGATACATCGCAAGCTCGGCGTCCTTGATGATCTCGTCGGTGAGCGGCGCCTGCGGATCGGACAGTGCAAGGCCGATCGAGGCGGTCAGGAAGATCTCGCGGTCGTTGAACGCGATCGGCGCGCGGATGGTCTTGCGGATGGTCTCGGCGAAATTGGTGATCCGCGCCGGATCCTGCTCGGACAGCAGGATCAGGCCGAACTGGTCGCCGGTGAGCCGCGCCAGCGTGTCCTGCGGCTTGAGGATGCGGGTGAGACGCCGCGCCAGCGTGAGCAGGATGGAATCGCCGACCGCGATGCCGACGGAGTCATTGACCTGCTTGAAGCGGTCGAGGTCGATCACCATCAGCGTCGGCCGCAGGTTCGGCATGGTCTTGGCGAGGTTCGCCACCGCGCCGAGCCGGTCCATGAACAGCTTGCGGTTCGGCAGGCCGGTCAAATTGTCGTGCACGGAGTCATGCAGCATCCGCTCTTCCGAGTTCTTGAACTCGGTGACGTCGGTGAGCGTGCCGACCACCCGCGAGACCTCGCCGTCGGAGCCGACCACGGGCCGCGCCTTCAGCGCGAACCACATGAAATGACCGTCGGGCGTGCGCAGGCGGAAATCCTGCATCAGGCGGCCGCGGCGCTGGTCGAGCACGCTGTCGAGCGCGGCACGGAAGCGGTCCTGGTCGAGCGGATGCAGCACTTCCAGCCATTTCGCCGCCGGGCCTTCGAGCGTGCCGCGCTTCAGGCCGAGCAGGGCTTCGGTCTCGGGGCTGGTGAACACCTTGTCGGCGGACACGTCCCAGTCCCAGATCAGATCGCCCGAGCCGGTCAGCGCGAGCGCGCGGCGCTCGACGTCGGAGACGACGCCGGTGGTGGCGCCGCCGCCGGCGAAGGCGTGCTGCATGACCGTGAATCCGATCAGCATCACGATCAGCACCAGGCCGCCGAGCAAAGCAGGGCCGACGATGTCGTTGGTGACCGAGCCCGCCACCGTCATGCCGGCCGCGATCACCCAGACCACCAGCAGGAACCAGGTCGGGATCAGCAGCACTGCGCGGTCGAAGCCGTGGGTCGAGAGATAGACGATCAGGGCAAAGCCGGCGAAGGCGATCATCACGAGCGACATGCGCGCGATGCCGGAGGCGACCGCCGGATCGAACAGCGCCAGCGCCACCAGCGAGCCGAGGAAGGCGAGCCAGCCGATCGTGATGTGCGAATAGCGCACATGCCATCGACTGAGATTCAGATAGGCGAACAGGAACACGAGCAGCGTCGCCGCGAGGATCGCCTCGCCCGCCGCGCGCCAGACACGCTCGGCGTTGTTCGACATGTCGAGCACCTTGCCCCAGAAGCCGAAGTCGACGCCGATATAGACCAGCACCGCCCAGGCCAGCGCCGCGGCGGCCGGGAACATGATGCTGCCCTTGACCACAAACAAGATCGTGAGCACGAGGGCCAGGAGGCCGGAGATGCCGATCACGATGCCCTGGTAGAGCGTGAAGGAGTTGACCTTGTCCTTGTAGGCTTCCGGTTCCCAAAGATAGAGCTGCGGCAGCTTGTCGGTGCGCAGCTCCGCGACATAGGTGACGACCGCGCCGGGATCGAGCGTGATGCGGAACACGTCGGCGGTGGGACTCTCCTGCCGCTCGGGACGATCACCGACCGAGGGCGTGATCGTGGCGATGCGGGACAGGCCGAGATCGGGCCACAACAGGCCGGACGATACGATGCGATAATGCGGCGCAACGATCAGGCGGTCGAGCTGGTCATCGGTGTTGTTGGCGAGCGCGAACACCACCCAGTTCGTCCCACCTTCGCGGGCGCGGACCTCGATGCGACGCACGATGCCGTCGGTTCCGGGCGCCGTGGAGACCTGAATGCGATCGGTCTCGCTGCGCTGATGGTCAAGCACGCCGGTGAGGTCGATGGCTGGCGCGTCGCTGCGGACGCTGACGGCGTCGAGCGCATACGCGGCGGGCGCAGCGGCAAACATCATGAGACCCAGCGCCAAGAGCGCAAGGCACCTGATCAGACGCAATGTCAGTACTCCGCGATCGACAAACGGCCCGGGCCTGACGACCGGCCCGGGGGTGGCGGGATAGATGCCATGAAAGCGAAGGGAATCAAAGGGTTTCCACCCCTGCTTCCGATCGTTAAACGGCCAACACAATTTTGCCAATATGTTGGCTGGTCTCCATCCGCCGATGTGCGTCGGCGGCCTTTTCCAGCGGGAAGCTGCTGTCCATCAGCGGCTTGATGCTGCCTTCGCGCAGCAACGGCATCACTTTCGCCTCGATCGCCGCGACCATCGCCGCCTTGTCCCCATTACTACGGGGACGCAAGGTCGAACCGGTGTGATGCAGCCGCTTGACCATCAGCTTGGCAAAATTGGCCGTTGCCTTCGGTGTTCCCGACAGGAACGCGATCTGGACGATGCGGCCTTCGACGGCGGCGGCCTCGTAGTTCCGATCGATGTAATCGCCACCCACCATGTCGAGGATGACATTGGCGCCGGTGCCGCCGGTGATCTTCTTCACCGCGTCGACGAAATCCTCTGTCCTGTAGTTCACGGCATGATCGGCGCCGAGCTTGCGGCAGGCATCCGCCTTGTCCTGCGAGCCGACGGTGACGATCACCTTGGCGCCGAACGCTTTCGCAAGCTGGATCGCCATTGTGCCGATACCCGACGAGCCGCCGTGGATCAGAAGCGTCTCGCCGGCCTGCAGCGCGCCGCGCTCGAACACATTGTGCCAGACCGTCATTAGCGTTTCCGGAAGCGCGCCGGCTTCCTGCATCGACAGCGCGGGCGGCACGGTCATCGCCTGTCCGTCCTGCGCGATGCAATATTGCGCGTAGCCGCCACCGGCGACGAGCGACATCACCTTGTCGCCGATCTTGTGCCGCGTCGCGCCTTCGCCGAGCGCCACCACTTCGCCCGCGATCTCCAGACCGGGCAGGTCGCTCGCGCCGGGCGGCGGCGGATAGGAGCCGGAGCGCTGCGCGACGTCGGGACGATTGACGCCGGCGGCCTCGACCCTGACCAGGATTTCGCCCGAGCCCGGAACCGGTACTGCGCGGGTCTCCGGCAACAGCACCTCCGGGCCACCCGGCTTGCTGATGGCGACGACGGTCATTTGCGCGGGCAGCTTGGGCATGGTTCGTCCTTGGTCAGTGAAGGGGATCGGCGGATGGCATATCGCCTTTTCCGCCGGAGTGGAACGCCGTCAAGCCCCGAACCATGTCACAAGATGGTTGGCCTTCTCGGGAGTAATTTTTTCAACAAGCGGGCCGAGCTTTGCGACCGGGGTGCCCGCGTCCCCGTCCAGCAGCGGCGCGAGTGGGCCATTGGGCCAGCGCGGAACGGCATCGTCGCGGCCGAACGCGCGCAGAACGCGTTCGGCGAGGTGAGGCACGATGCTCCACGCCAGCGTTGCGCAGACCGCGACCAGGTTGAGGCCCGTTCGCGTCACGACGGCCGCGCAGATGCCGCGGTTGCGGCTGGTGGAAAACGTACCGCCTTGGGTCGGCTGATTCCTCGCGCGTGGACGCGCGCTATCCCGTCCGGTCAGACTCCTTGCGGTCGGGCCGGAGCATTCGCGTCTGCCGTTGCGCGCAGGCGAAAGTCACTGCAGAATCCTCCTTGCATCGCGAGAATATCCTTTCAGGTGCCGAGCGCCAGATTGGCGGGATCCAGAGCATGATCCGGAAAAGTGAAGGCAGCTTTCCGAAGAGAGATCATGCTCAAGCAAAGATCATGACTGCCGGGAGGACACATGCCGATTGAGGACGACGACCAGCCGCGGAAGAAAATCACACACGAGATCGGACAGGATCTCTCACTGTTGTCGGTCGAGGAATTGACCGAGCGGATCGCGCTGCTCAACACCGAGGTCGAACGCCTGAAGGAGGCGATGACGAAGAAGCGCGCATCGAAGGATGCCGCCAACGCATTCTTCTTCAAGCCGTAAGCCACGCTTCAAGTCGTAGCGCCTCGCGCCATCGTCCCGGGTACACCCGGGAACCCGGAGCACTGTCGCCCCTGCGGACAGCGCGCTGCTGCGCGCCTGTCTCAAACTAGGTCACTGGCCGACATGGCAAACAAAGCCTGAAGAAAATCGTTCATTTACGATCGATTAAGCTTTCTCGATTATGACTGCATCGTCCTCGTTTGGACACCGAGTGGCTCCTGTCCACTCTGTTTGACGCCTCCCTGTTATCAACTTCAAAAGCCGCCGGAAACGGCGGCTCTTTTTTGTGCGTCCCACCGGCCGGAAACCATAAATCCGGTTGCGGCTGGACTCTTCGCCGCGCCCGCGCAATGATTTGTTCATCATAAAGCCGGCGCGACAGACGCCGGCGGACGTTACGGTGGTGTGAGGGCGTTAACCATGGCGGATCGTTCGCAGGGCGAATCCGGGCTTGTGCTGTTCAGTGAACGGCTGACCAATTCTGCAGCATTTGGCGTGCTGTTCCGGGAAGGCATGGACCTGGTCGAGCAGACCGCCGCCTATCTCGACGGCGACGGCCGCGCCGAGGCCAAGGCGCTCGAGCGTTCCGTCAGCCTGACCTATGCCACCGAAAGCATGCGCCTCACCACCCGCCTGATGCAGCTCGCATCGTGGCTGTTGCTGCATCGCGCGGTCAAGGAAGGCGAGATGACGTTGACCCAGGCCAATCGCGAGAAGACCAAGGTCAAGCTCTCGGCCGCCGATCCCGGCCCGGCCGACATGATCGCGAAGCTGCCGCAGCAATTGCAGGACCTGATCGCACGCTCGATGGACCTGCAGGCGCGGGTGCGCCGTCTCGACACCACGATCCACGCGCCGGCCTTCGATCGTTCCGCGATCGGCAACCCGCTGGTGCCGCAGCTCAACCGCCTCAAGGCAGCGTTCGAGCAGTAAGATCAACCCGAAGCATCGTCACGACGCGCGGCGCGGTGGGTGCGCCGCTGCGATCCGTGCTGATCCATCACGCGTCGCAGGCGTATCGCGGCTGCCTCCAGCTCCTCCGGCGCGAATCCGCCGAAGCCGAGCATGAGGCCGGGCTGTGGCGCGCCGCTGTACATCGGTGAAATCGGCCGCACGACGATGCCGTCGGCCAGCGCGGCCTTCGCCAGTTGCACATCGTCAGTGCCCTGCGGCAGCCACAACAGCAGATGCATTCCCTGATCGCTCGGCTGCAGCGTGACGTCGCGCGGCATGTAGTGGTCGAGCGCCGCGATCAGCGTGGCGCGACGTGCGGCGTAGACCCCGCGGATGCGCCTGATATGCGCTTCGAACAGGCCCTCCCGCATATAGGCTGCCAGCACGTGCTGGTCGCCGGTCGGCGAATGCCGGTCGAGCAGCGCCCGCGCGCCGGCGAAGGCATCGACCAGCGGCGCGGGCGCGACGACGTAGCCGAGCCGCAGCGAGGGGAACAGCACCTTGCTCAGCGTGCCCAGATAGATCACGCGCGACGGGTCCAGCCCTTGCAGCGACGGGAAGGGATGGCCGGCATAGCGCAACTCGCTGTCATAGTCGTCCTCGACGATCCAGGCATCCTGGCGTTGCGCCCATGCCAGCAGCGCGTTGCGGCGCGCCATGCTCATCGGCATGCCCAGCGGATACTGATGCGACGGCGTGACGAAGGCGGCGCGCGCCTCGGGACGCGCGGCGAGGCCGGCATCGACATCAATGCCCTGCGCGTCGACCGGCACGCGCGTCGTGACGAGATCGAGATCGTCGAGCACGGCTGTCATGCCGGGATAGGCGGGGTCCTCGGCCCAGACATGATCGCCGCGCGACAGCAGCACGCGGCCGGCGAGGTAAAGGCCCTGCTGCGTGCCGGCGGTGATCACGACCTGCTCGGCTTCGCAATGTACGGCGCGCGATGTCCGGACATAGTCGGCAATCGCGTGCTGCAACTCCATCACGCCGCGCGGATCGCCATAGCTCGCCGGCGCCGCCGCGCGCGATGCCCGCACCCGATTGCCGAGCCGCCGCCAATTGGCATCGGGCGCCACGCTGCCTCCGGGAACCGCGATCGCAAAAGGTATCTCCGGCATCGGCGTGAAGGCCGTGGCAACCTCGGCAAGCCGCCGCGCGCGCGGCGGCAACTGGATCGGCGGAGGTTTGGGATCACGCGCGATCCGCGCGCGGACCCGGCGAGGCGGGTCGACCAGCGTCGCCGCGACGCGGGTGCCCGCGCCGACGCGCGATTCCAGGTAGCCTTCGGCCTGCAACTGCTCGAACGCCTCGACGACCGTGCCGCGCGCGACACGAAGCGAGGCCGCGAGCGCGCGCGTCGAGGGCAGCAAGTCGCCCGCCTTCAGTTCACCCTTGGCGATGGCCGCGCGCAACGCTTGGGCGATCTGGCGTCCGACCTGCCCCGCGGCGCGGTCGACCGCGCCGAGCGAGGGAATGCTGATGGTGGCGCGCGGGCGCGGCATAGTGGTTCAGTCAATATGATCGAAAATGGTCCTTATCATAGACCACTCCGGGGCTATTGTGCGAGCCGATAGCTGATGAGGTTTCCCATGTACGTGCCGCCACATTTCAAGATCGACGAGCTTGGCGCGATCCACGCCACGATGCGGGCGTCGCGGCTCGCGACGCTGGTCACCGCGACCGCCGACGGGCTGATGGGCACGCCGCTGCCGCTGATCCTCGACGAGCGCGAGGGCGACCACGGCACCCTGTACGGTCACGTCGCACGGCCCAATCCGCAGTGGCAGGCGCCGGCGCTTGGCGAGGCGATGGCGATCTTCACCGGGCCCGACGCCTATGTGACGCCGTCCTGGTACGTGACCAAGGCCGAGCACGGCAAGGTGGTGCCGACCTGGAACTACGTCGCCGTCCACGCCTATGGGCCGGCCGAGTTCTTCGAGGATGCGGATCGTCTGCTCGACGTCGTGACGCGGCTCACAAGCTTGCATGAGAGCTCGCGCGCGGAAGTCTGGCAGGTCAGCGATGCGCCGGCCGATTTCGTCAAGGCGCAACTGCGCGGGATCATCGGCATCCGGATGCCGATCACGCGGATCGACGCCAAGAAGAAGATGAGCCAGAACCGCAAGCTCGAGGATCGCGCGGGCGTGGTCGCCGGGCTCAGCGTCAGCGACAATCCGATCGATCGCGAGGTCGCTGCGATGATCCCGATGGATTGAGGCGCGAATGCCTGCAATGGAATTGTACCTCGCATTCGTAGTCACGACCGCGACCTTTGCGCTGATCCCGGGCCCGGCCATGCTCTACGCCGCGGCCCGCGCGCTGGCGGGCGGAAGGCGTGCGGGCCTGATGGCCTCGCTCGGCCTGCATCTCGGCGGCTACGTCCACGTGATCGCTGCGGCCGCCGGCCTTGCTTTCCTGTTTCACGCGGTGCCGCCGCTGTTCATGGCGATGAAGCTCGTCGGCGCCGCCTATCTGGTCTGGCTTGGGCTGTCGCTCTTCCGCGACCGCGACCATCAAGCACGTCCCGACCTTGCGCCGCTCACCGTGAAGCGCGCGTTTGCGCAAAGCGTCGTCGTCGAGGTGCTGAATCCGAAGACCGCGATCTTCTTCCTGGCGTTCCTGCCGCAGTTTGTCGACGCGTCGGCAAGCCTGCCCGTCTGGGCTCAACTCCTTGCGCTCGGAACCATCGTCAATCTGACATTCTCGCTGGTCGACATCGTCTGCGTGGTCTTCGCCAGCGCCGTGATGGCGAAGCTGCGACGCTCGCACCGGTCCCGGCGGATCATGCAGCGGATCGGCGGCGGCATCCTGATCGGGCTCGGGGCACGGCTCGCCTTCCAGGACCGCTAGGCCCCAAGCGTCAACCCCGCCAAAAACAAAAACGCCCCCGCGACGGGGGCGTTTGCATCTGACCGCGAGGGCGATCGATACGGACTTTATTCCTTCTTGAGGAAGCCCGAAAATTTCTTCTGGAATCGGGACACGCGGCCGCCGCGGTCCATGATCTGCTGGGTGCCGCCGGTCCAGGCCGGGTGCGACTTGGGGTCGATGTCGAGGTTCAGCGTATCGCCTTCCTTGCCCCAGGTCGAGCGGGTCAGATACTCGGTGCCGTCGGTCATGACGACCTTAATCGTATGATAATTCGGATGAATATCGGCTTTCATGGCAGTTCCTTCGGCGCGCCGGCGCCCGTCTCAAGATGTCACGGATACGGGATTTGGGCGGCTCTATAACGCAAGGGACCCCCTAAAACAAGCCAAGAAACGGGCTAAGCCTATCACCGCATTGGGACTTTACCGGATTTGCCAGCCGGGGGTCGGCGGGCCTATCTGGGGGCAGAGAAACCGGTCCAGAATTCATGAGCGTAGCCGAACAGATTGAGACCCCTCACGGCGCCCCGCAGCCCCCGCGCGATGCGCTGCTCGAGGAGGAAGCCTTTATCGAGAGCCAACTGACGGAGCCGGCGAAGGGCCGCGCCCGCCTGAAGCCCTTGCTCGCGCTCGCGCCCTATGTGGCCCGCTACAAGGGGCGTGCGGTCCTCGCCTTCATCGCGCTGACAGTCGCGGCCATCACGACGCTGATCGTGCCGGTCGCGGTCCGGCGGATGATCGATCTGGGCTTCACGCCGGAAGGCATCGCGATGATCAACAGCTATTTCAGCGTGATGATCGCGGTCGTTGCGGTGCTGGCCTGTGCCAGCGCCTCGCGTTACTACCTCGTCATGACGATCGGCGAGCGCATCGTCGCCGATCTCAGGCGCGACGTATTCGCGCATCTGATTTCGCTGTCGCCATCGTTCTTCGATTCCGCTCGCTCGGGCGAACTGGTGTCGCGGCTCACCGCTGACACCACGCAGATCAAGTCCGCGGTCGGTGCCTCCGTCTCGATCGCGCTGCGCAACCTGATGCTGTTCATCGGTGCGGCCAGCATGATGGTGATCACGAGCCCGCGGCTCTCCGGCTTCGTGCTGCTGGCGATCCCGATCATCGTGCTGCCGCTGGTCGCGTTCGGGCGCTGGGTCCGTCGGCTGTCGCGCAATGCCCAGGACACGCTGGCCGACGCCAGCGCCTATGCGTCCGAGCTCGTCGCCGCGATCCGCACCGTGCAGGCCTATACCAGCGAGCGGTTCGCCAGGACGCGCTTCAGCCGCGAGGTCGAGCAGGCCTATGAGGCGGCGCGCAGCTCGACCAAGGCGCGCGCGGTGCTGACGCTCATCATCATCTTCATCGTGTTCACGAGCGTCGTCGTGATCCTCTGGGTCGGCTCGCACGACGTGCTGGTCGGCACGATCAGCCCGGGCCGGCTCGGGCAATTCATCCTTTACGCCGCGTTCGCCGCAACCGGCCTCGGCCAGCTCAGCGAGGTCTGGGGCGAGATTTCGGCCGCATCAGGCGCTGCCGAGCGGTTGTTCGAGATCCTGCGCGTCAGGCCGGCGATCACCGCTCCCGCCGCGCCGCGTGCACTGCCGCAGCCGCCGTGCGGCGATGTCGGCTTCGACCAGGTCAGCTTCGCCTATCCGACCCGGCCCAAGGTGCTCGCGGTCGACGGCGTGTCGCTGTCGGTGCGCTCGGGCGAGAAGGTTGCGATTGTCGGTCCCTCCGGCGCCGGCAAGAGCACATTGTTCCATCTCCTGCTGCGCTTCTACGATCCGAAGTCGGGCGCGATCTCGCTCGACGGCGTGCCGATCCGCGAGGCGGATCCGACCGGTGTGCGCGCGCGCATCGCGCTGGTGCCGCAGGAGTCCGTCGTGTTCGCCGCCAGCGCGCGCGAGAACATCCGTTTCGGCCGTCCTGATGCCACCGATGCCGAGGTCGAGCGCGCCGCCGATCTCGCGCATGCCAGCGAATTCCTGCGCCGCTTGCCCGGCGGCTTCGAGGCCCAGCTCGGCGAGCGCGGCGTGACGCTCTCTGGCGGGCAGCGCCAGCGCATCGCGATCGCGCGCGCGATCCTGCGCGATGCGCCGCTGCTCCTGCTCGACGAGGCGACCTCGGCGCTCGATGCCGAAAGCGAGACGCTGGTGCAGACCGCGCTCGAGGAGTTGATGCGTCATCGCACCACGCTGGTCATCGCGCATCGTCTCGCCACCGTCCTGTCCTGCGACCGCATCCTGGTGATGGACCAGGGCAAGATCGTCGAGCAGGGCACGCATGCCGAGCTGGTCGCGGCCAACGGCCTCTACGCGCGGCTGGCGCGGCTGCAGTTCGAGGGGATCTGAACACGCGCTGTCGCTGCAGGACACGCGGCCTGGCGCTGCCTGCGTTCGCGTGAAGGGCGATTGCCTTACACCATGTCATGACGATCCCGACGCGGATGTCGCGATAGATGCGATGCATTTTTGTGTCTTGGCCCGGCATGGGACCGGTCGTAAGCCTTTAGCAAAGCGGCCGGCCTGGGGACCGCGGTTTCGGACAAGGCGGGGAGTGGAGATATGGGCGGTTTGGTGATCAGCGGCGGCCGGGTGGTGGATCCGGCCAGCGGGATGGACGCCGTCGGCGACGTGGCGGTGCTGGACGGCCGGATCGCCGCGGTCGGGACCGGGCTGGGCAGCGCTGAGCGGCAGATCGACGCGAGCGGACTTGTTGTCGCTCCCGGCTTCATCGATCTGCACGCGCATGGTCAGACCATTCCGGCCGATCGCATGCAGGCGTTCGACGGGGTGACCACGACGCTCGACCTCGAGGCCGGCGTGCTGCCCGTCGCGTCCTGGTACCGCCGCCAGGCCGAGAAAGGACGGGTGCTGAACTATGGCGCTGCCGCCAACTGGGCCTTCGCGCGCATCGGGGCGATGACCGGCTCCAATGAGGAAAGCTCGCTGGAGTCGTTCGGCAGCGCCATGCGCGACCGCCGTTGGATAGAGAACGTGGCGAGCGAGACTGAGGTGGCCGGTATTCTCGACCGCCTCGGCAACGGGCTGAACGAGGGCGGCATCGGGATCGGCATTCTCAACGCCTATGCCCCGGGCGCCGGTGTGCAGGAGCTGACGGCGGTGTGCCAACTGGCGGCGACGCATGGCGTGCCGACCTTCACCCATGTCGCCTACATGTCCCGCATCGACCCGGAAAGCGCGGCCGAGGCCTATATCCGGCTGATCGGCTATGCCGGCGCCACCGGCGCGCATATGCACATCTGCCACTTCAACTCATCCAGCAAGACGGACGTCGAGCGCTGCGCGGCGCTGATCGCGAAGGCGCAGGCGCAAGGCTTGCCGATTACGGTGGAGGCCTATCCCTACGGCACCGGCTCGACCGTGCTGGCGGCGACCTTCTTCAGCGATCCCCAGTTCGAGGAACGCAACGGCCTCGGCTACGATTCGGTGCAGCGGGTGACCGACGGCCACCGCTTCGGCAGCCGCGAGGAGCTGCTGGCGGCGCAGGCCGAAGAACCCTCCACGCTGGTGCTGTGGCATGTGCTCGACATCGAGAACAATCCGCACCACCGCGACCTCCTGGACATCTCGGTGCTGTATCCCGGCGGCGCAATCGCGTCCGACGCGATGCCATGGACGTTGTCGAACGGCAAGGTCTACACCGGCGATGCCTGGCCGTTGCCGGATGATGCAACGTCGCATCCGCGATCGGCGGGCTGCTTCACGCGCTTCATCCGCGAGTGGGTGCGCGAGCGGCGGGCGGTGTCGCTGCTCGAAGGCATCCGCAAATGCGCGCTGATCCCGGCGGAGATCCTGGCCGCCAGCACGCCGGCGATGCGGGCGAAGGGCAGGCTGCAGGTGGGCGCGGATGCCGATATCGTGGTGTTCGACTATGAGAGCTTAAGCGATCGCGCGACCTTCACTGCGATGAACCGCCCGGCCGAAGGCGTGCGCCACCTGGTGGTCAGCGGCCAGCCGTTGATCTCCGACGGCGTTCTCGATGTGACGGCGCGGCCCGGCCGGCCGGTGCGCCGGCCCGTCACTGCCGAGAGCTGATCGTGCCGGTCCCGATCCTGCTGGTTGCGGGCTTTCTGGGGGCGGGCAAGACCACGGTCGTGAACCATCTGCTGGCGCATGCCGAGGGCCGGCGGATCGCTGCCGTGGTCAACGATTTCGGCGCGATCAACATCGACGCCGAGCTGGTCGCCGGCGCCAGCGACGGCGTGGTGAGCCTGAGCAATGGCTGCATCTGTTGCTCGCTGGAAGGTGATCTCATTCGCACGCTCGCCACGCTGTTGCGGCGAGATCCGCGCCCCGAGTTCATCGTGATCGAAACCAGCGGCGTGGCTGATCCTTCCGACGTCGTGCGCAATCTGATGGACCCGGTGATCTGGCGGGAGGCGCCGCTGGAAACCGTGCTGTGCGTGGTGGACGCGACGCAGCCCGCGGCCAAGCTCGACGACGCGCTGCTGCGATCGCAACTGCGCGCGGCCGACGTGGTGGCGCTGAGCAAGGTCGATCTGGCGAGCGCGGAGCAGCGTGCGCAGATTCGCGATGCGGTCCGGGCGCTACGTCCCGCAGCGGTGGTGGTCGATGCTATCAATGGCGAAGTGCCCGCGGCGCTGCTGTTCCCTGCGGATGTCGATCGCCCGCCGCCGCCGCGCGAGGCGGAACCGCGCCGGCCCGTGGTTGATCGGTTCGAGACGTTGAGCTGGATGTCGGAACGGCCGGTGCGGTTGCCGCGATTGCAGCAGGCCATCAGCCGGCTGGCGCCAAAGCTCGCGCGGGCGAAGGGATTGTTCGAGACGGTGGAGCAGCCCGGACGCTTGATGGTGTTTCAGCTTGCCGGCGGACGCGCCACGCTGGCGGCGGGCGAGGCGCCGGCGCCGGGCGTGCCGCGCACACGAATTGTGTTCATCGCCGAGATGGGCGTTCTGTCGCGCGCCGAGATCGACGCGATCATGGAAGGGTGCGTCGAGCCCGGCTGACGTCAGGCGGGCGGATCGGTGCATCAATCGTTGGATCACGAGCGCCGCTTAAGGATGTAGCTGTCCATGATCCAGCCATGTCGCTCGCGTGCCGCGCGTCGCGCGGCGACGATGCGAGAGCCCACTTCGGCGAGCTTACCTGCGATGGTGATCTGATCGGGCATGCCGAGATAGGCGCCCCACCAGATCTGCATTCCTGCAGGATCCAGCGTCTGGAAGGCCGCGCCGCCATCGAGCATCACAACGACAGTATCCACGCCGGAGGGCCAGCCGCCGTCGCGCAGCCGCCGCCCGGTCGTGACTAGGAACGGCTCGCCGATCTCGTTGAGCGGCAGCGCATGCGCCGCGCACAGCGCCTGGATCGATGTGATGCCCGGCACAACGTCGATCTTGGGCAGCGGATCGAGCCGTTGCGCGATCCGCAGACTGGAATCGTATAACGACGGATCGCCCCAGATCAGCAGGGCAACGCGCCCCTTGCGTCCGAGATGGTCAGCGATTTCCCGCGACCACGCTGCCGCGACCGCATCGTGCCAATCGTCCACGCCTTTGCGGTAGTCCTCCTCGCCGGCGTCGCGCACCGGCAGGTCGAACTCCGCAATGCGCGTCCGGTCATTGGTCAGCACCTCGGCGCAAATGGTCCGGCGCAACTCGGCAAGGTCGGATTTCGCGCTGCCCTTGCGCGGGATCAGGATCAGATCGGCGGCGTTGATGGCGCCGATCGCCGCGCGTGTGAGCTGGGCGGGATCGCCGCAACCGATGCCGATCAGGGAAAGCTTCAACATGACCGCATCACGCGTGATCGCCGGCCAGCGGACCGAACAGAATGACCGTTGCCGCAGTCGCTGGGCCCGCATTTGTGAGCTGCTCGGCGAGTTCTGCGATCGTGGTGCGGGCAAGCTGCTGGTCGGCACGGCCCAGCGATTCGCCAAACAGCGCGGGCGTATCGGGCGAGAGGCCGCGCGCGATCAGCTTCTTGGCCAGGGCCGGGAACGTGCGTCGCCCCATGTAGACAACGGTCGTCGCCTCCGGGTCGGCCAGCGCCATCAAGTTCAGGTTCGCCGGCAGCTCGCCGGTGACATCGGCCCCGGTCACGAACTGGACCCGGCGCGAGGTATGACGTCGCGTCAACGGAATGCCGGCCTGCGCGGCCGCGACGCAGGCGGAGGTGACGCCGGGAACGATCTCGTAACCGATGCCTGCCGCGCGCAGCGCCTCGATCTCTTCTTCGAGCCGGCCAAAGATTCCCGCATCTCCCGATTTCAGGCGCACCACGCGGGCGCCGGTGGCGGCGTAATCGATCAGCAGCCGGTTGAGATGCTGCTGATTGGTCGATCGACGGCCGGCGCGCTTGCCGACCGCGACAAGGTTGGCGCCGGACCGCGCAAGGTCGAGGATCGCGCCCGACGCGAGGTCGTCATAAAGTACGACGTCGGCGTCGCGCAGACGCGCGGCACCCTTCACCGTCAGAAGCTCGGGGTCGCCGGGGCCGGCCGAAACAAAGGAGACGAAGCCGCTCACCGGTCCTCCGCTATCAGATGGAAGAATGTCCCGGTCGCATGACCGCGCCGCGAGCCGGTTTCCGCAACGATCGTGCCGGTCGCATCGCGGACCACCGCCAGGGGCGTGTCGGGCTGCGAGATGATCGTGGAGTAGTGGAATTCGTGGCCGCGCAGGCGCGTGCCCGGGCGATGCCCCGGCGTCGGTTCGGCAAGCTCGGCGAGCCGGTAGCCCAGATGCATGCGACGCTTGGCATAACTGGTCTCCAGGCCGAGCAGGCCCGCCATCGCGTGGCGTACGCCGTCGGCATCGGTCAAGGCACTGCCCAGCACCATATAGCCTCCGCATTCGCCATGCACGGGCCGCGTCTCGGCAAAGGCCCGCAGGCTTGCGAGAAATCGCGTGTTGGCCGCGATTCTGCCGGCGTGCAGTTCGGGATAGCCGCCCGGCAAACAGCACACATCGGCGCTCGCATCGGGGCCTTCGTCGGCCAGCGGCGAGAACATAGTGATCTCGGCGCCGGCGTTGCGCCAGGCTTCCAGCATGTGCGGATAGATGAACGAGAATGCGGCGTCGCGCGCCAAGGCGATGCGCTGTCCGGGCGGATTGATCGCGAATCCGTGGACGGCTGGTTGCGGCGACCAGGCGCGGGCCGACTGCAGCACGGCATCCAGATCGACATGCTCGGCGACGAAGCGCGCGGCCTCCGCGATCAAGCCATCCACCTCCGTTTGCTCCTCGGCCTGCACCAGGCCCAGATGCCGCTTCGGCAGGGTGATCTCGGCGTGGCGGGGCAGCGCACCGAACACGGAAATGCCGGCGCCCGCCATGGCATGGCGCACCAGGTCTTCGTGGCGCGGGCTCGCGACGCGGTTGAGCACGACGCCGGCAAGCGTCACGCCGGCACGGAAGCCGCGGAGGCCAGCGGCGACCGCGGCCGCCGTCTGCGCCTGGCCGGTCGGATCGAGCACCAGCAATACCGGCCAACCCGTCATCTCGGCGATATCGGCGGTGGCGCCGGTGCCGGAGGCACCACGCATCGCGACGCCGTCGAACAGGCCCATGGAGCCTTCGGCTAGGACGAGATCCGCATCCGCGCCACGGCTCGCCAGATGCCGGATCGCATCGCTCGCCATGGCCCAGCTGTCGACGTTGACCGAGACACGTCCGGTGGCGACCGCATGAAAGGCGGGATCAATATAGTCGGGTCCGCTCTTGAGGCATTGCACCTTGAGTCCGCAATTTCGATAGGCGCGGGCCAGCGCCAGCGTCAGCGTCGTTTTGCCGACGCTGGATGCGGGCGCCGAGATGACAAGCCCCGCAGCCATCACGATGCCTCGGGAAAGCGCGGCGCCGGACCCAGAGGCCGGTAGCGGCGGTCATAATCGGCGGCGTAGAGCCGGCTCTCGGCGAACTCTTCCGCGCCCAGCGTTCTGCCGACCAGGATGAGCGCGGTCCGCTCAAGCTTCGGACCGACGGCGGCATCGAGCGTGCCGAGCGTTGCGCGCACAATACGTTGATCCGGCCAGCTCGCGCGCCAGACGATCGCCACCGGGCAGTCCGCACCATAGTGCGGCGTGAGCTCGGCGATAAGTTTGTCGAGCAGATGGATCGAGAGATGGATGGCGAGCACCGCGCCGGTCGCGGCAAAGGCCGCGAGCGTTTCACCCTCCGGCATCGCGCTGGCCCTGCCAGGCGTGCGCGTCAACACCACGGATTGCGCAAGGCCGGGCAGCGTGAGCTCCGTCTCGAGCGCGGCCGCCGCGGCGGAGAAGGCGGGCACGCCGGGCGTGATCGTATAGGGAATCTGCAGCGCGCGCAGGCGGCGTAATTGCTCGCCCATCGCCGACCAGATCGAGAGATCGCCGGAATGCAGCCGCGCGACATCCTTGCCGTCCGCGCGCGCGGCAGCGATCTCCGCGATGATCGCGTCGAGCGACAGCGGCGCGGTGTTGACGATGCGCGCATTCGGCGGGCAATGCGCCAGGACGCCTTCGGGCACCAGCGAGCCGGCATAGAGGCAGACCGGACAGGAGGCGATGAGATCGCGCCCGCGCAAGGTCAGCAAATCGGCAGCGCCGGGTCCTGCTCCGATGAAATGCACCGTCATTTGCCGTCTCCTTCCGCGATCGCCGCGGTCGCCATCCGGTCCTGTGAAACGGTCCGCGCCGCAATCAGGCGCGCCCCGCGCCCCGCGGCGGCGACCGCCGCAGCTTCGGCGACGGATCCCGTGCCGAACTTTTCCTTGATGAAGTCGGACTGTGTCACGGTGACGATCTCGGCCAACATGCCTGCGGGAATACTCCTGATCGGTAGACCCAGTTCGTGCGCCAGCGACTTCAGCACGGGCGCGTCGGCCTTGTCACTCACCGTCGCGACGGCCGCAAGGCCTTCGAAGCCGCCGGCCGCGCGGAGTGCTTCGCGCAGCGAGGCGAGCGTGGTATCGCGCCTGAATCCGAGTCCTGCGACCTTCATTTGACCGCGCTCCATTGTACGATCGGCCGGGCGGCCTTCCAGGAGCGATACTTGCCGAGCGGATCTGCATGAGCGATCTCGACCCGCATCAACTCGCCGCCATGGCGCTGATGCAGGTCGGCGAGCAGGGCCTGCGTCTCCAGGGTCACGGCATGCGCAACCAGCCGGGTTCCCGGCGCGATGCGCGACCAGACCGCATCGAACATCGCGGCATCGAGGCCGCCGCCGAGGAAGACGGCGTCCGGCGTCGCGAGGCTCGGCAGGATCTCAGGCGCCGCTCCCTCGATCACGGTGATCCGGTGCGTCAATCCAAAGCTTTCGGCGTTGCTGCGGATGTTCGCAGCGCGATCGCCGCGTGCCTCAATGGCGATCGCCGTCCCGCCGCAGAAAGCCCATTCGATCGAGATCGAACCGGAGCCCGCGCCGATGTCCCACAATCTCTCGCCGGACCGTGGTGCAAGTGCCGACAGCGCAAGCGCGCGGATCGGCCGCTTGGTGAGCTGCCCATCATGCACCCCATCATGCACGAAGAGTGTATCCGGAAGACCCGAGCTGCGCGCGATCCCCTGGGATCCCGCTGCCTCCAGCGCAATCGCGACCAGGCTCTCGTCCGGATCGGCGGCGTAGCGGTCCGCGCGATGTTGCGTGATGCGTTCGCGCGGACCACCCAGCGCCGAAAGCGCCCACATCGTCGAAGATCCCCAAGCACGTTCCGAGAGCCAGCGCGCGAGATCGCCCGCCGCCCTGCCGTCGCGCACCAGGCAGATGATCCGTGCGCCGCGCGCCAGATGCGGCAACAGCCGTTCGAACGGCGCGGCGTGAAGACCAAGGCAGACGACGTTCTCGAGGCGCCAGCCCAGACGCGCCGCCGCAAGCGAGAACGTCGATGGTGCGGAGTAGGCGATCCATTCGCCGGCCTCGAGCTTCTCCGTCAGGCTGCCGCCCACGCCATGCCAGAACGGATCGCACGAGGCGAGCACCGCGGTCGGACGGCCGCGGCAGCTCAGCACGACCTTCGCATCGAACGGGACGGGCCACACACGGCCGCGCTCGGTGATCCCGGCCAGAGCAAGATGCCGTTCGCCGCCGAACACCGTCTCGGCGTCGCGGAGTGCCTTTCGACTTGCTTCGGAGAGGCCGGCAAGGCCATCTTCGCCGATGCCGATGATGGTCAACCAGGGATTACCCATGATGCGCGCCCTGATTCTGGGCGGAACGGCCGACGCCAATCTGCTCGCCGAGAAAATCGCGCAAGCAGGGCTCGAGGCGATCTACTCCTATGGCGGCCGCACCCGCGCGCCTGCTGGCCAGAAGCTGCCGACCCGGATCGGCGGCTTCGGCGGCGTCACAGGTCTCGCGGACTATCTTCGCCGCGAGGGCATTACCCATGTGATCGACGCGACCCATCCCTTCGCGGCCGAGATCAGTCGGAATGCAGTGACCGCGTGTGCGGAGACCGGCATGCCGCTGCTCGCGCTCGAGCGCGCGCCTTGGGTCAGGGCCGCCGGCGACAACTGGACCGAGGTCGCGGACATCACCTCCGCCGTCGCGGCCTTGCCCGAGCGCCGCGCCCGCGTGTTCCTCGCCATCGGCCGTCAGCATATCTCGCCTTTCAGTGAGAGGCCGCAGCACGCCTATACGTTGCGGTTCGTCGATCCTCCCAAGGGCGCGCTGCCACTGCCCGATGCCGACGTCATCGTGTCGCGCGGCCCGTTCACGCTCGACGGTGAACTGGAGACGATGCGCTCGCGCGCGATCGAATGGATCGTCGCCCGCAATTCCGGCGGAGGGGGCGCGCGTGCCAAGATCGATGCCGCCCGCGCGCTCGGCCTTCCCGTGATCATGCTCGCGCGGCCGCAACTGCCCGACAGACCGCGGGTGGAAAGTGTCGCTGAGGTCATGGAATGGCTCGGTCATCGCGCATGCCTCGGCGCATAGACCCAGCGGCCGACGCGGCGCGTCGCTGAATTGCCGACGATCACCAGCGTCCGCATGTCGGCCATCTCGGGCCTCGCCTCATGCAGCCTGACCGTCTCGATCCGCTGATCGGGCGTGCTCACCGCCCGCGCGAACACCACGATGCGCTCGCCGCAACCGGCTTCTCGCAAAATCTCGAGCGCGCGGCCGAAGCCCTCGGGCCGGCTCGCCGAGCGTGGATTGTACATCGCGATCGCGAAATCGGCTTCCGCGGCGAGCCGCAGGCGTTTCTCGATCATCGGCCACGGCTTCAGATTGTCGGAGAGATTGATCGCGCAAAAGTCATGGCCAAGCGGTGCGCCCGCGCCCGCCGCCGCCGCCAGCATCGCCGTCACGCCGGGCAGAACCCGAATGGGCAGGTCGCGCCATTGCGGGGCCGCCTCGAGTGCCTCGAACACGGCGGACGCCATCGCAAAGATACCGGGATCGCCCGACGACACCACGACGACATGGCGCCCTTCGGACGCGAGTCGCAGCGCTTCGCCGGCGCGCTGCAACTCCACGCGGTTGTCGGACGGATGCAGTGTCAGCCCGTCGCGCGGGCGCACGCGCGCGACATAGGGCGCATAGCCAACGATGTCAGTCGCAGCCGCAAGCGCCGCGGAGACTTCCGGCGTGATCAGGGCCTCGTCGCCCGGTCCCAGTCCCGCGATGGTCAAGGTCCCGGTCATTCCGCTGATCCCCCGCGGCGGCCCTGCCCGTGCACCAGTACGATCGCAAAATATGGGCAGTCGGCCGCGTCGACATCCACGAGTCGCGCGACGCGCTGATCCGGCATGGTGCCGCGTTCGACCAGCCATGCCTCATTAAGGCGGCCGGCGGACGCTAGCGCGCGGCGAACCTTGGTCAGATTGCGTCCGGTCTTCATGATGACCAGCGCGTCGGAATTGCGCATCCGCTGCTCGAGCTCCGCTTCCGGCAGCGTGCCCATCAGGACGGTCGTGACGTCGTCGCCGAGCGCGATCGGCTGGCCGACGGCATTCCAGCAGCCCGCCATTCCGGGAATGCCGGCGATCACCTCGATTTCGACGCGGCTCTGCAAGCGCGAATGCAGGTGCATGAACGAACCGTAGAAATAGGGATCGCCTTCGCAGAGCACGACGATGTCGACCGCGCGCGCCAGCCGCGCAAGGCGCTCCGTCCATTCGTCATAGAAGGATCCGAGCAGGCGGGCATAGTCCGGGCTGTCGAACGCGATCTCCGTGGTGACCGGATATTCCATCGGGTACTCGCAGACATCCCTAGCGAGCAGCCCTTCGACGATGCGGCGGGCCTGGCCGGGATGGCCCTTTTTGCGGAAATAGGCGACATGCCTCGCCGCGCGCACTGTGCGGTCGGCGCGTACGCTCATCAGGTCCGGATCGCCTGGCCCAAGGCCGCAGCAGATGATGCGCCCCATCGCTATTCGCTCCGGCTCGCCAATGCATTGACCGCGGCAACCGTGATCGCCGAGCCGCCGAGGCGTCCCTCGACCGTCAGGGCGGGTGCGGGCGGATCGGCCATCAACGCAGCCTTGGATTCGGCGGCGCCGACAAAGCCGACCGGGCAGCCGATGATTGCCGCCGGCCTTGGGCAATCCCGCTGCTCCAGCATGTTGAGCAGATGGAACAGGGCGGTCGGCGCGTTGCCGATGGCGACGATGGCGCCGACCAGATGCGGCCGCCACAGCTCGAGCGCCGCCGCGGAGCGCGTGTTGCGCATGGATTGCGCGAGCGCAGCAACGGCTGGGTCACCAAGCGTGCAGATGACGGCGTTGCCGGCCGGCAGGCGTGCGCGCGTAATTCCTTCCGACACCATCCGTGCGTCGCACAGGATCGGCGCGCCGTTCTGCAGGGCGGCTCGCGCGGCGATGGCCATGCCGGGCGTGAAGCGGATATGCGCCTCAAGCCCCACCATGCCGGCAGCATGGATCATGCGCACAACCACCGGCTCCTCGTCCGACGTGAAGCGGGCGAGGTCGGTCTCGGACCGGATGGTGGCAAAGGATTGCCGATAGATCGCGGCCCCGTCGGTCTCATAGGTGTGTGGCATCAGCAGCCTCCCACCAATGCGGAGGGATCGGCGACGATGCTCGCGCCGCTCAGTCCGCGCCTCACAGGCGCATCTCGCGTCGAGCCGTTTCGGACAAGGTCAAAACCCTCGCGTGTTGCAACGAGCGTGATCGTGGCCGGACCGGAATGCGCACAACCCTTGGCGCAGCCGGAGACGTGGAGCCGGGCGTCGGGCGGGATATGGGGTGCAAGCGCAGATGCCAAAGTGCGCGTATCGGCATGGGCCTCACGGCAGCGCGGCGCACCGCTGCAGGTGATCGCGCGCAGCGCCGGATCGTCGGCCCGTGTGATGAGGTCAGTATCGTGGGGCATGTCGCGCATCCCTTCCGCCAGCAGCATCCGCCACGGCGTCAAGCGAAGCGCTTGTGCGTTAGCAGCGAGACGGCGCAGCGTTCCATGCGGCATTTGACCGAATGCAACCCCGACCATCGTGCCCGGCGCATAAAGACCGGGAGACGGGTCGGCCGCGCGAGGCGCCGGTTCGGCATCGCCGCCAAGCGCATCGGGCAGGCGTGCGCCCGTGGCAATATGGGCTGCCATCCGCCGCCTGTCGCCGTTGGCGCCGCCCGAGGCGACGAACCATTCGGCCAGCGCGAGTGCGACCGGCACGGCCTCGCTCCGTGTGACACAACGGCCGAACCTAGCACCATCGGCGCGCACCAACAGCTTGCCGGCGGGATCGCGCTCGATCCGGACGTCAGCAGACGCTCCGGCCAGCACCCGCGCGTGGCCGTCATCGACTGCAAAGCCAAACTTGGTCGGAAGCTCGAGCGAAGCGCCGACAAGAGCGAGCTCGAGTTCGGCTGCGAGCGCGCAACTATCATCACCTTCGGTCCAGAACGGCGTCACCAGAACATTACGCTGCGCTTCGGTCTCGGCATCAGGATCGAGCAATCCGAGCCGCGCGAGCCCGTCGAGCAAGGGCGGGTGGCCGCGATCGCCGACGCCGCGGATCTGGAGGTTGGCGCGGCTGGTCAGATCGATCAGCCCGTTGCCATATTGCCTGGCTAGGTCAGCGATCCCCGCTGCCTGCGTAGCGTCCAGCCGTCCACCGCGCGGGCGAATGCGTAGCACGAGCCCGTCGCCCGACTGCATCGGTCGCAGCGCGCCAGGGCACCATCCTTTGATGGCCATGGCGCTCATGAGGCCTCCCGCAGCGCGGCCGCGATCGAATTGCGCCGCGTCTTCCAGAGTGCGGCCTCATGCAATCGCGTAAAACATGTTTCCATCGCGGCCAACGCTGCTGGATTCTCGCGCGCCATGAATGCGCGAACGTCGCCGTTGCCCAGCGTCGCATCATAATAGAGATCGAACAGATGCGGCGGCACCGCGCCGGCAAGGTGGGCAAAGGCCGCCATGTGTTCGAGCGTCGCGGTGATCTCGGCCGCGCCGCGAAAGCCGTGACGCATCATCCCCGCGATCCAGGCCGGGTCGGCGGCGCGCGCGCGCACCACCCGCGAGATCTCCTCGGTCAGCAACCGGGCATGCGGCTGATCCGGCCGCGTCGCGTCGAGGTGATAGAGCGATGGAGCCTTCGCGCCGACGCGCTGGGCCGCCGCGGCGACGCCGGCCTCATGCGCGGCATAGTCCGCCGCAAGCAGCAGATCGGTCTCCGGCAGATCCTGGGTATGGACAAAGGCATCGGCCGCGGCGAGCCTGGCCTCGATGCCGGCGCGGTCCGGCCGCATTTCGCCATCGGCGGCGAATGCAAAGGATGATGCCGACAGCCAGGCTTCCCCGGCGGCTTCGCGGGATTCCTGTGTGAAGACATCCAGCGTCGAACCGGCCCCAACCCCATATTGCCCCGGACGAGGTCCGAACACGCGCGAGACGCGCCGCGTATAGGGATTTTCGTCGCCTTCCTCGCGGCGCTCGGACAGCGCCTCGGCCGCGGCCTCGAACAACTGGGCGAGACCTGAGAAGACGTCGCGGAACAGCCCCGACACGCGCAGCGTGACGTCGATGCGCGGCCGGCCGAGCTCTGCCGGCGCGATGATGTCGTAGCCCGAGACCCGGCCCGAGGCGTGATCCCAGCGCGGCGCGAGCCCGGCGAGACGCAGGGCCATCGCGAAATCCTCGCCGGCGGTGCGCATCGTCGACGAACCCCAGAGATCGACGACGAGGCCTTTCGGCCAGTCGCCGTGGTCTTGCAGATGACGGCGCAACAATTCCTCGGCAAGCTTGACGCCTTGCGCATGCGCCGACGGCGTCGGCACCGCGCGCGGGTCGACCGCATACAAATTGCGTCCGGTCGGCAGCACGTCGCCGCGCCCGCGATACGGCGAGCCCGAAGGCCCCGGCGCAACGCGCCGGCCGGAAAGCGCATCGCGCAGCGCACGCTTCTCCGCCTCGCCGCACGCGCCCTGGCCGAACACATGCAGGCCGTCGCCGAACTGGCTTTCCTTGAGATCGCAGACGAAGCGATCGATCTGTGGAATGGCTTCGGCCGCCGAGACCGATGCGGCGAGACCGAGATCGTCCTCCAGCCCGGCGAGCCGCGCTTCCTCGCGGATATCAGCAATCAGGCGCTGGCGCCGCGTGGGATCGAGGCCGTCGGCGGTCGAATATTCATCAAGCAACTGTTCGAGCCGGCGCAGGCTCTCCGGCAATGCGGCGTTCGTTAGCGGCGGCGGCAGGTGGCCGATCGTGACCGCGCCGATCCTCCGCTTGGCCTGAGCCGCTTCGCCGGGATCGTTGACGATGAAAGGATAGATCACCGGCAGATCGCCGATCAGCGCCTCCGGCCAGCAGCAGGATGACAATGCGACCGATTTGCCCGGCAGCCATTCGAGCGTCCCATGCGCGCCCATGTGCACGATGGCGTCGATACCCTGCTGCCTGAGCCAGAGGTAAAACGCGACATAGGCGTGGCGTGGCGTACGCGAGAGATCGTGATAGTCGGCGTCACGCTTGCCGACGTCGCCGCGCTCCGGCTGAACGGCGATGAAGGATTTACCGCATCGTATCGCCGCGAATTGAAATTCGCCGCTGTGGCAATCGGGATCATGCTCCGGCGCGCCCCAGGCGTTCGCGAGGTCGTCCTGAAGCTGGCGCGGAAGGCCGGCCAGCGACGCGCGATAGTCGGCGACGCTCCATGTCAATTTCTGCTGCGGCAGAACCTCGCCGAGTGACTCCACCGCCTCGACGTCGAACCCGGCGACCGCGAGATCGGACAGCAGCACATCGACGGAGGCGAGGGCATCGAGGCCGACCGCATGCGCGATCTGGTGGGGGCGGCCAGGATAGTTCGAGAGCACGACAGCGAGCCGTTTCTCGTGCGTCGGCTTATTCGCGAGCCGGTGCCAGGCGGCGACGCGCGCGGCCACAGCGGTGACACGCTCGTCGTCCGGCCGGTGCGCAAGACGCGCAAACTGGAGATCGGGATCGCGCTCGCCGGGAGACTTGAAGCTCACGACGCCCGCAAACACGCGGCCGTCGACCTCCGGCAGCACCACGTGCATCGCCAGATCGCCGGGGGAAAGACCGCGAAGTGACTCCGCCCAATCGTCGCGCCGCGCTGTCGACAGGGCGACCTGGAACACCGGGCAGGATGCGGAATCGAACGGCGTCGTACCGTCGTCGCCGACCGCGGAGAAGGCGGTCGCGTTGACGATGGCGGCGGGAGGGCACTGTGCAAACTGGGTGCGCACCCAATCGGCGACGCCCGCTGCCTTCAGCGAGCTGACGAACACGCCGTAAGCATCAAAGCCCTTCTGCCGCAGCGCGCCGATCAACGCGTCGACCGGCGCCGTGTCACCGGCCGCGAGATAGGAACGATAGAAGGTCACCAGCGCCCGCGGCCGGTTGTCTGGCGCCGGCAGTGTCGCGACGGCACCGAGCCCGGGATCGTAGACTCCGATCTCCGGAAGATCGATCTCGCCGACGACCGGGCCGGCATAGAGCCCCGACGCCAGCGCGAGCTGGGAGATCACGGCCTGCGCCGCAACGGGACCACCCTTGTCGCAGAGCACCTTGAGCCGTCGCAGCGTGGAGACCGGCAGGGTAGAGAATTCATCCAGCCGCAGGTCATCCCGGCCATCCGCCGGCAGCACCGCAAATGCGATGTTGCGCTCTCTTGCCAGGCGATGCAGCGCGGCCAGCCCATATGACCAGTAGGGTTCGCCGCCGATCAGGCGCACGAGAATGCCGCGCGCCTGCGACAATGTCCGTTCGATATAGGTGTCGACCGACAGGGGGTGGCGCAGGTCCGCCAGATTCGCGAGCCGCAACGACGGCAGCGACCCGCAGCCGCGCCGCCAGCCGGATGCGAACGCGGCAAGATCGCTGTCGGAAAACGAGAGCACCGCGAGCTCGGCCGGATCCTGGCCGAGGTCCCTTGGTGTCGCGGTCTCGTCAAGACCGCGGCTCTCGCGGAAGACGACGTGCATCAGACACCAAGTCGCGCCCTGATGGCGGCCTCATCGATATCGCCGTGTTCGCCGATCACGACCAGCTTCGACTGCCTCGGCCGCACGCCCCAGGGCACGTCGAACTGATGCCTCACGCGTTCGCCGACCGATTGCACCAGCAGGCGCATAGGCTTGCCCGCGATCGCGATATAGCCCTTGGCGCGCAGCACATTCTGCTCGCGCGCCAGTCCCTTGATCGATGCGACCAGCGCATCGACATCGGAGACTTCCGGGAGGTCGATCACCACGGAATTGAAATCATTGTGTTCGTGCTCGTCCTCGCCATCGTGGTGGGATGGACGCGCCGCCAAGTCGTCCTCCGCCGCGGCCTCGAGACCCAGGATCACGCGGGCGTCGACCGCGCCGTCGACGACGGGCAACATCGGCACCTGCCGCGGCATTTCGGCCGCGATCGCCAGCCTGGCGGCTTCGAGGCCCTCGGAGCCAGCGAGATCCGCCTTGGTCAGCAGCACGATGTCGGCGCAGGCGATCTGATCCTCGAACACCTCAGACAGCGGTGTCTCGTGGTCGAGACTGTTGTCAGCCGCGCGCTGCGCGTCGACCGCGACCGGGTCGGGCGCAAAGCGGCCGGCGGCGACGGCCTCCGCATCGGCCAGTGCGATCACGCCGTCGACCGTGATCCGCGAACGGATCTCCGGCCAGTCGAACGCTTTAAGCAGCGGCTTCGGCAGCGCGAGCCCCGATGTCTCGATCACGATGTGGTCGGGTCTCACGCGGCGCGCGAGCAATTGCTCCATCGCCGGGATAAAATCGTCGGCGACAGTGCAGCAGATGCAGCCATTGGCGAGTTCGACGATGTTCTCGCTCGGACAATTGGCGTCGGCACACGACTTCAGGATTTCCCCGTCGACGCCTTCGCGGCCGAACTCGTTCACCAGCACCGCCAGCTTCTTGCCGTTGGCGTTCTTGATCAGATGCTGGATCAGCGTCGTCTTGCCAGATCCGAGAAAGCCGGTGACGACGGTGACGGGCACCTTGGTAAGCGTGTTCATTCTGCGGCCTCTGGCACAACGGCTACGGGTGGAATGCGGGCGAGCGATTGCTTGCGAAAGATTTCCGGACGGCTGCGCCACGGCACGATGCCGTCGGGTGCCGCGGCATAGGCGGACGCACCCGCGATCACATCCGTCGCATTTGCCGCGGACAGGCGGCCATAGACATAGGACCAACGCCCCGGCGCACTGAGCGCGACCGAGCAACCCTGGCTGCACGCCGACAGACATTCGACCGGAACCAGATTGACGCCATCAGGCACGCCGGCGTCGAGAATCGCCGCATGCAGCCGCGCGCCGGGCGTGGTCTCACCTTCCGCGAGCGTCTGGCCGGCACGGCAGGTGATGCAGACATGAAGTGTAACGCTCATCGCCCTTCCTGACTGACAGCGGGAGGCGATGAGGCACACGAACCGATCGATGGAAAGGTTCGTTCCCCGTCGCGGAACACCCCGTCCGCTGGTCTCAACTGCTGCGCTGGCAGGTCTCCCGGCTTGCGGAGCAGGGGGCTTCCCTTCGATCCCCGCCTTCCCGATTCCGTTGGGAATCAGTGGCTTTGGGCATCTCTCCGGTCACGGTCGCGGGGGCGGCTGCGCTTTGGGCCGACTTGAGCCCTATCGCATTCCCTCTTCGCCTGTCGTAGGACAGGCACCAACGCAGGGCCCACCATTCGTCCAAGCCCGGAACTTGTCAAGCCGAAGGAACGTCAGATGATGTCTGAACGAGACGCCGCCGAGGACGAAGCCGGTGGCTCCGAGGCCGCGCTGGAAGCCCGCCATGCCGCCAAGATGGCCAAGAAGAAGGTCGCCCGTGATCGAATCATGGCCACCAAGAGCGGTGAGAAGGGACTGATCATCGTTCATACCGGGGCCGGGAAGGGAAAATCATCCTCCGCCTTCGGCATGATCGTCCGCTGCGTGGCACACGGCTTTCCCTGCGCCGTGGTGCAATTCATCAAGGGCGCCTGGGATACCGGCGAACGCCGCCTGCTGACCGGGCATTTCGGCGACCTCTGTCAATTCCACGCGATGGGTGAAGGCTTCACCTGGGAAACGCAGGATCGTGCGCGCGATATTGCCGCCGCGCAAGCCGGCTGGGAGAAGGCCAAGCAACTGATTTCCGATCCAAGCTTGCGTATGGTCGTGCTCGACGAGATCAACATCGCGCTCCGTTACGATTATCTGGCGATCGCCGATGTCGTCGATTTTCTGAAGACGTCAAAGCCGCCGATGACGCATGTCGTGCTCACCGGGCGCAACGCCAAGGAGGAGTTGATCGAGATCGCCGACCTCGTCACCGAGATGACGCTTGTGAAGCATCCGTTCCGGTCCGGCATCAAGGCCCAACCGGGCGTCGAGTTCTGACAGCATAGCCGGGCACGCAAAGGCGATGGCGCGCACATTGATGATCCAGGGGGCGGGCTCGGACGTCGGCAAGTCGCTGATCGTTGCGGGCCTCGCGCGCGCGGCGAAGCGGCGCGGCCTGCGCGTGCTGCCCTTCAAGCCGCAGAACATGTCGAACAACGCGGCCGTGACCGTCGATGGCGGCGAGATCGGACGCGCGCAGGCGCTGCAGGCACTTGCCGCCGGCGTCGAACCGCATACCGACATGAACCCGGTGCTGCTGAAGCCGGAGAGCGATGTCGGCGCCCAGATCATCGTGCAGGGCAAGCGCGCCGCAACGGCGCGCGCCCGGGAATATGCCGCGATGAAGCCCTCATTGATGGATGCCGTGCTGGAGAGTTTCGCGCGGCTGAAGGATCGCGCCGATCTCGTGCTGGTCGAAGGGGCCGGCAGTCCTGCGGAAGTCAACCTGCGCAAGGCCGACATCGCGAATATGGGCTTTGCCCGCAAGGCCGAGGTCCCGGTCGTGCTGATCGGCGACATTGATCGCGGCGGCGTCATTGCGCAACTCGTCGGCATCAAGGCGGTGATCGATCCTGAGGACGCCGCGATGATCCGTGGCTTCGTCATCAACAAGTTTCGCGGCGATCCAACGCTGTTCGATGACGGCTACCGGCTGATCGAAGCCCGCACGTCATGGCGCGGGTTTGGCGTGCTGCCTTACTTCGTCCGCGCTGGCGAGCTTCCGGCCGAAGATGCGCTTGGGCTCCGCGAGGCGCGCAAGCCCGGCCAGTGCAAGATCGCGTTTCTTGCGCTGTCACGCATCGCCAATTTCGACGATCTCGATCCGCTGAAGCTCGAACCGGGCGTCGATCTCGTGATGGTGCGTCCCGGCGACGCCATTCCGGGCGACGCCAGGCTCGTCATCGTGCCCGGCTCGAAATCGACGCGCGGCGATCTCGCCTTCCTGCGCGCACAGGGCTGGGACATCGATCTTCTGGCACATCATCGCCGCGGCGGGCATGTGTTGGGGCTGTGCGGCGGATACCAGATGCTCGGACAGAGCGTGGCCGACCCCGACGGGATCGAAGGCTCCGCCGGCGAAACGCGCGGCCTCGGACTTCTTGATGTTGCGACCGTCATGACCGAGCAGAAGACGCTGACGCGCGTCGACGGCGTCCGTGCCGCCACCGGTCAACCGATCAGCGCCTATGAGATCCACATTGGGCGAACCGACGGCCCGGATCGGGCCCGGCCGTTCGCGTTTGTTGACGGCGCGCCGGAAGGCGCTGTGTCCGGCGATGGACGCGTCCACGGCAGCTATCTGCACGGCCTGTTCGCGTCAGACGATTTCCGCAAGGCTTTCCTCGCGCAACTCGACATTCCCGCCGCGGATCAGGCGTACGGCGCCAGGGTCGACGGCGCGCTCGATGCGCTCGCCGATCACATCGAAGCCCATCTCGACGTCGACGGGCTGCTTGCATTGGCGCGGTGAATCGTCAGCGCGACAAGATCGCGGCAAGTCGGGACCATTCCGCTTCACTTCCGGGCAGGCCGAGACGCAGCCATCCCGGACGTTGTTCGAAGACGCGTGACCAGATTTGCCCGCGCGCCAGCTTCTCCTGCGCGGCCAGGGCGTCGCCGGTCTCGTAGAGCCGGAACAGGGGCGTGCCGCCGACCAATGTCCAGCCCTGCGATTGGACCATCGCATCGAGCCTGAGGCAATCGCTCGCCAGACGCGTCGACGTCGCCATTTTCCACGCATTGTCGCGCAACGCGCGCCGGCCGATAGCAATCGCGGCACCCGACACCGGCCATGGGCCGGCCATCGCCGCAAGCGCTGCAATCTCCCGCTCGCCGCCAATCGCGAAGCCGAGCCGCAGGCCGGCGAGCCCGTAGAATTTTCCGAACGAACGCAGGATCAGGAGTCCCTCGCGCCCAGCCTCTGATGCAAGCGACAGGCCGGGAACGGCGTCGGCGAAACTCTCGTCGATCACGAGCCGGCCGACGCGCGGCAGCAGCGCCAGCAACTCGCCGCTACCGCGACGTCTTCCGTCCGGATTGTTAGGATTGACGACCACGGCGAGATCGGCACCCGCGAGCGCTTCGAGATCGGACACCTCGGTGACGTCCCAGCTGGAGGCCGAAAGAACTGCGGCGTACTCATTATACGTCGGCGCAAGTATGCGCGCCCGGCCGTTAGACGACACATGCGGCAGCAACTGAATGGCGGCTTGCGCACCACCCAGCGCCACGATCGGCGCATCGGTGGCGTAGGCGTATCGTGCCGCGTCACAGAGCGATTCGATGTCGGTCCGCGACGGCAACGCGCTCCACAGTCGCGGCTCTACGTCGAGCGAGGGATAGGGCTGCCGGTTGATCCCGGTCGACAGGTCGATCCAGTCCTCCGGCCGGCCACCGAAACGTCGCTGCGCGACATCAAGATTTCCGCCATGCTCAGGCATCGAGCCGCTCCCTCACACGAAAGCCAGGATCGCGAGCGCGCCCGTCAACAGCAGCATGGCGCGACGATAGAGTTTCAGTCCCCGGCGGATGTCGGTGGCGCCGGGATCGTGCGCCGCTTCGTTCAGCCAGGGCTCGTTCGCCGTGCTGCCGTGGTAGATGCGCGGACCGCTGAGCCGTACGCGGAGCGCGCCGGCCATGGCGGCTTCCGGCCAGCCGGCGTTCGGCGAGCGATGGCGGCTCGCGTCTCGCAACATGCATGACCACGCCTGCGCGGGCCGCGGAGCGAGCAGCACGAACATCAGGCCGGTGAGGCGCGCCGGGATGAGATTGGCGAGATCGTCGATGCGGGCCGCGGCCCAGCCAAAAGCCTCGTGCCGCGCGGTGCGGTGGCCGATCATGGAATCGAGCGTGTTGATCGCCTTGTAGCCGACAATGCCGGGCAGCCCGAACAGCGCGCCCCAAAACATCGGCGCGACGATGCCGTCGGACGCATTCTCGGCCAGGCTCTCGATCGTCGCGCGCGCAATGCCGGCATCATCAAGCGTTGCGGGATCGCGTCCGACGATGCGCGAAACCGCCGCACGCGCACCGGCAACATCGCCGGATTCGAGCGGACTTGCGACCGCAGCGACATGGTCGTGAAGCGAGCGCAAGGCAACCAGCGGCCATGCCAGAATTCCGACCAGGACAATGCGGGTCCAGCCAGTGGGGAGCACGATCTCAATCGCCCAAGCGAGTCCCGCTGCCGCCGCGATCACCAGAGTTGCGGCCGCGATACCTGCCGCGCGACGCAGCGCGGGCGGAGCAGATGTCCGGTTCCAGCCGGTGTCGACGGCGCTGATCAGCCGGCCAAGCCAGGTCACGGGATGGCCGACGCGCGCGAACAGCCACGCCGGCCAGCCGATCAGAGCATCCACAACCATGGCCACCGCCATCGCTCCCGCAAAGCTCACGCACCATCTCCCGCCTCGACCTCTCCTGATGCGCAAGACCCCGCGTGAGCGCAAGCCCTGCGCGACCGATTTCGGCTTTGTCTTTCACCGCGTTTGGTGATTAGTGCTGGCCCGACAGGAGATCATGATGGCCGTCATTCTGATAACGGGCGGAGCTCGATCGGGAAAAAGCCGGCGCGCCGAGCTCCGCGCGCGCTCGTTTTCCGGGCAGCCCGTTTATATTGCCACGGCAGAAGCCCTCGATGCGGAGATGGTTGAGCGCATCGCGAGCCACCGCGCGCGGCGAGGCAACGACTGGATCGAACGGGAGGTGCCGCTCGACCTCGTCGAGGCACTGGTCGAGACCGACGGTGGCGCCGCTAGGCTTATCGATTGCCTCACGCTGTGGCTCTCAAACCTCCTTCATGCGGAGCGCGACTGGTCACGGGAGATTGATCGCCTTGCTGCCGCGCTGCCGCGCCAGCACAGCCCTGTCGTCATGGTGACCAACGAGGTCGGCCTCGGCATCGTGCCCGACAATGCGCTCGCGCGGGCCTTTCGCGATGCTGCCGGCCTCATGAATCAGACCATTGCCGGCGTGGCAGACGAGGTGGAATTTGTCGTGGCAGGCTTGCCGATGAAGCTCAAATGAGGCATCGCATCGCGCCTCGCAAAAGCCCGGCGTGCCCGATCGGTGATATGCTTGGTGCGTTCGCGCGGCTTGGCAGGATCACAATCCCGCTGCTGGCTGCTCTCCTCAAGACCGGACGACGATCCTGATGATCTCATTCGACGATACGTTTCGCCGGCAACTGCACGAATTGTTCGTGTGGCGCCGCGACGTGCGACGTTTTCGACGAGATCCGCTGCCGGCCGGCACCCTGGAGCGGCTGATCGAGACGGCCTGCCTGTCGCCGTCGGTCGGGCTGAGCCAGCCGTGGCGGTTCGTCATCGTCGAGGACAAGCCGAGGCGCAGCGCGGTGATCGAGGACTTCAGGGCTTGCAATGCAGATGCCCTGCAATCCTATTCGGGTGAGCGCGCAGCAAAGTATGCGGCGCTCAAGCTGTCGGGCCTGGAGGAGGCGCCGGGCCATCTGGCCGTATTTGCGGAAAAGACGAGCAGCATTGGTTCGGGCCTCGGACGCGCGACGATGCCCGAAACCACCGAATATTCGGTCGTCGCTGCCATCTGCTCGATGTGGCTTGCTGCCCGTGCGGAAGGCATTGGGCTGGGCTGGGTGTCGATCCTCAATCCAGCGCGCGTTAACGACATTCTCGAGGTGCCGGAGTCCTGGAAGTTCATCGGCTATCTCTGTATCGGTTATCCCGAGGCAGAATGTGACCGGCCGGAGCTCGAACAGGCGAAGTGGGAATCGCGACGAAGCTCGGGCGAGTTCACTGTTCGACGCTGAGATCCTGCTTCGAGGCCACGACACTGTTCTCGCCAGTGGAGATGCACTAAGATGCCCGACCGAGGAGACCTCCCATGGACGGCGGTGTTTGTTGGCGCGACGACATCGCGTCCCTGGTCTTCCCGATCCGGGAGCATGCCGCAATCTGCGCAGTCCATCGGGGAGCGTTCCGGACACTGCTCCGCACGGATCCGACGCCGGATGCCTGCCTCGGCTATTTCGAACGCTTCGAAAATGCATTCAGAGCGGCGGCGAGTGCCAAGATTGCACGCAAGCGCGTTCCGGCGGGCACCAATTTGCATCTTACTAGTCGCGACATCGCTCGAAAGCTGCTAGAAGGCGGTCACATCGAACGCGGAGAATAGCCATGAGCCAGTCCCAGGTCACGCATTTGCCGGTCGCCGCCGGCCAGCAGGTGGGACGGCTCACCCAATCCCTGATGGCGATGATGCTCGGCTTGTTCATTGTTGGGGTTGTCGGGTTCTCGCATATCGACGTGATCCACAACGCCGCGCACGACGTGCGCCATTCGAACGCGTTCCCCTGCCACTGATTGGGGTGGCATGAGTACCTTTCGCGCGATTGTGTTTTCGTCGGTCATTGCCGGTTTCATCGTTGGTCTGATCGTCACGGTCGCGCAGCAGTTCGGTACGGTGCCGCTGATATTAAGAGCCGAAGTCTTCGAGACGGCGGCGGAGCACCAGCATGAGGCCGCTGCAGGGGCGCAGCAGGCGGCCGCTGGCCACGATCACGCGGATCACGATCACGGCGCAGCGGCATGGGAGCCGCGGGACGGATTGGAGCGCAACGCCTACACGGCTGCCGCGAACATCCTGACCGCGATCGGCTTTTCGCTTCTGCTCGGCGGCTTTTTTGCGGTCCGCAGCGGCGCGACCGGCGAGCCGACCTCATGGCACCAGGGGTTGATGTGGGGGCTGGCAGGTTTTGCCGTGTTTACGATTGCCCCAGGGCTTGGGTTGCCACCCGAATTGCCGGGTGTGCCCGCGGCTCCGCTGCTCTCGCGTCAGATTTGGTGGGTGACGTCGGCGCTGGCGACTGCCGCGGGCCTCGGGCTGATCGTCTTTCGGCGGTCCATCGCGGCCGCAATCGCGGGCGTGATCCTGATCATGTTACCCCACTTGATCGGCGCGCCCGAGCTGGAGCACGTCGAGACGAACGTTCCAGCCTCGCTGTCCCATCAGTTTGTGGTCGCGGTCACACTAACGAGCCTGCTCTTTTGGTCCATGTTGGGGAGTCTGACGAGCGTCGCGTTTGCTTATTTCGACCGCTCCGGCCATTTGCGTGACTCGTGACTGAAGTGAAGCGCGCGTCATGTCGGCGCGCATGACAATCCAGCAATCACGTTGAATTGACAGTTGGGTTATGAGCTCTTATTCGCTTCGCTGACGGTTCTCCTTCGGGAGATCAAAAGGGAATGCGGTGCGGGCGTCAGCCCAAGGCCGCAGCTGTCCCCGCAACTGTAAACGGCGAGCCTTTCGTCAATGTGCCACTGGGCCAAGCTGCCCGGGAAGGCGTCGACAGGCGATAACCCGTGAGCCAGGAGACCTGCCGTCAGTCGTGGTCACACGCGAGCACATCGGGCGGGGGCGTCCTGGTGGGGGGTTGGCGCATTGCCTTTCGGGTATGCGGTGTCCGCGTTCGCGGTGACGTGCCACGTTAACCGCGAGTCTTTTCATGTCCGGATCTTCCTCCATCGCGCTTGGATGGCGCCTTGGCCTCGTTTGCTCATTGTCATCGCTGCTGTTGCCGGCTGAAGGCTGGGCGCAGACCGCTCCGTCAACCAGGCTGGATCCGATCGAGGTCTCGCCTCCCGCCGCCGCAAAGCCGAAGCGTTTTGTGCGAAACAGCACCGTCGCCGCGCGGTCGCGGCCGAGGCCGGCAACAAATCCGGGAGCGCACGGGACATCGGAATCAGCCGCGTCGTCCGCATGGGCATCACCGACGCTCAATGCCACCAAGCCGGAGGGAACTGGCAGCCGCCTCAATCTCACGCCGCTGCAGACGCCAGCCAGTGTCGAGGTCATCTCGTCGGAGACCGTCGCCGAACGCGGTCAGCATAATGTGATCGATGCCGTCACTCAGAACGCGGCCGGCTTCATCGCAACGCCCGCTCCCGGCAATGGCGGCCTGTCGTTCAGCACCCGCGGCTTCGCCGGCAGCAATTCGGTGATGACGTTGTATGACGGCACGCGCTTCTATATCGGCTCCGGAACCCTGACGTTCCCATACGACACCTGGTCGACGCAACGCATCGAGGTGCTGCGCGGTCCGGCCTCGGTGCTGTACGGCGAAGGCGCGATCGGCGGCGTCATCAACGTGATCCCGAAAAAGCCGCTCGCGACGCCCTACAACGAAGCCGAGGTCTCGCTCGACAGCAACATGACGCGGCGGCTTGCGGTCGACAGCACCGGTCCGATCAATCCCAATGTATCGTACCGCGTCAATGCCACCGGCAACATGTCGGACGGCTGGGTCGATCGCGACAAGACCTCGAATGCGGTGGTCTCCGCCGCTGTGCGGGTGCAGGCGTCCGACAATCTCGTCTTCACGCTCTCCGAGGACTATGGCGACCGCAGCCCGTCGCGCTATTTCGGCACGCCGCTGATCAACGGCACAATCCGGGATGCGCTGCGCTTCAAGAACTACAACGCCTCGGACAGCACCATCCGCTATCAGGACAGCTGGACCCAGTTCAAGACCGAATGGGACGTCGCCGACGGCGTAAAGGCCAACAATACGCTCTATTATCTGACCAGCGAGCGGCACTGGCGCGACATCGAAAACTACACCTGGAACCCGAAGACGCAGCTGATCGATCGCTCCAGCTATATCGAAATCTTCCACGACCAGAAGCAGCTCGGCAACCGGATGGACACGACCTTCAGCGGGCACATCGTCGGCCTCGCGAACCAGTTCGTTGCCGGGTTCGACGTCAACCGGATCGACTTCACCCACACCAACAACTCGCCCTATGGCGGTGCGTCGTCGGTGAATCCTTATGTCTTCGATCCCGGATCGTTCTTCGCGACAACGACGGCGACCGCGCCGGGCTTCAACGCGATCGTCAATCAATACGCGCTGTTCGCCGAGGACCGGCTCTCGCTGACCAATCAGTTGTCACTCGTCACTGGCGTCCGGTATGATCGTCCCGAAGTCGATCGCACCGATGACAAGGTGCCATCGAACAGCTTCGACGTTTCGCTGTCGGGCACCAGCTGGCGCGCCGGCCTCGTGTATGAGCCGATCAAGAACCTCGCGTTCTATGGTCAATATGCGGTCGGCGTCGATCCCGTCACCAATCTCATCTCGCTGCCGACCACGCAAAAGACCTTCCAGCTCGCCACCGGCAAGCAGACCGAGATCGGGGTCAAGCAGTCGTTTTGGGGCGGCCGCGGCGAATGGACGTTGGCTGCCTATGAAATCGTCAAGACCGGCCTGACGATTCCCGATCCAAGCAATCCCACCGGCCTGGCGCTGCAGATCGGCCAGCAATCATCCCGCGGGATCGAGGGATCGATCGGGCTCGCGCTGAACGACGGCTGGCGCCTCGACACCAACCTAGCGCTGCTGCGCGCCAGATACGACAACAACAGCCAGGTGGTCGGCGGGAGGATCGTGAGCTATGACGGCAATCTTCCGGTCAACGTGCCGCAGCAGGTCTCCAACATCTGGCTCACCTGGGACTTCGCGCCCAACTGGTCGGTCTATGGCGGCGTGCAATTCGTTGGTCAGATGTACTCCGATCTTGCCAACACCCAGTTGCGGCCGGGCTACAACGTGGTCAACGGTGGTATCAGGTGGAAGCCCGATGACCGCACCACAGTCGCGTTTCGTGTCTACAATCTGTTCGACAAGGTTTACGCGGTGACCTCGAACGGTACAGGGCAGTGGCTCCTGGGCATGCCGCGCACCGCGGAACTGTCCGTCAACTTGAAGTTCTGAGCATGCGCAGCGCGTTGATCCGGCGCGGACGGCGATGGCTCTATGTCATCCATCGCTGGATCGGCATCGCGACATGCCTGCTGTTCGCGATGTGGTTCATCTCCGGCCTTGTGATGATGTACGTGGCCTTTCCGCGCCTCACCGACCGGGAGCGCCTCGCCGCGCTTCCCGTCATTGCCTGGAACAAGGTGCAGATCGCACCGGATCGCGCCATGGCGATCGCAGGTATGGAGCATTATCCGCGCGACCTGCGCCTCTCGATGATGTCTGACATGCCGATCTATCGGGTGACCGGGTGGGGGCAGCACCCGATCACCATTTCAGCAACCGATGGCAGCGTCATTGACCGGATCACGGCGGACCAGGCCCTTGCGATTGCCGGCCATCACCCTCATGCGGCGCAGCCGCATTTGCTCGACACCGTGACGCGCGATCAATGGTCCGTCACGGTGCGGTTCGATCCCTTGCGGCCGTTCTATCTGATCGCGCTCGGCGATCGTGACGGCACCGAGCTTTACGTCTCGTCCCGCACCGGCGAGATCGCGCTCGACACGACGCGGCAGGAGCGCGTCTGGAACTGGCCCGGCGCGATCCCGCACTGGATCTATCCGACTGTCCTGCGCAAGGACGGTCCGCTGTGGCGGCAGGTCGTGCTGTGGATCTCAGGCATATGCCTCGTCGTGGCGGTCACCGGCTTCTGGATCGGCATTCTCCGGCTGCGGCTGACGCGCCGTTACGCGCGCCGCGCCGTCTCGCCGTATCGCGGCTGGATGGCCTCGCACCACATCGCCGGCCTGATCGGCGGCATCTTTGTGTTCACCTGGATGTTCAGCGGCTGGCTGTCGCTCAATCCCGGAGAGGCATTCTCCCGCCGCGGCATCACCAGGGATATCGCCGCCAGATATAGCGGGCACGACGCGCTTGACATCGCCACCAGCTTCCAATCGACAACCTCGACGGCGGCCGTGGAGGCGAAATTTGTCTGGGTCGGTGGGCGGCCGTTGATGGTGCTCGAGGATAACAACGGCCGTCGGAGTCTTGCGGAGCCGACGACGGCCGCGCCGACAACATTATCGCACGATCAGATCATCGAAGCCGCGCGCCGCGCAATCTCCGACGCGACGATGGCGTTCTCGCGTCGGATCGATGTATCAGACGCCTACTGGTACACGCTCCACCATGAGCGCGAGTTTCCCGTCTTGCGGATCGGCTTCGCCGATCCCGTCCACACCTGGCTGCACATCTCTCCCGCCACCGCCGAGATCCTCGATCGCAGCGATGATGGACGCCGCACCTATCGCTGGCTCTTCAACGCGCTGCACAGCCTCGATTTTCCGCTGCTGCTGCGCTGCGCCCCATCGCGCGACATCGTGGTCTGGCTGCTCTCGCTGATCGGCACGATCGTGTCGATCAGCGGCATTGTGATCGGCTGCCGACGGCTGCGACGGCGTCTGGCGCCCGCAGGCGATCGAGACCGGCCGTAAGGCATGCAGCGCGACGCCTAAAGCGCGATGAGATTGCGTTGAATCGTCATCGCGCTTTACCTTCTCGTTTAAGCATGGTCTTTTCGGAAAACCACTTCACACTTTTCCGGATCATGCTCTAGGCAGTGTGGACTCTAAGGATTCCCTTTTGAGAGCAAATCAGATTCAAGGCTGCTTTTGGGGAGGCAGTCTTGGGTGTGATGGATCGTTTGGTATTGAGCGACGCGGCCTGGGAGCGCATGGCGCCGCTGATCATCGGCCGGCCCGACCAGAAGGGCTCGACCGGGCGAGACAACCGGATGTTCGTGGAAGGTGTGCTTTGGATCGTGCGCACGGGCTCTCCCTGGCGTGATCTTCCGGAGGTGTTCGGGGACTGGAACAGTGTGTTCCGGCGCTTCAGCCGATGGAGCGCCAAGGGTGTTTGGTGGCGGATCTTCGAGGCGATGTCCGATGATCCGGACTTCGAATACCTGATCGTCGATTCCACCATCGTCCGGGCGCATCAGCACGCCGCCGGCGCGAAAAAAGGGGGCCTGAAGATCAGGCGCTTGGCCGCTCGCGCGGCGGCCTGAGCACGAAGATCCATATGGCCGTTCGCGGCTTGGGATGTCCTGTCCGGTTCACGCTCACCGCAGGCCAGAAGGGCGATGCACCGCAAGCCGCTGCGTTAATCGAGGGACTGCCTGCCGAGGTCGTCATCGCCGACACGGCCTATGACGCCGATCATTTGCGCAAACACATCGCCGCCAAAAACGCGCTCGCCGTCATCCCCAACAACCCGTCACGCGCGCTCAAATATCCGCTCGACAAGCATCTCTATGCCCAGCGCCATCTCGTGGAATGCTGCTTCTCCAAACTCAAGCAGTTCCGTCGCGTCGCTACCCGCTTCGAAAAAACCGCCCGAAATTACCGAGCCGTCGTCACTCTCGCTGCCATCGTCCTATGGATGCGATAAGTGTCCACACTGCCTAGGCGCGATTTTCGGTCGCGAACAGGTTCCCTCTCCGAGCTTCCCTTGTGCGGCGGCAGTCTCGTCAACGAATAAATTGCCGGCCCCATCGGGGGGACCTCGCAGAGCTCGGCCGTCATCCGACGCGCAGACAAGTTCCGAAGGCGTTGCGGAGAGTCATTAGAGCCCGGTGCGTAGAAGGGCTCGGGCAATATCAAGCTCGCTGATCGCTTCGCGCAGATACCTTCGCGCCGCGGACTTGTCGCCATCTGCACAAGCCGCGCAGAGCTCATTCAAATAGCGGTTCGCTGCTTCTGCATGCAGGACAAGGTCCGCGGCCTCTTCAAAACTCCGCTCGTGTTTTGCATTCATAATCCCACTCCGGCACACCAAGCCTCTATCGAGACGCAGCCCCGCTGATGAGTTGCAGGACAGGCGGCCAGAAATTGCGGCGGCTGATCGCCTATCATCGCGACCCCCCTGCCGAGAGCTGATTGGCACATCCCCGCACGCCGCAGCTTGGAGCGAATCGTTGTCCGAAGGCCAATAGAGACCAGTGCCAACCGTCTCTCTCTCTCTCTCTCTCTCTCTCTCTCTCTCTATGGCGACCATCTCTCTCCATAAGGACTCGTCAGCGGCTGTAAGTCCCGACCAGATCAGCTTGAGCGAGTGTGTGCTTTTGGGCGGCTTTCCAGATGTCTTCGACGGACATCTTGGGCGCTCGTGACAACGCGTCAACATCCAGCGCGGCAAGCTTAAAATGGTAGTGATGTGTTCCGTGTCCCTTGGGCGGCGCGGGGCCGCGGTAACGCGGTTCGCCGAAATCGTTGACACCCTTTCCCAGTTTCTCCGTTTTCGCGCCGTGGCCAACGCCCTCCGGCAACATCGATCGCTCGCCCATAATGTTGTAGAGACCCCAATGGCGGAACGTACCGGACGGCGCATCGGGATCCTCGACAACCAGCACAAAGCTTTTGGTCTCCGCCGGCGGGTCGGACCACTCCAGAGGCGGAGAGACGTTTTCGCCGTCCGCGGTGTATTTCGTCGGAATCTGATCGCCGTCGCGGAACGCAGGACTTGTCAAGCTGAACGTCATGACCGTCTCCTTCTGCTGTAGTCAATCGTATCGCCGTCGCCAACGGCTTTGCCGCCGCTAACCTCCCTAGAGGTGGCGACGTTCCTTGTCGGTCGGCTGGGAGACGCCGTGCAAGGCGCCGTGCGCCGAGCGCGCCTCAGATCGGCCGAGATCCGCAAGCGCGATCACCCCCACCAGCCGCTTGTCGTGATTGAGTACCGGCAAGCGTCGGACCTGATGCTTGGCCATGATCTGCCCCGCCGCTTCTGCATCATCATCTTCAAAGCAGTACCCGACACCTTCCGACATAACATCGCGAACCGACGTATTTCCCGGCGCGCGGCCATCGGCGACTGCCCGTACCGCGATGTCGCGATCGGTGATCATGCCGATCAGTCGGTCGTTCTCACCGACGGGCAAGCAGCCAATATGCCCTGCGCGCATTTTTCGGGCAACGTCGCGAATCGTCATGTTCGGATCGGCAATCTCTACTTTCCGCTGCATGATTTCGTGTACCTGCATATCTGTCTCCTCAAGCCTGCATCGACGATTTTCTCCGGTTGCCCAATCAACGTCCTGCGCGCCGCCCGGTTTCTGTCGCCGACCCTCGCGCCAAGAGCGCGTCAAGTGAGGTGACTCGATCTCCTCCAGGGAGCCGTTCCGGCATTGGCGCGAATTTTCGAACGAGCAAAGTGTGCTTCGAAGGAACCAAAGGATGGGGCAGGCCGGCAATCCATGAAGAACTGGCACATCGATTGGCTACGACTTCTATTTTGTCCATCTCCCCCGAATATCAACACCCAAATATCGACACTCCAATATCAACACTTCGGAACCTATTCGCGAAAGTCGTATTGGCCCCATGTTGGACCAACGATGGATGAATCCGATGAGCGCGACGGGTCTCGATGTATTCGACAGAACGATCCATCTCACGAACGTATGGTTGGATGAAATGATGGCGTCGCTGCCTCGCGACAAGCAGCTGGCATGGCATGTCCTGGGTGCGGTATTGCGAACGGTGCGCGATCGCGTCCCGCTCAATCTCGCTGTTCATCTTGGAGCGCAACTACCGATCCTGGTGCGCGGTACCTACTTCGAACAGTGGCGGCCGAGCGAGACGCCACGAACGTGGCGCTCGCAAGAGGAGTTCCTTGCGCTCATAACGGCGCAAATGAATTCCGATAAGCCGGTCAATGCGGCCGATGCGGCACGTGCGGTGTTCCGCGTGTTGAACCACCACATCGATCCCAATCAGGCCGAGAAGGTCCGGCATTCGCTGCCCGAGGAGGTTCGTGCGCTATGGCCGGCGCAAGGTGTTTCGTCAGCCGCGTGACGCGCACGAAGCCAAGGAAAAGCTCCGGGAGCTAACGATGACGAAGCCTCCTCCGGTTCCCTATGAAAATCAAAGCCACAAGGGTCCCGGCGATCCGAAATCGGGAAATCCGCATCAGGCTCAAGCCGGAAAAAAGCAGATCGAAAAGCCCGACCAACAGGCGCACCAGGGCAACACAAGGCAGAACACGACCCACCAAGGGTACCAGCAGGACCGGTAGCAATGTCGACTTCCACGAAGACACGCGCGAGCATCCGGCAGGGCGGCCCTGGGGCCGCGCACGAGAACGCAAAGGCCGCATTCGAAATCAGGAAGCCGACCGCGGACGATCCTCTGCGGCGGCACAGTAGTAAGGTGTCTGGTGGTGGTGGCGAACGCGACCACCATCATGCTCATCGCCCTTCGGACAAGGGCGGAGGAACGCGGCGACCGCAAAGAGGGTCTCATGAGCAGGCATGTGAAACTGAAGAAGCCGATTGATACAGATCTCCATCGCAATCCGCTGATTGGCGGATCGAAGGGCGTCACAATGGCGCAGGCGCGGCCCGACGATGTCGATGCATTGGAAGGCGAAAATACCTTCGAAGGCGACGTCGAGAACGATACCAATCCGCAAGGTGGTGTCGAGAAACGGCGACGGCGCGCAGGCCGCTCGCGTCGCGGCTCAGACCATGGCGGTCCTTCCCGCTCGATCGAGCTGCAGGGAAGGATTACTCACGAGCAGCAGTTGCGGATTCTGGAACGTAAGCCTGACATTCCTGATGCGCGGCAAGTCGGGCAGGATATTGCCCGCCTGGAGGAAAACAGTGCTACTCGGCGTCCCAAACGGAATGCGCGGCAGTCTGAATTTCCGGTGAGCCGCGGCGGTCTCAATCAGGAGAGCCGGCACAACAAGCACAACCACCCCAAAATGGGAAACGGGACGATGAAAGGACGGCCGAAGCTGTGAGGGTCGAGCGCATGACCAACAAAGCGGGAAAGCATTTCGGATCCGGAGCAACAAGCAAGGGCAAAGGAGCCGGGAGCGGAGGTTTGAGCAATCTACGGGACGATCTGATCGGTGAGAACACGGTTCTGTCCAATCGCGACAAGGCTAAGCATTCGCGTGAGCGGGGCCAGGACAGGAAATGGATCGAGACCGAGCAACTGCAGGACCACGTCGCCAACAAGGGGCGCGGCTAGGGAGAGCATTGCGCCGAAGCCAGCGCCGCCAGGCGGCGATTAATTCGTCCTCGGAGTCAATCGCCAGATCGCTTAACTTGGCTGTTACGACGATGATATATGGGATTCGTCCCATGTGACGGCGTAGCGCGGAGCGGTCGAATTCACGGCATCCTTGGCTTGGGCATCCTTGGTTTGATTGCCGAGTGCGCTGAGCAAGGCCAGAAGATCCGATCGCTTCTCGCCTCACCCTTGCCCCTGGCTTGATCGCTAGGCCCTGGCCCGTTCGCTGTTGGCGGCGAGCTGCTTGAGCAGCGAATCGAAGGGATCGATGAATTTCTGGACCGCATCGTTCTCGAGTTGTGCGGCAACAAGATCGAACGACACTCCGAGTCGCTCGAGGTCGGCCATCACGCGTTGCGCGTCCGGCACGCCCTGCTCAACTGTTGCCTGCACCGTGCCATGGTCCTGGAACGCCGCAATCGTCTTGCGCGGCATCGTATTGATGGTCATCGGGCCGATCAACGGTTCGACGTACATCAGATCCGGATAGCCCGGGTTCTTGGTACTGGTGCTCGCCCACAGCATTCGTTGGGGACGCGCGCCGTTCTCGGCAAGCGCCATCCAGCGGTTGCTCGTCACGTGACGGACGAAGGCCTGATAGGCGAGCTTGGCGTTGGCGATCGCGACCCTGCCCAGAAGTGCGCGTGGATCAGGATGAAGAGGAGGACGGTCCGGCACGATGCGCTGCCGCAACAGCCGATCCACTAGCACGTCGATGCGACTGAGGAAGAAGCTTGCGACCGACGCGACGCGATTGACCGATCGGCCGGCCGCCAGCCGCCGTTCGAGCGCCCGCAGGTAGGCCTCGGCCACCGCTTCGTAGCGCGCGATCGAGAACAAGAGCGTGATGTTGATGTTGATGCCTTCGAACAGCAACTGCTCTATGGCGGGAACGCCTGCCGAAGTGCCCGGGATCTTGATGAAGAGATTGGACCGGTCGACCTCTTTCCACAGTCTGCGCGCCTCCTCCATCGAGGTTTCGGTGTCGTGAGCGAGGTGAGGCGACACCTCCAGGCTGACAAAGCCGTCGACGCCGTCGGTCTCCTCGTACACCGGAAGCAGGATGTCGCAGGCGTCCCGGACGTCCGCGGTAATCAGCCGTTCGTAGATGCCAGCCGGGGATTGGCCCGCAGCGGATGCCCGGGCGATGTCCTCGTCATAGTCCGCACCCTCCGCGACCGCCTTCTCGAAGATCGCCGGGTTCGATGTAATGCCGCGCAGGCCTTGCTCGCCAACCCGCCGCGCCAGTTCGCCGCTGCGGATCATTCGCCGGGTGAGATCATCCATCCAGCAGCTTTGTCCCTGCGCCAAGAGCTCGACCGTTCGGTTCATGTGTTCGTTCTCCTAGTTCGATCACGAGCAGGGGCGGGCGTACCATCCTGCATCAATCTCGTCTGGTGTTGCCGCCGAGACCTGCCCGACGGGACGACGCAGTGGCCAAGGCGGCCCAGTCGGATTCACCGTGGCCGTGTGCGATGGCGTCGAGGAGAGAATCGTGCACCAGGCCGGCGACCGGCAATGGAACACCGGCAGACTCGCCCGCGGATACGGCCAGGTTCACATCCTTGAGGCCGAGACTCGCCTTGAAGAGTGCCGGTTCGAATGTCCGATTCAGGATGAGCTCGCCGTATGTCCGATACACGGGAGCCGAGAACAAGCTTCCCGTGAGCGCCGTCATCATGCGCGCTGGATCAAGCTGATGGCGCTCCGCAAGCGTGATCGCCTCAGCCATTGTCTCAATCGCGGATGCAAGCAGCAGGTTGGCGGCGATCTTTGCAACGTTGGCCTTATGCGGCTGGTCTGACACGTGCCAGGTCTTCTTGCCTATGGCATCGAGCAGCGGTTGGGCGCATGCAATTGCCGATCCGTCTCCCGCCGCAAGCACATGCAGCCCGCCTTGCGCCGCAACGTCGGGTCGGCCGAGCACCGGTGCCGCCACATAAGCGAGCCCGCACTCGGTGTGAACCTTCTCCAGCTGCTTCGCCAGATCGACCGAGATCGTGGCGGTCACCACGTGGACGAGCCCGCGCGGGGATGCGCGCAGCGCGCCGCTCTCCAGCAGCACGGAGCGCACGGCGTCATCATTGGCCAGCATCGTGATGGCGGCGGGTGCGGAAAGCGCATCCTGCGGCGCGTCGACGCGATGCCCTCCCATTCGCACGATGCTGTCGATGGGCTCAGGCGAGCGATTCCAGACCCGCACATGGTGACCGAGTTCGATGAGGCGATGCGCCATGGCGGATCCCATGGCCCCCAGCCCGATGAAGCCAACTTCCATTCTTGTTCCTCCGCAAGTCCTCGCTCCGCAGGAGCCTCGGCTATCGCATTCACCCCTGATCAGTGGACCGATCGGATGCTCGCGCGGCGCGATCTTGAGCTGCCGGAAGATCTCGGTACGGGCGGTTTCGTGCTCGGTCTCGATCGCCTCGATGAAGCCCATATGCGCCCATGATCACGGGCTTCGGGCAGCCCTTGCGACCGAGCACAGCCACGCGAAGCCGCGGCTGCTTTTCCGGTTTCATCACCATGTAAAAGCGCTGGACGTCAGCCGAACCTTCGGCCCTGTGTTCCCCGACCCGCGGTCGGTAGGCAAAAAAGACGTCGCCTTTTTCGACGATGTCCTCCGAAGCCTCAGCCTGACGACCGCCGCGTCTGCGTCCAACAGAAACCATCTCGCGGCCAATCGTGCTCAAAATCTTGTGCGTCTTGCACCCGGCTAACGGAATGCAGGTGCAGGCGTTCCTGAGTTCCATCTGGAGGGTGGTGAGGCTGCGCAACTCCCGCGCGAGCCGTGCGTGGCTTTAGGAACAACCAGGGCTGGGCCGCGTTCGACGCATGCTGCTCATCCGACGACCCGTGTCCGGATGGGGTTACGTTGTACGGTCCGCAAGCGACCTTTAGCCGTCGGCGCCATTGAAACGCACATGGCGGCGCCAGGTGCTCCGAGGTTCCCGCGCCAAGCAGTACCATGCATCAAGCTACGCCGGTCCGCGGATCCGCCGGCGTCATAACCGCGAGTTTGCCATGGCTGAAGCAGGCCTTCGCAATTTCACCGTCAATTTCGGTCCGCAACACCCCTCAGCTCATGGAGTGCTTCGTCTCGTGCTGGAGCTTGATGGTGAGGTGGTCCGTCGCGTCGATCCTCACATCGGCTTGCTTCATCGTGGCACCGAAAAGCTGATCGAGCACAAGACCTATCTGCAAGCGATCGGATATTTCGACCGGCTCGATTACGTCGCACCGATGAACCAGGAACATGCATTCTGCCTTGCTGCCGAAAGGCTGCTTGGCCTCGAAGTGCCGCGCCGTGGCCAGCTGATCCGCGTGCTCTACTGTGAAATCGGACGCCTGCTGTCCCATCTTCTCAACATCACGACCCAGGCGATGGATGTCGGAGCGCTTACCCCGCCCTTGTGGGGATTTGAAGAGCGCGAAAAGCTGATGGTGTTCTACGAACGGGCATCTGGAGCGCGCATGCACGCCAACTATTTCCGCGTCGGTGGTGTGCATCAGGACCTGCCACCGAAGCTGATTGATGACATTGAAGCATTTTGCGAACCGTTCTTGCACGTGGTGGATGATCTGGATCGCTTGTTGACGGGACTTCGCATCTTCAAGCAACGCAATGTCGACGTCGGCAGGGTAACGCTGAAGCAAGCCTGGGAGCTTGGCTTTTCGGGTGTCATGGTGCGCGGCTCTGGCGCAGCCTGGGATCTGCGTAAGGCGCAGCCCTACGAGTGCTATCCGGAAATGGATTTCGACATTCCGATCGGCAAGAACGGCGATTGCTATGACCGCTATCTGGTTCGCATGGAAGAGATGCGTCAGTCGGTGCGCATCATGCGACAGTGTATCAGCAAGCTCCGCGAGCCGGATGGGCAGGGGCCGGTCGCCGTGCAAGACAACAAGGTCTTTCCCCCGCGCCGCGGTGAGATGAAGCGTTCGATGGAAGCCCTCATCCATCACTTCAAGCTTTACACGGAGGGTTTTCGCGTGCCCGCCGGCGAGGTCTATGCGGCCGTAGAAGCCCCCAAGGGCGAATTCGGCGTCTACCTGGTCTCGGACGGGACGAACCAGCCTTACCGGTGCAAGATCCGTGCGCCCTCGTTCGCACATCTGCAGGCGATGGACCTGCTCTGTCGCGGCCATTTGCTTGCCGACGTCGCGGCGATCATCGGCTCGCTGGATATCGTTTTCGGAGAGATCGATCGTTAATGCTGGAAAGGAGATCATCATGCCGCGTCCCGCAATCAAGCAACGGCCAGTCACGCAAATCACCATCATCGAAGCTGAACCGGAGAAGCAGGCCGAGGCACTGTCGGTCATGACGGAGCGCGCTCGGTTCATGCAGCGTCAGCCGGGGTTCATTTCAATCAGCTTGCATCGAAGCCTCGATGGGCGCCGGATCGTGAACTATGTTCAATGGGAAACGCGCGACCTGCTCCGAGCGGCGCACCAATCGCCGGAATTTCGGAAAGCCTGGAGCCAGTTCGAGAGCGTGACCGACGTGATCGATCCGCATCTCTATGAAATTGCCGAGGTCCTTGGTGATCGACGGTGAGCTCGCGTTTCACGGGCATGGACGCACGAGCGACGCGTCAGGACGATGCGAACGGCTCCCAACGTTGGTGGACGCGGAGCACTGGGGTGGTCGCGCACCCGAATAGCCTGCGCGCCCCCTCAATCTCAGTTGCTCTGATGGCTGCGGTACTTTCGCTTGCGCCGCCACCGCCATCGGCCCGCGCCCAAGACAGTTCAGTCCTCACCTACCACGCTGATAACAGCCGAAGCGGCCACTATGTCGTCCCGGCGCTCTCGTGGGAGAAAGCCAAGTCGGTCCAGATCGACGAGACGTTCAAGGCGAGTATCGCGGGATCGACGTATGCCCAGCCGCTTTACTGGCGTCCTTCCGGAGCGAACACCGGGATGCTGTTCGTGGCGACTGAGGACAACGTCGTATATGCCCTGGACGCGACGACCGGAAAGGAACTGTGGAGACGCGCGGTCGGGCGTCCCGTACGAGCGTCGTCATTGCCGTGCGGGAATATCAATCCGCTTGGCATCACCGGCACACCGGTGATCGATCCTGCAACGCAAGCCATCTATTTCGATGCGGCGGTCGAGCGGGCAAGCGGGCCGAGCCATGAGGTGTTCGCGCTTTCGACAAAGGATGGCAGCGTTCTTCCGGGCTGGCCGGTCGATGTCGCCGGCGCGCTGCAAAGGTCGGGGCGGCATTTCGATCCGCGCGTGCAGAATCAGCGCGCGGCGCTCACATTGCTTGACGACACGCTCTACGTCGCCTTCGGCGGCCATTTCGGCGATTGCGGGAATTATCATGGCTGGATTGTCGGAATTTCCCTGCGCGACCCGGGCAAGCTGACGAGCTTCGCGACGCGGGCGCGTGGAGGTGGCAGCTGGTCGCCTGGCGGGCTCAGCGTGATCGGACATGACATCTATTTCACGACCGGCAACACGATGGGCGCGCAAACCTGGAGCGACGGCGAAGCTGTGTTTCATGTCGGAGCAGACCTGCGCCGCAGTGACGACAAGAGGAATTATTTCGCTCCATCAGACTGGAAAACACTCGATGCCGGCGATGTCGATCTCGGAGGTAGCAATCCGCTTCCTCTCGATGTTCCCGGCGCGGGCGGCGACCGAGCCCTGATCCTGGCGCTGGGCAAGGACGGCAAGGCTTATCTTCTGGATCGACATGATCTCGGTGGCATTGGTGGCCAGTTGGCGGTCAAGGAAGTATCGCAGTCATCGATCATCACCTCGCCTGCCTCCTATCGCGCCGGCAACGATGTCTTTGTTGCGTTCCGGGCTTCAGGAGCGCAGTGCCCGTCGAATCGGGGTCATGAACTGACGGTGCTAAAGATCACGGCTGACGCTCGGCCGGCGGTGGCCACGGCGTGGTGCGGCGCGCTCCGCGGCCGTGGTTCCCCCATTGTGACCACCACGGACGGGCATTCCAATCCGATCGTGTGGATACTTGGCGCTGAAGGCGACGATCGGCTGCACGCGTTCCGCGGCGATACGGGCGAGCAGATTTATGCCAGCGAGACCTTGCGCGGTCTTAGACGCTTCCAGACGCCGATCGCGACAAAGGACCGTCTGTACGTCGCCGCCGATGAACGCGTTTACGCTTTCAAGTTCTGAGCCTCGCACGTTCTGAGCCTCGCGGCGCTGTGTGGCACGCGCATTTTGCACACGCTCACGCGACTGGTCTCAGTGAGCGCCATAGGAACAGCCCACTCGGCAAATCGTTGGACCTCGGGAACAATGGTAGGCGGCTGGGCAGCAACGAGAAACGGACATGAGAATGGAGTACCCAAACTTGTCCTTTAGCTACCGCCGAGCATCGGTCATAGGGAGCATTGTCGCTCCTGCAATCCTGGTGAGCGCAAGTATCGCGCAGGCGCAACCCGATTTCGCCGGATCCACGGGGGCGCCGGCGTGGATGCATCATGTCGCGGATACCGGGGATACCAAGCGTGACGGCCTACCTAGCTTTGCCGAACTCGCGGAAAAAGTGCAACCCGCGGTGATTGGCGTTATCTCCAGGACCACAGCGACGCGGAAGATGCTTCCCGGTCAACCCTTCCAGTTTGGCGTCCCCGGTCAACGTGCTCCAAAGGACGAAAAGGTCCCGGAACCTGACGGGTCGGGCCCAGGGGAGGCACCGAATACTCGCGAATCGCTTTCGGTTGGATCAGGCTTCTTCATCTCATCAGACGGCTATGCCGTGACGAACAGCCACGTTATTGAACACAACAAGACCGTCCAGATCCGGACGAATGATGACAAGACCTATCAGGCGCGAGTCGTCGGGACGGATTCGCTCAGCGATCTTGCCCTAATCAAGGTCGATGGGCGCACGGACTTCAGCTACGTCCGGCTCGCCGACCAGCCTCCTCGCGTGGGGGATTGGGTCCTCACCGCAGGCAGCCCGTTCGGGCTCGGCGGAACAGTCACAGCGGGTATCGTTTCGGCGCGCGAGCGTGAAATCGAGACTGGCCCGACCGAAGGATTCATCCAGATCGACGCACCTATCAACACCGGTGACTCGGGCGGACCGAGCTTCAATACCAGCGGTGAGGTCATCGGCGTCAACAGCATGATCGTTTCGCCATCCGGAGGCTGGGCGGGAGTGGCTTTTGCAATACCGGCCGGTACCGCCAAATCAGTGATACCCCAACTGAAGGACAAGGGGAGCGTAACGCGCGGATCGATAGCGGCCGAGGTTCAATCGGTCACTCCCGACATTGCGGACAGTCTCGGCATGAGCAATCCCCATGGTGCGATTGTTGCGAACGTTCGCGACGGCGGCCCTGCCGCGAAAGTCGGACTAAAGAGGGGTGATGTGATCACGTCAGTCGACGGGCAGCCGATCAAGACTGCCAACGATCTGACAAGGAAGATCCATGCGATGTCGCCCGGCTCCTCGGTCCAACTGGCGATGGTTCGAGATGGGCAGGAGAGTTCATTAAATGTGACCTTGGACCGGCTGCCCGATCAATCCAATTCTTCGCCAGCCAATCCACGATAAGCGGCGGTCGAAGCATCTGATTGGCCCGCTTCTCCCGTGCAGGCCCGGTGCATCGCGATGACCTTAAACGCTGCATCGCGAGGCGCCTGTCCGCGGGCTCCCGGGCGTTCCCTTGGGCACATTGCCAGAGGTCGAGGTCAAGCAAGGTCTCGATGCGGGCGAACGGGTCAGCAATAGCCTCCTCGATCCAAGCACTACGGATCGAGCTCTGTATCCCAGTAGAGATAGTCGAGCCAGCTTTCGTGCAGATAGTTCGGCGGAAACAGCCGGCCGTTGCGGTGGAGCTGGTGCACCGTCGGGGCGTAGGGCGCCTGCTTCGGAAACATCTTGGCCTGCTGCGGCGTCAAATTCCCCTTGCGCAGATTGCAGGGCGAGCAGGCGGCGACGACGTTCTCCCAGGTGGTCTGGCCACCCTTGCTGCGCGGAATGATGTGATCGAAGGTGAGGTCGTCGGCCGAGAGACAGTATTGGCAGACGAAGCGGTCGCGGAGGAAGACGTTGAAGCGGGTGAAGGCGGGGTGGGTGGACGGCTTGACGAAGGACTTGAGGGATACGACGCTCGGCAGCTGGATTTCGAAGGAAGGACTTCGTACCGCCCTGTCGTAATACTCGACGATGTTGACACGATCGAGGAACACCGCCTTGATCGCGTCCTGCCAGGACCAGAGCGACAGCGGGTAGTAACTCAGCGGCCGGAAGTCCGCGTTCAGCACCAGGACCGGCCATCCGCCTTGCGAGACATGTGCGTTCAAATAACGCTCCTGACTCCCATTAGCTGCGAAGCAGCATGCACTCACATACTACAGGCAGCGTGACGGGATTGTGAAGAGCGTTGCTCGGCTTATCCGCCCTGCGCTTGCCATGTTCCTGCCCCGATTGCATCCGGCCCGTCAGGCCCGCTAAAGGGAGCCAGGAGGCCTTTGTGGGCCACGACGGATCCTGCCGATGACGACCACGACGTCCAGCTATATAGAGGCGCCGCGCCGGCTGCGCGCATTCGTGCGCGCGCACGAAACAAGCCTGGTGGTGCTGGCCGCGCTAATCGGGGCCGTGGGTGGGCTCGTGGTGGCGACCATGAGCGGACTGGTCACAATGCTGCATGCCGTGCTGTTCAATTTGCCGTGGGGTGAGCGGCTGTCGAGCCAGCCGAGCATCGATCCGCTGCGGGCGATCGTGGTTCCAGGGGTCGGCGGGCTGTTGTTGGGCATCGCGTTTCTCCTGCTGCTCCGGGTCCGTCCAGCGCGCGAGATCGACCCGATCGAGGCCAACGCGCTCTATGGCGGGCGGATGTCGTTCCGCGGCAGCGTGATCGTGGCGCTGCAGACGATCTGGTCGAGCGGTGTCGGCGCCTCGGTCGGGCTGGAGGCGGGCTACACCCAGCTCGCCAGCGGCCTAGCCGCCTCGCTCGGCCGCGGCTTCCACCTCCGCCGCAACGACCAGCGAATCATGGTCGGATGCGGCGCGGCGGCGGCGATCGCCGGCGCGTTCGGCGCGCCGCTGGCGGGGGCCTTCTATGCTTTCGAACTTGTGATCGGCGGCTATACGCCGGCCAGCCTGACCCCGGTCGGCGTGGCCGCGGTCACCGGCTATTTCGTCGCCCATGCCTTCGCGCTGCTGCCACTCGGCGTTGGCGTCGGCACCGTCGGCGATCTGCTCGGGCGCGATATCGCGATCGCCACGCTGCTCGGCATCATCGCAGCCCTGACCGGCATTGCGATCATGCGCGGGGTAACGCTGTGCGAGAGGCTGCTCACGAAGATCCGGCTCTGGCCGCCGCTGCGGCCGGCGCTGGGCGGGCTTGCCGTCGGCGCGATGGCGCTGGTGACGCCGCAGGTGATGTCGTCCGGCCACGGCGCGCTGCATGTCGCGGGCATCGTGGCGATGCCGCTCGCCGTCATCGCCGGCATCTTCGTGCTGAAGGCGATGGCTTCCATCGTCTCGCTCGGCACCGGCTTCCGCGGCGGATTGTTCTTCGCCACGCTGTTCATGGGTGCGCTGGGCGGCCGCCTGTTCGCCGCCGGCGTCGACGTCGTGTGGCCGGGACTGAGCCTTGATCCCAACGCCTATGCGGTGATCGGCATGAGTGCGTTGTCGGCCTCGGTGATCGGCGGTCCGCTGACGATGTCATTCATCGCGCTGGAATCGACCGGCAATCTGTGGCTCTCCGCCGCGGTGCTGGCCGCGGTCATCATCTCGACCATGATCACGCGCGAACTGTTCGGCTATTCGTTCGCGACCTGGCGGCTGCATCTGCGCGGCGAGACCATTCGCAGCGCCGCCGATGTCGGCTGGATCCGCGATCTCACTGTCGGCAAGATGATGCGGCAGGACATGGCGACGGTGGACGCCGCGATGCCGATCAAGCTGTTCCGCGAGAAATTCCCGCCGGGCTCGAAGACGCAGGTCGTCGCGGTCGATGGTCAGGGGTGTTACGCGGGATTGGCCCTGGTCGCGGACGCTCATGCGCCCGATATAGCGGCCGACAAGGGGCTTGCGTCCATCCTGCGCTACGCTGATGTGGTGCTGCATCCGGTGATGAACATCCAGGAGGCGATCGCGGTGTTCGATGCCGCCGAGGCGGAGTCGCTTGCCGTGGTTGAGGGCGACGGCGACCGCCGGCCGATCGGCCTGCTCACCGAGGCGCACGCGATGCGGCGTTATGCGGAAGAATCGGAGCAGCGCCGGCGCGAGGTGATCGGCGAGGTTTGACGGAGCAGCGCGGGACGATTGCGCTCAAACCTTCTCCAGCTTCTGCAAGCAGCGCGTCACGCGCACCGCCGTCGGCATCTCGGCATCCGGAAAGCTGGTCTTCCAGTCGGTGACGCCGACCTCGCCGACATAGATGTCGCCTCGCGAATCGAGCGCGATGCCGTGCGGCGCCAGGAATTTTCCACTCTCCACGCCTGGACCGTGCTCGCCGCCGAGGCGGGCGATGCGGTTGCCCTTGGTATCGACGATCGACAGCCGCGGGCCGAGATTGGGCACCTTGCGGTTGACGGCCATGCCGGGGCCGAGCTCGCCGATGACGAAGTTCGGCTGCTTGCCGCTCCCACAGCAGCACAGCGCGCAGGGCCGGTGCAGATTGTTCCACTGCGTCTCGTATTTGCCGTTGCCGTCGAACACCTGCACGCGGTGGTTCTCGCGGTCGGCGACATAGACCCAGCCGTCGGCGTCGGTCGCGATGTTGTGCACGATGTTGAATTGGCCGGGATCGGTGCCGGGCTCGCCCCAGGTTTTGATCAGCCTGCCGTCCGGCGTGTATTTGTGGACGCAGGCGTTGCCGTAGCCGTCCGAGACATAGATCTCGCCCTTCGGCGAGAGGGCCGTATGGGTGCAACGATGGAACGGCTCGCCGCTCATGAACGGCGCGGGCTTGTTCGGGATGCCGATCGTCAGCAGCACCTTGCCGTCAACAGAGCACTTGCGCACGGTGTGGTCGCCATCATCGGTGCAATAGAGATTGTCGGCGGCGTCGATATGCAGGCCGTGGGCGCGCGAGAACACGCCTTCGCCCCAACTTCGGATGAAGTTGCCTTCGCGGTCGAGCACCACCATCGGATGGGCGCCGCGGTTGAAGACATAGATGCGGTCCTTGCTGTCGACCGCGACGGACGCGACGTCGGTCAAGCTCCAGCCGTCGGGCAGCTTCGCGAAATTCTCCACCACGCGGTAGCGATGCTCGCCGGTGCCGAGGATGGCAGTCATATCGTTTCTCCCTGGGGCCTCGTTCCGGGCGCGAAGCGAACCCGGAACCTCGAGATTCTCAGGTGCGCAAGTGCGCACCATAGTTCGTCGTTGCGCGACCCTCCCGAACCGGTCGCGGGTTTAGGGAAACTCGGCGCGCGGCCCGACGTCGCGCGGCAACAGGCCGGCCTCGATCGCCTTGATCTGCAGCGCGAGGTATTGCGAGTTGATGCGGCATTGCGCGAGGCTGCCGGCGATGAACCACAGACCGGGCTGCGGCGTGCGGGTGTACATGTTGCGAAGCTCCTGGCCGTCGCCGAAGCCCCAGATCGGGCCGACCTTCGCGGCCATCGCCTCGCCGAACAGTTTTTTCACCAGCTCTTCCTGCGGCCGGTAACCGGTCGCGAGCACGATGAGGTCGGCCGCAACCGTCTCGCCACTCTTCAGCCGCGCGCCCTCGGGCACGAAGGTCTCGATGTCGGTAAACTGTTTGAGCCTGATCGCGCCGCTCGCGACGAGATCGGAGCAGCCGACATTGAAGTAATAGCCGCCGCCGCGGGTGAGGTATTTGAACTGCCAGCCGGTGCCGCCGTCGCCGAAATCGAGCTTGAAGCCGACGCGGGCGAGGCCGTCGAGCAGCGGCTTGTCGAGCTCCTTCGACCGCTCGGTCATCAGCACGTGGCTGCGCCTGGCGAGCACGAGCGGCATCGAGGTCGCGATCAAATCGCTGTCCTCGAGCGTGCCCTCGTTGTAGGCGGCATAAGCGAGCTGCGCCGACGGCTCGATATTGGTGATCAGGGTCGAGGAGCGCTGCACCAGCGTGACCTCGGCGCCGGACGAATGCAAATCCTGCGCGATGTCGTGGCCGCTGTTGCCGGTGCCAATCACGAGCGCGCGCTTGCCATGCCAGTCCTCGCCGTCCTCATAGCGGCTGGAATGCATGACCTTGCCGGCAAAGTTCTTCAGTGCGGGAATGTCGGGCAGGTTCGGAATGCCGCTGACGCCGGTCGCCATCACGACATGGCGCGGTTGCATTCTGCGCGTCGTGCCGTCCGTGCGGCGCAGTTCGATGTTCCAGCGTCCCTTTGCGTCGTCATAGCTGCCGCCCGCGAATTCGGTTCCGGTCCAGAAGTTCAGCTCCATGGCGTCGACGTAAGCTTCGAACCAGTTGGCGAGCTTGTCCTTCGGAATATAGACCGGCCAGTTCGGCGGGAACGGCATATAGGGCAGGTGATTGACCTGCACCTGGTTGTGCAGGGTCAGCGCGTGATAGCGCTTGCGCCAATTGTCGCCGATACGCGCCTCGCGGTCGACGATCAGCGTGTCGACGCCGAGCTGTTTGAGCCGTGCCGCGATCGCGAGCCCCGCCTGTCCGCCACCGACCACCAGCACATCAGGGTCGCGGTCGGCATATTCGGCGGACGTCTTGCGCTGGTCGAGCCAGTTGGGTCCGCGGAAGTCGCGGGAATAGGCCTGCCCGCGCGGCCGCGTGTGGCCCTGCTGCTCCTCAAAACCCTTGAGCTCCTCGAGCGCGGTGAGCAGCGTCCAGGCCTTCAGCCGGTTGTCGTCGGCAGCATCGGGAACCAGCCGCACGATGCCGTGACCGCGGCCAACGGACGTCTCGAACTTGAAGATCGCCTCGATCGCCTGCGTGCCGGCGCGCATCACCCGCCGCGGCGCCGCACGATCGGCGTCGATGCGGAAGTTGTATGGCGCGCTGCGCCGCGCATGCGCGGGCAGTTCCTCGAGGATCGCAAATGCGCGATTGACGGTCTGGATGTTCCAGCTCAGCGCCAGCACGTCACGCCAGTAGCTGTCGGGATGGAACAGTGGCTTCAGCAGCACATCGTCGGGGCTTGCCAGCGCGTCCTCGAACTGCACAAGCCAGTTGTCGGCGGCAACCGAAATGTCGTCCGTCTTGTCGAGCATCGGGCGTTTCTCGTCATCGGCCGTCTGGGCGGCATTCACTTAGCCAAAGCCTATACCCATTTCGCCGCCTTGCAGAACGCGCGTGACGGGATGCCGCCTATTCGGCCAGCGACAGGATTAGACCTTGCTTCGGCGGAACGCGGCCCTGCAGGGTATCGAGATACGCCTCTCGCACCGCGGCCGGCCCGCGCCGCTCGATCACCTCGAGCCACTCCGGCAGCTGCGGCACCAGCCCGGCCCAGGCCGCGCCGAACCGCTGCTCGATGCCGCCCGGTCCCCATTCCTTGGCGCGCTTGCGGATCTGGTCGGGGGCGAAGAACCAGACCGGCTTGGCACCGGGCAGGGCGGGTTCGTCCGGATGGCTGGCGCGATGGGTCAGCCCGACCCGGCCGGAATAGACCATCTGCACGCCGAAGTGCCGATGCAGCGTCTCGCGCAGCGCGCTGCTGCCGGCCATGTCGACATAGGCGACAGGCTCCGACGGCATCGCGGTGACGTGGTCGTAGGTGACGATCTCGTCGTAGCAGCCGAGCGAGGCAACGAAATCGACATTGCCCGGCGAAGTCAGTCCGATCACGCGAAGGCCCGGGCGCTGCGTGTGCAGGAGGTGGGCGAGACCGAACGCCGTCTTGCTCGAGGCCGACGACAGGATGACGCTGCGCGCGCCGAAGAACGCGTTCTCGGCCAGGAAATCATCGACCAGGAACGACAGCATGAACAATGGCCGCAGCAGCGCCTGGTAGTCGCCTAGGCGGCCGGCATAGGCGGGATCGCCGCTGACGCGGGCATAGGCGTTGTAGACCGGCGCCACGCCCTGCCGGTGCGCGGCGGCATCGCGCAGGCCGCGCTTGCTGACGTCGGCGGCCTCGATGACGAGATGGGTCGCCATCGGGAAATAGCCGAACAGCGTTTCGCCGGCCGCGACATTCGGGTGTTGCGAGGCGATCACCTCGCCGAAACCCCAGACCGGGATGTTGCCATAGCCCTCCGGCGCCGGGAACAATTGCCAGTACTTCAGTTCCTCGCCGACCGCTGCGTAAGTGATGTTGTTGGCGGTGAATGCGAAGCGTGTGACCTTCACCAGCAGCGCGTCGGGGGGGCAGCGCCGCGGGATCAGGCAGTTGTGTCTCGATCACCTTGCAATGCTGCAAATCGTTGCGGATGACGATGAAGTCGCTGGATTTCATGGGGCGCTCCCGGCTCCGGATGCGTCCTCATCATTGCGTCGAGCGATGATCCTTTTGCAACAGCAACAAAGTTTGAAACGCTGTTCGCTTCGCCGTCAGCGTGCGGCGTGGAGCTGTCCGTCGCGGTGGAGATCGCGCAGCTTGCGCTTGAAGATCTTGCCGGTAGCTTCGCGCGGCAGCGCGTCCATGAACTGGATGTCCCGCGGCACCTTGAAATTGGCGAGCTTGCCGCGCAGGAAATCCTGCACGGCGGAAACCGACAGCGTGGCTCCCGCTTCCGGTTCGATGCAGGCGAACAGCCGCTCGCCATATTCGGAGTCGGGAACACCGAACACCGCGCAGTCGCGCACGCCGTCCATGCCGATCAGCGCATTCTCGATCTCGGCGGGATAGATGTTGACGCCGCCCGAGATCACCATGTCGCGCTTGCGGTCGCACAGGAACAAATAGCCGTCCGCGTCGAGATAGCCGACGTCGCCGACGCTGATCAGGCCGTCGCGGTCGGCCTCGGCGCGCGCCTTGGCGTTGCCGTGGTAGTCGAAATCCGACGTCGCCATCTGGCGCATGAAGATTTCGCCGGGCTCGCCAACGTCGCACAGCGAGCCGTCGGGGCGGAAGATCTTCACGATGCCGCCCTCGATGGCGCGACCCACCGTGCCGGGCTTTGCCAGCGCTTCCGCCGCCGAATGCCAGACCGGGATGCCGGTCTCGGTCGAGCCGAAATATTCGTTCACCACCGGCCCCCACCAGTCGATCATCGCGCGCTTGACCTCCGCGGGGCAGGGCGCGGCGCCATGGACGATGAAGCGCAGCGACGAGACATCGTAGCGGCGCCGGGTTTCCTCAGGCAGGCGCAACAGCCGCACGAACATGGTCGGCACCATGTGCATATGGGTGACGCCGTGGCGCTCGGTCAGTTGCAGCAGGTCCTCGGGATCGAAGCGCGGCTCGAGCACGATGGTGCAGCCGTTGCGGAAGGCGAGCATGCCGTAGGAGTGCGGCGCCGAGTGATACATCGGCCCGTTCATCAGGATCACCTGATCCTCGTTCGGCTTGATGCCGTAGCTGATGGCGCCGACCCGCGCCGCGGCCGCCTGCTGCTCGGGCCGCATCGGCTTGCGCCGCACGCCCTTCGGCAGGCCCGTGGTGCCCGACGTGTAGAACATCGGTGCGGCACCGATCGGGGCGTCGGTCAAGGGCTGATGCGTGTCGCGCCAATTGTCCCAGTCGGTCATGCCATCAGGCACCTCTGCAAGTGCCGGCGTCACGCCATAGGCGTCGGCGATCTCCGGCGGCGTTGCCACGATCAGCAGCTTGAGCCCGGCCGGCAGGCCATCCCTGATCTGCGGCAACAGGTCGGCGTGACAGACCAGCGTGTCGGCGCCGCTGTCAGAGAGGATATAGGCGACCTCCTCGGCCTTCAGATGCCAGTTGATCGGCACCACCGGACTGCCGAGCGCGGCCGAGGCGGCCACCACCTCGAACAGTGTGAAATCGTTGCGCAGCATCATGCCGACAGGTTTGCCGTCGCGCACGCCGAGCGCCCGGAAGCCGCTGGCCGCCCGCGCGATGCGGGCGTGAATGTCGGCGTAGCTGATCTGTCTGTCGCCGCTGATGATCATGTCGCGTTTCTCTTGGCGCTTGGCGAGACGTCAGGCACTGGCGCGCAGGAAATCGCTGCGCGCCGCGGCGAACTCGGACTTGAGCCGCGCCACCAGCTCGGCGACCGGCGGGGTGTCGGCGATCTGGCCGATGCCCTGGCCGGAGCCCCAGATGTCGCGCCAGGCCTTGGCCTTCATGTTGCCGCCGGAGCCGAAATTCATCTTGGACTTGTCGGCGACCGGCAGATTGGCGGGATCAAGCCCTGCCGCCGCGATCGACGGCCCGAGATAGTTGCCGTGCACGCCGGTGAACAGGTTCGAATAGACGATGTCGTGCGCGGCGTACTCGGTCAGCGCCTGCTTGTACCTGACATCGGCGTTGGCCTCCTCGGTCGCGATGAAGCGGGTGCCGATATAGGCGAGGTCGGCGCCGAGCGCGAGCGCGGATGCAATGCTCCAGCCGTCGGAGATTGCGCCCGACAGCAGGATCGTGCCCTTGAACCATTGCTTGACCTCGCGCACCAGCGCGAACGGCGACAGCGTGCCTGCGTGCCCGCCTGCGCCGGCGCAGACCAGGATCAGTCCGTCGACGCCCTGCTCAGCGGCCTTGCGCGCGTGCTTCACATTGATGACGTCGTGGAACACCACGCCGCCGTAGGAATGCGCGGCCTCGACGATCTCGGATGGCGGGCGCAGCGAGGTGATGATCACGGGCACCTTGTGCTTCACGCAGGTTTCCATGTCGCGCATCAGCCGGTCGTTGGAGGCGTGGCAGATCTGGTTGACCGCGTAGGGCGCGACCTTCTTCTCCGGATGCAGCGCCTGGTACTCGCCGAGCTCATTCTCGATCTGCGTCAGCCACTCGTCGAGCTTCTCGGCGGGGCGGGCGTTCAGCGCCGGGAACGAGCCGACGATGCCGGCTCTGCATTGCGCGATCACGAGCTCGGGCCCCGATACGATGAACAGCGGCGAGCCGACGACCGGCAGTTCAAGCTTGTTGGCGAGCGAAGCGGGCAGTGGCATCTTTCGGGGTCCTCCATGCGGATGCCAGCCGGCCGGCCGCCGGGCGGATCGCGTGCTTGTCGTGATGGCTGGAGCGGTAGCTCTCTTTTGCCGGCAATATAAGGCTGGACGATCGCGCGATGACGTTCAATATTGAACGACCATTCCATCAGGAATGAACGCGCGTCGCTGCAGGGAGCGCCATGGACTGGGAGCTTTGCAAGACCTTCATCGCGGTGGCGGAGACGCGGAGCCTCGCCGGCGCGGCGCGCCGCCTGCGCATCAGCCACCCGACCATCGGCCGCAACGTGGCGGCGCTGGAGAAGCAGCTCGGCACCCGCCTGTTTGCCCGGTCCAACGACGGCCTGTCGCTGACGTCGCAGGGCCGCAAGTTCCGCGAGCACGCCGAGGCGATGGCGGCCGCGGCCCTGCGTGCGGAGGCGGCGGCGTCGGCCACCGGCGAGCAGGCCCGCGGCGTCGTGAAGCTGTCGATCGGCGCGACGCTCGCCGCGCACTGGCTGATGCCGCGTCTCGGCCCGTTCCTACGCGACCATGCCAATGTCCAGCTCGAGATCATCACCCATCCGTTTCCGGCGAGCGTCCGCCGCCGCGAGGCCGACGTGGTGCTGCGTCCGGTCGATGCGGGGGAGGAGAACCTGATCGGGCGCAAGATCGGCCGGCTCGGCACCGGCTTCTATGCCTCGCGCGACTATGCGGCAGGGCGCAAGCTGCCGGAGCGGCGGGAAGAGTGGAAGGGCCACCATGTGATCGGCTTTGCCGACCAGGCCTCGAATGCGCATCTGGCGCGCTGGAGCGATCTCATCACGGGGCAGGGCACGATGGTGATGCGCTGCTCCTCGCAAGGCGACATGCTCGCCGCGGTGCGGGCCGGGCTCGGGATCTCAGCGCTGTCCTGCCTGGTGGCGGCCGACTATCCCGAGCTGGTGCGGGTGGCGCCGCAAAAGCTCAGCAGCGTCTCCGATCTCTGGCTGCTGGCCCACCCCGATCTCGTCGAGTTGCCGGCGGTGCGGGCCGTGATCGCCTTCGTCACCGACTGCGCGCGCGAGGACCGCGTGAGGCTGCGCGGGTAGGTCGTCTTCTACTTCGCGCCCGCGATGACGCCCTCGCGTTTCCTGAGCACGCGATAATAGGCCCACCACAAGTGCGCGGCGGCGCCGCGCAGCGGGCGCCACGGTTCGGCGAGCGGCGCCATCTGCTTCGGCGTCGGCCGGTCCTTCAGCCCGAGGCCGATCTTGACCGCTTCCTGCACGGCGAGGTCGCCCGCGGGCCAGGCGTCGCCATGGCCGAGGCAGAACAGGAGATAGATGTCGGCGGTCCACGGCCCGATGCCGGGCAGCGCGGTCAGCGTGTTGTGGGCGGCGTCCGCCTCCTCATTGGCGAGCACTTCGAGGTTCAGCCGCTCCTCGGCGAGCTCGCGCGCGATGTATTTCAGCGTCTTGATCTTAGCGGCGGACAGGCCGAGTCGGCCAAGCCGGTCGGCACGGGCTTTTCGGATCGCATCGTGGTGAAACGGATCGAACGCTGCGCTGACCCGCCCCCAGATCGCCGCGGCGCTCGCGGTCGAGAGCTGTTGGCCGCAGATGATCGCGGCAAGCCCGGCAAAGCCCGGCTCGCGCTGGCGGATCGCCGGCATGCCGGTCAATTCGAGGATCGGTCTCAGACGGCGGTCCTGATCGACGAGCTTGTGAACCGCGTCGTCGAGGTCGGCCTGGGTTTCGAGATGGATCAGCATCGTGGGATTGGCATCGACGTGTGGCGTATCGGGATGAGTCTCTAACTTGATTGGGGATGACCCGCACCATCTCCTATCGTAACAGAGTCTCTCCCAGATGGATGGCCGGATCGAGCCCGGCAATGACGCGCGACCAATCGCCATGCCACCCGTTTTCCGTTTTGCCCCAAGCCCGAACGGCTACCTGCATCTCGGCCATGCCTTCTCGGCGCTGCTCAACTTCGATCTGGCGCGGCAGGCGGGCGGGCGCTTGCTGCTGCGGATCGAGGACATCGACGCTACGCGCTGCCGGCCGGAATTCGAGCAGGCGATCTACGAGGACCTCGCCTGGCTCGGCATCGCCTGGGAGACGCCGGTGCGGCGGCAGTCCGAGCACTTTGCCGCCTACCGCGAGGCAATCGAACGCCTGTCCGCGCAGGGGCTCGTCTATCCAAGCTTCGAGAGCCGGGCGGAGATCGCGCGACTGGTCGCCGAAAAGGAAGCCGAGGGCGGCTGGCCGCGTGACCCGGACGGTGCGCCGCTCTATCCGGGTACGGCCAAATCGCTGTCATCAGAGGAGCGCGATCGGCTGATCAGGCAGGGCGCACCGTTCGCGCTGCGGCTCGATATGGCTGCGGCGCGCATGCGCACCGGCGATCTGCGCTGGTGCGAATCGGGTGAGGGGCCGGCCGGCGAGGCCGGAGAGGTCGCCGCGCGGCCGGAGGACTGGGGCGACGTCATCCTGGCGCGCAAGGAAACCCCGACCAGCTATCATCTCTCAGTCGTGATCGACGACGCGCTGCAGGGCGTCACCGACGTGGTCCGGGGGGCCGACCTGCTCTGGTCGACCAGCGTCCATCGCCTGTTGCAGGAACTGCTCGGCCTGGCCCCACCGGCCTACCGGCACCACCGGCTGATTCGGGATGAGGCGGGCCAGAAGCTGTCGAAATCGACGCGAGCGACGGGACTGCGCGAGTTGCGGGCGGAGGGCGCGAGTCCGGCCGACATCCGCCGCCTCGTGGGCCTGCCGTAGACTTGGCCCGCGTTCGGTCGCGGGGAAACCCGGTTACCATCATGGCGCTTTGCGGTGGCGAGCCGCAAACGGCGCCGTGACTCGGGCACTCTAGGCATGCCATGCTGGCTCCCGGGAGGGGGATTACGGAGACCATGGCGGCGATATCGCGCGCACGGCGCAACAAGCGGCGACCCAAGCGGGCGCCGTCCAAAATGCGCGCCTCCCGAACGCGCATTTCCAAGACTGGCGCTTCCAAGACTGGTGCTGCCAAGAGGGCCCTCAAGGCGGCGGCCAAGTCGCGCCGCAAGCGGGCTGCGCCCAAGCCGGCCCGGAAGGCCGGCCCCAGGACGGTCGAAACCGCGCTGGCCGCCTTTGCCCATGAGGTGCGGACGCCGCTGACCGGGATTCTGGCGATCAGCAACCTGCTCGCGACCTCCGATCTCGGCGAGCGCGAGCGGCGTTGGATCGATACCATCAAGGCGGGCGCGGAGCATCTGGCCAGTCTTGCGACCCTGTTTGTCGATGCCGCCCGCAGCGAGGGGCCGGGGCTCGCGGTCCGGCAGGATTTCTTCGATCTGCGCACGCTGGCGCGCACCGCCGGCGATTCGCTGGCCGGCCGTGCCGCGGCCAAGGGGCTGGAAGCCACAGTCGAGATTTCGGACGAACTGCCTGCCTTCGCGGTCGGTGATCCCGTCCGCCTGCGGGCGGCACTGGAGAACCTGATCGACAATGCCGTCAAGTTCACCGAGCACGGCGGCATCGCGCTGCACGTCGCACCGGTTCGCGTAGCCAAGGGCAAGATCGGCGTCGCGTTTGCCGTGTCCGACAGCGGCATCGGGCTCACGCTCAAGGAGGTGAAGCGCCTGTTCCGGCCGTTCTCGCAGGCCAATGTCTCGATCGCCTCGCGATTCGGCGGCGCCGGGCTCGGCCTGTCCTCGGTCAAGCAGCTTGCCCGCGCCATGGGCGGCGACATCGTCGCAGCCCAGCGCGAGGGCGGCGGCACCACCTTCACGCTGAGCGTGGTGCTCGCATCGGCCAAGGGGCCCATCAGCACCATGTCGGACGACGGCGCCGCGGCGCGCGCGTCGCGGCGGCTGCGGCTGCTCAGCGTGGAGGACAATCCATTCGGCCGCGTCGTGCTCAACACCATCCTGACCGAGCTCGGTCACCACGCCGAATTCATCGGTCAGGGCGAAGCCGCGGCCGATCGGCTCGGCCAGGGCGCGTTCGACGCGGTGCTGATGGACATGGTGCTGCCAGGCATCGGCGGGGTCGAGGCAATCAAGCGGATCCGCGCGCTGCCGCCGCCGCACGGAAGCGTCGCGATCATCGGGATTTCCGGCCGCAGCGAGGATGAGGCCGCCGCGCGCGCCGCCGGCGCCGACGCCTTCCTGGTCAAGCCTGTCTCTCCGCGGGCTCTAGCGACTGCGCTGCTTGCAGCGACACGCCGCGCGGCAACCGCGACTTGATGATCGCGGCGTTCAGCTCGCCGCCAAACACGAAGATCGCGGCGATGAAATACAGGAACACCAGCGCGATGATCACCGAGGCCAGTCCCGCATACATCGTGACGTAGTTGTTGGCGAAGCGCGCCAGATACATGCCGAACCCGATGCCCGAGATCAGCGACGCCACCATGGTGAAGATGATGCCGGGCAGAATCTGCAGGAAGCTGCGGCGGCCCGCCGGCAGCCAGGCGTGCAGGATGAAGAGCGCAATGATCAGGGCCAGGATCGTGATGCCGTAGCGGGCGGTGTCGAGCAGGCTCTCGTTCGATTCGACGAAAAATGGAATGTAGCGGCGCCCAGCTTCGATGATCAGCGGCCCGAGCACGATCAGGAATGCCATCGCGAGCGAGGTGAAGGCTGCGACCAGCGTGTAGCCGATCGATTCCAGCCGCAGCCAGTACCAGCGCCGCGGTTCGGCCACGGCATAGGCGCGGTTCAGCGCCACCCGCAGCGCCTCGACGCCGTTGGAGGCGAAGTAGACCGCAAGCACCGCGCCGATGGTCAGGATGTCGCCGCGCGTCGTGGTCAGCACGTCGTGGATCTGGCCGGACAGCGCGTCGGCGACCCGCTGCGGCCAAACCTGCAACAACAGCCCGACGGCCTGGTCGGCAAGCTCCTTGGAGCCGAAGAAGCCGGCCAGCGAGGTCAGCACGATCAGGAACGGAAACAGCGCCATCAGCGTCGACAGCGCGATGTGGCTTGCGATCGCCCAGCCGTCGTCGGCGAGGAACGTGTAAAGGGCATCCATCACGACGTGGTAGACGTAACGAAGCTGTTTCACATTCCACCCGGCGTTGTCGAACAGGTTCGACCCGAAACGGGGCCAGCTTCTGATATTACGCCGTGAAAAGCCAGTTGGTTGCATCGCGGGGGTCGGTGGAAGTCCGCCCCACACGGTGTTATGTACCGCCGATGGCATCCTTTCTGAGCTCGTTCATCCTTCCCGTCGCCGTCGCCGCTGTGGCGCTGGTTCTGCTGCTCGGCCTCGTCAATATGATGAAGGGCGGCTCGCCGAACACATCACAGAGGCTGATGCGGCTGCGCGTGTTGTTGCAGTTCGTCGCGATCGTCATCGCCATGCTCGCGGTCTGGGCGATGGGGCGATAGATGCGCTAACCTGTATCTCTCCCATTGGGAGAGGTCGGATCGCCATCGGCGACCCGGGTGAGGGGTTCAGGCTATCGTGAGATCGTAACCCCTCACCCGCTCGCAAGATGCTCGCGACCTCTCCCCATGGGAGAGATGTTCACGAAGCTGGAGCTAGCCATGGTCGTTCTCAATCGGATCTACACGCGCACCGGCGATGACGGCACCACTGCGCTCGGCTCCGGCGAACGCCGTCCGAAATACGATCTGCGCGTCGCCGCCTATGGCACCGTCGACGAGACCAATGCCGCGATCGGCGTAGTGCGGCTGCATCTGGCTGATAGTCCCGAACTCGACGCCATGCTCGGGCGGATCCAGAACGATCTGTTCGATCTCGGCGCCGACCTCGCGGTACCCGAGCGCGAAGGCAAGGCCGAGCGCTTGCGGATGCGGGCGAGCCAGGTCGAGCGGCTCGAGCGCGACATCGACAGCCTGAACGACCAACTCGCGCCGCTGACCTCGTTCGTGCTGCCCGGCGGGACAGCCGCATCTGCATATCTGCATCTTGCTCGCACGATATGTCGCCGGACGGAACGCATGATGGTGGAACTCGCCGCCCGGCCCGACGAACCGGTCAACGCCGCTGGCATCCAGTATATGAACCGCCTGTCGGATTTCCTGTTCGTTGCCAGCCGCTTCCAGAACAACAAGGGGGCGGGAGACGTGTTGTGGGTGCCCGGCCAGAACCGTTAGACTGCCTCAAATCGGGAGGCCGGTTTTTTGGCTTTCGCGCGTTGACCGGGGGTATCCGGACCTTTAGGTTCCGCGCCAGCCAACCGAAACCCACAAAATCAAAGCGAAAGAGGATCGATGAAGGTTCTTGTGCCGGTAAAGCGGGTCGTCGACTACAACGTCAAGGTCCGCGTCAAGAGTGACGGATCGGGCGTCGAGCTCGCCAACGTCAAGATGTCGATGAACCCGTTTGACGAAATCGCCGTCGAGGAAGCGTTGCGGCTGAAGGAAGCCGGCAAGGCGACCGAGGTGGTGGTGGTGTCGATCGGACCGGCGCAGGCCTCCGAGACCATCCGTACCGGGCTTGCGATGGGCGCCGACCGCGGCATCCTCGTCAAGGCCGAGGGTAATGTCGAGCCGCTCGCGGTCGCCAAGATCCTGAAGTCGGTGGTCGAGGCAGAGAAGCCCGGCCTCGTCATTCTCGGCAAACAGGCGATCGACGACGATTCCAACCAGACCGGCCAGATGCTGGCCGCGCTGCTCGGCTGTTCGCAGGCGACCTTCGCCTCCAAGCTCGAGGTCGACGGTTCCGACTTCAAGGTCACGCGCGAGGTCGACGGTGGCCTCCAGACCATCAAGCTCAAGGGTCCGGCGATCGTCACCACCGACCTGCGCCTCAACGAGCCGCGCTACGCCTCGCTGCCCAACATCATGAAGGCGAAGAAGAAGCCGATCGACGAGAAGGCGGCGGCTGATTACGGCGTCGATCTCACGCCCCGTCTGGAAGTGCTCAAGACCGCGGAACCGGCAGGCCGCAAGGCGGGCGTCAAGGTCAAGGACGTCGCCGAACTCGTTAACAAGCTCAAGACCGAAGCCGGGGTTCTCTGATGACGACGCTGTTGATTGCTGAACACGACCACGAGACCCTGAAGGACTCCACCAACAAGGCGCTGACTGCGGCAAGCCAGCTCGGCGGCGACGTGGACGTCCTCATCGCCGGCGGCCAGGGTACCAAGGCGGCCGCGGAAGCCGCCGCCAAGCTCAATGGCGTCAAGAAGGTGCTGGTTGCCGAAGGTGCCGCCTATGAGCACGACCTCGCCGAGCCGCTGGCTGCGCTGATCGTCTCGCTCGCCGGCAGCTATGATGCGATCGTCGCGCCCGCGACCTCGCGCTTCAAGAACGTAATGCCGCGCGTCGCAGCGCTGCTCGACGTGATGCAGGTCTCGGAAATCATCAAGGTGGTCGCGCCCGACACCTTCGAGCGTCCGATCTATGCCGGCAACGCGATCCAGACCGTGAAGTCGAAGGACGCCAAGAAGGTCATCACGGTCCGCACCTCGACCTTTGCCGCGACCGGCGAAGGCGGCGGCGCGGCGATCGAGAACGCCGCGGTGGCAGCCGATCCGGCTCTCTCCTCGTTCATCGGCGAGGAGGTCGCCAAGAGCGACCGTCCGGAGCTGACCTCGGCGAAGATCATCGTCTCCGGCGGCCGCGCGATGCAGAGCCGCGAGAACTTCGCCAAATACATCGAGCCGCTCGCCGACAAGCTCGGCGCCGGCGTCGGCGCCTCGCGCGCCGCGGTCGATGCCGGCTATGCGCCGAACGACTGGCAGGTCGGCCAGACCGGCAAGGTGGTGGCTCCGGAACTTTATGTCGCGATCGGCATCTCCGGCGCGATCCAGCATCTGGCCGGCATGAAGGACTCCAAGGTGATCGTCGCCATCAACAAGGATGAGGACGCGCCGATCTTCCAGGTCGCCGACTACGGCCTGGTCGCCGACCTCTACCAGGCGGTTCCGGAGCTGACCGAAGCGCTCGGCAAGCTCGGAAAGTAAGCGACAAGGCACCGGCCGGATGGGTAAGCTCCGGCCGGTGTTATTATTTTCGGGGCATGGCCTTGAGAAAGCGGGAACCGGTTTCCCGAAAAGGTCGTGCTCAAGCAAAGAGATGGGGGCATGATGCGCATCCTTGCTGCATCATGAGCTCAGAGGGGGCAGTTTTCCGGCGAATAGGGCACCCGGAAGGCTTCGCTTCGGGTATCGTTGGGATTGGGCAGGCGCGATGTGCGCGCCGTTCCGGTGGATGACAAGATGACGGTGGCAATCAAGAAAGTCGGCGTGATCGGTGCGGGCCAGATGGGCAACGGCATTGCGCATGTGGCCGCGCTGGCCGGCTTCGACGTGGTGCTCAATGACGTGTCCGCCGAGCGGCTGAAGTCGGGGCTCGCGACCATCAACGGCCATCTGACCCGTCAGGTCGCCAAGAAGACCATCAGCGACGCCGAGCGCAAGCAGGCGCTCGACCGCATCACTCCCGCCGAGACGCTCGATGCGCTGGCGGACTGCGATCTCGTGATCGAGACCGCGGTCGAGAAGGAAGAAACCAAGCGCAAGATCTTCCACGAGATCTGCGCGGTGCTGAAGCCCGAGGCGATCATCGCCTCCAACTCGTCATCGATCTCGATCACGCGGCTCGCGGCGTCGACCGATCGTCCCGAACGCTTCATCGGCATTCACTTCATGAATCCGGTGCCGGTGATGGAGCTCGTCGAGCTGATCCGCGGCATCGCGACCGACGACGTGACGTTCGACACCGCCAAGGCCTTCGTTGCCAAGCTCGGCAAGCAGGTTGCGGTGTCGGAGGACTTCCCTGCCTTCATCGTCAATCGCATCCTGCTGCCGATGATCAACGAGGCGATCTACACGCTTTATGAGGGCGTCGGGAACGTCGAGGCGATCGATGCCGCGATGAAGCTCGGCGCGCATCATCCGATGGGGCCGCTCGAGCTGGCCGACTTCATCGGCCTCGACACCTGCCTGTCGATCATGCAGGTGCTGCATGAGGGGTTGGCCGACTCCAAGTACCGGCCGTGTCCGCTGCTGGTGAAGTATGTCGAAGCCGGCTGGCTCGGGCGCAAAACCCAGCGCGGCTTCTACGACTACCGCGGCGACAAACCGGTCCCGACGCGGTAACCCTGCGATCAGTCCTCATCCCGACACCGCGTCAGCCTGACGCGGCGCGCCATTACCCGCCGTTAACTTCGCTTCGCTACGCCATGCCGGACTTGCAAGCCGGACTTGGGAATACCGCGTATGGACACGACGAGCATGGTCACCAGCATCCTGTCGATGCAGCAGGGCAACCTGCAGGGCCAGATCGCGACCCGGCTGACCAAGCAGAACCTCGATGCGGAAAAATTCGCGGTTCATACCAACGGCCCCCGGATTTGACTCACATTTGGGATTTCCAAATCAGTGAGTTTCTGAATCGATGTTGCTGCGTAGACAGGAGCAATATCGATGGGGGCAGCGGTAGCGATTACGCGGCTTGATTTGACCGCGGGCGAGCTTCGGAAGGCGGCGCGCAGAGAGAAGAATAGTACGGTAGCGCGGCGGATATTGGCGCTTGCGCTTGTGCTGGAGGGCGCGGACCGCAAGAAGGCAGCCGAAAGTTGCGGGATGGATCGTCAGACCCTGCGGGACTGGGTGCATCGTTATAACGCCGAAGGCTTGGCGGGACTGCGGTCGCGCAAACCGACGGGACCGCGGTCGCGGCTGACGACAGAGCAGCAGGCCGAATTGGCCGCGTTGGTCGAGGCCGGTCCCGATCCTGAGCAGCATGGGGTCGTACGTTGGCGGCGGGTGGATTTGCGCGACGAGCTTGAGCGGCGGTTTGGCGTCAAACTGCACGAACGTTCGGTCGGCAAGGTTCTGGCCAAGCTCGGGTACCGCCGGCTCTCGGTGCGGCCGCGCCATCCGCAAGCCGATGAAGCGGCTCAGGAAGCGTTCAAAAAAACTTTGCTACGACCCTCACGACAACGCTCCCCGCTCACGCCCAAGGCAAGCCGATCGAAATCTGGTTCCAGGACGAGGCGCGGATCGGCCAGCAGGGCACGCTGACACGCGTGTGGGCCAAGCGTGGCTCACGGCCTCGCGCGCCGCGCGATCGACGTTACGATTGGGCTTATCTCTTCGGTGCCGCCTGTCCTCAACGGGGCGTCGCCGCGGGTCTTGTCATGCCGACGGCAAATGCAGAGGCGACGTCACTGCATTTGGAGGCAATCAGCCGCAAAGTTGCACCCGACGCACATGCCGTTCTCGTCTTCGACGGCGCCGGCTATCACAGTGCCGGCACCGTCCGAGCTCCGGAAAATATCACTCTGTTACAGCTGCCGCCTTATGCGCCCGAGCTCAATCCGATTGAAAACGTCTGGCAGTACCTGCGCGCCAACAAGCTCGCCATCACCGTCTTCGACGACTACGACGATATCGTCGCCAAGACCTGCGAAGCCTGGAACTTCTTCGCAAATGATCCAGGTCGCATCGCCTCAATCACAAGCCGCACTTGGGCAACAGTCAATCCTTAGGGCCATTGGTATCAGACCTTGCTCGGCGCGCCCTCGACCGCCAATCTGGCGGCCGGCGTCGGCGGCAACCTCAACGTCACGGCCTGAGATCTAGAATCCCGCCGGGGCCGGCTGCACCGCGGCCTTGAGCAGCTTGATGGCGTCGTCGCTGGCCCATTCGGCGGGCCCGGCGATATTGGCAATTTCGCAGCCCTTGGCGTCGACCAGCACGGAGGTCGGCATGCCCAACGCCTTGCCTATGTTCTTAAGATCCTGAAAAACCTTGGCTTTCTGGTCGCTGAAATAGCTGAGATGGGTCAAATTGGCGTCTTTCAGGAAGTTTTTCGGCTTGTCGGGGTCGCGGGTGTCGATGTTGATCGCGACCACCTCGAAGTCCTTGCCGGCGAGCTTGGCCTGCAGGCTGTCCAGCGCCGGCATCTCCTTGCGGCAGGGCACGCACCAGGTCGCCCACAGGTTCACCAGCACCGTCTTGCCGCGCCAGTCCGAGAGCTTCTTCGGCTGGCCGTTGGCGTCCTCGAAGGCGAGGTCGGGCAGGCGGAGCGGAGTGGTCGCCATGGTCAGTGCAGCGACCTCGCCATGGGCCAACGGGGCGATCTTCTTCGCGAGATCCACCGCCCCGTTGCAGGCCACGTCGCCAGTGGGGCGCTTGAGGTTCGAGACCGCGACATAGCCGATCACGGCTCCAATCAGCACCGCGCCCAACACGTGCGGAATCCGACGCGTGGCGGCGGGCTTGGGTGGGGTCGTCTCGGGCATATCGTTTGTCATCCTGGGGCAGTTATGGCTATGCAGTGCCGGGAATTACGATCGGAACCGCCACGCTGTTTCGCCGCTCCGGCACGAAACGGCGAGGCCTCAAATACAAAGTCGTGAGCGAGAAGTCATGAGCAACAAGATGTGGGGCGGCCGGTTCTCTGAACGTCCCGACGCGATTATGGAGGAAATCAACGTCTCCATCGACGTCGACCGTCACCTTTATGCCCAGGACATCGCCGCGTCCAAGGCCCACGCCGCCATGCTGGCCGCGCAAGGCATCATCACGGCTGCTGATGCGAAAAATATCCGCAAAGGTCTAGACACGATTTTGTCAGAGATCGGCAAGGGCGATTTCGACTTCAAGCGCGCGCTCGAGGACATCCATATGAATGTCGAGTCGCGGCTGTCCGAGCTGATCGGCCCGGCCGCGGGCCGGCTGCACACCGCGCGCTCGCGCAACGATCAGGTCGCGACCGATTTCCGTCTCTATGTGCGCGACACGATCGACGAAACAGATGCGGCGCTGGCTGCGTTCCAGAAGGCGCTGGTGGCCCGCGCAGAGGAGCATGCCGGAACGGTCATGCCCGGCTTCACCCATCTGCAGACCGCACAGCCGGTGACCTTCGGCCACCATCTGCTCGCCTATGTCGAGATGGCCGGCCGCGACCGCGGCCGCTTTGCCGATGCGCGCAAGCGGTTGAACGAATCGCCGCTGGGTGCTGCCGCGCTCGCCGGCACCTCGTTTCCGATCGACCGCGCCGCCACCGCGAAGGCGCTCGGCTTCGACCGGCCCATGGCCAATTCGCTCGACGCGGTGTCCGACCGCGACTTCGTGCTGGAGACGCTGTCGGCGGCAGCGATCTGCGCCGTGCACATGTCACGTTTTGCCGAGGAGATCGTGATCTGGACCTCGCCGCTGGTCGGCCTGGTCAGACTGAGCGACAAGTTCACCACCGGCTCCTCCATCATGCCGCAGAAGCGCAACCCGGACGCGGCCGAGCTGGTGCGCGCCAAGACCGGCCGCGTGATCGGTGCGCTGACCGCGCTCCTGATTGTGATGAAGGGCCTGCCACTCGCCTATCAAAAGGACATGCAGGAGGACAAGCAGGGCGCGATGGAGGCATTCGCGGCGCTGTCGCTCGCGATCCGCGCCATGACCGGCATGGTCGAGGACCTGGTGCCCGACGAGGCGCGCATGAAGGCCGCCGCCGGCGAGGGCTACGCCACCGCGACCGATCTCGCCGACTGGCTGGTGCGCACCCTGAAAATGCCGTTCCGCGACGCCCACCACGTCACCGGGCGCATTGTCGCACTCGCCTCGGAACAGGGCGTGGCGCTGCATGAGCTACCGCTTGCGGCGATGCAGGAGGTCGAGCCCAGGATCACCGCGGATGCGCTGAAGGTGCTGTCGGTCGAGTCGTCCGTGAAGAGCCGGACCTCGTTCGGCGGCACGGCGCCGAAGAATGTGCTCGCGCAGGCCAGGGCCTGGGCCAAGCGGCTGGAAAAAGAGCGAAAATTGGGCTGAACGGGAAATTTCGCTGTCATTTCGAGGCCGCCCGGGTCTCGCCAGAGCGTGGCAATGTTTGTATGGTGCAGCCCGAATTGGGGATTTTCGTCGTGACCAGCAAGACAAGCCTGACTCCGTCGGGATGGGCCATCATTGTGCTGAGCGCAGCCGCGCTCGCGCTCGGCGGCTGCGGCCGCAAGGGACCGCTCGATTTGCCGCCGACGGCGTCGAACGCCGCTCCGACCGCGCAGGTGAACGGCGATACCGAGACCGAGCGCGCCAGCCAGCCCAGCGTGTTCAACCCGACTTACGGGGCGGATGCCGGGCCGAGCGCGCCGAAAGGCAGCAAGAAGTCCTTTATCCTCGATCCGCTGCTCGGTAATTAGAGTATGATCCGGAAAAGTGGGAACCGGTTTTCCGAACAAGATCAAGGCTCAAACTGAAAGATGAAAATCATGATGCGCGCATCATGATTTGAAAAATCCCATGAACCATTTCGACTATCGCAACGGTGTGCTGCACGCCGAGGCGGTCAATCTCATTGAGCTCGCGGAAGCCATCGGCACGCCGTTCTACTGCTATTCGACGGCGACGCTGGAGCGGCACTACCGCGTCTTCACCGAAGCCTTCGCCGGCGAGAAGAGCCTCGTCTGCTACGCGATGAAGGCGAACTCCAACCAGTCGGTGCTGCGCACGCTGGCGAAGCTCGGCGCCGGCGCCGACGTGGTGTCGGGCGGCGAGCTGAAGCGGGCGCTCGCGGCGGGCTTCCCGGCCTCCAAGATCCTGTTCTCCGGCGTCGGCAAGACCGAGGCCGAGCTGCGCGCCGCGCTCGCCGCCGACATTCTCTGCATCAACATCGAGTCCGAGCCGGAGCTCGAGCTCCTGTCGCGGCTCGCGGTCGAGATGGGCAGGACCGCGCGCATCTCGGTGCGGGTCAATCCCGACGTCGACGCCGGCACGCATGCGAAGATCTCGACCGGCAAGTCGGAGAACAAGTTCGGCATTCCGATTGCCCGGGCGCGCGAGGTCTATGCCCGCGCGGCGAAGCTGCCCGCCATCAAGGTGACCGGCACCGACGTGCATATCGGCAGCCAGATCACCGATCTCGGGCCGCTCGAGACCGCCTTCAGGCTGCTCGCCGAATTCGTGCAGACGCTGCGCGCCGACGGCCACACCATCTCGCATATCGATTTCGGCGGCGGCCTCGGCATTCCCTATTATATGGATCGCGCCGCGCCGCCGGCGCCCGACGCCTATGCCGCGATGGTCAAGCGCGTGACGCACAATCTCGGCTGCACGCTGATGTTCGAGCCTGGCCGCATGATCGTCGGCAATGCCGGCATCCTCGTTGCCCGCGTGATCTATGTGAAGCAGGGCGAGGCGAAGAACTTCGTCATCATCGATGCCGCGATGAACGATCTGATCCGTCCGACGCTGTACGAGGCGCATCACGACATCCTCCCGGTGCGCGAGCCGGCGAACGGCGCGCCGACCATCGTCGCCGATGTGGTCGGCCCGGTCTGCGAGACCGGCGATTACCTTGCGCTGGATCGCACGCTGCCGCGGCCGAAGGCCGGTGATCTCCTGGCGATCATGACCGCCGGCGCCTATGGCGCGGTGCAGTCGGGCACCTACAACACACGGGCGCTGGTGCCGGAAGTGCTGGTCAAGGATGACCAGTATGCCGTGGTCCGCCCGCGCATCGACGTCGACGCGCTGATTGCGATGGACAAGCCGGCGCCGTGGCTGTGAGGCCGTAGCCCGGATGGAGTGAAGCAAAATCCGGGGCGGTCTATCGAGTTATCGAGTTGCGCGAACCCGGATTGCGCTACGCTCCATCCGGGCTACGCGTTTTACTTCGCCGCGTGCGCGCCGCCCTTTCCACCGCCGACGATCACGCCTGCGGCCTTCTCGATCGGCTTGATCGCGGCGGTGAAATCCGACGCCGGCCCCTCCTCACGGATGATGACCTCCCAGAGCCGGCCGACCGCTTCGGCAACCTCCATCGACAGGCCGAGCGATCTCATCTCCTCGACCGCGAGCCGCACGTCCTTCACCATCAGTCCGGTGGCGAAGCCGAAGTCGAAGCTGCGCGGCAGCACCGAGCGCGGAAACTTGTCGCGGCTCGCGGTGTTGAGCCCCGAGCCCGCATTGATGACGTCGATCATCACGGCCGGATCGAGCCCCGACTTCACGCCCATCACCACCGCTTCAGAGGTCGCGACCATCGCGGTCGCCGACAGGAAGTTGTTGGCGAGCTTCATGGTCTGGCCGGAGCCCGGCTTGGTGCCGATGAAGAACACCTTGCCGATGATGTCGAGCGCCGGCTTGACCAGTTCGAAATCGGCCTTCGGGCCTGACACCATCACCGCGAGCGTCCCCTTCTCGGCGCCGGCGACGCCGCCGGAGACCGGGCTGTCGATCTGCACGATGTTTTGCTTCGCCAGCAGATCGTGGATCCGGACCGCCATCTGCGAGCCGACGGTCGAGAGATCGATGAAGCGCTTGACGCGCGCGCCCTCGATCACGCCACCCGGGCCGGTGGCGACGTCGAGCGAAGCCTGCAGCGACGGCAGGCTCGCCATCACGGTCTCGACACGGTCGGCGATGTCCTTCGGCGACGATCCGGCCGCAGCGCCGAGTGCGACGAGCTGGTCGACGGCGTCCTTGCGGGTGTCGAACACGGTCAGCTTGTGACCGGCCTCGATCAGCCGGCGCGCCATCGGGAAGCCCATCTTCCCGAGGCCGATGAATCCGATATCCATAGGTCGTTTCCTCTATGTTGTTACGCGAAGCAGCCTGCCCGGACTCGATGTCGCTCCTGCGAAAGCAGGAACCCATAACCCAGGACCGAATTGTCTTGTTCAGCCGGGGCCACAGCCCGTAGCGACAACCTGCTGCGGTTATGGTCCCGGCTGGCGCAGGGCCCGTCATCGGGCGCGCGTTCGCGCGCCCCTTTGCTTGCCCTGACGACAATGAGGGAGCAGCGCCTTCCTTAGGCCTTGTCGAGCTCGGCGAACACTTCGCGCGCAATGCGGAAGCTGTCGACGCCGGCGGGAATGCCGGCATAGATCGACACCTGCATGAAGATCTCGCGGATCTCGTCGCGGGACACGCCATTGGTCAGCGCGCCCTTGATGTGGGCCTTCAATTCGTGCGGCCGGTTGAGGATCGAGATCATGGCGAGGTTCAGCATGCTGCGCGTCTTGCGCGGCAGTTCCTCGCGGCCCCACACCGCGCCCCAACAATATTCCGTGACCAGTTCCTGGAACGGCTTGTTGAAGCTGTCTGAATTCTTCAGCGCGTTGTTGACATAGGCCTCGCCGAGCACCGCCTTGCGGATCTCGAGCCCCTTGTCGTGCGTTTTCTGGTCCATGATGTTCCTCACGTTGATGCGATGGTTCGGCCGGGACGTTACGGGGTGGAGACGCCGCAGTCACGCCTTCGTGTCATGCGTATTTCCCGGTGTGGGTTACGCCCCGAAGCGGATGCCTCAATGGCGCCGCTGTGCTAGGCTCATCTGCCCGGTAACCCGGAGATTTGATTGAGCGGCGCCAACCTCGACCCGTCAGAGAATACGTTACGCGCCGAGCGCGACAGCGAAGCGATCGCGCGGCTGAAACTGACGCAGGCTCTGCAACGGGCAAAATTTGCGATCGCGTGGGAACGGGCCTGGCCACATCTGGCGCGGTTCCTCACGGTCGCCGGTCTGTTCCTGGTCGCATCATGGGCCGGGGTGTGGCTGGTGCTGCCGTTTGCCGCACGGGTCGCCGGCACCGCCCTGTTCGGGCTCGCCGCGCTGGCGGCGCTGGTGCCGCTGGTGCGCTTCCGCTGGCCGACCCGTGACGAGGGCTTGAGCCGGCTCGACCGCGGCGCCGGCATCCGCCATCGCCCGGCGACCACGCTGTCCGACACGCTCACGATGCAGGATCCGTTCACGCTGGCGCTGTGGCAGGCGCAGCGCGAGCGCACGCTGGCCTCGATCAGGCGCATCCGCGCCGGCCTGCCGCAGCCGCGCGTCGCGCTCCACGATCCCTGGGCGCTGCGCGCGCTCGTCATCGTGATGATGGTCGCGACCTATATCGCAGCCGGCGACGAGCGCGGTCTGCGCGTCGCCTCGGCCTTCGACTGGAACGGCATCATGACGCCGGCCAACATCCGCGTCGACGCCTGGGTGACGCCGCCGAACTACACCGGCAAGCCGCCGATCATCCTGTCGAACGCCAACAAGGACGCCGCAGCGGCCGACAATGGCCCGCTGGCGGTGCCGGTCGGCAGCACGCTCCTGGTGCGCTCCAGCGGCGGCGCCATTGACGTCGTGGCGGGCGGCGGCGTGACCGAGGTCGCGGCCGCCGAGGAGGCGCCCAAGGGCACCAGCGAGCGCCATTTCAAGATCGCCGGCGACGGCACCGCTCATGTCCGGGCGCCGGCCGGGCAGCCGCAGTGGAAGTTCACCGCGATCCCCGACCGTCCGCCGAGCATCGCGCTCGCCAAGGATCCGGAACGGCAGGCGCATGGCGCGCTGCAGATGTCCTACAGGCTCGAGGACGATTACGGCGTCAGCGAAGCCCATGCGCAATTCACGGCGCGTCCGAGCGAGGCGCCGAAAGACCCGAGCCGCGACGGCGATAAGGCTGCGGCGCCGCGACCGTTGTTCGAGCCGCCGCAATTCCCGCTGGTGCTGCCGAACGCGCGGACCCGCAACGGCGTCGGCCAGACCGTGAAGGATCTCAGTGAGGATCCCTACGCCGGCGCCGAGGTGACGCTGACATTGACGGCGAAGGATGAGGCCGGCAACGAAGGCAAGAGCGAGCCGTTCAACATGCGCCTGCCCGAGCGCGTGTTCACCAAGCCGCTCGCGCGCGCACTGATCGAGCAGCGCCGGATCCTGGCGCTGGACGCCAACCAGAATGGGCAGGTGTTCGCCGCGCTCGACGCGCTGATGATCGCGCCCGAGATGTTCACGCCGGAGGCCGGCTACTATCTCGGCCTCTACAATGTGAGCCGGCAACTCGAGGCGGCGCGCACCGACGACCAGCTGCGCGAGGTCGTCGCCAGCATGTGGGCGCTGGCCGTCACCATCGAGGACGGCAACATTTCCGACGTCGACAAGGCGCTGCGTGCGGCCCAGGACGCCCTCAAGCAGGCGCTGGAGCGCGGCGCGAGCGACGAAGAGATCAAGAAGCTCACCGACAATCTGCGTGCCGCGCTGGACAATTTCCTGCGCGAGCTCGCCGAGCAATACCGCAATAATCCGCAAGCCCTGGCACGGCCGCTCGATCCCAACACGAAGATGCTGAGCCAGCAGGATCTGAAGAACATGCTGGACCGCATGGAGCGGCTGTCGCGCTCCGGCGACAAGGAGGCTGCGAAGCAGCTCCTCGATCAGATGCAGCAGATGCTGGAAAACCTGCAAATGGCGCAGCCGGGGCAGGGCGACAACGACATGGAGCAGTCGCTCAACGAGCTCGGCGACATGATCCGCAAGCAGCAGCAGTTGCGCGACCGGACCTTCAAGCAGGGCCAGGATTCCCGGCGTGACCGCATGCGCGGCAAGCAGGGCGACCAGTCGATGTCCGATCTGCAGCAGGATCAGCAGGCGCTGCGCGACCGGTTGAAGAAGCTGCAGGAGGAGCTCGCCAAGCGCGGCATGGGACCGGATCAGCGCGGCCAGAAGGGCCAGCGCGGCGATCAGGCGCAGCAGGGACAACAGGGACAACAGGGCGAGCAAAGCGGCGACCAGGCCGATGACGGCGACGGGCTCGATCAGGCCGATTCCGCGATGGGCGATGCCACCGGGCGGCTCGGCGAGGGCAATGCCGACGGCGCGGTGGATTCGCAGGGACGCGCGCTGGACGCGCTGCGCAAGGGCGCCCAGAGCCTTGCCGAGGCCATGCAGCAGGGCGATGGCGACCAGCAAGGCAACGGCCCCGGCAACCGCGCCGGCCGCCAGCAAAGCGGCGGCAACCAGACCGACCCGCTGGGCCGGCCGCTGCACGGCCGCGAATTTGGCGACGATTACACGGTGAAGATTCCGGGCGAGATCGACGTGCAGCGCGTGCGCCGGATCCTCGAGGAACTGCGCCGTCGCCTCGCCGATCCGTCACGGCCGCAGGACGAGCTCGATTACATCGAGCGGCTGTTGAAGGATTATTGAGGGGAGCCACACGCTCTGCCGTCATCGCCCGGCTTGACCGGGCGACCCAGTATTCCAGAGACGCGAGAGATTGAATCGAGAGGCCGCGTACTGGATGCCCCGCCTTCGCGAGGCATGACGAGGAATGTGTGCGAGGGCGACCAGTATAGTCGCGAAGCGGCAGACGGACGTTTACTCGACTGCTGCAGACCGTAATGGCTCAACATGTCCCCAGGCCGCTCCGCAGCCGGGCATTGTCGCAAGCTGCTCGGCCGCCCTGCGTGGGCTTGGACATGATCCTGGCGAAGCGCTCGACATCAAGCGCGCGATCCGGCCGCCGTTCGAAGACATCTTGCTTTGCTGCAGCCACGCGGAGACGACCGGATCGTCCGGCCGCAACAGGTCATGGGTATCTTGATGTGTCCCCGGGCCACCACAGAAGCGGATCGAACTGCACTTCGGACAATGGCCGATCCTTGAGCGTCCATTCGCGCTCAAACTCATGGACGTGCACATCTCGACCGCTCGCGTTGTCGAGTATGCGCAACGCCCGGCGCTCCGCATCGTCGTCGCGCAGACTGACCCAAAGGATCAAGCCTCCCTCCGCAAGCTGCTCCGAGACTTCGTGGGCATGCCGTCGGATCATGGTGCCGGCGAGAAGAGCGCCCAATCCAGCGCCTACGACGCCGCCCACAATTCCGCCCGCAATCGTGACCGCCGTTGCCGCGCCAAAGCCGACAGCGGAGACGCCTGCACCCGCAACACTGCCGATGTAGCATGGAATGCCGATCGCGGCCGCCGCGCCCTCGACCCGAGAGTCGGTTTCCACGACGGCGCGCTGCGGGACATAGCGATTGTCTGCGACCTCGGCGATATTGCGATAGAGATGACCCACTCTGGCCTTGATCGTCCCTCCGGACGCCAAGACGGAAAGCGTGGCGCGGTCAAAGCCTGAGATTTCCAGTTCGTCGACTGCGCGCTCCAGCGCCTCGGGAGCTGAAAACACCGCGACTGCTTCGCGTACGCTATAGCCGTAGTTCCCGGTGGAAGGGCCGTTCGCACGTGACGTCGTGATGACGTCGCTGGAATTGCTCGTGTCCATCTCGCGGGCTCCACTTATATCTGGTGCGGTGGCTGCTCGTGGGCTCAGCGTCCCGTTGCTCGCACTATCGTCTCCTCCATGGTCGATTAACACATCGAGATGCCACTCAGTTCCGGAGACGACAGCGGGGCGCTATGCCCACGTCGCTCGCCGCATGCCGACGCGCTGCCAAGCGAGCGCTGCCTCTCGGGTTGAACTGGAACCAGGTTCAACCCGGCCACGTCGCCGGTGAGATAATTTCGTCCGGTTGGTGACGGATCGCCGCGAACCTATCTTAGCGAAGAATGAGGCATGCACGCTCTAGCAGGCCTTCCGCGCCGCCAGCGCGTCCGCCACCGCGGTGCGGATATCGGCGACCGAGAACGGCTTCGTCACCACGTCATGCACGATCGCGTTGAGGCCGGAGGCGCGCTCGCGCTGGTGGGCAAAGCCGGTCATCAGCAGGATCTTCAGATCGGGAAAGTCGCGCGCCGTGGTGAGCGCCAGCGCGATGCCGTCCATCACCGGCATCTGGATGTCGGTGAGCAGCAGGTCGAACGCGCCCTGGTCGCGGGTCAGGATATCGAGCGCCTCGGCGCCATCCTGCGCGGTGACGGTCTCGTGGCCGTCCATGGCGATCGCGCGCGCCACCAGCGAGCGCATGGAGTCTTCATCGTCGGCAATCAGAACACGAGTCATGACGATCAATCGGTTGGCGGAGCGATCTGCGATGGCCTCAGGCGCGGCCGCCGACCAGATCCCGCTTGTTGAAGAAACGTACGTCGATATTGCGGCCTTCGGACGGCGGCGAGGCGAGGCGCGACTTGAAGAAGGCGCGTTCGCCGGGTTTCAGCACCGACTGTTCCAGCACCGCGTTCCAGGCGTAGATCTCGCTGCCCTTTGCGTCGCGGACCGAGAAGCGCAGCCGCGGCAACTCGACCGGCTTGCGGGTCTGCCCGACGATCATGCCCTCGATCACCAGCACCGGCTTGCCGTCGACGGTCTCGTTGGTGACCTTGATGTCCCTGAACGCGAGGCCGCGCAAATTCACCTCGAGCCCGACCATCTTGTAGAACAGCGCCGTCTGCGGCAGCAGGCGCACCACGTCGTTGCGCCACACCAGCAGCGCGACGAGCAGCGCGGCCATCGCCGCACAGGTGGCCGGCAGGGCACCGACCACGGGCACGAAGGGAATCCGGGGCAGCGAGGGCAGACGGAACTGGCCCGGACGGAACAGGTTTGGCAGGTGGAAGCGGCGTTTGGTTCCGTCGGCGCCATCGGCGTCGGTATGCGCCTCGGCATCTTCCTTGGCCACTGCGGGCCAGTCCGGTTCGGCATTTTCGCCCTCAGCGGGCCAGTCGGCCGAAATCGAGGGGCTGTCGACCACGGGAGTCTGTTCCGCGTCCTCCTCCTGGGCCATCGCCTCCCATTCGGCGGCGGCTGAGTCGGCATAGGGGGGCGCTGCCGCCATGGTCGGAACCGCAGCCCCGATCGCATCTTCCGGCCGCGCCAGCCAGACCTCCTTGCAGCGGGAACAGCGGACGGTGCGTCCGGACTCGCCGAGGGTGGCCAGCTTGATGGCGTAAGATGTTGTACAATGCGGGCAAACGATGTGCATGGAGCCGAATCTCCACCGTGTCTCTGCCCGGATGCTACCCAGCGACCGTTAACGAATCGGAAACCATAACCGACGCACAAGGCTGCTGGGCGGTTCGCCGCCGGTTCGCCGGCCGGCGAGCCTGTTGTGCAGGGTTTTGGGCTGTCGCCCATCTCGAACGGAGCTAGCGCTTGGTTCGGTTCGAACATGTCGGTTTGCGCTACGGGCTCGGCCCGGAGATCTTGCGCGACCTCTCCTTCGTGATCCCGGCGCACTCGTTCCAGTTCCTCACCGGACCGTCGGGCGCGGGCAAGACCTCGCTGCTGCGGCTGCTGTTCCTGTCGCTGCGGCCGACGCGCGGGCTGGTCAACCTGTTCGGCCACGACGTTTCCCTGCTCAGCAAGGACCAGGTCGCAGATCTGCGCAAGCGCATCGGCATCGTGCTGCAGGACTTCCGCCTACTCGACCACATGACGACCTACGAGAACGTGGCACTGCCGTTCCGCGTGATGGGGCGGGAGGAATCGAGCTACCGGCGCGAGGTGATCGACCTCTTGAAATGGGTCGGCCTCGGCGAGCGCATGGATGCGCTGCCGCCGATCCTGTCGGGCGGCGAGAAGCAGCGCGCCGCGATCGCGCGAGCGGTGATTTCGCGGCCGCAACTGCTGCTGGCGGACGAGCCGACCGGCAGCGTCGACCCGACGCTCGGACGCCGCCTGTTGCGGCTGTTCATCGAACTCAACAAGTCCGGCACCGCCGTCATCATCGCGACCCACGACATCACGCTGATGGATCAGTACGAGGCACGGCGGCTGGTGCTGCATCAGGGACGGTTGCACGTCTATGAATAGGAACGAGGAGCAGGTGTCGCTGGTGGATCTCGGGCGCGAGCGCCCGCAGGTCCCGGCGATGGCGCGCAACATGTCGCCGATCGTGCCGCGCGCCTCGATTGCCGGCCGCGCGCTGGTCGCGGTGGTCGCAATCATGACCTTCCTCGCCTCGATCACGACCGGCGCCGTGCTCCTGGTCAGCGCATCGGCGGCCGAATGGCAGTCGGAGGTCGCAAGCGAGATCACCATACAGGTGCGGCCCGCGACCGGCCGCGACCTCGACCGCGATGCGCAGGCGACGGCAGACGCGATGCGGGCGCAACCGGGCATTCTCGACGTCCGCCCGTTCACCAAGGAGGAATCGGCCAAGCTGCTCGAGCCATGGCTCGGCAGCGGGCTCTCGATCGACGAATTGCCGGTGCCGCGCGTCATCGTGGCGCGGGTGCAGCCGGGCTCGACGCTCGATCTCGCCGCGCTGCGCACGCGGGTGACGCAGGCCGCACCGACCGCCACCGTCGACGATCACCGCGCCTGGATCGAGCGCATGCGCTCGATGACCGGCGCCACGGTGTTTGCCGGCGTCGGCATCCTCATTCTCGTGATCATCGCCACCATCATCTCGGTGTCGTTCGCCACCCGCGGTGCGATGGCCGCCAACCGCCCGATCGTCGAGGTGCTGCATTTCGTCGGCGCCGGCGACAGCTACATCGCCAACCGCTTCCTGCGGCATTTTCTCCGGCTCGGTCTCGAAGGCGGGCTGATCGGCGGCGGCGCGGCGATGCTGGCGTTCGGGTTCTCCGAATCGATCGCCAGTTGGTTCTCCGGCACGCCGGTCGGCGACCAGTTCGCGGCCCTGCTCGGCACCTTTTCCCTGCGTCCGTCCGGCTATTTGGCGCTGGCGGCGCAGGCGGTGCTGATCGCGGCGATCACCGCGTGGGCGTCACGACGCACACTGTTTGCAACCCTCGACGATATCGACTGACGGTTGCGCGATCACGATCATGATGCCGGCTTCGTGATCTCCCCGCGCTCATCGCGTGTGATCTCCTGCGCACCTGCTTCGCTTTTGTCGCGGGAAACCGGTTTCCACTTTTCCGGATCATGCTCTAAAATCCCTTGGGGAAGGAAAATCGCATCACATGAGTTCGCAGACCGACGATACGTCGCTCGATAGCCGTGCCGTGCGCCCGCGGGGCCGGCTGCGCGCGGCCGTCGTCGCGTCGCTGGCGCTGGCGTTCGTCGCCGCAGCCCTGGGCTTCGTCGGCTTTCTCTCGCAACTGCGCGGCGTCGAGACCGATCCGCCGCACGACGCCGACGGCATCGTGGTGCTGACCGGCGGCTCGTCGCGGGTGTCGGACGCGATGGAGCTGCTGGCCGCGGGCTACGGCAAGCGGCTGTTGATCTCGGGCGTGCATCCGACCAATGCCGCGAGCGACATCTCGCGCTTGGTGCCGGACAGCCAGGGGCTGATGAACTGCTGTGTCGATCTCGACCGCTCCGCGGTGAACACCCGCAGCAATGCGGCGGAGACACGCCGCTGGGTGCGCGAGCGCGGCTTCAAGTCGCTGATCGTGGTGACCTCCAACTACCACATGCCGCGCGCCATCGTGGAATTGTCGCATGCGATGCCTGATGTCACGCTGATCCCGTTCGCCGTGGTCGGCGACAAATGGCGCGACGAACCCTGGTGGACCAGTGGCGCGACGTTCCGTCTCTTGCTATCGGAATACGCCAAATACGTCGCTGCGGAGCTGCGGGTGCGGCTGGCCGACATCGGCCTCGACCTGACCTCGGATCTCGGCGAGCCGGTCGCCGCGCCCCGCCGCCCCACCACCGCGCAGGTGAATTGATGTCAGCCATCGTCATTCCGGGGCGATGCGAAGCATCGAGCCTCAGATGCGCAATTGCGCATCGGGGAATCTCGAGATTCCGGATCTGGTGCTGATGCACCATCCCGGAATGACGGTGTGATTGTACGAGGGTAGTTTTAGAGATGACGTCGATCTTCCTGCGCTCGCTGGTTTTCAACGTGCTGTTCTATTTGGTGCTGGTGGCGCTCTGCATCATCGCGATCCCGGCGCTGCTGCTGCCGCGCTCGGCGCTGATGGCGCTGCAGGCGGCGTGGGCCAACACCAGCCTGTTCCTGATGCGTGTGATCTGCAACATCAGGGTCGAATTCCGCGGCGTCGAGAAGATTCCGCAAGGCCCGCTGCTGATCGCCTCGAAGCACCAGTCGTTCTGGGAGACGTTTGCGCTGGTGCGCTTCTTCGAGCATCCGCTGTTCATCCTCAAGCGCGAGCTGATGATGATCCCGGTGTTCGGCTGGTATTTGAAGAAAGTGGGCATGATCTCGGTCGAGCGCGGCGGCGGGCCGCGCTCGCTGCTCAAGACGCTGAAGCGCGCGGCTGCCGAGGTGAAGCTCGGCCGCCAGCTCGTGATCTTTCCGGAAGGCACGCGCACCGCGCCCGGCGCGCCGCCGCATTACAAGGCCGGCGTCGCCCAGATCTATGTCGAGAGCGGCGTGCCGTGCCTGCCGATCGCGCTGAATTCGGGACTGTTCTGGCCGCGCCGCACCTTCATGCGCTATCCGGGCACGCTGGTGGTCGAATTCCTCGATCCCCTGCCGCCGGGCTTGCCGCGCGACGAGTTCATGACCCGTCTGCGCGACCAGATCGAAACCGCCACCAGCCGCATCGTCGACTCCGCCCGCGCCGAGCAGGCGCAATTGTTCGGCGGGGTGCCGAGCCCGGCAAAGGGTTAAAGCGGGGATGGCTTTTGGTTAAGTCAGCGTGACCGCCGACTGGGTGCACCTCTCCCGCTTGCGGGGTCGAGACGAGCGAAGCTCGCTCTTAGGTCGGATCGCATCGAATGATGCGATCCGGTTGGGCTCTCTCCACTCGAAGGGTCGGACTCGTGGCGATATCCCCACCCCGCCCTCCCCCGCAAGCGGGGGGGAGCCGCAGCATCGTTGCGCGGGGTTCTGACCGCTTCGTGTGCGGTCAGCGCATGACGAACGGGTTGGCCGGAACGTCCCGCGCGGTCGAGATCCAGACGCTCTTGGTTTCCTGATATTCGCGCACCGCGTCGATGCCGCTCTCGCGGCCCACGCCGGAATGCTTCATGCCGCCGAACGGCATCATGTAGCTGATGGCGCGGTAGGTGTTGACCCACACGGTGCCGGCGCGCAGCTGCTTCGGCACGCGGATGGCGCGCGCGAGATCGCGGGTCCAGATGCCGGCGGCAAGGCCGTAGATCGTGTCGTTGGCGATGCGGATGGCGTCCTCCTCGGTGTCGAAAGAGATGATCGACAGCACCGGCCCGAACACCTCCTCGCGTGCGATCCGCATCGTGTTGTCGACATCGGTGAAGATCGTCGGCTCGACGAACTGGCCGCCCTGGATGCCCGCGCCGGACGCCGGCTTGCCGCCGAGCAGGCAGCGCGCGCCTTCCGCTTTCGCGATGTCGATATAGTCGAGTACCTTCTTGTATTGCGCCGGCGTCGTGATCGGGCCGACATTGGTGTCCGCCAGCATCGGATCGCCGATCTTGGCGGACTTTGCGAGCTCCAGCACCCGCGCGACGAATTTCTCCTTGATCGAGCTCTGCACCAGGAGGCGCGATCCGGCGATGCAGGTCTGGCCGGTCGCGGCGAAGATGCCGGAGATGGCGCCGGCCGCGGCGGCGGTCAGGTCGGCATCCTCGAACACGATGTTGGGCGACTTGCCGCCGAGCTCGAGCGAGACGCGCTTCAGGCTCCTTGCCGCGGTCGCGTAGACCTTGGCGCCGGTGGTATCCGATCCGGTGAAGGTGATCTTGGCGACGCCCGGATGCGAAATCAGCTCGGTGCCGATCTCGGGCCCGAAGCCGGTCACCACGTTGAAGATGCCGTCGGGAATTCCGGCCTCCTTGGTCAGCGCGGCGAATTCCAGCGTGCTGGCCGAGGTGAACTCCGACGGCTTGACGATGACGGCGCACCCGGCGGCGAGCGCCGCGGCGCATTTCCAGGCGACGAATAATAGCGGCGAATTCCAGGCGGTGAGCGCCGCGACGACGCCGACCGGCTCATGCGTCGTGTAGGCGAAGGTCTCCGGCTTGTCGATCGGCACCAGGCCGCCCTCGAGCTTGTCGACCAGTCCGCCGTAATACCACCACCACTCCGGATGGTAGCGGAGCTGGCCAAGCATCTCCGCCATCAGCTTGCCGTTGTCGCGGACCTCGATCTCGGCGAGGCGCTCTGCGTTCGCGGCGACGAGGTCGCCGAGCTTGCGCATCACCTTGCCGCGCGCCGACGCCGTCATCTTCGACCAGGGCCCGCGCCACATCGCCTCATTGGCGGCCTTCACCGCCTTGTCGGCATCGGCGGCCGAGCCGCGCGGGATCTTCGCCCACGCCTGGCCGCGATAGGGATCGATCGTCTCGAACCACTCGCCGTTGGCTGGGTCGACATACTGGCCGTTGATGTAAAGCTGATAGCTCTTCACGATATCCTCCCACGCGTCGAGGCAATGTTGTTTGGAGGAACGATATCACGCCTTGCGCTGCGCCGTCATAACGCAGTCGCGTGAAGGGGTTGCAGCCGGCTCGTGGGCGCAGCGTCAGTGCGCGGCGGCAAGCTCCGCCGCGATGATGGCGCCGAGCGCCATGTCGCTTTGCTGCCCGAAGCCGTGATGCACCACGCTGCCGTCGCGTCCGATCAGGATGCTGGTCGGTGTTCCCTGCATGCCGTAGCGCTGCATGGTGACCGGGATCGCCGTGCCGTCCCCGGCCTCGTCGACGCCGATCGGGAAGGTCAGCCGGTATTCGTGGATGAAGGCTTCCAGCGACACCGGCGTCATGGCGGCGTGGTGCTCGAACACGGTGTGCAGGCCGATGACCTGCAGGTCCGAATGCTTGAACAGCTCGAAGGCGCGTTGCGTCTGCGGTGTTCCATGTGCGACGCATCCGGGACACAGCATCTGGAACGCATGCAGCAGAACCGGGCGGCCGCGCAGCGCGGCCAGCGTCAGGGGCTCGCCGGTGTTGAACCAGCGCGACACTGCGAGTTCAGGCGCGAGAGCCACAGATTTGTTCCTTGCCTTGTTCCTTGCGCTGGCCGTCGACGGCAGGGTGGCAATATCGGATCGGATCTGTCAACGATCGGCCAGGCTGGAATGCGCCCGGCGCGCCGCCCTTCGCCTCATGGTCCAATGCCTGGCGCGGTCGAGATAGAGATAGACGACCGGGGTCGTATAGAGCGTCAGGATCTGGCTCAGGATCAGCCCGCCGAAGATCGCGATGCCGAGCGGCTGGCGCAGCTCGCTGCCTTCACCCAGCCCGATCATCAGCGGAACCGCGCCGAATAGGGCGGCGAGCGTCGTCATCATGATCGGCCGGAACCGCATCAGGCAGGCTTCGTAGATCGCGTCGCGCGACGACAGCCCGCGCTGGCGCTCGGCGTCGAGCGCGAAATCGATCATCATGATCGCATTCTTCTTCACGATGCCGATCAGGAGGATCACCCCGATCATGGCGATGATGTCGAACTCGGTATGCGACAGCATCAGTGCCGCCACCGCGCCGACGCCGGCCGAGGGCAGGGTGGAGAGGATGGTGAGCGGATGAACGTAGCTCTCATAGAGCATGCCGAGCGAGATGTAGATCGTCGCCAGCGCCGCGAGGATGAGATAGATCTCGTTCGCCATCGACTGCTGGAAGATCTTGGCGGCGCCGGCGAAGGCGCCATGAATGCCCGCCGGCATGCCGATCTGCTTCATGGTCGTCTCGATCGTCGTAGTCGCCGTGCTCAGCGAGACGCCCGGCGGCAGGTTGAAGGAGATGGTGCTGGCGACCAGGAGATCCTGATGGTTGACGACCAGCGGCGTCTCGCCCGGCTCGAACCGCGCAACGCTGGCCAGTGGGATCATCGTCTCCTGGTTGGTGCTGACCGCCGTCCCGGTCGACGATGTGCCCTTGCCGGTGGCGCCGATCGAGTTGGTCGCGAGGTTGCGCACCGCGTTGGCCGCCACCGAACTGATCGAGCTCTTCTGCGCGGACGAGGCCACCGTTCCGGCCACCGCGTTGGTGGTCTGTGTCCCGGTCGCCGATCCGCCCGAGGTGCTGACATAGACCTGCTTCAAGGTCTCCGGGTTCTGCGAATAGGCGGGCGCGACCTCCATGATCACGTGATACTGGTTGCGCGCGACGAAGATCGTCGAGACCTGGCGTTGCCCGAAGGCATCGTAGAGCGTGTTGTCGAGCTGGCTGACCGTGATCCCGAGGCGGGCGGCGGCATCGCGATCGATGATCAGGTTGGATTGCAGGGCCTTGTTCTGCTGGTCGCTGTTGACGTCGGCGAGCGTCGGCTGCTTTTGCAGCGCTGCGACGAGCTTGGGCGTCCATTCGTTCAGCTCCTCGAATGTCGAGCCCTGCAGCGTGTATTGATACGCCGCATTGCCGGACCGCCCGCCGGCGCCGAGGTCGCCGATCGATTGCAGGAACAGCGTGGCGCCCGCCACCTCCGACAGCCGGTTGCGCAGCCGCTCGATCACCTGATCGGCGCGCATTTTGCGTTCGCTCATCGGCTTCAGCGACGCGAACACCGTTCCGGTGTTGGTTCCGCCGCCCGGGCCCGCACCGCCGCCGGTGAAGCCGACGGCGGTGTTGACCGCCGGATCGTGTTTGACGATGTCGATGAACTGCGTGAGCTTCTGCCGCATCAGCTGAAACGAGGTACTCTGGTCGGCCCGGATCGAGCCGATCAGCAGTCCGGTATCCTGTTGCGGGACGAAACCCTTCGGCACGACGCCGTAGAGATGGAAGTTCAGGTAGAGGGTCGTGCCCAGGATCAGCATCACCAGCACCGGATGGCGCAATGCGATGGCCAGCGTCCAGCGGTAGCCGCTCAACGTCAGCTCGAAGACGCGCTCGCAGATCCGGTAGAGCCGCCCGTGCCGCCGGCCATGCTCGGCGCGCAGCAGCACGGCGCACATCATCGGCGTGGTGGTCAGCGAGATCACGAGCGAGATCACAATCGCGATCGTGATCGTCATGGCGAATTCGCGGAACAGGCGGCCCACCAGGCCGCCCATCAGCAGGATCGGGACGAACACCGCGATCAGCGACACGCTCATCGACAGAACGGTGAAGCCGACCTCGCGGGTGCCGAGCAGCGTCGCCTCCAGCCGCGACATCCCGGCATCCATGTGGCGGGTGATGTTCTCCAGCACGACGATGGCGTCGTCCACGACGAAGCCGGTCGCCACCGTCAGCGCCATCAGCGAGAAGATGTCGAGCGAGTATCCGAGCAGATACATCACGGCAAAGGTCGCGATCAGCGACACCGACACCGCGACCACAGGCACCAGCGTCGCGCGCGCGTTGCGCAGGAACGCGAACACGACCAGGATCACCAGGGCGACAGCGATCAGGAGCGTGATCTCGACGTCGCGCAGCGAGGCCCGGATCGTCTTCGAGCGGTCGACCGCGAGCGTGATGTCGATGGCGGGCGAGACCGAGGCCTTGAGCTGGGGCATCAGGCTCTTCACGTGATCGACCATCTTGATGATGTTGGCGCCGGGCTGCCGGTACACGATCATCACGATCGCCGGTTTGCCGTTGGAGAGGCCGAGCGTGCGGACATTCTCCACGGAATCGATGACGTCGCCGACATCGGTCAGGCGCACCGCGGCGCCGTTGCGGTAGGCGACGACCAGCGGCTTGTAGTCGTCGGCCTTCCTGGACTGGTCGTTGGCGTAGATCTGGTAGCGCCGCTCGCCGACATCGATGCCGCCCTTCGGGCTGTGCGCATTGGCGCTGGAGAGCGCGGCGCGAACGTCCTCCAGCCCGATGCCGTATTTGTAGAGCGCCGACGGGACCAGCTCGACGCGCACGGCAGGCAGCGATCCGCCGCCGACCGAGACTTCGCCGACACCCTCGACCTGCGACAGTTTCTGGGCAAGCACGGTCGAGGCGGCGTCATAGAGCTCGGCCGGCGTCAGCGTATCCGACGTCACGGTGTAGATCAGGATCGGCGCCGAGGCCGGGTTGAATTTGCGATAGGTGGGATTGGTGCGCAGGTTGGTCGGCAGGTCGGCGCGTGCGGCGTTGATGGCGGCCTGCACGTCGCGCGCGGCGCCGTTGATGTCGCGGTCGATGTCGAACTGCAGCGTGATGCGGGCGGACCCGAGCGAGCTCGCCGAGGTCATTTCGGTGACGCTGGCGATCTGGCCGAGATGGCGCTCGAGCGGGCTTGCCACCGTGGCGGCCACGTCCGCGGGGCTGGCGCCGGGCAGGGTCGCCTGCACCATGATGGTTGGAATATCGACATCGGGCAGCGGCGAGACCGGCAGCTTGAAGAATGCAATGACGCCCGCCACCACGAGTCCCAGCGACAGCAGCGTGGTGGCCACCGGACGGCGGATAAAGGGGGTAGAGAGATTCATTGCATTCGCGATCGGCGTCGTTGCAGCCCAGCTTCTATCCGTCCGCGCCGCGACGCAAAAGCCAAATGTTACCGGGCGCCGCCACACCTCCGCCGCGATTTCGTTGCTGCGAGCAGGCGCGTCGTGTCCCCGGAGCAATCGCTGGAATAATACGCGCGTCGCGCCGATATGGGCGTCACGGCCAGTTTGTAGGTGGGTAGGTTTGTAGGGTGGGTAGAGCGAAGCGAAACCCACCTATATCCGCGCGGGGAAGATGGTGGGGTTACGCTTACGCTAACTTGCTGCGTCATAAATGTTGTATCTCCTCAATTCCTGAGGAGACCGCGAAGCGGGCGTCTCGAAGGATGTAGGCCACAGATGGGGCCTCGTGGTTCGCCTGGCGATGCAAAGCATCGTCCAGAGACGCGCGTTCCGCGCTCCTCACCATGAGGGTTACGAACCCGCCCTACGCCTCTCTGGTGTCCAGAAGGGGTGATGAGCCGGATGAGCGTCGTGCAGCATTACGGCGAGTTGGTGCAGCTGTGCGTCGCGAAAGCCCTGCTTCTCGATCGAGGCGACCGTCGAGAGCACGTAGTCGCGATTGTTGCCGGAGCGGCCGTGGCCCTGCTGCACGAGGCGCAATTGCTCGGGTAGCGACAGCCGTCCTGCATATTGCACATGGCCGCGATCGACCACATAGGCGAGCGCGCTCACTCGCTGCCGCGCCTCGTTCTCGAGCCACACCGAGCGCATCACCTCGCGGTAGACATTGGTGGTCTGCTCGCGCGCGCGCAGATAGCCGATGGTGTCGTGGCGCAAGTGGCCGGCGACGCGGAATGCGATGCCGCGGCAGGCGCCGCCACGGTCGAGGCCCAGCACCAGGCCGGGCTTTTCCGGCGTTCCGCGGTGGTCGAAGGAATAGACGCAGAGCGCGCGGTGCTCGCCGATCAGCCGGGCCGGCACCTGCTCGATGAAGGCAAAGCCCGGCTTCCACATCAGCGAGCCGTAGCCGAACACCCAGAGGTCGGCGTCATCCGGGTCCGATGATGAGGGATTATTTGCTGCCATGGCGTTGATGGGCTAGCAGAACGAATCACCGAGGCGAAGCAAATTCCGCGATGTTTCCGCGGCTTGCTGTTGCTTAGATTTTGACAAATTCGCCCGCCAAAGGACCCGATATGTCCGACAAGACCTCCGTGCCGCGCCGGCGCTCGCGTTTTGGCCTTTACATCGCGCCCGTCCTGGTCCTCGTCGCCGCGGTGGCCTGGAGCGGATTCTGGTTCTATGCCGCCTCTCAAGTGGGGGTGCAGGCCGATGCCTGGCGCGCGCAGGAGGCGAGGGCCGGCCGGGTCTATGACTGCGGCAAGCGGTCGGTGGCCGGTTACCCGTTCCGGCTGGAAATCCGTTGTGCGGATCCGAGTGTGATGCTGGTCTCGCAGACCGCCTCGCCGCAAACGTCGTTTGTCGCGCGGCTCGCCGAGATCCTGGTCGTCGCGCAGATCTACGATCCCAGGCTCGTGATCGCGGAATTCAAGGGGCCGGCGACGCTCGGCGAGCACGGTGCGTCGCCGTCGCTATCGATCGACTGGAGCAAGGGGCGCAGCAGTGTGGTCGGGCTGCCGGCGGTGCCGCAGCGCGCCTCGCTGGTGTTCGACGATCTCGCCCTCGATCGCATTGGCGGCGCGACGGCGGTGCCGCTGGCGCGCTTGGGTCATGTCGAGCTCCACGGCCGGCAGGTCGACGGGCCGACGCCGGACAGCCCGGCGATCGAAACCGTGTTGCAGATCTCGAACGGCACCCTGCAGGACATCCATCCCTTGCTCACCCAGCCGTTCAACGCCGATATCCATGCGCGGCTGAACGGGCTGAAGGACCTTTCGCCCAAGCCGTGGCCCGACCGTTTCCGCGAGCTCCAGGCGGCCGGCGGCAGCGTGGAGATCATGCAGTCGCGGATCGAGCAGGGCGACGTTCTCTCGGTCGCCGCAGGCACCTTGCGTCTCAACGCGCAGGGGCGCATCGAGGGCGAGCTGCAGATGACCGTCGCCGGCCTCGAGCGCGTCATCCCCGCGCTCGGCATCGACAAGATGCTGGAGGACGGCGTCCCGCAGTCAACGCTCGATCGCGTCGCGCCTGGTGTGAAGAGTCAGGACCTCAGCAATCTGTTCGGCGCGCTCGATCGCGCCATTCCCGGCCTCGGCAAGGTGATCAAGCAGAACGCCAATGCCGGCATTTCAGCAGGCATCAATTCGCTCGGCACCGAGGCCATGCTCGAGGGCAAGAAGGCCCGCAGCTTCCCGCTCCGCTTCGCCGATGGCGCGGTGTTCCTGGGCCCGCTGAAGGTCGGCCAGATTCCGCCGCTGTTCTGAGCGATGAGTATTGATCATATTGCTGAGGCCGTTCGCGAAACCGGAGCGTCAGCCGCGTTTCCTGGTGTCGGCGGTGCGCCGAGGACGGACGACCACATCGTCATGATCCAGCTCCGCTACTACCCGTTCTGACGCGTTTTCGAGCGAAGTGGACCGCACGTGAGTCAGCCCGCAACGCTGCGGAGACGTTGCGGCGGCACCATCACGGCAGCAGGTGCGCGTCGCAGCGGCGAGTGTCAGTGGAGGCGAGTTGCATTCGGGCAACATCCTCCGGAAATATGGATCGTTAACCCTCTTTCGCCATTGCGCGACTATTCCCTGACCCGACAATCCGCCTCGTCACATGCTTGGCTGTGCTGGCTCCGAGGAGCCTTTGGAGGCTGGGATGATGAACGCACGGCGAATCGGGGCGGCAGCGTTGTGCCGGACAGTCGTTCTGCCCGGTTGCATTGTCGCCTGGTCTGCGGCGTTCGGTTCGGCTGGAATCGAGAATATCAGCGCGTCAGCTGACGATTACTGCGCACCTCCTGCCGTCGCCGATGCCGTGCCTGCCATATCACCGGCAACTGCCAGGTCGACCGCCGCAGGCGATGTCGCCAATGTGGTGACCACCGGCGGATCGGAAGCGGTGGCGGCCGTCGACCCGGCGCCGACCTCTCACGAGCCGGAAGCCGCCGTGGAGGCCAGATCGACCGATCCGACGGTGTCGCCGGAAACTGAACCGGTTCAGGCGCCGACGGCGAACACGTCGGGCCCGGAGTCTCGCGAGGCCAAGGAGACGGTGGGCTCCATCGAAATTCTCGACGAGTGCTGGGACGTGAACGTCTGCATCGACCGCTATTTGTGGGCGCTCTATCAAAGGACGCCCAAGGAAGACACCATCAAGGTGCCGGAACAACGGACGGTGACAGTCAGGAAAAAGAAGAAAATGGTGACGCTCACCAGAACGTTCACCAGGCTTGTCGATGAGGATTTCGCCTGGAAGGACGCGAAGGCGGCCGAGAGAGCCGCCATGCCCATGATGGATTACGTCGTCGGAGGCATGGATCGGACCTTCAAGCTGAAGCTCTTTCATGCGCTTCTCGCGGCGGAACAGGCCGGCTTGTCGCCCGGCATCACCAGCGCCTTCCGCGACGACTACCGGCAGTCGATTGCAAGCGGCCTCAAGGCGGCCAGCGACCGGTCGTATCACGGCGGCAGCTTCCGTGGCGGCTACGGCCATGGGCTTGCGGCTGACATTGTCAGCGTCGACGGTGCGACACGCGACGAGCGATGGAGGTCGTCGGAAAAACTCTGGAAATGGATCGACGCGCACGGAAGGGAGTTTGGCGTCGGGCGCCCCTATCTCGATCGGGACCCGGCGCACACGGCTCCGATCGACGGCAAGGAATATGCCGCTCACAACCATGGCGCCAAAACGCAACAAGCGGCACTGGACGTGAAGATGCGCAACCGGCCCGCTGCACGGGCCAAGCACGCCACGGTGAAACGTCGAAGAACCGCAAAGTCGTCGAAGGTGAGAACGATCTGACGGCAAGCGGGTGCGACAATTCAACACGACGGGCAACTCAGTAAAACCCGTCAAGCCCTTGGGTGAGAAATATTTCTGTTTTCCGGAAATGCCAACTCGGTGTATGAATAGCCCGTCTCACCCGCCTGAGGGGGCGCTTCGCGATCGTCACGAGTGTTGGGTCGAGATGCGGTGGACGCCGCTGTCACGGCTGACGAGCGTGGCAGATGGCGGACGGTGAAGTCGTGCAGGCCTGACGCCCTAGTGGCAGGTGTCTCCTCGCAAGATGCGGAACGCATCTTTGCGAAGACGGTGACAACAAAGCCCAGTCTCGCCGGGGCGAGCACGTATAAGCCGTAAAGCCATCGCGCAGGGAAGGCCGGGATTGCTCCGGTTTCACCTGTGGTCCTGCCTCCCGTGCTTTTTTCACTGCACGGGACCCATGGGTGCGATCGGCACCCGGCTTTCCCTGCGCCCTCTGCGATCAGAGCGGCGAAACGAAATGCAAGACTCGGACAGATCGTGTCGCGAGAATGCGGATGTGTATCCGCGACGTTTTTTGACAGTGGGGTCGCGATCCTACCGCGTCATTGCGAGCCAACGGGTCGCGCAAACGCGCGCCGATGACAGGCTCCGCGAAGCAATCCATGGCGCCACGAGCCGAGAGATGGATTGCTTCGTCGCTTCGCTCCTCGCAATGACGGACGGGCTACAAGGATCGCGTCAATCCGCCTTGTCCAAATTCGCATGCGGCCGGCCGAAGTCGGCGGCGGCGGAATCCTGGCCGATCTCGACGATGCCGCGGCGGATTGCGCGGGTACGGGTGAAATGGTCGAACAGCGCATCGCCGTCGCCGCGGCGGATTGCGCGCGTGAGCTTCGACAGGTCCTCGTTGAAGGTGCCGAGCATCTCCAGCACGGCCTCCTTGTTGGAGAGGAACACGTCGCGCCACATCGTCGGGTCGGACGCCGCGATGCGGGTGAAGTCGCGGAAGCCGCCGGCCGAGAACTTGATCACTTCGGATTCCGTCACCTGTGCCAGCTCGTCAGCGGTGCCGACGATGGTGTAGGCGATCAGATGCGGCAAATGGCTGGTGATCGCGAGCACGAGATCATGATGATCCGGCGTCATGATCTCGACCTTGGCGCCGAGCGCGGCCCAGAAGGCGCGCAGCCGGTCGGTCGCGGCGGGATCGGTGCCGTCAGGCGGCGTCAGGATGCACCAGCGGTTGATGAAGAGCTCGGCGAAGCCGGAATCCGGGCCGGAATGCTCGGTGCCGGCGACGGGATGTGCCGGCACGAAGTGCACGGCGTCAGGCAGATGCGGCGCCATGTCCTTCACGACTGCCCCCTTCACCGAGCCGACGTCGGAGATGATGGCGCCGGGCTTCAGGTGCGCCGCGATCTCGGCTGCGACCGGACCGCAGGCGCCGACAGGAATGCAGAGGATGACGAGATCGGCATCCTTCGCGGCTTCCGCATTGGTCGCGACGACCTGATCGACAATGCCGAGCTCGGCGACGCGCGCGCGTGTCTTCTCCGAGCGTGCGGTGGTGACGATCTCGCCGACCAGGCCTTGCGCGCGGGCAGCGCGCGCAATCGAGCCGCCGATCAGGCCGAAGCCGATCAGCGCGAGGCGTTTGAAGAGCGGGGCTGTGGTCACGATGTTCACCTTCCGGCCATGAAGTCGCGCAGGCCCTCGACCACGAGGCGGTTGGCTTCCTCGGTGCCGATGGTCATGCGCAGCGCGTGCGGCAGCTTGTAATTGTTGAGCGCGCGCAGCACGAGGCCGCGCCGTGTGAGATAGGCGTCGGCGTCCGCCGCGGTCCTGCCCTTGTCGGTGGGGAAATGGATCAGCACGAAGTTCGCGACGCTCGGCGTCACCTTCAGCCCGAGCTTGCCGATCTCCTCGGTCAGCCAGTTGCGCCACTGTTCGGTGTGCGTCTTCGACATCTGCACATGCGCGGAGTCCTCGATCGCCGCCGCGGCCGCCAGCATCGCCGGCGTCGAGACGTTGAACGGACCGCGGATGCGGTTGCAGGCATCGACGATGTGCGCCGGCCCGAACATCCAGCCCACGCGCAACGCGGCAAGCCCGTGGATCTTCGAGAAGGTGTGGGTGACCACCGTGTTGTCGGTGGTGGCGCCGAGCTCGATGCCGAACTCGTAATCGTTGCGCGAGACGTAGTCGGCATAGGCGGCGTCGAGTACTAGCAGCACCTGCGACGGCAGGGCGGCGCGCAGGCGCTTGACCTCGTCGAACGGCAGATAGGTGCCGGTCGGGTTGTTCGGGTTGGCGAGCCACACCAGCTTGGTGCGCGGCGTCACAACCTTCAGGATGGCGTCGACGTCGGCGGTGAAATTGCTTTCGGCGGCGATCACGTTCTTCGCGCCGTTCGCCACGGTCGCGATCGGGTAGACCAGGAAGCCGTGGGTGGTCGAGATCGCTTCGTCGCCCTGTGCGAGATAGGTGTGCGCGAGCAGATTGAGGATCTCATCGGATCCGGCGCCGCAGATGATGCGGTCGGGATCGAGACCGTAGGTGCGGCCGATCGCTTCGCGCAGCACGCGCGAAGAGCCCTCCGGATAGTCCTCGAGATGGTCGGCCGCGTGCTTGTAGGCCGCGATCGCTTTCGGCGACGGGCCGAACGGCGTCTCGTTGGCGGACAGCTTGAACACCTTGCGCCCCGGTTCCGGCACCGGGCTCTTGCCCGGCGTGTAGGGCGCAATATCGAGGATGCCGGGGTTCGGCACGGGGCGGGACATCATCAACTCCGGACAGAGCGCTTTCCAGCGAAGTGGATACCGGTTCGCGTAAGAAAACGCGTCAAAACAAGAACCGAGGCGGGCGGCTTAGCTTCTGGCCGACCCGCCAGGAGGCACCGTATAGCGCGTTGCGTGGTTGCCGACGAGAGCCGACGAGCGGACCGAGGCGCCGGCCTCAATCAGGGCGAGCTTGATCGCCTCGAAGCCGGTACCCGCGACCGACACCAGCAGCGCGGCGCCGTCGAAGGCGGTGTCGGGCACCGCGACGATCTCGGCGAGCGGCGCCAGCGCGCGCGCGACGTCGGCGTTCCAGCCGGAAACGCGCACGCTCCACACCTGGACCTCCGTCACCATGGCATCGTCGGCGACCCGCGAGACCACGAACACCGGCAGCGCGGCGGGGTGGTCGGCGCGCTCGAGGAAAGGCAGCCGCGCGATGATCTTTGGCGCGCCACTGGCTTCGAGCGCGTTCCACCACGGCGTGCGGCTTGCGATCGCCGAGACCAGCGCGAGGTCGCCCTTGGACGATGCCACCGCATCGACCGCGGCCTGCGCGCTGAAATGCGCCACATAGGGCACCATGAAGCCGAAATGGAATCGCGCCGAATCCCGCATCGCGGACTCGCCGACGGAGACGTCGGCATGCACCGAGAACGGCGCCTGCACATAGGTGAACGTCGAGATGATGACGCGCCAGATGCTCTCGATGGTGTCGAGCGGCAGGATGCCGCGATGACGCTTCACCAGCTCGCGCATCATGCTGGCCTCGCGTGCGGGGCGGAATGCCGAGCCGACCTCCTGGGTCTTCTTGACCTGGATCAGGCGGTCGATGATGTCGCCGCGCGCCATCAGCAGGCGATGGACCTGCTCGTCGATTGCGTCGATCTCCTTACGCAACTCCTGCAGTGAAGGCGGCGACGGGGGAGGGTTGGACATCTGAAAACCTTGTGATCCGGGCGGCCCGATGACTGTGTCCCTGATTAGGAAAGACGGCCGCCGAAAGCAAAGAGAAACGTCGCAGGCGTGCCTTGCGCGATCGGGTTAACCATGGGGTGAGGGCGAGGCGAACCTTGACGACACGGGGGCCGAGGACTAGTTTCCCTGCACTTCCGTGGTCATTTGAGCCGGCCGGCTTGCAGCCACGTTAAACAACTCGCTAAACAGGCCGGGGACAGATCAGCTCCCGGCCGAACCTTTGTTCAGGCCGGGTTTTTTATGGCCTGATTCTCGTTCGAGGCCTCCCGCGCGGAGGCGGGGTCGCCTAGATGAGCAACGTGCGTCCGATACCGAGCCCTTCGATCAATAGGGATGATCGCGCCCATGAGGCCGATCATCCCTCGTCGTTGGTGGTGAAGTTCGGCATGGACCAGCCGCTGAGGCTCGATTGCGGCGTCGATCTCGCACCATTCCAGATCGCCTACCAGACCTATGGCGAGCTCAATGCCGACCGCTCCAACGCGATCCTGGTCTGTCACGCGCTGACCGGCGATCAGCACGTCAACAACATCCATCCCGTCACCGGCAAGCCCGGCTGGTGGGAGACCATGGTCGGCGCCGGCAAGCCGCTCGACCCGCGCAAATATTTCATCATCTGCTCCAACGTGATCGGCGGCTGCATGGGCTCGACCGGCCCTGCCTCGTTCAACCCTGTCACCGGCAAGGTATGGGGGCTGGATTTCCCGATCATCACCATTCCCGACATGGTGCGCGCCCAGGCGATGCTGATCGATCGTCTCGGCATCACGACGCTGTTCTGCGTGGTCGGCGGCTCGATGGGCGGCATGCAGGCGGTGCAATGGGTCGCGGCTTATCCCGAGCGCGTGTTCTCGACGCTCGCGATCGCCTGCGCGACACGCCACTCCGCGCAGAACATCGCCTTCCACGAGCTCGGACGGCAGGCCGTGATGGCCGATCCGGACTGGCGTGGCGGCCGCTATGTCGACGAGGAAACGCATCCTCATCGCGGGCTCGCGGTGGCGCGGATGGCCGCGCACATCACCTATCTCTCGGACGCCGCGCTGCATCGCAAATTCGGGCGGCGGATGCAGGACCGCGACCTGCCGACCTTCTCGTTCGATGCGGATTTCCAGGTCGAGAGCTATCTGCGCTACCAAGGCTCGTCATTCGTCGAGCGCTTCGACGCCAACAGCTATCTCTATTTGACGCGCGCGATGGACTATTTCGACATTGCCGCCGATCACAACGGCGTGCTGGCGAAGGCGTTCACCGGCATCAAGACGCGCTTCTGCGTGATCTCGTTCACCAGCGACTGGCTGTTCCCGACCTCGGAGTCACGCGCGCTGGTGCACGCGCTGAATGCCTCGAGCGCGCGGGTGTCGTTCGCCGAGATCGAGACCGACAAGGGCCACGACGCGTTCCTGCTCGACGTGCCCGAATTCCTGGATATCTCCCGCGCCTTCCTGCAGGCCGCAGGCAAGGCGCGCGGGCTTGGAAATGGCGACGACAAGTCATGAGCATCCAGCAAACCCTGCCGCTGCCCGGCGTCGCGCCCGAGCGAACCGGAAGCTACCGCGCTGACCATCTCCTGGTCGCCGACATGGTTCAGCCCGGCACCCGCGTGCTCGACGTCGGCTGTGGCGACGGTGACCTCTTGGAGCTGCTGGAGAGCCGCGGCATCGACGGGCGCGGCATCGAGCTGTCGCGCGAGGGGGTCAACCGCTGCGTGGCCAAGGGGCTCGCCGTGGTGCAGGGCGATGCCGACACCGACCTCGTCAACTATCCCGACGACGCCTTCGACTACGTGATCCTGTCGCAGACCCTGCAGGCGACGCGGCAGCCGAAGGTGGTGCTGGAGAATCTGCTGCGCATCGGCCATCGCGCCATCGTCTCGTTCCCGAATTTCGGATTTTGGAAGATGCGGTTGCAGCTCCTGATCGGCGGTCACATGCCGCGCACCGAGAACCTGCCAGCGACCTGGTACGACACCGCCAACATCCATTTCTGCACCATCAAGGACTTCGTCCAGCTCTGCGACGAGATCAACGGCAAGATGGAGCGCGCGGTCGCGCTCGATCTCTACGGCCGCCCGGTGCCGCTCAATCTGCCCTGGTGGGTCTGGAACATGTTCGGTGAGCAGGGCGTGTTCCTGCTCAGCCGCGGCGAGAAGGGGAAGTGACGGTTCACACCGGCGCCGCCACCAGCGAGCGCGGATCGCGCACCGGCCAGCGGCCGGCCTCGACCAGCGCGATGAAGCGTTCGACCATCTCGTTGAACAGCGCGGGCTCCTCCAGGTTGAGCACGTGGCCCGACTTCGGAAAGAAGGCGAGGCCCGCCGCCGGCAGATGCTTCTTCAGGAACATGCTGGGCTCGATGCAATTGTCGTCCTCGTCGCCGCACAGGATCAGCGCCGGCGTCGGCACACGCCGGATCGCCTCTGTCATGGTGTAGATCGAGGGCCGGCCGCCTTGAAAGCTGCGCATCGTGTTAGCCGAGCCCTTGGCGTCATGACGGGCGAGGGCGGCGTAGAAATCGGCATGGCCGCGCGGGTCCTTCAGCAGGAACGGAATCCGGCTCGGCGCCTCGCGCGTGACCTTCGCGACCTCGACCGATCCGATCGACTCATACTGCTCGGCATTGGCGCGGCACTGCGCGCGGAAGGCATCGAGATTTTCCAGGCTGGAGCCGGAGCCGACGGCGGCCAGCGTCATCGAGATTGCGCGCTCCGGCGCATTGAGGCCGATCTGCAGCGACGAGTAGGAGCCCATCGAAAGGCCGATGAAATGCGCTTTCGCGATCCCGAGATGGTCGAGCACCGCGAGCGCATCGGTATAGAAATGCTTGTAGGTGTAGACGTCGGCATTCGGCGGCACGTCCGACGGCGTGTAGCCGCGCGCCGAATAGGCGATGCAGCGGTGCCCGCGCGAGAAGTACCGCATCTGCGGTTCCCAGTTGGTGTGATCAGCGGCGAACTCGTGCAGGAAAATGATCGGCGTCCCGCTGCCCGCCTCTTCGAAATGGAGGCGGACATTATCTTTCGTGACGGCGTGGGGCATTTGAAATTCCTTCTCGTGGGCCGGCGCCAGATTTGCAATTAATTCCCGGGGCCGCAATGCGGTAGCTCTGATTCTCTTTTCGTCACGGAATTTGCGCGGAATAACCCAGAAATCGTTTCTGCAGCGCCGCAAGAAGCCTTCCTCTCGCCACATCTCGATTTTCAAAACCCTCGCCGTGTTCCGCAGGGAACACGATGGGGATTTGGGGGTGTTACAGAGGATCTCGTGAAAGTATGATTCAGTTGCTTGCGTATTGCCGGTCGCTTCGTCTTGTCGCACTGGCTCTGGGGTCGCTCACTGTCGCCGTCGTGTCCGCCGCTCCAGCTTCCGCCCGCACCCACCATTCACGTCACGCGCAATCGGCCCATGCCGGCTATCACGCGCGCCATTACGCCAATCATCACTATCGCCATGCAGTGCGCCTCTCGCGCTGGGAGCGCGGCGTCGCACGGATGCGGGCGCACGATCTCGCCGACGCCAATGCCAGCGTGGTGCCGAACACGGGCGGCGTGACGGAGACAAGCAGCTTTGGCTCGTCGGGCCTCGTCGCCGAGGCGCGCCGTTATCTCGGCGGCAATCCGACCGGCCGCGCGAGCCTGTGGTGCGCGCGCTTCATGAACATGGTGCTGAAGGAGTCCGGCTATCGTGGCACCGGCTCCGACATGGCAAGTTCGTTCGCCAAATACGGCCAGCGCGTTTCGGGTCCGCAGGTCGGCGCCATCGCGGTGATGAGCCGCCGCGGCGGCGGTCATGTCGGCATCATCACCGGCATCGACGCCAAGGGCAATCCGATCATGATCTCGGGCAATAACGGCAACCGCGTCCGCGAGGCGCCGGTGTCGCGCGGCCGGATCTATGCCTACGTGATGCCCACGAATTGAGCCGTCATTGCGAGCCGGAGCAGGGTGGGTAGAGCGAACCGAAACCCACCGTCAGCGTCTCGGGGCTAAAGTGATGGTTTACGCGACTACGAGACGTACCTACACCAGCGTCGACCGCTCGGCGGCGATCGTGTCATTCACCGCGACGCTGCCGTCGGCAATGATCTCGGCATAGACGCCGCACTCATTGTGGCCGAAGCGCTGCATCAAAGTCTGCGGGATCGTGAGATCGCGCACACCGGTCTCGGGATCGACATTGACCGCGGCGCAGCGGGTGATGCGCTTCACCACCTTGGCCCGCGCGCTGCCGATCGCGATGGTCTGGTCGAGCAGGCTGGCCTCATGCCAGGCAGGCCAGCCCTCGACATAGAGGTTGGCGCGAAAGCGCAAGGGATGGACTGCCGCCTGCACCATGCTCTCGATGGCGCGCAGGCTCGCGAGATTGATGATCGAGACCACCTTGCGCGCGACGTCAGAGAAGCTGTGGCCAGGGCTCGCCAGCACCTTGGGCGGTCCCTTGATCACGCCCGCATGGTGACCGGCGAAATAGCGCTCGATCGCCGCGCGCCCTGCGGCGGTCTCAAGGTCGCCCTGGGCCACCATCGCGCCGTCCCGGCGCAGCGTCAGCACGTGGCTGTCGTCGTCGAAATGGGCACGCAGCGGCGCCAGCCACTCGTCCCGCTGCAGCATCAGGAAATGCGGTTTCGGGAGCCACTTCGGCGCCGCCGGATCGAAGCCGCTCGGACCGTTCTCGATCGCATAGCGGCGGTCGGACCGCAGCGTATGGCCGGCCTTTAGCTCCGCGTGCGGCAGGGGCTCCGGCGTGAGGCCTTTGACGGGGTAGCGGTAGATGCCGGCGATCCTGGCGGAGGAGGTGCGTGTGTTGTCCATCCGCCCCCTCTACTTTGTTTGACGCGCGAGGAGAACCTCCGGGAACAGGAAGGCAGCTAGTCGGCGCGCGGCGCTCCGGGTGTGTCGAGGGTCCGCTGCATGAACACGAGATCCAGCCAGCGGCCGAACTTGCGTCCGATCTCCGGCATGCGCGCCACCTCGACGAAGCCCATCGCAGCATGCAGCCGGAGCGAGGCCTGATTGCCGCCATCGATGCCGGCGATCAGGACGTGCTTGCCGAGCACGGTTGCGGCCGCCACCAGTTCGTTGACGATGAGGCGCCCGAGCCCACGGCCGCGATGGTCGGCATGGATATAGACGCTATGCTCGACGCTGTAGCGGTAGCCCGGCCAGGCCCGGAAGTCGCCGAATGTGCCGTAGCCGAGGACCGTCGATCCCTCGGCGGCGACCAGCACCGGGTAGCCGAGCGCTTGTCTCGCCTTCATCCACGCCAGCCGTTCGGCCTCGGTGTCCTGCTTCTCCGTCCAGACCGCGTTCGAGTTGGCGACCGCCTCGTTGTAGATCGCGGTGATCGCGGGAATGTCGTGCTCGGTAGCTGGGAGGATAGTCATCTTAGGTTCCTCAATCGGGCCTCTTGAACCAACCGGATCGTTTACTATATAAGACAACATGTCAATTATAGAAGACAAGGCTGACGAGGCTCTCGGGAGGCGGGTCCGTGCCGAACGGGAGGGCCGTGGCTGGTCGCTGGCGGAACTGGCCGGCCGGGCCGGCGTGTCCAAGGCCATGCTCAGCAAGATCGAGCGGGCCGAGGCGAGCCCGACGGCGGCGACGCTGTCGCGGATCGCGACGGCCTATGGTCTGACCATGGCCGCGCTATTCGAGCCGGCGGTGTCAGAAGGTTCCCGCCTGCAGCGCGCCAAGGATCAACCCGTCTGGCGCGATCCGAAGGCGGCCTATCTGCGGCGGCAGGTGTTCTTGCATCCTGCCAATCCGCTGGAACTGGTCGAGATCGAGCTTCCTGCCAGGCAGGAGGTCGGCTTTCCCGCCAGCGCCTATCACCTGATCCGTCAGGTGGTCTGGGTCATCGACGGCCGCCTCACCCTGATGGAGGGGGCGGCTCGTCACGAGCTTGCCGCGGGCGACCGTATCGAGCTCGGGCCGCCATCTGACATCATCTTCCGTAATGAGAGTGCTCAGCCCTGCCGCTACCTTGTCGCCGTCGTGCGGCGCTGACACGCGATTGTAACCGCCGGGCAAAAATCGCGAGCTGTGGCTCTTCCGTTTTGGAACCAAGTGCCCACATCTGCGGCAAGCCCAAGAAATGATGGCGACGACCAGAGGCCGATTGAGGAACGTCAATGCGGCCCGCGGAAACCCAATGAAGATGCCGTTGTCATGCCTGAGGGGTGACGACGGCAGGCCGAGGGAAAACGAATGAACATTGAGAAGTACACCGAGCGCGCGCGCGGATTCATCCAGTCTGCCCAGTCGCTCGCAATGCGCGATGGCCACCAGCAGTTCTCGCCGTTGCATTTGCTGAAAGTGCTGCTGGATGACAGCGAGGGGCTCGCCGGCGGTCTGATCGACCGCGCCGGCGGCAATTCCAGGGCGATCCTGAAAGCGACCGAAGAGGCGCTGAACAAGCTTCCGAAAGTGTCGGGAAGCGGTGCCGGGCAGGTCTACCTGTCTCCGGAGCTGGCGCGCGCCTTCGATGCGGCGAAGAAGGCCGCCGACAAGGCCGGCGACAGCTTCGTGACCGTCGAGAGGCTGCTGCTCGGGCTCGCGCTCGAGAAGAACAGCGAGGTCGCGACCATCCTGAGCAAGGGCGGCGTCACGCCGCAGAGCCTGAACGCGGCCATCAATGCGCTGCGCAAGGGACGCACGGCTGATTCGGCGACCGCCGAGAACGCCTATGACGCGCTGAAGAAATATGCCCGCGACCTGACCCAGGCTGCCCGCGACGGCAAGCTCGATCCGGTGATCGGCCGCGACGAGGAGATCCGCCGCACCATCCAGGTGCTGTCGCGGCGGACCAAGAACAATCCCGTGCTGATCGGTGAGCCCGGCGTCGGCAAGACCGCGATCGTCGAGGGCCTGGCGCTGCGCATCCTCAATGGCGACGTGCCGGAGAGCCTGAAGGACAAGAAGCTCCTGTCGCTCGACATGGGCGCGCTGATTGCTGGCGCGAAGTACCGCGGCGAGTTCGAGGAGCGGCTAAAGGCCGTGCTGCAGGAGGTCTCGTCCGCCGAGGGCGGCATCGTCCTGTTCATCGACGAGATGCACACGCTGATCGGCGCCGGCAAGGCCGACGGCGCGATGGACGCGTCCAACCTCTTGAAGCCCGCGCTTGCCCGCGGCGAGCTGCACTGCATCGGCGCGACTACGCTCGACGAGTACCAGAAGCATGTCGAGAAGGACGCCGCGCTGGCGCGGCGGTTCCAGCCGATCTATGTCAGCGAGCCCACGGTCGAGGACACGATCTCGATCCTGCGCGGCTTGAAGGACAAGTACGAGCAGCATCACGGCGTCCGTATCGCCGACTCCGCGTTGGTGGCGGCGGCCACGCTGTCGAACCGCTACATCACCGACCGCTTCCTGCCCGACAAGGCCATCGACCTGATGGACGAGGCCGCGGCGCGGCTGAAGATGCAGGTCGATTCCAAGCCGGAAGAGCTCGACTCACTCGACCGCGACATCATCCGGCTCAAGATCGAGCAGGAGGCGCTGAAGAAGGAGAGCGATGCCGGCTCCAAGAGCCGCCTGCAGACGCTGGAGAAGGAGCTTGCCGAGCTCGAGGAGCGGTCGGCGGCGCTGACGGCGCGCTGGAGCGCGGAGAAGAACAAGCTCTCCAACGCGCAGAAGCTGAAGAGTGAACTCGATGCGCTCCGCGTCGAGCTGGCCAACGCGCAGCGCCGCGGCGAATTCCAGAAGGCGGGCGAACTGGCCTATGGCCGGATCCCCGAGCTGGAGAAGAAGCTCGCCGAGATCGAGGCCAAGGAAGGCGGCAAGCAGAGCGACAGCGGGATGATGGAGGAGGCGGTCACCGCCAACCACATCGCGCAGGTCGTCTCGCGCTGGACCGGCGTGCCGGTCGACAAGATGCTCGAGGGCGAAAAGGACAAGCTCCTGAGAATGGAGGACTCGCTTGCCAAGCGCGTTGTCGGCCAGGCCGAAGCCGTGCATGCGGTGGCAACCGCCGTGCGCCGTGCACGCGCGGGCCTGCAGGATCCGAACCGGCCGACCGGCTCGTTCATGTTCTTAGGTCCCACCGGCGTCGGCAAGACCGAACTGACCAAGGCGCTCGCCGCCGACCTGTTCAACGACGAGACTGCGATGGTCCGGCTCGATATGTCCGAGTTCATGGAGAAGCATTCGGTCTCGCGGCTGATCGGCGCGCCTCCGGGCTATGTCGGCTACGACGAGGGCGGAGCGCTGACCGAAGCCGTGCGGCGCAGGCCCTACCAGGTAGTGCTGTTCGACGAGATCGAGAAGGCGCATCCCGACGTCTTCAACGTGCTGTTGCAGGTGCTCGATGACGGCCGACTGACCGATGGTCAGGGCCGTACCGTCGACTTCCGCAACACGCTGATCATCATGACCTCGAACCTCGGTTCGGAATTGCTGGTGAATCAGCCGGAGGGTGAGGACACGTCAGCGGTCCGCGACCAGGTGATGGGCATCGTGCGGGCGCATTTCAGGCCGGAGTTCCTGAACCGCATCGACGAGATCATCCTGTTCCACCGCCTGCAGCGGAACGAGATGGGCCGGATCGTCGAGATCCAGTTCGCGCGGCTCACCAAGCTGCTCGAGGATCGCAAGATCGAGCTCGAGCTCGACGCCAAGGCGCGGAACTGGCTCGCCGAGAAGGGCTGGGATCCCGCCTACGGCGCCCGTCCGCTGAAGCGCGTGATCCAGCGCAGCGTGCAGGATCCGCTCGCCGAGATGATCCTCGCCGGCGAGGTCAAGGACGGCGATCGCGTGGTGATCTCGGAGAAAGGCAACGTGCTGACCTTCAACGGCCAGGTGCCCAACACCGCCGAGATTGTGCAGTTCGAGGCGCCGGTCCCGAAGCGCAAGCTGAACTGATCACCTCGCCAATCTCGATGCAGTCTAAGGCGTGATGAGACTAGGTTGAGCTGGAACGGCAACGGAGATTCACCTCTCCCTTGGGAGAGGTCGGCGCGTAGCGCCGGGTGAGGGGTTACGGTCTCTCGTTAGAGCCGCGGCTCCTCACCCGATTTGCTGCGCAAATCGACCTTTCCCCGTCGGCGAGAGGTAAAGCGCGTCCGTCGCCGAACCGATTCGATCCAAACTCATCTTGCTTTAGCGATAGGCTGCATCGAGCGACGCCGGGTGATTCTTCGGTGTATCTCCCGATGTCGGGCAGTCTTACGCACGCGCGCGGCGGTTCCTCATGGGGCGCCAAGTTTTTTAATGAAACGCGGGCGGACGGCGGCCGTTTCCCATTCAGTCCGATCGGCTGGCGCGGCAACACCCATTGTGCTGCCCCCGAAAACAGAATTGGCCGGGTGCTCGCGTCGTTACGCGAAACCGCGCCGCCGATCCCTCTCAAAGGTGTATCTGATGAGCAGGGAACTTACCGCCCATAACCGGCCCGTCTATGACGAGCTCCATCCGTATGTCTATGGCTTGGCCGCCGGCCTGGTTGCATGGTTTGCGCTCGCGGCGTGGCTCCTGTTCGATCGCAAGAACGATATCGAGCTTTCGCTTGCGATGGTCAGTGTGCTGCTGTTTGTCGCGGTGCTGCTGCCGTGGCTGCTATCGCTGATCTGGCGAAAACATCGTCGTCCGCATGAAGCGCATCAGCAGACGGTCCCATTCCGCGAATGGCGCGCTGCCGATTTCGCGGTCTGGGGAAGCACGCTCAACAGCACCCATGCCACGATCGACATGTTGCTGCCGCTCGCGGCAGTCGCCTTCGGATTGACTGCAATCGGAATCGTGTTCCTGGTGTGCGCAAGCCTCGCGCCGTAGGCGGTCATTCCTGCGGGGGGCTCGGCAAAGCGGGATCATCGTCCTCGCTGGGCTCGAGTTCGGAAAGGATATCGACCAGCTCGCGAGCGCGCCCGGTCGCGAGCGGCTTGCCGGCGTTCATCAACGGCTCGTCATTGGCGAGCCAAGCCTTGGCTTCGGCGAGCTCGGTGACGGTTGCGCCGGAGGCGATGATCTTGGCGATCGTGACATCGTCGGCGTAGCCGACGGCCTTCAACACGTCGTCGCGGGTGAGCCGGGTCATGGTTGCAAATCCTCATTGGGCACAGAAACGCCATTACCCGCCGGCCACCCGGCCGGCGGGTAAGGATGCATGAGTTCAATGCCTCAGCTGTGCGTCGTGAGCCGGGGCGGATGCTGGGACATTACCCAGAGCTCGATCGCTGCAAGGATCGCGACTGCGATGCCGATGACCACGTGCACGGTCATCGGGGTGGTGCTTCCCTGGAAGCCAAGGACCCACGGCGAGACCAGCGCCCAAAGCCCGACGATGAGGTTCAGCCACTCCTCCCAGACCGCAAATGCCGCAAGCGCGGCGATCGCAAGGATCACCATGACAATGCCGACGATATGGGCGTTGGTGGAAACCGTTCCGCCGTCGAACTTGAACAGCCACGGCGACAGGAAAAGAATCGCCCCGAGGATCAGGTTCGCGACGTCACACAGCTTTGCGTTCGTCCAGTTCTCCATGACACCCTCCACTGGAGGTTTCACCTGCGAATTAACTGGACGACCGCCGTCCGGGTTCCGGTCTTGTTCCACGAAATTTGGCGGAAATCGCCGCCGCCAGGGGCCTCCGGCGGCGGGCGTTTCGACGCGGCAATCAGCCGCCAGAGGGAGCGCGGCGGCGTGGTCAGGCGGCCCGTGTGGCCCCGGGGGAACGATCAGCGGTTGCTGGTGGACCGCGCCATCGGGGCGCTGCCGGTGGCGTCGGAGACGATGCGCGCGCTGCCGCGGCTGTTCATCTGGGCGTCGATCCGGTCGCGCTCCTTTTCGAAGGCCGCCAGCATCGGGCCTTCCAGCGAACGGCCGCGCGGCAGTTTCACGCGCATTGGATCGACGAAGCGGCCGTTGACCAGGATTTCGTAGTGAACGTGGGGACCGGTCGATTGACCGGTCGAGCCGACGAAGCCGATCACCTGGCCCTGCCGCACCTTCTTGCCGACCTCCATGCCCTTGGCGAAGGCCGACAAATGGCCGTAGGCGGTCTCGTAGCCGTTGGCGTGCTTGATCCGGATATACTTGCCGTAGCCGCCCTCGAGCCCGGCCTTCTCGACCACGCCGTTGCCGGAGGCGAAGATCGGCGTACCGTAGGCGGTTGCCCAGTCGACGCCGGTGTGCATCTTCACATAGCCGAGGATCGGGTGGCGCCGGGCGCCGAAGCCCGAGCGCATGATCGCGTTGTTGACCGGTTTGCGCACTAGGAACTTCTTCGCGCTCTTTCCGGTCTCGTCATAGTAGTCGACCAGTCCGTCGTCGGAACTTTGGAAGCGGTAATATTTCTTGGTCTCGCCGCCCACCGTCAGTGCGGCATAGAGCACCTCGGTCTTGTCGGTGCTCGTCGTGCCTTCGTCCTCGCCGGCATAGAACACGTCGAAGGAATCGCCGGGCTGCACCTTGCGCTGGAAGTCGACGTCGTAGGAGTAGATTCGGACCATGTCCTCGATGACCGTCGGCGGCACCTTGTTGCGCAGCGCAGTCTCGTAAATGCTCTGATAGAGCCGCACGCCGCTGCCATCATCCTCATCGTCGTCGTCGCTGGAATTGTCAGCGGTGTCGGTGACCGTGTTCATGCTCTGCACGTCGACGGCGACGTATTTGCCCATGTCGGACAGCGCGGCCACGGCTTCGATGACCGAGTCGTTGGCGACGATCACGCGCCAGGGCTGCAGCCGCACGCCCGGTCCCGGGGCGGCCGGCGCCATCAGAATCCGCACCTTCTGGCCTTCCTTCAGGCCACCGTCGCGGCCGCGCGGACCGAGATTCGCGGCGATCGCCTTGGCTTCCTCGGGCGTCGCGCCCTGATCGCGCAGGATCGAGACGATGGTGTCGCCCTTCTTGACGACGTGGACCCGCTCGCCGACCGGATTGCCGCCGGTGGCCTGCTCCTTGGTCTTCGGCAGCAGGGTGACGTTTTCCGGCACCACACGGGTCTCGAAGCCCGCATAGGGATCGGAGACGTTGCCCTCGGTGGCGTAGGCCATTCTCATGTCCGAGGCGCCGGTCGCATCGGCCGCGGCATTGGCAAGCGTGTAACGCACCGATCTGCCGGAGCCGTGCCAGTTGGCGGCGTCGCGCACCCGCATCAGAACATCGTCGAGCGGGACGACGGCGGCGAGCTTCGCCTTCGGCAGCACGCTGCCCAGATCCTTGGTGATGAAAGAGACCTCGGCGTCGGGCTCGACCGCTTCGGGATTGTTGGGGTCCTCGGCCGTGGCCGGCGTGTCGGTGCCGACGTCGGCCAGAAGGCGCTGCGCGTTGAACGGCGGGACCTTCGCCGACAGATCGCTCGTGGTCATCGCGAGATTGCCGGAAATGCGGATAAAGGGCCGCACCCGCATCACGTCGCGATTGCCGACGCGGGTCACGGTCGAGACACGCATCAAGATGCGGGAGGCGGATGAATCGCTCGGTGGCGGCAAGCGATCGCCCTTGTGCAAGCTGACCACGCGATCATTGGCGCCGAGAGCGCCGCGCAGCGCGCTTTCGACGCGCTCGGGCACCTTGGCGAATGTCATCTCGCCGTCGAGCGACGCAAAAACGGCGCCGCCGATGAGGGCCGCGCCACATAGTCCAGTCAGAATCGTGCCGCTGAACCATTGAACGGAAACACGGCGGCGATCGATCACCGCAGCCTCGGTACCGTCGACGGAAAGCGGCGGTTCGTGGCCGAGATCGATCATCCCGGTCTCGCGCCCATAGCCGCTGCCGCGTGACGCCCGTTGGCTCAACCCAGTGTCCCCCCAAATTCCACCAACATTCGATAGACCCCGGCTCGCGCTCGTCTTCCGTCTTTGCCCTTTAGAGAGCGATTGCGGCAGCGTGGCGAGCTCCACGCATCGAAGTCCTGGAGATGATGGCCTTAGCTAGCCGTGATCTCGAACGTCAATGGTGTGCAGATCTCTCGAAGTTGCTCGACCGTGAAGAGGAGAGGCGACGGGTTCATGGAGAAATCGCCAGCTCCCCCGGAAAAAACCGCTCGAGCCCCCACTGGTTTCGCGCGGTTCAGTGCATAACCATAGTCAGAACGTCGCAGGATTGTGGCTCAAGTGCGGCGTAAGGTCCCCAAAAATCAGGGACTTTTCCGCACCTGAAAAAAGTTCGTCGTCGTGCGACGATTTTCTGACAATGGGCGTTGACAAGCCGGAAGGGGCCGGCCTATAAGGCACCCACTGAGCGCGGCGCTGCATTGGCCCTCGGGGCCAAGGCAAGCATTCGCGCCCTTGATGCTCCTCACTTCGATGAGTGACGCAACGGTCGGCCTAGTATAGGTCGGCTGGGGTTCACCGTCGGTTGCTGAGGGCGGAACCACCCTATAGGGTGTGGGGTCTCTAGATCCCGGGCTGTTTGACAAGTGAAGATGAAGAAAGAGAAACGTGGACGGCGGAGTCCTTGCGTCTCTCGGAATGCCTGAAAGCTTCGGCTTTCATCTTCTGAGAGTGGACGAAAGACTTCGGCGGTACACGTTTTAAAGGTTACACCATCGCTGCCAGCGATGTGAATCGTGGGCAGCTTGCCGGTTTCGGCCGGCGAAGAATGGTGGGACCTCGTCAAACGTTGTGATCAGCCGGTTCAAGGTTTCAAGTCCAACTTGAGAGTTTGATCCTGGCTCAGAGCGAACGCTGGCGGCAGGCTTAACACATGCAAGTCGAGCGGGCGTAGCAATACGTCAGCGGCAGACGGGTGAGTAACGCGTGGGAACGTACCTTTTGGTTCGGAACAACTGAGGGAAACTTCAGCTAATACCGGATAAGCCCTTACGGGGAAAGATTTATCGCCGAAAGATCGGCCCGCGTCTGATTAGCTAGTTGGTGAGGTAATGGCTCACCAAGGCGACGATCAGTAGCTGGTCTGAGAGGATGATCAGCCACATTGGGACTGAGACACGGCCCAAACTCCTACGGGAGGCAGCAGTGGGGAATATTGGACAATGGGCGCAAGCCTGATCCAGCCATGCCGCGTGAGTGATGAAGGCCCTAGGGTTGTAAAGCTCTTTTGTGCGGGAAGATAATGACGGTACCGCAAGAATAAGCCCCGGCTAACTTCGTGCCAGCAGCCGCGGTAATACGAAGGGGGCTAGCGTTGCTCGGAATCACTGGGCGTAAAGGGTGCGTAGGCGGGTCTTTAAGTCAGGGGTGAAATCCTGGAGCTCAACTCCAGAACTGCCTTTGATACTGAAGATCTTGAGTTCGGGAGAGGTGAGTGGAACTGCGAGTGTAGAGGTGAAATTCGTAGATATTCGCAAGAACACCAGTGGCGAAGGCGGCTCACTGGCCCGATACTGACGCTGAGGCACGAAAGCGTGGGGAGCAAACAGGATTAGATACCCTGGTAGTCCACGCCGTAAACGATGAATGCCAGCCGTTAGTGGGTTTACTCACTAGTGGCGCAGCTAACGCTTTAAGCATTCCGCCTGGGGAGTACGGTCGCAAGATTAAAACTCAAAGGAATTGACGGGGGCCCGCACAAGCGGTGGAGCATGTGGTTTAATTCGACGCAACGCGCAGAACCTTACCAGCCCTTGACATCCCGGTCGCGGACTCCAGAGACGGAGTTCTTCAGTTCGGCTGGACCGGAGACAGGTGCTGCATGGCTGTCGTCAGCTCGTGTCGTGAGATGTTGGGTTAAGTCCCGCAACGAGCGCAACCCCCGTCCTTAGTTGCTACCATTTAGTTGAGCACTCTAAGGAGACTGCCGGTGATAAGCCGCGAGGAAGGTGGGGATGACGTCAAGTCCTCATGGCCCTTACGGGCTGGGCTACACACGTGCTACAATGGCGGTGACAATGGGATGCTAAGGGGCGACCCTTCG